>NZ_MKWJ01000021.1:0-78027 GCF_001899725.1 Sphingomonas sp. 67-41 | reverse complement strand
CAGGCGGGTTGTGCAACCCTGCCCACAAGGGCACGATGATAACCCCGGACTCCAGTTATGACTGGAGGAGTTTTGGGGAGCACGTCACGGCCCATCCGTGCTCAGGATGGGCCGCTCTGATGCCGGACTACTATGCGCCCCAGTAGTTTCATCACTGGCCCACGTGCCGACGGACACGTCTTTTCGGCACCGAATTGCCGGCGCACATGACCGCAGGCCGCTGAATACGGCTGGCGAGCGCCGAACGTGGCGTCGGCTGCGGGCCGGGTTTGTCGATGCAGCTTGACGCGAAATGTGCTGAATAGCCGCCGTGAATTTCATGCAATTCCTCAAGTCGCTCGACGACCTGCTCTACGAGATCATCACCTGGCTGGTCTTCTATCCGGTCACGCTATGGCGGACGATCAGGCATCCTTTCGCGATGATGGCCTATGCCGACAGCGAGCTCGGCGATACGCCTGAGCAGCAATATCCCGACGTCCTCAGTCCGCCGATCTTCCTGCTTCTCACGCTGCTGCTGAGCCACACGATTGAGCTCGCCCTTGTCGGGCAGAGTGCGATCGTGGCCGAGAAGCAGGGGCTCGCGGGATTGATCAGCGACGACACCAGCCTGCTGCTCATGCGGCTTCTCTTCTTCGCCGTCTTCCCGCTCATCATGGCGGTGGCGATGCTGCGGTGGCAGAAGGAGAAGCTGACTCGCGACAGCCTGAAGCCGCTATTCTATGCGCAATGCTATCCCGCCGGCGTGTTCGCGCTGGTGCTCGGTATCGGCGGGGTGTCGACGCAATTCCACGGGAACCAGGCATTTCAGGTCGCCGGGCTGGGAATGACTCTGAGCGCCTTCCTCTGGTACGGCGTGCTGCAGACTTTCTGGTTCGCCCATGCGTTGCGCATCTCCAGGCTGCGCGGCTTCGGGATCGCCACGTTGACGATGGTCGAGTGCCTGCTGGTTTTCGCGCTGCTCGCCGCCTTGCTCGCCTAGAAACCGCCGCCGCCGCGCCAGTCGCCCGCGTCACAGCGGCCGTTGAAGCTGGTAGCAGCCTTGATGCGGATGATACCGGTGCGGCGATCGATCTCGAACCGCGGCTTGTTAAGCCCGTTCATCCGATATTCGCCGGTGATGCGGTCGGGTGTGACTACCAGGTTCTGAATGTCCCACCATCCGTTGTCGCCGCCGCTGTGGATCGGTGAGACCAGCTTGCCCTCGGGCCGGATGCGGCCGCGACCGTGCCAGATTTCGATCTGGAGATCGGAGGAGAAGCCGTCGCGGCCGAGCGTCGTGCCATATTGCGGCTCGAAGCGATGGCTGCGCGAATTATAGACATAGCCCGATTGATATTGCGCACTGGGCGTGCTGCCGCCGCCATAGCAGACGAGCGTGATCGACGGGCCGAACCGATCGCCGGCTCCCGCTCCATAGTCGGGGCCACCCGGACGCGTCGCAGACGGAGCATAGTCCGGACGGGAAGGCTGGCCGCCGCCGCGATTGCAATTCGCCTCCGGTACCCGCTCGATCGCTGCATAGCGTCCGTCGGAAGTCGCCACTTGGACGCACTGGCGCTGGCGATCACTCCACCACAGGGACCATTTGGTATCGCGCACCGTGTTGACGGTGATGAAGGCATATCCTCTGGCCTCAAGCTGGGTCTCCCCGCCGGCCGCACGGGAGCCTACCAGATCGGCAAGATCCGGAGCGGACTGGGCGGAGGCAGCACAAGGCGCAAAGAGCGCGATCGCAAGCAGAGGTGCAAGGCGTTTCATCACAATCGCAATCTCCATGATCGTGCAGTCGATATGTCGATAGGGCCGGCGTTCCGACGTGAGAACGCGCCCACCGGCCGAGCCTACCAGTCCTCGGAGCGAAGGATAAGCCCGGTCTGCTTTCGTCACAACGCCGGCGCGTGTGGAATGCGGCCGCGATGGCGCGGGCGAAGAATTATCTTTAGCGGGAATGGCACGCGCGCTGCAGCGCGTGCGTTAAATCGCAAACAGCCAACAATGGGTCGCAAATCGATGGACCGCAACGAACGCATCGTTGCCGTGGGGCTACTCACGGCCAAGGACCTGGAGCGGCTCGGCAAGGGGTTCGACCTCGCGTTCGCGATCAAGCCCGATGCCGATTTCGATGACCTGATCTCCCAGCTCGAGGCAATCGAATGGAGGGGAGGCAAGCCGCCTGAATGACGCGTTGCCCGGGCAGAGGAAGATTGCCTGCCTGGGAGAAGTTGTCGCTGGCCGGCTATCGGGCTCCGCCTTGACGTTATCGCAGATCGACCTGAACGGATTGCGCGTTCATCGTGGCATTGCCGAAAGCGGTCAGGAAAGCGACGTCTGCCGCGTCGCGGCCGATGCCGATCTTGGCCATGTCGCTCTCCCTCGCCATGCCGGTCGCATCGACAAGATGCCACGCCCCGCCGACGAACACCTCGGCGACCGCATGGAAGTCAGGAGGTTCGACGCCAGGCGCATAAACGCTCGCCATCCTGGCGGGCACTCCGGCGGCGCGTGCCAGCACGATCATGACGTGCGCGTAATCACGGCAAATGCCTTGTCGTTTGACGAACGTGTCGAGGGCAGTGGTCTCGGCGTCGCTTGCCCCGGGCACATAAGAGAAGTGGCCGGCAATCCAGTCGCGCATCGCCATAATCTTGGCGCCGCCTTCGATACCGCCGAACTCGGCATCGACGAACGGCTGAAACTGATCGGACGGACAGTAGCGCGATGCCATCAGATATTGGACCGTTTCGCCGGGAAGCTGGTGAGGCGGGATGATCGGCAGCGACAGGCAATCGTCCAGGTCGCGCGCGATCGTCACGCGCGCCTGATAATCGACCAGCAGCCGTCCCTCGACGCGGAGCCAGATGCGCTCTCCGATCATGTCCTGCGCAGGTACCCGGGCAAAATGCTCGGTCGGCGAAATATCGAGCCGCGCTGTCTCGATCACCTGCTCCGGTATCGCGGCTGCCTCTATCTGCAGAAGAACATCGGTTGGGCAGTCGAACCAATAGTCGAGCCGGGTCCGTATCTCGATACTCATCTGCGTCCCGCATTGCCGAGCCGCCGCGCATTTCCGGTCGCGGTGCGATGAATGGGGGCAAGGGCAGCCTCATATAGTTTGGCGGTGGCGGCGACTGCGTCCAATGCATAGTCGGCGCTCTGGCTTGCCAGAGCGGACGCCTCCGCGAGCGTTGGCGTCCTTCCAGAAAGCATGGCCAGGCCGACCCGTTGCATCTGGCGCATCCAGGAAGCCTGCATCTTCGCCGTGTCACGCATGACCGCGCCGGCGCTTCGCCCGAACGCGTCGACCTTCTCGGGACCCATCCGCGCATATTCGGAGAGATCGGACTGTGCCGGCCTTCCCGCGTCACGGCGCATCATCTCGCTCCGCGCGCCGATCACCGTGCCTGACGCCTGGAGCGTCTCGATGCCCCGCCACCAGGTCGATTGCATCTCGAAGCCCGCCGCGGCGACGCGCGACCAGGCAGTGAAAGGGTCAATCATGGCCAACTCCCTTACTGACGGTCACGCGAGGGTACGAAGCGAGGGCTCGCGTGGGTAGAAGCGCTGGCTGGCAGCCTTGATGAAAGCGGCGGTCAGGTCGGTCACGCCTTCGTCCGGTACGACGCCGGCCTTGTCGAGGAGCGGCTTCGCGGCGGCGCTGGCGCCGATCGCCTTGAGGTGGCCGAACGCGTTCATCACGAACTCGACCGCGGCGCCCTCCTTCAGAAGCGCGGCGCAGCCCGCCTCCGACAGGACGATCGCAACTGCGTCGAAAATCTGGCTCGGCATCCCCGCCAGCTGACCATCGGCCTTTTGCTGCGATCCATCGGACAGCTTCGCGCCGCCGACCTTGGGTGCGACGATCACCGGCTTTCCCTTAGCCTTGTCCACCGCTGCCACCAGCGCGGCGAGTTCCCCGGCGTCGGTTCCATCAGCAATCAGGATGCCGACAGCGCGTCCCTCAAGCGTCGTCTTCATGTTCTTGTGGATCGACAGCGCGTCGGAAGGGGCCATATCCACCGGCTCCCGGGCAGCCGGCGCCTTTTTGGGCAGGGGGATGCCAAGGCCATCGGCAACACGCTTCGCCAGATCCTCATCGACGTTTCGCAGGTTTGCCACCATTCGCGGCGGCACCTGATCGAGCAGGCCGACCTTGGACAGCTCGAACACGAACGACGAAGCAATATGCGCTTTCTCGCTTTCGGTCTGCGACAGGAAGAAGAGTCGCGCCTGGCTGTAGTGATCGGCAAAGGTCTCTGCGCGAACGCGCAGCTTCTCGCCCTGCTCGTCCGGCCCCGAACGCTCGTCGGTAGTGACAAACCCCGTGGCGGGGCTCTCGCGCGGGCCACCCTCTTCGCCATGATCGGCCAGGCTGTTGGGCTCGTAGTTCGCGCGGCCCTTGGGAACCATCGTCTGCATCATGCCGTCGCGTTGGAAATTGCCAAAAGGGCAACGCGGCGTGTTGATAGGGATCTGATGGAAATTGGTGGTGCCGAGGCGCGATTTCTGGGTGTCGAGATAGCTGAACAACCGGCCCTGAAGCAGCGGATCGTTCGAGAAATCGATGCCGGGCACGATGTTGCTGGGGAGAAAGGCGACCTGCTCGGTCTCCGCGAAGAAATTGTCGACGTTGCGGTTGAGCGTCAGCGTGCCGATCAGGCGGACGGGAATGTCCTCCTCGGGGATGAGCTTGGTCGCGTCGAGCACGTCATAGGGCTGCGCGTCAGCGAAGACCTGGTCGAACACCTGGATGCCCAGATCCCACTGCGGAAAAGCGCCGGTGTCGATCGCCTCGAACAGGTCGCGGCGGTGATAGTCATTATCGGCGGCCTGAAGTTTCAGCGCTTCGTCCCAGATCGTCGACTGAAGCCCAAGGCGCGGCTTCCAGTGGAACTTGACGAAGCTGGCCTTGCCCTCGGTGTTTACCAGCTTGAAGGTGTGAACGCCGAAGCCTTCTATCATGCGAAGCGAGCGCGGCAGCGTGCGATCCGACATCGCCCACATCAGCATATGGGTGGTCTCGGGCATCAGCGAGGCCCAGTCCCAGAAGGTGTCGTGCGCGCTGCCGGCCTGCGGATAGCCGCGATCGGCCTCCATCTTTACGGCGTGGACGAGATCGGGGAACTTGATCGCGTCCTGGATGAAGAAGACGGGGATGTTGTTGCCGACCAGGTCCCAGTTGCCCTCCCGCGTGTAGAATTTCACTGCAAAGCCCCGCACGTCGCGCGGCGTATCCACAGAGCCGGCGCCGCCCGCGACGGTTGAGAACCGGACGAACACCTCGGTCTTCTCGCCTTTGGTGAAGACCGCCGCTTTGGACAGATCAGAGATATCGTCCGTCGCCTCGAAGACACCATGGGCGCCCGAGCCGCGCGCATGCACGATCCGCTCCGGGATGCGCTCGTGATCGAAATGGAAGATCTTCTCGCGAAGGACGAAATCCTCGAGCAGGGTCGGGCCGCGCGTGCCAGCTTTCAGGCTGTTCTGGTTGTCGCTGATCGGAACGCCGTGGTTCGTCGTCAGGGCGGGGGCATCGCCCTCAGCGCGCTGATGGGTTTCGCCGCCGTTGCCGGCGTTGCGCGTGTCTTTGATTGCCAATGGGAATTCCCTTGTCGCCGATGATCCGGCAAGTCGGGTTGAGAACGCGCCGGCGGCAGGGAATGTCCGGCTGTGCGAGAAGATATTGCGAATTGGCGGGCCGCCCTGTTTGCAGCACTCGTAATACGCGCACGACACCCCATATGATGCGCATCGCTCCACCTTGCCACGAGCATGGATGCGACTGAGAGATGGTTCGTGCTCCCGCTCTGCGTGGAGCCGTGCATGCCCCAGATCTCGCCATCGCCTCTTCTCCGCTCGCCCGAACCCGATCCGAAGATCGTCCGGCCGAAGCTAACCCTCCTTTCGCGAGAGGCCGCTCCCCCATCCGGCTCGGGGAAACCATCGTGACGCGCGCTGTCAACGTCGATGCGGCGATCGATCACGTCATTGCCACTTCAGCCAGGCTCAACGCGGTGATCAGCGCAATCGAACCGCTTATCCCCAGCGGGACGCGAGTGGTCTTCGTCAACGCGGATGACGCGGCCGCGGTGAGCCGGGCCTATAGCTCGAAGGTTCTGACCGGCGCGGTCACGCGCAGCCACTGGGCCCAGCGGCGCGTCAGCTGACTTCTCTTCGGCTATCAGCCGCACCAGGGAATTCCGAATGAATACCGAATTTGCTGCCGTGCCACAGCACGATGCCCAGAACGCCGAAGAACTGATGGCGGCCTATGGCATCGAGTGCGTGCCCGTGGCGTATTTCCATTGGAACGGTTATCGCTACACCACGCTCAAGGACGCGGTCGCGGCCGCGAAGCGGGCGGCGGCCGGTGGAAGCGCCGCCGGTGCTTGATCTCCTCCATCGGTTGTTCGGGAACCATGTTCCCGCCGGCCCGCAATCATTGGGATCGCGGCCATTTCACGAGCGCGTGCACGCGGTGCGGGGGACATGGTGCGTCGGCCCGGCCTGCCCTGGCGCGCCGGCCGTGCCGAATAATCTGATCCCACCCTACACAGCCTTCCCTCTCGAAAGGACAATCTGATGCAACCCACCGCCATCATGTGCCGCGCGCAGCAGGCTCGCCAGCTTACCCTTGCCGCCAATGCCGTGCTGCCCAATGTTCGGGCCATTGCGACGACCGCGGCGGCGGCCTGGGCCAAGGAGGCGCTGGACGCCGACAAGCGCGACAAGCGGGCGGCCGTGCGACAACAAGGCGCGACGGATGCTGCGAAGGCGCTCGAACTGGTCGCCCACAAGGATCGCGGCCTCAGCGAGAATCCCGATCGCGGCTTCGCCGATGTGGGGAATATTGAAGTCTAGGTTGCATATCGCAGACGGCACCCCATATCCGTATTGCTATCGTCGCCTGCGACGGAAACCGACGCTTCCGGGCCGACCCTTCCTTTTCTCGCTTCTTGGCTCTGCGCGCAGCTGCGCGCGGACAATCCCATGTTCGCGAAAGGAACATCCCCATGCCCATCGGCACCGTCAAATTCTTCAATATCGACAAAGGCTATGGCTTCATCTCGCCCGAGGGCGGCGGCAATGACAGCTTCGTCCATATCAGCGCCGTCGAGCGCGCCGGTATGGCGACGCTGAATGCGGATCAGCGCCTGTCGTACGAGATCGAGAACGACCAGCGCGGCAAGTCGTCCGCGGTGAATCTCCAGGCGGCCTGATCAGGCCTACTGAAATGAATGGGGCGGGTCCGGCGTGCGCCGGGTCCGCCCTTTCGGCATCTGTTGCAGAAAGTCCAAGATGACAGCCTATCGAGCACCCGATTTCAACGAGCGCGCCGCGCTTTCCCGCACCGCCAAGCTGAAGGCGCTGGCATTGCTGCGGGCCAAGCCCGCACCCAGCGAGGCGAAGCTGGCCGAGCGCAAGGCCGCCGGACTCAAGCGTGAGACCGCGCAGGCCGCCCGGCGTGCCCAGCGCGCCGCCGAAAAGCAGGCGGTGTGCGATGCCCGCGCCCAGGCGGCCGAGATCGCTGCCAGTGCTGCGGAGGAAATCGTCCCGGCGAAGAGCGACGCCGAGCGAAAGGCGGAACGCGATGCACGCTACGCCGCCCGCAAGGCGCGCAAGTAACTCGCTACTTGGTGGCGATTTGGTTGGCTTCGGCGCGATATTCCTCGCGCACGAACGCCTTCGCCGCGGTTTGTGTCTTGAACGCGTCGTCCAGGACTTCGGCCGAGACCAGCGGATAGCCCTGTGAATTGAAGCGTGTGGTCCGCACGGTGACGCGGAAAATGCCTTCCTCGTCCTTGGTAACGAGATAAGGGCGAAGGGGAACTCGTGACATTGTATATACTCCTGGGATTCGTGGCCGGCGGATCAGAAGCCGGCTGGTGCCATCGTCTGATTGGTAGGTGAGTTTTTCGAGCTGCCGACGATCGCCACCTCGGTGGTGAGCAGCAGCCCAGCGACCGACGCGGCGTCCTGCAATGCCGATCGGACGACGAGCGTGGGATCGACGATCCCGGTAGCAACCATGTCCTCGTAGCGGCCGGTCTGCGCATTGAAACCGACATCGCGGTCGTTGCCGTCGATCAGCCGGCCCGCGATCAGGCCGCCGTCGTGTCCTGCATTTTCTGCGATCTGGCGAAGGGGTGCCGATAGAGCCCTGCGGATGATGTCGATGCCGCGGGTCTGGTCGTCGTTCTCGCCCCTGATGCCGTCGAGGCCCCGGGACGCATAGAGGAGGGCCACGCCGCCGCCGGGCAACATGCCTTCCTCCACTGCGGCGCGCGTCGCGTGTAGCGCGTCGTCGAGCCGGTCCTTGCGCTCGCGCATCTCGACTTCGGTCGAGGCGCCGACCCGGATGATGGCGACGCCGCCGCCCAGCTTGGCCATCCGGTCCTGGAGCTTGCCCTCGTCATATTCGCTCGTGCTGAGTTCGATCTGTTGCTTGAGCGCCGCGATGCGACCGGCGATCGCCGCGGGATCGCCCGCGCCGCCGATGATCGCTGTGTCGTTCCGGTCCATTGTCACCCTGCGGGCGGTACCGAGCATGTCGAGCGTGACGCTGTCCAGCTTGATGCCGAGATCCGGCGCGATCAGCGTGCCCCCGGTCAGGATCGCCATATCCTCGAGCACGGCCTTACGCTGAGCGCCGAAACCGGGCGCCTTCACCGCGGCGACCTGGAGGCTCCCGCGCATCTTGTTGACCACCAGCGTGGCGAGCGCCTCGCTTTCCACGTCTTCGGCGATGATCACCAGCGGGCGGCCCGACTGCGCGACTGCCTCCAGCACCGGAAGCAATGCATGCAGGTCCGACAGCTTCTGCTCGTGGAGCAGGATGTACGGCTCGTGCAGATCGACGGTCATCTTGCCCTCGTCGGTGATGAAATAGGGGCTGAGATAGCCGCGGTCGAATTCCATTCCCTCGACGATTTCGAGCTCGAACGCGGTGCCGCGCGCATCCTCGATCGAGATCACCCCTTCCTTGCCGACCTTATCCATGGCCGCCGCGATCATGTTGCCGATCTCTGCGTCGCCATTGGCGGAGACGATGCCGACTTGCGTGATTTCTACAGTGCTCGAGACGGGGCGCGAACGGGCCTTCAACTCCTCGATGACGCGCGCGACGGCGATGTCGATGCCGCGCTTGAGTTCGATCGGGCTGACGCCTGACGAAATCGACTTCATCCCCTCGCGCAGGATCGCCTGCGCGAGCACCGTCGCGGTGGTGGTGCCGTCGCCGGCATGGTACTGCGTTCGCGTGGCGACGGCACGAAGCATCTGCGCGCCCAGGTTCGCAAATCGGTCGCTGAGATCGATCTCCTTGGCGACGGTGACGCCGTCCTTGGTGATGTGCGGGGCGCCATAGCCCTTGTCGATCACCACGTTGCGGCCTTTCGGCCCGAGCGTTACGCGTACCGCGTCGGCCATCTGGTCGACGCCCCGCGCGATGCTTTCCCGCGCGTCGCGCGAGAAGCGTATGTCCTTGGCTGCCATGGATGGGGACCGATCGGGTCGCTGGGCCGCGACGGGGCGTCGCTGTCACAACCGGAAGCCAGCGCCGCCGCTATGCGAACGGGCCCGCTTCGATCGCAAACCCATAATCCAGCATGTGGGCCCGCCCGTGCCTCGTGGCAAGTGGCCGTGCGGGATTACCGATTGTCGGAGGCCAGCGCGGCGGCCAGATCGTCAGCGTCTACGGTGCAGACGCGTATGCCCGATGCGGTAGGGACGTAGAGGAGCGTGGCAACTCGCCGAAAGACGGTGCGCTCGTTCCCTTCCATACCTTCCTCATCGGTCTCGACCCGGTAGGTGCCGGGGGGAAGGAGTTCGTCGACGCCTTTCAGCCGAAAGGGCGAAGCGAACGTGGCCGTGCTGGACGTGGTGCGGATCGACACGAGGTGCTCCTTGAGATCCCCGGCTCGCCGGCTTTGTAGCATGGTCAAGCGCCAGGCATGCTGCTATATATGCAGGATCGTCGCAGATTCTTTTGCAAGCACGCGACGCCAGAGAGAAACGGATTGCTCCCGCTTGTTCGATGGGAGAATCATGTGTCCGCCAGCATGGCACTTAGCGAATTCGCTCCGCCGCGCCGTGATGCCGGGGAACTGCCCCGGGACATCACCGCAGCCCTGTTCCGCATCGGCCGTTCGCCGGACGCGCCATCCAATAGCGAAGGCCAGCTTCACCCCGAGGCGGACGGCGAGCCCTATTTCGAGATCTATCGAGCCGAGCGCGTCAGCCTTACCTCAATCCTGTTCTCCGGCGGCGACTGGCGGTGGCGCTTCTGCTCAGCGAGCGGCGTGCCGATTGCATTGAGCATCGGCTATTCCAGCGAGCATGCATGCGCGGCGGCGGTTTCGGCACTGCGCAACGGCGCCGCCGCAGCAATGGTGCGAGGTTCCCCGGACTGAGCCGACGAATATACCGGCAACTGTCCGCCCGTCGCTGAAGGGAAGTCCGGCTACCTGCCGGCGAAACGCGACTGACGAGGAAAAGTCGAGCGACCATTGCCGGTGGCGTGCGCCGTTCCCATATTAAGAAAGCTATCGTCGCCTGCGACGGACTTGAGGTCTCTCGGGACCGGCATCTCCCTTTCACGCTGCCTGGCTCTGCACGCATGTCGCGCGCGGAACGGACGGTTATCCCGGAGGCGCCGAAGATGATGCGACTCACAATCTGGCATGAGACAACCTACCGTTATGCGCGGGCGGTGACGTTGCTTCCGCACCGGATGATGCTGAGCCCGCGCGGTAGCCATGATATCAAGCCGGTGAGGACGCTGCTCAGTTGCTCGCCTCCTGCCGATATCGAATGGACACAGGATGTGTTCGGTAACCTGATCGCGACCGCCAGCTTTTTCGGAATGGCCGACACGCTTACCGTGACTGGCCAGCTGGTGGTCGAGCAGGACGCGGCCGCCTGGCCGGTATTCCCGATCGCCCCGCACGCGCACCATTATCCCTTCGCCTATTCGCACGACGAGCGCGTAGATCTGGGCGCTTTGCTGATGCCGGAGCATCCCGATCCCGAGGGGCGGCTGCTGGCCTGGGCGCAAGCCATCGTCGCTGCGGAGCGGACCGACACGCTTGCCCTGCTACAGGACCTCAACAGCGCTGCCCGCGCCGGGATCGCCTATGTCGAGCGGCGCGAGGAAGGCACACAATCACCATTGGAGACGCTCGATCACGCATCCGGCGCCTGCCGCGATCTCGCGACGCTGTTCATCGAAGCGGCACGCCATCTCGGCTTTGCCGCACGAGCGGTCTCAGGATATCTCTATGATCCTCCCGCTGCGGATGAGGCGCAAGCGCTACAGCATGGCGCGACGCACGCCTGGGCGGAGGTTTACCTGCCTTGCGCGGGCTGGATCGCCTTCGATCCGACCAACGGCAAGATGGGCCAGGCGAACCTGGTGCCGGTCGCGGTAGCGCGGAACATTGCGCAGATTCCGCCGCTGGAGGGCCGCTATACGGGGAATGCGGCGGATCTGATCGACATGACGGTGAAGGTAACGGTGAGCTCCGGCGGCGGCCTGACCGCACAGCCGTGCCTGGAGGTGCGTGCGCCCGCCTAGGCGCGAATGGCATCCTTACCAGAGGCCGGCGCGCATATGCGGGCGGCGGAGATATGAAATGGAACCGAGACTGATGGTCGCCTATACCCTGATGCTGCTCATGGCGCTGCTCCTTGCCGCGTTCGTGGGTTACCGAATCTACCATACGCACGAGCGGCAATATGCGCGCAGGCTCCGCCGCGAAGCGCGCGCGCATGCCCGGGCGCAGCAGCCCGAACAGGATCCGCCGCATCCATGAGCCGGTGGTGACGAGGCCCGGATTTATCCGCCTCGCGGTTGCCTGGACCACCGTGGCCGCGATGCTGCTCGCCGACCCGGTGCGGCTAGTCGGCGCGCATCCGGTGATCACGGGGCTGCTATTCGCGTGGCTGCTGGCGGTGATCCTGTGGGCAGCATTCGGGGTGGTGCATGAAGCCGAGGAAGTGGCCGGGCGCCTGGGCGAGCCGCTGGGCACGCTCGTGCTCACCTTGTCGATCGTCATCATCGAAGTGGCGTTGATCGGCGCTGTCATGCTGAGCGCCAAGGCGGTGCCGACATTGGGACGCGACACGATGTTCGCGGTGCTCATGATTGTGCTCAACGGCGTGGTCGGCTTGTGCCTGCTGGTCGGCGGGCTGCGCTTCCACCAGCAGAGCTACAATCTTCAGGGCGCGACAGCCTATCTTGCTGTCATCATCCCGCTGAGCGTGATCGCGCTGGTTCTCCCCAACTTCACCACCTCGAGCGCGACAGGCATGCTGTCTTTGCCACAGGCGCTGTTCTTCTCCGCCTTCACCATCGCACTCTATATCGGCTTCCTGTGGCTCCAGACCGGCAGGCATCGCGGCTTCTTCGTCGCTGTCGGGCAGCAGGCCGGAGAGGATGCCGCAACCCCACCGCCCCATGGTGAGCGTGTCCCCGGCTCGAATACGAGCCGGGTGTTGCTGCTTCTCGCGAATATCCTCCCCATCGTGATCCTCTCGAAGGATCTGGCGAAGCTGCTCGATCATGGGATCGCAGTGCTGGGCGCACCGACAGCCCTCGGCGGCATCCTGATCGCGCTGATCGTATTCACGCCCGAGGGCATTTCGGCCCTGCGCGCGGTCGCGGCCAACCAGCTTACACGAGCGATCAACCTTTGCCTTGGAGCCGCCACCTCGACGCTGGGTTTGACGGTGCCCGCCGTTCTGTTCATCGGCTTGGCAACGGGTCAGCCCGTGATCCTGGGCGTCTCGCCCGCCAACATGGTGCTGCTCGGGGTAACGCTGATGCTCAACACGCTCACTTTCTCCGGTACGCGGACCACCATGCTGGAAGGGGCGGTGCACCTCTCGTTATTTTCGGTCTTCCTCGTGCTTGTGTTCAGTCCCTGACGGTTCAGGCGACTTGCTTCGCCGCTGCCCCCAGACCGGGATTATCGCGCACGAAAGATTAGACCTTCACCATGTCGCGAACGCGATCGAGGAGGCCTTGCGAGGACCACGGTTTGCGCACGAAGCGGGCGGCCCCGGGAACATCGCCATCCTGCAGCCCGTGCTGGCCGGAGGTCAGCAGCAGATGGATCGACGGCCAACGTTCGCAAACCACACGGGCCAGGTTCAGGCCGTCCATGCTGCCCGGCATATCGATGTCCGAGAACAGCAGCTGCACGTCGGCCCCATTGCTCAGAATGACGAGCGCGTCGTCAGCGTTTGCTGCCTCAAGGACGTGAAAGCCGCCATCTCCCAGGATGTCGACCCCATGCATGCGGATCAACACATCGTCCTCGACCACCAATATAGTCATTGCTCCATGATCGATCGACATTCCCGGCTCTCCGCCCGGGAAGTGCCCGGCCATTTTGGTTGCTCCTCAACGCGGGAGCGGCGGTTATGGGTACATTACTCGCCAGGTTCCTCGGCTTTGGCGAGGGGCATGGTGAAAAGAAAGGTTGTTGCGTTCTCATCGGAGCGGGCGACCAAGGTGCCGCCATGGGCACGCGCGATTTCCGAAGCGATGTGCAATCCTAGACCGAGACCTTGTCGGACCCTGTCATGGCCGCGGAAGAAAGGCTGAAACAGCTTCTCGAGCGCGGCAGGCGGGATCGGTGCACCGCCATTCGAAACCGAGATGGTGAGGTCACCCAAAGCGGTGGAGGCATCGACCCGCACGGGCTGATCTTTCGCGCCGTGGGTGAGCGCATTGCCCAGGAGGTTCGACAATAGCTGGCCGATCCGGACGCGATCACAGATGATCGGTTCCACCAACGCATAGCTCGCCTCGATCTCCTGATCCGGCGAGATCGACTGAAGTTCCGATACGACCTGGCGAAGAATGGTTTCGAGCGGTTCGCTAGCGCCCAAGGATAGCGTAATGCCACCGCCAAGGCGGCCGCGGGCAAAATCGAGGACATTGTCGATAAGCGCTGCGGCGCGCACGACGCTGCCACTCATCAGCGCTACGACCTTGCTGCCGCGCTCGCTCAGACTCTCCTTCGCCAGGATCTGAATGCCGCTGCTGATAGACGCCAGCGGATTGCGCAGGTCATGGCCAAGCACCGCGATGAATTGTTCGCGGAGCTCGGATTCCGCGCGCTCGTTGGCGACCGTCGCTTCCGCCTTGTCGCGGGCCGCGATCAAGCCGCGTTCGTACCCGCGGCGCTCGGTCGCCATGAAAACGGCGAAACGGACCTGGACATCCGCGCCCTCGGCACCGCGCGCCTCGGCGGCGTTTACCAGCACCGAGAGCTTGCGCTGGTCGGCGGTCACGAGGTCGAGCGCGATCTCGTCGAGCCGGCCCTGCATCCGCAGTGTCGGCGCGAAATGAGTCTCGTAGAAAATCTTGCCTGGAACCGTGAGAATGTCGGGGAGACGCTTGCCGCGAAGCGCTTCCGGGCTGGACCCGACCCAGTTCGCGAAGGTCCGATTGACGCGCACGAGGCGGCCGTCGCGATCGGTCAGCAGATAGCCGCATGGGGCCGTCTCGAACAAGTCTTCGAAGTCGATGGCACCGTCGGTGTCGGCCTGTTGGTGCCCGGTTTCAGACAAAGGCTTCGATCGCCGCGATCGTGGCTTCCGGTGCACTCAGGTTGGGACAATGACCCGTCGCATCGAGCGTGACCAGACTGCTACCGGGGATGGCTCGCTGGACGAAATCGCCGACGCACGGCGGCGCGATGATGTCCTCGCGGCACTGGAGAACCAGCACGCGCGCATCTACCGCGCCCAGTTCGGCGCGGCTGTCCGTCAGGAAGGTGACGCGGCCGAACCGTTTCGCGATGTCAGGATCGGTGCGGCAGAAGCTGGCGGTGAGCTCGTCGCCCAATTCCGGCCGATCGGAATTGCCCATGATCACGGGTGCCATCGCCTGCGACCAGCCCAGATGATTGCTGTCGAGGAACTCAAGTAGCTCGTCGATCTGCTCGCGGCTGAACCCGCCCACATAGTCTCCGCAATCAATGTAGCAGGGTGAAGGGCCGACCAGCACCAAGGTCGAGAAGAGATGGGGCGCGCGGCGCGCGACGATCAAGCCGATCATCGCGCTCACCGAGTGACCCACAAACACGCCATCGGTGATGCCGAGGGCGCCCGCCAGATCGATCACGTCGTCGGCATAGCCTTCGAGCGAGCCATATTTATCAGCGTCATATGCCGAGATATCGGATCCGCCCGCCCCGATATAATCGAACAGCACCGTCCGAAACTGACTTTCGAATGCGGGCGCGACGAGACGCCACATATTCTGGTCGCACCCGTAGCCATGGGCGAATACCATCGTTCGGTGCCCCGCTCCGCCTATCCTGACATTCAGGCGATCGAGCGTGCGCTGGCTATCTGGCGCATCACGCATCATGCCGTTCGCATCTCGAGTGAATATTGTCATCGGCGCCTCAACTTCGGTCCGTCTGGCCGAGATTTCTCGTCGCCATCTGGACAGATAGCACATGGTCAAGCCTCTAAGAACCCGAGTAAATCGCGCCCTTGGCTTTATCGTGGTCGATGCCGGAGACGCCTCCCTAATCTTCGCCTTGCAGGCTGGCTTGAACGGGCCTGATTGATCCAACGCATCGCCATGCACCAAGCTCGCGCCGGGGTCTCAGGTGAACGGTCTGGCCATTGGCCGATCAGTCAGGGATGGCAGAAGTCGGGCCGACGAACTGCCGTCCCGCCAAGATGGAGGCGGACGCGGAAACGTCCGCTTTCCGGGAGCGTCCACCGGAAGCTGCCGGTCCGCTTCCGGCCCATTTGCGGACGTTGCGGTAGCTCAGCTAGCATCGTGTTCTTGAGGCGGGTTGGGAGGTATATCTGGTGGTGGAGTTTCCCAGCGGTCTGATCGACTTTTATCTTACTGACATTGGGGAACCCGCTGGAAACCGGTTGCGGATAGTCGTGGCAGAAGGCCTGCTCGGCAAGCCGGCCAAGATCGACATCGAAGGCGTCGACCTCGGTGAAGGGAGGCCGATCCTCGTAACGGACGAAAGCCGATCCTACGAGCTCCACTGGGACAATTACGTGGCCTACTCAGTCAGAAACGAGAGTTTTTGGAAGGAGGAGAAAAACGAGTTGCCTCGGGGCAGCATGCTGGAGCGGCGCTTTAACTCGGCTTTCTTCCGGTACGTCTCCGAGACAACGTTCGCAGACGACGAGTATCCGGGGCCGCTTGAGCACTGGTCTCTTACTACGCTCAACCACTGCGTCGATGTTGTGAGCGTCGGCCCACCGCGCGTGGCGGCGGGCAGGCTCGGGACTTGAAGGTCGGTATGGGCCCTAGGTCGGCTTTCCACCCATCCTCAGCCATTCCGGTCTCAATTTGCCGGCCAGGAGCGGCCTGGCGGCTACCGCCCCAGTTGCGGACATGATCGGTGGGGCTGTAAACTAGCCCGGCGAGGCATCGGCGATATGAAGAGACTGGCGATAGCGATCCTGATTGTGCTTGCTGGATGCGGCGAGCGTGAGGAGGCGCTCCCGAATGGCTACCGTTTTATCGAACTTAGCCGAGGAAGCGGCGCGATCACAAAAAACGGGAACTTCACTGTCTATCCGAACATCGTCGAGCATCGGGTTCGAGGGAACCTTGTTTATGGAAAGCGTGCGTTAGGGTCGGGACTCGTTGATCACAGCCAGAAGATGACGGTGGCGGCGAGGGTGATGGCGGAAAAGAAGGCGGTTGGGCAGCGATCGTAGCGGGTAGCGACGCGGCGCCAGTCCTTGAGGCGGCCGAACATGATCTCGATGCGGCTACGTCGCCGATAGCGCCGCTTGTCGTATCTGACCGCCTCGTTGCGCGATCGCCGGCCTGGGATGCAGGGTTGGATGCCCTTGGCGTGGAGAGCGTCGCGGAACCAGTCGGCGTCGTAGCCGCGATCACCGAGCAGCCACTGCGCCTTGGGCATTTCGTCGAGCAGGGCCGCCGCGCCGGTGTAGTCGCTGACCTGTCCGGCGGTCATGAAGAAGCTCAACGGGCGGCCGTTCGCGTCGGCAAGGGCATGGAGCTTGGTGTTCATGCCGCCTTTGGTGCGGCCAATCAGGCGGCCAAGGTCCCCCTTTTTACCCGCAGGCTGGATGCCGTGCGGTGCGCCTTGAGGTAGGTCGCGTCGATCATCACGGTCTTCGGCTCGGCATCCGCCGCAGCCAGCCCTTCCATCATCCTCGTAAACACGCCCCGCTCGCCCCACCGCTTCCAGCGATTGTAGAGCGTCTTGTGCGGTCCGTAGGCGCCGGGTGCGTCGCGCCAGCGCAGGCCGTTGCGGTTGACGAACACAATGCCGCTCAACACCCGGCGATCATCGACCCGGGGCTTGCCGTGGCTCTTGGGAAAGAACGGCCGCAGACGCTCCATCTGCTCGTCCGTCAGCCAAAACAGGTCGCTCATCCGGGTCTCCTCACGGAGCCTGAATCAGATCGAGACGCTCACATCAATGGGTCCTGACCCTAGGATCTGCACGTCCGGGAGAGCTATCCTTCGACGGCACCGTGCGAGCGAGCCCGTTCGGTAATACTCATGGGCAACGAGCGCAGAATTGCGGAGCGAAGGCCATCTGGCTCGGAAGAATGGGAAAGTAGCGCGGCCCATCCCGCCGCGGCCCCTGCAACTCGTGATTGGCGGAGCCGAGGGGCGGACGCTCTTCATCCTCACCCATCGCGCGCTCTACGCCACTGCCCTCTGACCAACTCGGATTACCAAGACGGCGGCCGTTCTGCACAGTTGCATGCACCCCGGCGGACAGGGTGATCGAACTCGATCCGGCGGTGCAAGGCGGCTCCTTGAGGCCCCGGGATGGAGCAATCCGGATCTTGGCATTTTAGCCTGACTAATAAAGTCTAGACGGATCGTAATACTCCGGAGATTTTCTCATAGTCCCTGTTATTATAGAGACAATTCAGCCACGTCTTGACCTCATAATTTGTCGGACTAGAATTTGCGCGACGCCGGAGAGCCGCTCTCCGTGGGAGCGAATCATAAGAGGGAGGAATGATGTTCGACCTTGTCCGTCCGGGGGCCGCTGTCGCGCTCTTGCTCACGTCCGCGTCGCCGGCACTGGCCCAGAAGGATGCTTCGGCGCCAATCGAGATGACGGTGGATACCGCCAAGCCTGGCGGCAAGATCGATCGCAACATCTTCGGCCAGTTCGCCGAGCATCTCGGCACCGGTATTTATGGCGGCGTATGGGTCGGCAAGGATTCGCCGATCCCGAACGTACGCGGTATCCGCAAGGACGTGGTCGCCGCCCTGCGCGCCATCCGTGTACCGAATGTGCGCTGGCCGGGCGGCTGCTTCGCCGACGAATATCATTGGCGCCACGGCATCGGCCCCGCGAAGGACCGGCGGGTCACGATCAATTCGAACTGGGGCGGCGCGACCGAACCAAACAGCTTCGGAACCGACGAGTTCATGGACTTCGCCGACCAGATCGGCAGCGACGCCTATATCTCCGTCAATCTCGGCTCCGGCACCGTGGCCGAGGCGGCCGAATGGCTCGAATACATGACCGCCGACCCCGCGACCACCGCGGGCAGGGAGCGCGCGGCAAATGGCCATCCGGCACCGTACAAGGTGAAGTATCTCGGCATCGGCAACGAGAGCTGGTCCTGTGGCGGCGCAATGACGGCGGATCACTATGCCGACATGATGAAGCCGTTCGCGCGCTTCGTGCGGAACTACCACCCGGCCCAGGCAGCGGACAGCCCCGGCGCGATGCAGCGCATCGCGGTCGGCCCGGGCGACGAGAACCTCGCCTATACCGAAAGCGTGATGAAGGCGTGGAAGGCGCATGACTGGGCCTGGAGCATCGAGGGCCTGTCGCTGCATCGCTACACCACCGGCGGCGGCTGGCCGGTCACTCAGCCGAGCACCGGCTTCGACGAGGCCCGCTACGCACGCATGCTCAAGGAAACGCTTGGCATGGACGAGACCATCGCGAAGAACGCCGCGATCATGGACAAATATGATCCTGACAAGAAGGTCGCGATCGCCGTCGATGAATGGGGCGCCTGGCTCGCGCCCAATCCGGGAAGCAATCCGGGCTTCCTCCAGCAGCAGAACTCGATGCGCGACGCGATCCTTGCGGCGCTCAACCTCAACATCTTCGCGCGCCACGCCGATCGCGTGCGCCTCACCAACATCGCCCAGATGGTAAACGTGCTCCAGTCGATGATCCTCACCGACAAGGAGAAGATGGTCCTCACGCCGACCTACCACATCTACAAGATGTACCTGCCGTTCCAGGACGCGACCTTCGTGCCGGTGAAGTTCGACGCTGGCGTCTATACTCAGGGCAACGTCACGCTGCCGCGGGTCGATGCCGTGGCGGTGCGGGATATGGCGGGCAGGCTATGGCTGGCCGTGACCAATCTCGACCCGAGCAAGCCCGTTCGCATCACCGCACGCTTCCCCGGATTGCAGGCGCGCGGCGCTCGCGGCGAAGTGCTGACCGCGCCGCGCGTGGATTCGGTGAACAGCTTTGACGCGCCAAACGTCGTGACGCCCAAGCCGTTCGCCGGCAAGGCGAACAAGGGCGACATTACGCTCGAACTGCCGGGCAAGTCCGTGGCGATGGTGCAGATCGAAAGCTGATGCCTTGCCGGGATGGCGCCCGCCTTCGCCATCCCGGCAATTCAATCGTGGAAGGGCTCGACGGTCTTGCGATGGCCGCGCAGGAACGCGTCGGCGACGAGGCGCAGGGGATCGGCGTCGACATCGCTGACTCCGCGCCCCACCAGAGCGGCGAAATGCGCGTAGAGCCCGGCATATTCACGGTCCTCGGCACGCTCGATGCCACTGGGCACCGTCAGCACCGCCCCGCCCTCCGACAGCCTGAGCATGCCGGCATCGGTATCGACTTCGATGTCCCAGCTTTGCAGACCGGTCTGCCGCCAGTCCAGGTCCATGCTGATCGGCGCGCCGGCCGTGTCGCGCAGCCGCAAACCGGCAGCGATGGGCGCCTCTCGATTCTCGGGAAATTCGAGCAGCGCATCGACGAGGAGAACCGGCCGCGGCAGGATGTGAGTCGCGATCGAGAGCGCGTTGATGCCGGGATCGAACACGCCGAGACCGCCCGCATCCCAGATCCAGGCTTGCCCCGGGTGCCAGGCGCGGACGTCTTCGCGCCAGACGATGCGCGCACCGCGAACCTCGCGCCCGGCCAGCCAGGCACGCGCGGGGGCCACGCCGGCAGCGAAACGCGAGTGCCAGCTTGCGAACAGAGTGACGCCCGCGCCTTGTGCCTGCCCCTTGAGCGCCGCGACTTCGCTCAGCGTGGCGCCAGGGGGCTTCTCGAGGAACACATGCTTGCCCCGCCCGATCGCCGCAGTTGCCAGTTCATAGCGCACCTGGGGCGGCGTACAGAGCGCCAGCGCGTCCACCATCGGGCCCTCCGAGAACAATGCGTCGAGGCTGGAGAAATGCGGCACCCCGTCCAGGCCCGCGTGATGCGGACTGACGGTCGCCGCCAGGGCAAACGCGGCATCTCCGCGGATCGCCGGGACGTGCTGGTCGCGCGCGATCTTGCCCATGCCGATCAGGGCGATGCGGATCGTTGCCATGCTCAGAGCGCCCGAACCGTAACCGGGCCCGCATCCGCGCTCCGGGCAAGCCGATTGCGCAACGGCAGGGCGAATGGCGGCGCTGCAATCTCGAAGACGTCCTCCGGCTCGGCGCGAACGCCATCGCTGAACGACAAGGTGGCCGTGCCGAAGAAATGGACGTGCACGTCACCCGGCGCACGGAACAGCGGGTATTTGAAATGATGATGCTCGAGATTGGCAAGGCTGTGCGACATGTTCGCCTCGCCCGACAGGAACGGTTTCTCCCATAGCGTCGTCCCCGCCCGCAGGATCCGGCTGGTGCCGCGCACGTCCGAGGGGGCGGCCCCGACCAGCAGCTCGGGGCCAAGCGCCGCCTGGCGCAGCTTGGAATGGGCGAGCCACAGATAGTTATGCCGCTCGGTTACATGGTCACTGAACTCGTTGGCGAGGCAGATGCCCAGGCGCCACGGCGTCCCGTCCGGACCGATCAGATAGATGCCGGCGAGCTCGGGTTCCTCGCCGCCGTCCTGAGCGAAGCCGGGCATCTCAAGCGGGTCGCCCGGGCCCGCGACATGCATGCCGTTGCCTTTGTAGAACCATTCCGGCTGCTGTCCGACCTCGCCGGCCGCAGGCTTTCCACCTTCCACACCTTCCAGGAACATGCGCATGCTGTCGGTCTGCCGAGCGGCCGCGGCCGCCTCGCGGTGCATCTTGTCCCGCCCCTCCGCCGAGCCGAGATGCGTCAGTCCGGTGCCAGTCAGGATCAGATGCGCGGGATCGGGATGATCGATGGGCGCGATCAGCCTGCCCTCGTCGAGCGCGGCCTCAAGGTCGACGGCACCGTGCGTGCCGAGCGCGTCGACCATCTCCGCGAGCGTGCGCCCGGATCCGATGGCCTGCAACGCCAGCGTGCGGATATCGGGCACATCGGCGACGAAGCCCGCTCCCTCCGCACGCGCCGCGACCACCCGCCTCGTCCCGTCCGACTCCCGATATTGCAGCAACCGCAATGTCACGCCAAACGCCTCCCCTTGCCTATCGTCCATGCGCAGATTCAATTAGTCCGACATATTATTCGAGTGCGTCAAACGCAACTTGCATGCGGTGCGTAGTACGCTGATAAGACCGCTTTACTTGGACAGGAGCACGGGCCGGATGGCATTGCAGGAGGAGGAGGCGCAACCGGCTGCAGCAACCGCCGCGGACCCGTTGACGCCGTCTCCCAAGGGTTCCGGCAGGCGCCTGCGCGGCGCGGTTGCCCATTATCTCGGCACGGCCATCGTTTCGGGCCGGATCGCGCCCGGCGAGCGGCTGACCGGCGAGGTTGCCAACTCCGAAGCGCTCGACGTGTCTCGAAGCGCCTATCGCGAGGCAGTACAGGTCCTCACTGCCAAGGGCCTGGTCGAGAGCCGCCCCAAGGCCGGCACGCGCGTATTGCCGCGCAGCAAGTGGAACATGCTCGATCCTGCGGTATTGGCATGGGCCTTCTCTGGAGAGCCCGACCTCGAATTCGTCCGCGATCTGTTCGAGCTTCGCGGGATCGTCGAGCCCAATGCCGCCCGGCTGGCAGCGGAACGCCGCGACAAGACCGATATCAAGGCGATGAAGGATGCGATCGGCAAGATGCGCCGCCACACGCTTGCGACCGAAGCCGGGCGCGCGGCGGACCGGGACTTCCATGACGCACTGCTCCGGGCGACGCACAACAGCACGCTCATCGCCCTGAGCGCGAGCATCGGCGCTGCGGTGAACTGGACCACCCAGTTCAAGCAGCGCGCCCGCGCGCTGCCTCGCGATCCGCTTCCGGACCATGTCCGCGTGTTCGACGCGATCGCCGCCGGCGATGGCGAGGCCGCGAGCCAGGCGATGCGCATACTCGTCGACCTCGCGCTCGAGGACACCCGCTCCGCGATGTAGGCCGCGCGGCCTAGCGTCGCAGCGCCGCATCGGCCCAAGCCAGCGGATCGGGAAAGCGCGGCGCTCCGGGCGTACGCGCAACCAGCTCGATCAACCCCTTGCCCGCGACATCCGCCTCGAGAGCTACCGCCGGCTCGCCGAAACGCATGGGACGTGAGCGCGCGAGCAGCTTCCCGTCGCCATAGACCTCGAACGTCACCGCCTGGCGGCGATCCCGCGCGGAATCATCGACGCCGACCAGCGCATTGAAACGGGAATAGCCCTTGTTGCGCACTTCGATCCGGGAATTGGCAAGGATGCCGATGCCGGTATCGAAGCGCTTCCCGGCAATGCCGATCTGCTCCGAATAGGGAGTGCTGTCGGCCTGTGCGCCACCCCAGCCGCCGTAGCGCGGCGGCTCGCGCGAGATGCGCGTGCCCGCCCAGGGCAGGATGGCGCGGTGCACGAGCGGGTCGACCTCGGGAGCGACGACTCCGTCGACCGCGGGGTTCACGCTGCCCGGCATTTCCGAGAGGTAGAGGCCATCGGGCAGAACGCGCTTGCCGGTAGCGCGGAACAGCAAGGTTTCGCGCGGCGCCAGCGTGAAGTCCCGCCGGTCGCGGAGCGTAGCATGCGTGCCGGACCAGAGATCGGTGAGCGAAACGTCCGCGTCGCTCGCGAATTTCAGATGCCCCGCCGTCAGCGACGCCGTGACCGGATCGGAGGTACGGTTCAGCACCGCGATCGCCTTGTCGCCGTTGGCGAGCGCTTTAACCAGGATGCTGACATCGTCGGAATCATAGGCGAGCACCGCCTGGTTGCCCGCAGGATCCTGATTGAGCGCGATCACCTCGCGCTTGCCGAGGATCTCCATCAGCGCGGGGTCGGCGCTCCGCAGATCATAGCCGATCATCAACGGTGCGTTCAGCATTGCCCAGAGACTGAAATGCGAGCGCGCTTCGGTCAGGTGCTTCGCGTCGAAATCGCCCGTGCCGATATAGAGCATGTCGGGATCGTTCCACGAGCCGGGATGCGCATATAGCGGACGGCGGATCGACGTATCCATATTGTGGAGCATGCGCCCCCAGATCGGAAAAATGTCCTCGCTGGTCCGCGAGATGCCCGCCATCTGCCGCGCCCAGGAACGCACGTCGGCCGCCCCCCACAGACAGAGCGAGAAGATGAAGTCGTTATCGGGATTGTTGCGCTCCAATGCCTGGCGGACATGGTCATAGAGCGCCCTCGTCGCCGCGATATCCGTCCTGCCGAGCGAGCCGCTATCGACCAGCGGGGTCAGGGCCCGGAACTCACCCGACAACACTTTCGGGGATTCCGGCCAGAGCCCGCGGATGCCGCAGCCGTCGACCTTGATCAGGTCGAAGCCCCATTCGCCGAAATAGAGCGCGATATCCTGATCGACATGACCATATAGGCCGACCTCGCGCTCCAAGAGCGTGCCGCTCGGCTTGTTGGGAATGTCGTCGCTGTGGATCTGCCCGCAACTGTTCCGGCCGATATCGGAATAGATACCCGCCTTCAGCCCCATGCCGTGCAGCTTGTCGGTCAGGGGGCGGAAGCTGGTGCGGCCATCGGGAAGCCGGGCCGAGGGGAATTTGTCGGCACGGATCACCATCCGGCCGTCGGCAGCGCGGCGCGCCCACCAGCCTTCGTCGAGGTCGATATAGCGATAGCCCTTGGCGGCCAGCCCCGACGAAACGATGATCCGGGCCGAGCCGATCAGCTTGGCTTCGCTGATGTCGAGCGCAAAGGCGTTCCAGCTGTTCCAGCCCATCGGCGGCAGTTGGGCCGCGCCGCGCGTATAGGCGCTCCAGCGGCCAATCGGCGCAAGCGGATCCGACTGGGCGGCGAGCGGGCCTGCCCGGAACAGGGAGAGCGCGAGCAGCCCGGCGACAGCAGCGCGCTTCATCGACATACCTCGAATTTGAGATTGCCGAGGATCGCGGGGGAGTGGACCTTGACCAAGGCGAGCGGGGCCGCAGCCACGCCGGAATGCCTTCGTAAAGCTCGGCGGCTGAGGCCGGCATTCCAAGTTCGGCGCGCCATGGTTCAGGCCCTAGACTCGATTGCCTCCGGTGGCAGCGCGTTCGTGGGCCGCGCACCCCACAGCGCATAGAACAGGACGTAGAGCGCACAGAGCGCGGTGACGATGAAGCCCCAATGCAGGCCATAGGTGTCGGCGATCTTGCCCTGGATCGAAGCGAGCGCGCCGCCCGCAATCGACATCACCAGCAGCCCCGACCCCTCCTCGGTCAGCGGCCCCAGGCCGCGGATCGCCAGCGCGAAGATCGCGGGAAACATGATCGAGAGACCCAGCCCGACGATGATCAGGCCGTACATCGCCGCCGGGCCGGTCGCGAACACGGCGACGAGCGACCCCGCGATCGCGATGAGCGCGAACAGCGCCAGCACGCGCTCCGCCGGGATCGCGCGCATCAGCGCGGCCCCCATGAAGCGGCCGACCATCATCCCGCCCCAGAAGAGAGTCAGATAGGTGGCCGCATGCTCCTGCGTCAGATTGGCAACGCTCGGCTGCGAGACGAAATTGATGAAATAGCTGCCCACGCCGATCTCGGCGAGCACGCAGAGCGCGATGCCGACACAACCAAGGATGAGGTTGCGGTGGTGGAACAGCGACAAGCCCTTGCGCGCCTCGGCCGAGACCCGCGCGGTCGCCGATCCGAGCGCCGGCAGCTTGGCCCGCGCGATCAGCACCGCGAGGACGGCGAGGACGATGGCAACGATCAGATAGGGCAGCTCGGTCGCCTGCGCATCGGCCACGCGCTGTGCCGGAGTCAGCTCAGTGCCCTGCAGCGTCGTGCCTGCGGTGGTGCGTGCGAGGATGAGATACTTGCCGAAGAGGATCGCGAGCACATCGCCCGTCGTATTGAACGCCTGCACGAACGTGAGCCGCGATTCCGCGCTTTCCGGCGGCCCGATCACAGCGACATAGGGGTTGGCTGCAACTTGGAGCAGCGCGATCCCGCATGAGACCGTGAAGAGCGAGGCGATCGTGACGACGTACGAAACCAGATATGCGGCCAGGATCATCCCGAGCGAACCGACTGTCATCACGGCCAGCCCGATAGTGAGCGCGCGCTGGTAGCCGATGCGCTCGATCAGCCTGGCGGCGGGGATCGATGCGAGCAGATAGCCGATGAACCAGACCGACTCGATCAGCCCTGTTTCGAAATAGGTGAGGTTGAACACGCTGCGCAGATGCGGGAGCAGCGTGCCATTGATCACGCTGATGAACCCCCACATGAAGAACAGCGAGGCGAGCAAGGTGAGCGCGGGACCATAGCGTGCCGGCGATGCTGCGTCGTTATGCGCGATCGGCGCGCTAGATCCTGGCGACAAGGCCATATCCGTGGGTCCCCTCTCCTAGCCACCGTTTTCGGCGGGTTGCACTTTGCCTTCTAGTCGGAGTATTGATTGCCCGCCCTGGCGTCAACAACCGATGGGTCGGGGCATGACGAATATGCCGAACGGGAGGGGTTCAATGAAGCGAATCATCGCGCTCGCTATGGCAATTCCACTCGCTGCGCCGGGCCTCGCGAACGCCGCGACCACCGAGCGGAAGGCCTTCGGAACCTTGCCGGACGGGCGGGCCGTCGAAGCAATAACTCTGGCTAACGCCAAGGGCATGCGCGCAACCATCCTCAGCTACGGCGCCATCCTTCAGTCGGTCGAGGTACCTGATCGCGCCGGCAAGGCCGAGGAAGTCACACTCGGCTATGCCGATCTCAGGGGCTATCTCGAAAAGCCCAACTATTTCGGCGCCACCGTCGGCCGCTACGCCAATCGTATCAAGGCGGGCAGGTTCGCGATCGACGGCAAGCAATATCGGCTGGCGCTGAACAACAATGGCAATGCGCTGCACGGCGGTCCGCTCGGCTATGACAAACGCCTCTGGACAGTCGAGAAGGTGAGCGACGGCGCTGTGGCACGGGTGGTGCTGCGCTATGTGAGCGCCGATGGCGAGGAAGGCTATCCCGGCGCTCTCACCGTCACCGCCACCTATTCGCTGGACGAGGACAATACGCTCAGCGTCGAGTACATGGCGACGACGACCAAGCCCACCATCGTCAACATCACCAATCACAGCTTCTTCAACCTTGCCGGCGAAGCGTCGCAACGGAGCATCTACGACCAGTTTCTGACGATCCCCGCCGATGCGACCACGCCAGTGGACGCATCGCTGATCCCCACTGGAGCGCTCCGCCCGGTCGAAGGAACGCCCTTCGACTTCCGCCGCGCGACGCGTATCGGCGAACGCATCCGCGACGGACGCGATCCGCAGATCGTCTTCGGACAGGGCTATGACGAGAATTTCGTGATCGCCCGCGACGTCGCCAGCACGCCGCGTCTCCATGCCCGGGTCGAGGATCCGATGACCGGCCGCATCCTCGACATCTCGTCGAACCAGCCCGGCTTGCAACTCTACACCGGCAACTTCCTTGACGGCACCGCGATCGGCCGCTCCGGCCACGCCTATCGCCAGGGCGACGGCATAGCGCTCGAGCCGCAGGTGTTTCCCGACACGCCCAACCAGCCGGCCTTCGGCTCCGCGCGGCTGGATCCCGGCCAGACCTATCGCAACCTGATCATCTACCGCTTCTCGACCACCGCGCCCTCGGCCCGGAATTGAGCACGGACACACAAGGCTTCCAAATGACCGATCCCGCCGCTCCCCAGCTGCGCAGCCGCGCCTGGTTCGACAATCCGGCCAATATCGACATGACTGCGCTCTACCTCGAGCGGTATTTGAACTTCGGCTTGAGCCTGGAGGAGCTGCGCTCGGGCAGACCGGTGATCGGTATCGCCCAGACCGGTTCGGACCTGAGCCCATGCAATCGGCACCATCTGGTCCTGGCCCAGCGCGTGCGGGAGGGCATCCGCGAGGCGGGGGGCATCGCACTCGAATTCCCGGTCCATCCCATCCAGGAGACCGGCAAGCGGCCCACGGCAGGCCTTGATCGCAACCTTGCCTATCTTGGCCTGGTCGAGCTTCTCTACGGCTATCCCCTTGACGGCGTGGTGCTGATGACCGGGTGCGACAAGACCACGCCCGCCTGCCTGATGGCGGCGGCGACGGTGAACATTCCGGCGATTGCCCTGTCGGTCGGGCCGATGCTCAACGGCTGGCATCGCGGCGAGCGGACGGGATCGGGCACGATCGTGTGGAAGGCACGCGAGATGCTCGCCGCCGGCGAGATCGACGACGAAGGCTTCATCAAGCTGGTAAGCTCGTCGGCGCCGTCGACCGGCTATTGCAACACCATGGGCACGGCAACGACGATGAACAGCCTCGCCGAGGCGCTCGGCATGATGCTGCCGGGCAGCGCGGCCATCCCGGCACCCTATCGCGACCGGCAGGAGGCAGCGTATCGTACGGGCAAGCGCATCGTCGAGATGGTGGCGGAGGACCTGAAGCCGTCAGACATCCTCACCCGCGAGGCCTTTCTCAATGCGATCGTGGTCAATTCCGCGATCGGGGGATCGACCAACGCGCCGATCCACCTGAACGCCATCGCCCGCCATATCGGCGTCCCGCTCGACATCGCCGACTGGCAGGAGCACGGCCATGACGTGCCGTTGCTGGTGAACCTGCAGCCGGCGGGCGAATATCTGGGCGAGGATTATTACCGCGCCGGCGGCGTCCCCGCCGTCGTCGCGCAGCTCCTGCGCCGCGGCTTGCTCAGCGAAGATGCCCTTACCGCCAACGGCCGAACGATCGGCGAGAATTGCCGCAACGCCGCCATCGAGGACGAGGCCGTGATCCGGCCGATCGATCGGCCCTTGTCCGAAGCCTCGGGCTTCCTGGTGCTGCGCGGCAATCTGTTCGACGCCGCGATCATGAAGACCAGCGTGATCGGCGAGGAGTTCCGCGCCCGCTATCTGTCCGATCCCGCCGATCCGAATGCGTTCGAAGGGCCGGTGGTCGTGTTCGACGGCCCGGAAGACTATCACGCCCGCATCGACGATCCCGCCCTGGCGATCACCGAGCAGACCCTGCTGGTGATGCGCGGGGCCGGCCCGATCGGCTATCCCGGCGCAGCGGAAGTCGTGAACATGCGGCCGCCCGCCTATCTCATCCGCGCCGGCATCCATGCGCTGCCCTGTATCGGTGACGGCCGGCAGTCGGGCACTTCGGCCTCGCCGTCGATCCTCAACGCCGCGCCGGAAGCCGCCGCGATGGGCGGACTGGCGTTGCTGCGCAGCGGAGACCGGGTACGCGTCGATCTCGGCAGCTTCACGGTCGACATGCTGGTGCCCGCCGAGGAACTGGCCGAGCGCCGCGCCGCACTCATATCCGCCGGCGGCTTCGCCTATCCCGCCGCCCAGACGCCTTGGCAGCAGATCCAGCGCGAAATGGTCGGCCAGATGAATACGGGCGCCATTCTCGAGGGAACCGAGCAATTCCAGCGCATCGCCCAGACCAGAGGCCTGCCGCGCGACAATCACTGACCTGCCAAGAAGGGATTCCAATCGTGGCAAGACGAATGCTTGCGGCCCTCGCCTGGCAGCCCGTGCCGCGGATCGGGGTCTTCAGCCGCTGGGGCGTGCCCGCGCTCGCCGGCTATGTCGGCAATCGATCCGGCTGCCGGGCCGCCGCCCGGACCCCGCCGCCGCCCTTGTCCGAGCGGGCGACAGCCCCAGCCGATAGCGCCATCGAGAAACAGGCAAATAGAGAATGACTCAGACTGTCGGTGCCGCGGCGGGCGACTGCGAGGGCGTGTTCGACGCGAACGTCAGCTTCATTGCGGTGGATTGGGGCAGCACCACGCGGCGCGTCTATTCTCTTGGTCGCGACGGCAGGCTGGTCGATGCGCGGCAAGCGCCGCTCGGCGTTGCCGGCCTCGCCCCTGGACAGGCACGGGCGGAGGTCGCCGCCTTGCGCGCCCGGCTCGGGAAACGGCCGATGCTGCTTGCTGGAATGATCGGATCGGACCGTGGCATCGGCGGCGTCGGCTATATCGCCTGCCCCGCCGGTCTCGACGACATCACGGCAGGACTCGTCGAGATCGATCCATATGGCGCAATCGTGCCCGGCCTCGCCGAATGCGAAGGCTTGCATCGCGATGTGATGCGCGGCGAGGAAGTGATCGTCCTGGGCGCGGTGGTCGATGGGAGCGTTCCACCCGACGCAATGGCCTGCCAGCCCGGCACCCATAACAAATGGGTGACGATCGAGCGGGGATGTGTCACCGGCATTCGCACGTTGATGACCGGCGAAATCTTCGGCTTGGTCCGTGACCACGGCCTGATCGCGCCGCTGATGACCACGCCGCCCCGCGACGACGGGGCATTCCGTGAAGGCGTCGAGGCCGGCCTTGATGGGCGCGGCGCGTTCGCGGCGTTGTTCTCCGCACGGGCACGTGCGCTGCTCGATCCGAGGCTTGCCGAAACGACGTCGAGTTACGTATCCGGCCTGCTGATCGGCGACGATGTGCGCGTCGGACTCGCTGGACATTCGGGACCTGTCCATGTTCTCGGGAGCGGGGAACTGGCCGGCCTCTACCGCAGCGCGATCGACGCTGCCGGGTATCGATCGATCGAGGTCGACAGCACAACGGCTTTCCTCGCCGGCGCGCGGGCGATCGCACTAAGACTGGGATGGCTACAATGAGAATCGAGGAAATCCCCTTCATCGCGATCTTGCGCGGAGTGCGGCCCGAAGAGGTCGAGGCAATCGGCACCGCGCTGGTCGATGCGGGGATCCGGGCGATCGAAGTGCCGCTCAATTCCCCCTCGCCGATCGAAAGCATCGCGCTGTTGGCAAGACGTTTCGGCGCCGCCGCCCTTGTCGGGGCAGGTACGGTCCTGGACCTCGCCAGCGTGGCGGCAGTCGCCGACGCGGGGGGACAGCTGATCGTTGCGCCCAACACGGATCGGACGGTGATCGCCGCCGCGGCTGGCAGAGGCCTGATCACCCTGCCGGGCTATCTCACGCCGACCGAGGCTTTCACGGCCATCGACGCGGGCGCAACGGGGCTCAAGCTCTTTCCTGCCGAAGCCGCTGGCCCGGCCGTCCTGCGCGCCCATCGTGCCATTCTGCCCCCCGAATTGCCGGTCTATGTAGTTGGCGGCATCACGCCGGCTTCAGTTGCCGCATGGCATGCTGCCGGGGCGACCGGTTTCGGTCTGGGCTCGGGGCTCTACAAACCAGGCATGGCCGCGAAGGAAGTCGGAGAGCGCGCCCGCGCCTATCTGGCCGCATTACCTTCTTGATGCCGAGCGCGCATGGCGATGCACCGGCGAGGTCGCGGTGCCTCTCCCGACCGGCCTGACGTCCGCATGACTATCCTTGATGCGGATGTCAGTCGCTGATCGAGCGGTAGCCCTCGGCCCCTGACGCTTGTAGAAGCGGAAGATCGAAAGTCCGGAGAGAGACATGGACGCCAAGAAGAATGTGACGCTGGAGGTTCGGCTTCCCGATGTCGCCAAGGCCGCGTTCATGGAGCATTGCCGAAAGCAGGATCGCACCGCCAGCGAAGCGATCCGCGTGTTCATCGATGCACAACTCGATCCCAGGCCGGCGACGAAGCGGCGATCCTGGTGGCGCGTCGTCCTGGCATGGGCCCTCGGCTTGGCGTTCGGCGCCGGTCTGGCCGTACCGTCCTTGGCACGTTCAGAGCGCAGCCCGGCGCCGTCTTTCGCTCAGCTCGACACCAATCACGACGGCGTGCTGACGCCGGACGAGTTCGACGCACGCTAGCTGAAACTTGTCCGGACACGAATTGCGGAGCGTCCGGACACGTTCGCATTGGATGGGCGGCGCGCGGTCTGATTGATCGGGCCGCATGACAGACACTGCCGCCGCCCAACCATCCACCCGTTCGACCTGGCGCGTGGAGCTTCGCTATTTCGCGCTGCTCGCGCTGCTCGCGCTGCTCGTGTTCTCGCTGCACAGCTGCGTCGGGAAACCATTCTACATTCCGTCGGAATCGATGATGCCCGGGTTGATGGCCGGCGACCGGCTGATCCTCAGCAAATACCCCTATGGCTGGTCGTACATCTCGCCCAGCTTTCACATTCTGCCGTTCATGCACGGCCGGCTGTTCGGCAGGCTGCCCGCGCGCGGTGACGTGGTGGTCCTGACCCCGCCGGGCGACGATCGTCGCGGCGAGGACCTGATCAAGCGCGTGATCGGGTTGCCGGGCGACACGGTACAGATGGTCGGCGGGCGCCTGTGGCTCAACGGCAAGCCTGTCCAGGTTCGCGACGAGGGACTGAAGCCCATCGCGATCGACGGCAATTTCCGCTGCGCCGGACGTGTGTCCGCGGGAGAATGCCGGCTGCACATGATCCGGGAAACCCTGCCGGGCGGGGCAAGCTACGAAACGATCGACCTGGGGCGCAGCCGGCTGGACGATACCGCGCCCTATGTCGTTCCCGCCGATCACGTCTTCGTGATGGGCGACAACCGCGACAACAGCTCCGACAGCCGCTTGCCGTTGGACGAAGGCGGCCTTGGCGGGGCGATCCCGGTCGAGAACATCAGCGGCCGCGCCGAGTTCATCACCTTCTCGCTGAGCGGCGACGCCGGCTGGAATCCGCTCACCTGGCACTCGGCCTTTCGAATGGAGCGCACCGGAACGACATTGCGCCCCGACAAACCACGGTGATTCCATACCGTCGACGCGCTCAGCTGCCCGGTTGCGAGTTGCATCTAGCGTTCCCTCTCCTCCGATGGGGCGGGCAGCTGCTCGGTCGTGCCGTCCTGGATGGCGATGCCCTGTTCCAGCACTTCGGCTACGATCCGTAACTCCTTGGCGCTGCGCTTGTCGAACGCAGCCTCACCGGCTGATCTGTTGCTATCCAGAACATCCCTCAGTTGCGAATAACCCGTATAATCTACTGGCACCCAACCTCTCAGAAAGGGCCACCAAGATGAGAACGCCGCGAAAGTACGTCGTCGAGCCTCAGAGTGGCTGTTCCATCCGAGTTGCACTGGGCGAGCATATCACCGTGGCCGATCCGGACGGACAGCAGGTAGCGGACCTTTGGGCCATTGCGCCTAGAGGATCCATCGACTGGGTCAGTACTGACCATACCCGGGATATCAATGAGAAGATGTTTCCGGATGTGGGGGATAGCTTCTACAGCAAGCAAAGCGAACCGCTGTTGACGCTGATTGAATCCAGCTCTCCCGGACCTCATGATATGCTCTTTCCGCCTTGCGACGATGCGCTTTACGTCAGGGCCGGCTTCCATGGGCATCCCAATTGCCGGGACAATTTTTTGAAAGCGCTGTCGCGCGAAGGTGTCACGCTACCTATTGTTCCAGACCCTGTGAACCTGTTTCAGAACTCGCCCCCGCAGCCAGACGGGCGATTGGAGGTGCTTCCCTCCATCAACCCACCAGGCGGTTACGTTGTTCTTCGCGCCGATGAGGATTTGCTCATAGTCGTAACGGCGTGCTCAGTTGATTTTCACCCGACCAACGGCAGCAAATGTACATCGATAGAAGTCACCATTAGCCAGGGTCAGGACCCTTTGATGTGGGGGCCGCGATCTGATCCAGCCTTGCACTAAAGCGCCTTCCGCGCAGTGACTGAAATTGGGCCGCAAGTAGACAGGCGGTCATGAGACCGCCTGTCCGGCGGGCTCATTACATCCCAGAGTAGAAGATCACGGTGGAGAGTGGCTCCATCTGGAGTGTGCTGCCGGCGGGCATGGCGTTGCCTGAAAGCAACTCGTTACCGCCATGCTGCGGCACCTGGAATGCGAAGCGCTTCGTCTCGCTCATGTTCACAGCAATCGTGTAGCCGGCATAGCGCATGACATAGCTGTCCCCGCGTCCGGCGAATGGGCTATCCTCGCCGGGCTTCACGGTCACGCCCGCAGGCGGCTGGACCATCGGCAGCGCCTCACCCGCCTCCGCCAGCGAGACGCCGTACCCCTTGGTGACACCCTCATTCTTGAGCAGGACAGCTTTGTCCGGCCGAGTCCAGCTCTGGCCACTCGGGGTGAAGCCGGTATCGACCGCCACGGTCGCGATGCGATTGCCGCGCGGCCCCGAGAGCCACACCCGCCCGAGATTGGTGACGCCGCGGTTCGCGCGCCAGTAGAGCGAGGCATAGAAGCGCTCCTTGCCGCGCTTTACCGCCACCACGCCGTCCTCAGGGTCGGCGAAGGCGAAGTCGGGCTGATCCTCGCCCATCGGCAGCCTCGCGGCAGAGGGTCGCATGTTCGCCAGGGCCATCACATCGTCGATCACATTCAGGAAGCCATAGGTGACCCGAAAGCCCTTGTCCTTCATGTGTTCCTGAAGCGTCGGCCATAGCTGATTGTCTTCGACCATCTGCTGGGCGTAGCCGACCAGCCGCGGATCGCCCGTGATCACCGCCGCCTCGAAGGGACTGGCCGCGCCGGGCCTCGGGCGCTGCAGATACGTCACTTCGCCGGGGGACTTGAGGTCGCGCCATCCGATGTCGCTCATCATGCGCATGGCGCGCTTGCCCTCATCGTCCGTCGAGGGATAGCGGAACGGCATACGCGCGCGCGCGATCTTCGCGAGCTGGTCCCGGATCTTCGCGTCACCCGGCGCGCCCGGCGACGGCCGCGTCGCATCATAGATGATGCCGACCCAGTCCAGCACCTCGCCATAGTTGCCGACATAGCCCAGCTCACGCGTGAGCCCGGTTCGGGTCACGAGATGATATCCCTTCGGCACCCGATAGGGCTGGGCCTTGGTGCCGTCCGGTCCCCCGGCGTCGAAGCTGTGCCCGCCATCGGGCATGTCGTCGCCGCGCCACTCCTCGATCCCGACGGCCTCATAGAGATAACGCCGAGCCTGGTCCTCGGGCATGGCCCTGGAAGGATCGAGGACTGCCACCCCGCGATTGGCCATGTAGATGCCGAAACAGTCCACGATCATCGACTGGTTGGTGTAGAAGCGCCGATGCGTGCGCAACCATTCGCGGCTTGCCAGCAGCATCTCGAGATAGGCAGCGCGGCGCGTCGTGCGCCCGCCATTCTTCCACGCGATTTCCTGATCGAGATACGGCGCATAGGCTGCGGGATCGAGTGCCAGCGACGCGCCGATCGGCCCGAACCCGAACCAGTCGGGATTCCAGGTGCTCTTCTCGTAGCGGACGATCGTCGGGTCCTTGGCATAGGCGGCGGCGAAATCGTCCATGCCCTTCACGATCGTGGCGAGAAGGCGCGGATCCCCGGAGAGCTTGGACCAGCTCTTGTGGCGCATCTGCGCCAGGAACGAGATTTCGTGCTGTCCGAGCGGACGCTGCGCCTTCAGCAATCCCTCGACCGCGCCCTCCAGCCGAGCGCGGATCTGGCTGAGCACCTCGCTTCCAGGCGCGTTCGGCGCGATGCGCCCCAGTCCTTCGCGCAGGGGCGCCGGCATGATGACCCCATCGTTTGCGCCGGCGGGCCCGGTCGCCCAGGGGTCGGTGTGGACCGATAGCGCATAGAGTCCGCGCGACGGACCGGTCATCGCCTTCTGAAACTTGTCGAAGTCCTCGGCGTACGAGAAGATCGGGCCGGTGGCCTCGATCCTGCACTCGATCGAAGTCCGCCCCTTGGTGACCGCATTGGGCAAGGCGGTCGTGCGATAGAAGAACGCTCCTGGGAACTGGGCGGCATGCGACCCGAAATCGAATGCGTCGTGATCGCTCAGCAGCCGGTCCCCCACCTGCTTGCCGCCGCAAAACAGGATCAGATTGCCGTCGACCGCGTCCCCGCCCCACAGGCGCACGCTGAGATAATTGAGCCGGTCCGGCACCACGGCGATCTTGAAGGCGACGCTGCCTCCCTGCCAGCCATCGGCCTTCAACGGGTCGAGCCGCAACCCCTGCTGGCCGAGTCCACCCGGCAAAAGCGCGCCGGCCGCGACGGCGACACCATGGCTGCGCATCGACGCTTCCTGGCTGAAATCGATGGTGTCGACCGGCGCGGTCTGCGCGATCGCCATCGGACTTGCGCAGGTCATCAGTCCCGTGAGGACAAGGGAACGGATCGTGGTCATTGGCTGAATTCCTCGGATCACTTCGTGAGATCGGGGTTTTGGATCGGTTCGAGCAACGCGGTTCCGCCCCTGCAGGGGACCGTCGTGCCGAGCTGGATGGAAACCTTGCATGCGAGGCGCACGCGCGCGGACGGCTGCCGGGACAACTCGACCCTGCCACTGGTCAGATCGACATGCGCGAAGACCTTCGAGAGGGAATCGAGCAGGACTTGCTCGTCTTTGCGCACATAGCTGCCGTCCGCGACGAAGAACCGATCGGGGGAAGTGCCCCGCGACGTTCCCGCCGGCCAGCTGATGGCGAGCAGATAGGCATCGGTCTCGAACCCGCCGAGCGTCGCGTTGGCATTGCGATGTCGAAGCCGGCCGTCGGCGAGCAGGTTGAGGTAGACTTCGGTGACGCGCTCGGCGCCGGAGATCCGCAGCCCGATCCAGTTGACGCCCTCGAGGCGCTCGATCCTGGCGGGGGCGCTCCGCGACTCAAGGGGCTGGATCGCGACGACGAACTTCTCCCGCTCGCTCTTGCCCGCCGGCTGGAAGCCAAGATAGGTCTGCTTGGCCTTGGGGTCCTCGTCCTTGAGCCCTTCATGCTCGACCAGCCGCATCGCCTCGGGATAGTCGGTAGGGAGGCCAGCCTCGGGAAAGGGTTGCGGAAACAGCGGCCGCACCGCGACGGCCGCGTCGCCATCCTCGATGCGAAGCACCTGTCCGCTCCGCCTGGCAGTCCCTTGATAGTGCAGCAGCCATTCGAACTGGCCGACGTCCCAGCTCTTCAGGTCGTCGATGATCAGGATCGTATCGCCGATCCAGAGGATGTTACGGAAATTGCGCTGGAAGTTCCGCGAGGTCGGCCCCGTCGCATCGGCCCATAGGTAGCGGAAGCCCGGCGCGTCGATGAGATGATCGACGCTCCCCATGAAGCGCGACCCGTCATAGAGGTCGCTCGGCGGCTCGGCCTTTCCGTCGATCGTCACGACATTGTGCGCGACGCTCTGCCGGTAATAGCCGTCATATTCGGGCGTCGCGTAGGACGAGTGCCCCGAGTCCGCGAGCAGCGCCTTGCCATGATGATAGAGAATGAAGCTGCCCGCATCGGCATGGTTGTGGTTCCAGGTGAAGCCCGACTTGAGCGCGAACATCGTCGCCCCTTCCGCCCAGCTGTTGCGCATCGTGACCAGACCCTGGCTCGGGAAGATCGCCGCAGTCGGCAGGCCGGCCGTGCCGGCGCGCGCGCGGTCGGCGGCATCGGGCAAATAGGGAAGATTGGTCGCGTCGCCCCACGCATCCTTGTCGGCGACGCCGGCGAAACCATCGATGTAGCGCAGATACGCGGGATCATGGTCGCCCAAGGCCCAGAGGTCGGCCAGGGTGTGGCAGCCGCAACTCGGCGGGCGGCTGTCACCGAAGTTCAGGGAAACCCACCCCCCGGCCTTCGGATAGCTTGCCGCCAGGAAATAGCTGGCGGTCCGTGAAATGCCAGGGATCGCCGCAGCCGGACTGCCAAAGGCTTCCTGCCAGCTACGTCGGAACAACATCAGACTGTGCAGGCCCAGCTCGGCATAGCCGATCGTCTCGGAATAGGCGCCGTCCGGACCAAAGGTCGCGGGCTTGGACTCGAAACGCGAGCCGGCATATTCGAACCATTCGACGCCAGCCTGATCGATGCGCCTCGCCCATTCCGCCGCCCTTGGTTCGTCGCGCAGAATCGCGAGCACGCCGACACCTGCACCGAAGACGATATGCCCCCACCAGTTATGGCCCATCGTGTCGAGCGCATGGATGCGCCGCCGCCCATCGACCCAGTCGTCCAGGATCGGCGCAATCGCCCCGCGCACTAGGCCAGCGACGATCGTCCGCCGGTCCTTGAGGGAGAGCGTGTCACGGATCGCATCATAGGCAATACCGTAGCTGGCCGCGGCGAACCCCATGCCCAGGTCCGAGCGCCAGGGCGGATCGCGCCTGGCCAGAGGCAGGTCGGTAAGCCAGTCGGACGTCGCCGCGCGCTGCAGCAGCAAGGTACGTGCGCCGTCGGCGAACCGTTGCTCGCCGGTGATCCGATAGGCCAGAGCCAATGCTTCGAGGGCCGCATCGATGCGCCGCGGATCACCAGGCGCCTTGGCGAGCGCAGCCTCGGCAAGGCGATATTGCGCCTGCCATCTGGCCACCGCGACCGGGTCGCTGGCGACCAGGCGCTTCGCACGCGCGATGTTCGCCGCATTGAACGACAAGGTCGCGCCCGAGCCCGCAGACTGCGCATGCACGATCCCCGGAGTCGCCGCCAGCAGGAGCGCCGCGAGCGTTCGCGCCAGATAGGCCATCAAGACTGTTCCTCCCCGTCACCACTTGGTTCGCCGCGCGTCGCGACGTCGGGTTAACGATATCGCCGTCTTGCGTGCGGCGTTACGTGGATATTGCACGCGGGCCGGAGCGCCGGTCAATCTCATAGAGACAAAAAAAGCCACTTGCGCGTCACGGCAGTTTAGGTATCGTTACCAGTAACACTGAGTCGGCCTGAGCAAGGGACCGCCGGTGAAGCTGCCGCACGAGACGGCAATGGGAGGGGAAATGAACGGCATGATTCCACAACGGCGTGTTATTGCCGGTTCGCGAGCGGCGGCCGTGCTGATGGCCACTGCATCGCTCATCGCCCTCGGCACCGCGGAAGCGCAGACGGCACCCGGCGGCGCCAAGAAGGGCCGGAGCACGGAGGCACCCGCCGACGCGAGGCCCGTCGCGGGGTCGCAGGAACAGCCGGCGGACGCCGCGCCCGCGCCGCGCGAGGAGGAAATCATCGTCACCGGCGTTGGCGCCGCCACTTCGGCGCGCAAGGCGAACGTAGCCTATTCGGTCCTCAGCGAGGACGACATGTCGAAGTTCACGCCGATCAGCGCTGACGACATGCTCCGCGACATGCCGGGCGTCGTCGTGGAGTCGAACGACGGCGTGGCGCGCAACGAAGTCTTCACGCGCGGCATGACGATCGGCACCGGCTCCAACACTTCCGGCTATTTCTGGACCACGATCCTCGAGGACGGGCTTCCCGTGGTGCCGTTCAAGTTCGGCGGGTTCCAGGACGGCTATTTCTACCGCGCCGACATTTCCACCAGCCGCGTCGAAGCAGTCCGCGGCGGCTCCTCGGCGACCGCCGTGTCGACCTCGGTGGGCGCGACCTTCAACTACATCACCGGCGCGGTCAAAGCCGGCGCCAGCCTCCAGACGCGCATCGGCTTCGAAGGCGACGATCTCCACCTCTCGTGGAAGCAGATCGACGGACAATATGGCTGGACCAACAAGGAAGGCGATTTCGGCATCGGCGTGAGCGGCTTCTATCGCAAGTCCAACGGCCAGGTGACTCCCGGATATGACGTCAACCACGGCGGCCAGTTCAGGGTCCGCGCGACGAAGCAATATGATACCGGAAATGGCTCGGGCATGTTCGTCGTCGCCTACAAGCATCTGGACGACACCAACGCCGAACTGACCGCGTTCCAGCAACCGGTGTACGGCTTGTCGAGTGCGGAGGAGATCCCGGGGTTCGGACGCGATGCCAACCTTTTCCTGAAGGGCGGAAAGCAGACCGTCCCTAATTATTTCAAGCCGGGCACGCATACGCTCGATCCAAGCGAAAGCTTCCGGTACCGTCAGGACGCTTCGTCGCTGAACTGGACGCATCACACCGACAGCGGCTGGAACTTCTCCGCGGCGTTGCGCGCCCAGCGCTCGACCTATCGCGGGCAGGGCTACAAGACCGACACGCCCGTCTCGCTGACTGCCTCGGCAGCGGAGCGCGAGCGCTACGGCCTCAGCATCAACAATCTCGACCGCACGCCCGGCTTTTATGAGTTCCGAGACGGAAACGGGAACCTTGTCGCGCGCGTCGCGAACAATGTGAACGGCTCGCAGCTGGGCACGAACTACCGCACCGGCGCTGCCTGCCCTCGCGTCACCCAAACCACTTTCCAGGCGAGCAGCCTGTGCGTGACCTATAACGGGCTGCCCAACCGCGACATCGACGTGCGTGGCGGTGTCGTCACGGCAACCACGCCCAATGCAAACGGCACCTATACGACGGCGACTCTGCCTACCGGCACGTCGTCGCAGGACCTGGTGCTGCGCACGCGCGTCGAGGACAGCTATCGTTCGTCCAACGACATCATCGCCAACTTCGCCGCTGGTCACGAGACGCGCCAGTTCGCTATCAACGTCGGCCTCTATTTCGCGCGCTCGAAGCAGGTCAACCAGAGCTGGGCGAACGGCCAGGGTCTGTCGGCCTGGGGCGATGGGCAGGTCCAGAACCTCAACGTGACCTATGTCACGCAGTCCGGCACGACCTATCAACTGACGGACCCCGGCGGCTGGGGCTATTACGGTACCGGCCTCTTCGCGACGGTGAATCAGAATGCGCGGATCACCGAAATCGCGCCGCGCGGCGAAATCCGATGGTCGCCGAACCCCCACTGGGACTTCAACGCCAGCTTCAAATATGATCACTTCGCGGCGACCACGCATTCGGTAACCTATGACACGCGCAATTCGGGTGCGACGTCGCTCGCCAACGGTGGCCTGGATGGCAATCCGCTGACTGTGTACGACAACCTCTATTCCGTGGTCACGCCGAGCAAGGTGATCTCGGCAAAACGCACCCTCGGAGTGTGGAACTACAGCGCGGCCCTTGGCTACAACATCAACGCCAACCACAAATTTTACATCCGCTACACCGACGGCAAGCAGCCGGCGATGGGCATTGTCCAGCGCTATACCACGCAGGCGACATTGGTTCGACCACTTGGCCCGACGGCCTATGTCAAGGGCTACGAGATCGCGTACACGTTCGCCACCCGCCGGGTGAGTGGCGCCATCACCTACTTCAAGCAAGACTTCGCGGTGAATGACTACCCCACCGCGATCGACACGGACAACGTCACCACCTATCTGCTGCCCGAGAATTTCAACACCTACTTCTCGCGTGGCGTCGAGGCATGGGCCAAGGTTCGGGTGACCAAGGCGTTCGAGTGGTCGCCGTCGGTAACTTTCCTGAACGGCAAGACGACCGCTGCCTATAATTGGCTCAACACCGGCGCGAATGGGCTGGGCGCATCGGACGATGTGCTGCGCATCGACTCGGGCACGCTCGCGCGCTCTCCGCGATGGACGATCAGCAACGTCCTGTCGTATCGGCTGGGTGACGTCCGCCTGAACCTGCGGCATCGCTGGATGTCCGCGCGTCGACTGAGCACCAACGCGCTCGACCTCCGCGAACTGCCGAAGCAGGATAATTTGGACGCGTCCATCCAGTGGGAGCCGAGCCGCGGCACGCGTCTCACCTTCGATGTCCGCAACGTGATGAACAAGCAGTACATCTCTGCCTATGACGCGGTGCTGGGCACGAACCTGCCGTCGGGCCTTCAGGCCTACGACGTTGTCCAGCAGTTACCGGACACCACCTTCCTTCTGCGGCGTAACCCACCCCGGTCGATGTGGCTGACCTTCCGCCAGGACTTCTAGGTCGGCTCGATCGGGTCTAACTCGGGGCGGGGGAACGAAAGCGCTCTCCCGCCTTTCCTTTGACTGCGACGCGGTCGACGACGCCCGAGGCCCCGATGCCCAACGAACATAATCTGCAGCTTGTCGCGCCGTTCAGCCCGACGATCCTCAGGGCCACCATGCCGCCCGCCGCAGTCGAAGCGCTCAACGCCCATGCCGATGCGATCCTCGCCTCGCAAGACGAGGCAGCCGCACGCGACTGGTCGCGCCACCTGGCCGGCGTCGTCAGCCATGAGACCCGGGTTACCGATCTGATCGAGCAAATGCCGGTCTTTTCCGACTTCCTCTACGACGTGGCGCGCACCTTCACCTATCGCTGCGAGAATGCGCTGATCCACTTCGCCGACTATGACTCGACCGATGAATTGCGCGACACGAAGCTGCGCATTCAGGTCAAGGAAGGCTGGATCAACGACATGGTCGCCGGGGACTATAACCCGGTCCATTTCCATCAGGGTTGCCACTTCAGCAGCGTCGGCTTTCTTGCGCTGCCGCCCGGTTTCGATGCCGAATTCGCAGCCGACAAGGCCGCGCAGAATACCGCCGGCTGCCTCCAGTTCATCGACAGCCGCAGCGCGCTCGGCGTCAAGAACCTCTTCACGGTGAAGCCGGCGGTTGGCGACTTCTACCTGTGGCCCTCCTGGATGCTGCACTGCGTCTACCCGTTCAAGAGTCCGGGCCTGCGCCGTTCGATTGCAATCAACCTCGCCTTGGTCTGAACGCGCGCCTTGCCGCGACCGATCGGCGGCCCAGCCGATTCCGTGCGTTCGGCAAGGCTGCTATGCGCGCGCAGAGCCCGGGCTAGCGGGCATCGACCGACTTCAGGAACTCCAACATCGCGTCGGTGAAGGCTTGCGGCTGCTCGAGGTTCGCCACGTGCCCCGCATCCGCAACGATGACGGTCCGCACGTCGGGCAGCAATGGGGCCAGCAGGTTGGGCTGGTTCGCCACCGTCTCCGGCGTCAGGATCAGCGTCGGCATGTCCGGAGCGCGCCGCCGGAGAGCCGCCGCGGCGGCACGGCCGAGGATGAGCCGCGGCTCGACATTCAGCGGTTGCCAGGCGGACCACATCGAGATCATCTTCCAGAGATGGGGCCGGATAGTCTCGACCCGGCTGCCTCCCTGCGCGGTGAGCTGGTCGAGCCAGTCCCGCTTGAATTGCCAGACGCCCTTTTGGCGCAAGGCGGCAATCTCGCGCCCGCGCATCTCGCGGGCGGCGTCCGTCCAGGGTTCGTCGAAGCCCGGATAGAAATCGAAGATATCCCCGCTTGCGGCGATCGCGGACAGAAGGCGATCCGGATGGAGCGCGAGCATATCGGTCGCGACGGCGCCGCCCAGCGAGAGGCCGGCGACATGGGTGCGCGCGATCCCGAGACGATCGAGCAGCGCGACCAGATCGGCGGCGTGGGTGAAGGGCGTGTCGACAACCGGTAGGGACGAACGGCCATAGCCGCGCAGGTCGTAGCGTATCACCTGGTAGCGTAGCGCCAGCGCCGCGACCTGGGGATCCCACATCGTCCGGTCGAACGAATGGCCATGGAGCAGCACCAGGGGAGGCCCGTCGCCACACGCCTCCCAGTAGAGCCGACCATCCGGCACCGGCGCATATCCGCGCCTCCAGTCCACCCGGCCGAGGTCGGTAGCCGCATCGCGGACGACATGGGACACTACCGGGCTACTCAGAAAGGCGTTGAAGCCCCGCGCTGCGGCCCTGGGAACATCAACCTTGGCGATCACCATCCCGTGCGTGCCTGCACGGCGATCGATCCAGGGATAGGCGCCCGCCCATCCCGGACTGCTGACCAATGTCGCCTCGCCCGCTGCTCCAGTTTCCTCCCGCCATTCTCCCAGCCCATAGATGTCGGTACGATCGCTCACGCGCGCCTGGTCGACATATTGCATCGCGGCCACCCTGGCGCCGCGAACCTGATCGGCCTGCATTTCCGAAACCGCAGCCCGGCTGAGGAACTGACGGCCGCCCACCGAGCCGCCGGCTTCGATCATGGCCAGGAACTTCATCATGTCGCGCGCGCTGGTGTGCAGCCCCCCGCCCAGCATGGGTCCGAAGCCATGCTCCGGCGATACCGGGGTGAAACCGGACTGCGACATGCCAAGCGGGCCGCCGATCAGCGTCCGGAAGAGCGCGTCCCAATCCCGATTGGCGGCAATCTCGGCCATGCGCCCCGCGACCTGCATCGCCAGACCGCCATATTTGAAGCGCGCGCCCGGCGCCGCATCCGCGGGCAGGATGCGGATATGGTCCACCGCTTCCGCCAGGCTGGCATAATTGTCGACGGGGCGGTCCGCCGGCTGATAGTCGGGGTAACCGGCCGTGTGGGACAGCAGCTGGCGCAACGTTGCGCGCGCCATCATCGGATTCAATCCCTCGACGAAGCGCCCCGCCCGATCTTCCCACCGCAGAACCCCGCGATCCACCAGCGCGGCGATCGTTGCGGCAGCGACCCATTTTCCCGCGGAGGCGACATGTTCGACCGTCTCGGGCCCAAAGCCGCCATAGTGGCGCTCGAAGACCGTCCGCCCCGCCCGCGCGACGATGACGCCCACCCCGGTATAGACGCCCTCCTCCATCCATCGGCGTACCAGCGCGTCGACCTGGTCAGCGCCGTATCGCCATGGATCGTCGGGAGCGGCGAGCGGCGCGGCGGCCGCGGCCCCGAACGGGAGGAGGGCAGTGGCGGCGAAACTCCGCAAGACTGCGCGCCGGCAGAACTCGCCCGGTGGATCCTTCGGCATGGCGCCTCTCCAGTTTCCCAGACCTATCGCGATGCTCGGGCGTCGTTACCGACCCGAATAGCCTGACCCGCCGGTCACGCGGGCTCGAAGATGACCGCCTGGCCGCCGCTCGCCGCGAGGCGGAGCGTGAACTGCGAATCCGCCATGACCAGCTCCTCGCTGAGCACGACCGGCGTCTCGAACGCCTGCTCGGCCCGCACTCCGTCGGCGAAGCGCCGCGCCTTCCAGCGCCCCCGCCCGAGAAAGGAGAGCGATATGGTCAGCGTGCGTGCGTGCTCGTTGGTCAGGGCGCCGAGATACCATTTGCCCCTGGCCCTGCGTGCCACGGCGACATGCTCGCCGATCGCGCCCGACAGGGCAGCGGTGGCTTCCCAACTGGTCGGGCATTCGTCGAAGAAGGCGAGCTCGGGCCATTGCCGCCCCGCATATTTGTCAGGCCGGTCGTACCAATAGAGGAATGTCAGCGGATTATAGTAGATCGCCGCCATTGCGAGCTGATGGGCATTTGTCGTCTGGTTGCGCGGGTTGGCGAAGCAGATCGTATAGTCGATCGGCCCCGACAGCGCCCGCGTGAAGGGCAGCGTGCAATTATGGGTCGCGGTGGGGAACTGCTCATTCCCACGAACGCCCTCCAGAGCGATATAATTGGGATAGGTCCGCTCGAGACCCGCCGGGCGCAGATTATCGTGCAGATTGACCATCAGGCCATGCTCGCCGCACACCTTCACCAGGTTGGTGATGAAATCGACATCCGATTGACGGCCTTCCCAGATGAAGCCGAACTTGATGCCGGCCACGCCCCAGCGCCGATAGGTCTTCACGATGGCGTCGAGCTGGCGCATCGCGGGCACGCGATCGACATAGAGGATCATGCCCAGGCCCTTGGAGCGGGCGTATTTGATCACTCTTTCGATGTCGATCGCGGGAATCGAATAGGTCGCATCGCTGGCATCGGTACCGTCGCCATACCAATGCGCGTCCCATTCGACATAATCGAGCTTGCGCGCCGCAGCGAAGTCGACCACGTCGAGGCCATCCTGGGTGGTGTATTTGGCGATGCGCATCGCGCGCCCCGGCTTGATCCAGGAGACGTCGCCCAGACGGTTCGGGCTGGCGAGCGTCGGGATCAGATCCTGGCGCTCCAGCAGCGCCACCGGCGATGGGGCGGCGAGGACCACGCGCCAGGGCGCATCGAACGGCGCGGGCAGGCTGAACTTGTCTTCACTCGGGGTGTCTCCCGGCCCGGAATAGCCCGTCGCGCGTCCGGGAAAGCGCATCAGATAGGTCTCCACCCCGGTTCCCGCGCTCTTGAGCATGACGCGTGGATAGTGGAGCCGGTCGGATTCGCTGATCAGCAGCGCCGAGCCGTCGGCCAGCGTGACAGTCAGCGGCGTGTCCGCCAGATCCCCCTTGTCGCAGCTCGCAGTGAGATCGGGGTGCGGAACCGGTGCGATCCGCGTCTGCACGGTGTGCTGGTAGCTGCCCTCGTCGCGGCTGGCATAGAGGGTAGCGTCGGTCGGCAGGTGGAAAGCGGTGCGCTCGCCGCTCAGGGTAAGGGTGCCACCGGGCGCCGAGAGCAGCCGCCAGCGTAGCGCCGCGCCGGCATCATAGGCGCGCAGCACCAGCGCGAAGCGGATGGAGCGCCTTGCATCCACGAAAGTCGCGACCAACTCGCCGCACGCCTCCGTGCTGTGGGTGCGGATACCATAGGGCGGTGCCCAGCTACCCTGTCGCCTGCGGGTGCTGACCGAAACCAGACTTGCACCAGGGCCGAGTTCGCCACCGTCCTCGAGCAGGAGCGCGAGCGGCGACGGCGCGACGACTTGCTTGCCGCGATAGACCATCGACCAGCGGAGGGTATCCGGGTCGATCTCGATGGCGATCTGGCGATCGGGCGATGTAACGCGCCGAAGCCGAGTGCGCATTTGTCCCTTGGCAGCTGCCGGCAGGGCAAGGGCACTGCCGACCACAAAGCCGCGACGCGTGGTCCTGATCACCAATATGCCCTCCAGATGCGGCGCATGCGGACAAGCGCCTCGAGATAGAAATAGTCGCCCCAGATGCAGCATTCCCCGACGCCGACCTTGTTGGGCATGTGATAGACCCCGTCCGCGAGCAGGCCGTTCGAACCCTCCAAGGGCGCCAGATGGTGCCGATCGATCTGACGGATCATCCCCCAGGCCGCCCGGGCGTAGAGATCGCGGGCGGGATCGGAGGCCGGCAGGTGGCGGATCAGCTCCAGAAGGCCGCAGGCGGCGATCGCCGCGGCAGAGGTGTCCCGCGGCTCCTCGCCGGCGGTGAAGATCAGGTCCCAGTAGCAGATCAGGTCATCGGGCAGGCGGTTGAGATAGTAATTCGCCAGGCTCGCCGAGAGGCGGACGAGATCCTCGCGCCCGCTATGTGCGAAGCCGAGCGCGAAGCCGTAGATGCCCCAAGCCTGGCCGCGGGCCCAGCAACTGTCATCGGAATAGCCCTGATGCGTCGTGCCGTAGAGCGGCGCGCCGGTCAGCGTGTCCATGTGGAAGGTGTGGAAGGTCGAGGCGTCGGGTCGGACCAGATACCGGGCCGCCTGGGTGAGGTGCTCCTCGGCCGCGTCCCGATAGTCCAGATCACCGGTCTGCTCGGATGCCCAGTAGAGCAGCGGGAGATTGAGATTGCAGTCTATGATCATGCGGCCCGCCTGGGCTGGGTCATCAAGGTCGCCCCAGGCCTGGATGACGCGCGCCTTGGGGTCATAGCGCTTGAGTAGGAGACGGGCCGCCGCGATCCCGGCGCGCTGGGCATCGACATTGCCCGTCAGCCGCCAGGAAGCGCAGGCCGAGGGCGTGTAGAGGAACCCCATGTCATGATGTGCGACATTGATCTCCTTGTCCGCCCGTTCGACGAAGGAGCGGACCTGGAGCTTGGCGGCGTCGCAGTAGCGCGCTTCCCCGGTCAATTCCCAGGCCAGCCACAGCATCCCGGTCCAGAAGCCGTTGGTCCATTCGATATTGCCGATGGCGGGATAGACGAGGCCCTCGCTCGACGGTGCGGGGAAGCGGTCGATGAATTCGGGCAGGGCACGGTCGATCCGTGCCAGGGCGCGTGCGATGGCGCCGTCCAGCTCGGCCGCACCGGGCAGCGGGATCGCGGCAAGGCTTTCGGCGCGCGCGAGCGGCTCGTGAACGATATCGGGCATATGTCCTTCAGCGCTGCAAAGGCGCGACGTCCGCCACGCTCTGGGATGTGGAAGTCGCCGCCATGGTTTCGGGGGCGTGGTCGAGCGGCCGGCCTCGGGCATCGGTGCGTGGGGTAGACGCTAGCGCGAACCAGCTCGCGGCCCAGAAGACCAGGGCGCCGAGCGCGATCAGCGCATAGGTCGCGGGGAAGCCTAGCAGGTCGTAGCTCTTGCCGACGATCGGCGAGAGGATCGCAAGGCCGAGCGAATGGCCGAAGCTGACGCCGACCAGATAGACGGTCGAGGCATGGCGGCTATCGAAATGATAGGCGATATAGCGGAAGATCGAGACGGCCAGGATCGGCAGCTCGATGGAATGGAGCATCTTGCAGGCCGAGATGGTCAGCGGACCGGTCGCCAGCGCCGACCCGCCGATCCGTACGATCATGATGCCGGCCGCGAGCAGCAGGCCGTGCTTGGCGCCGGTGCGCATGACGATGAAGGGCGCCACGGCCAGCATGCCGGCCTCGACGAAGATCTGGGCCGAGTTCAGATACCCGAACATGACGTTGCCCTCGGCGGGCGTGGGGAACATCGAGGCGAAGTAGAAGGGGAATTGCTGATCATAGACCAGGTAGAGGTTGGTCACGCCCAGGATGAGCACCATGAAGCCCCAGAATTTGGGCTGGCGGAGCACCGAGAGCGACTCGATCGGGGTGTGGGCCGCGGCAGCTTTGTCCGCCGCTTCGTCCGCCTCGATCCGGGTGGCGAGGATCACCGGAATCAGCAGCAGGCCGGCGGCCGAGGCAAGGAAGAAGTTGATCCGCGGGTCGAGATTGTAGAGCCTTCCCGAGAAGAGGGCGGCACTGGCGAAGCCCAGCGAACCCCAGAGCCGCGCGCGGCTATATTCGAACCCGTAGCGGCGGCCGACCCGGTCGACGAAGGATTCCAGCGCGAAGCTGCCCGCGATGAAGGTCAGGCCAAGATAGAGGCCGCCGACCGCTGCGCCCAGGAGCAGGTTCGCCCGCAGCAGCGGCGAATAGACAAAGGTGAAGAACAGGCCGCACAGCGTTACCATCGCCGCGATGAAGATCGGGACATGACGCTTCAGGCCGAAGCGGTCGGACAGGATGCCGTAGAGCGGCTGGCAGCACATGGCTGCGACGAAATTGGCCGAGAAGACCGTGCCGGCCTGTACGCCGCTCAGGCCGATTGGCCCCTTGAGCCAGATCGCCAGGAAGGACATCGCCCCTGCCTGCGCAAAGAAGAAGAGGTATAGGAATGCGCTCAGCAGCACGTAGTTGCGGCGCGCTTCTGGAGCTCGAACCAATTCTTCCTCCCCAACCCTGGACTCGACCAAGTCCTATTTTGGGGTATCGTTATCAGTATCCCTCCAACCGGGCAATCCGCCTCTCTGCATTAATTTCTATGAGGAATGCCTTGAACGCACGGCCCGCTGGCTCAGCAATCTCTGGTTGATCGACCGCCCGAAACTGTTATCGTAACCAGCATATCAGCGGGAATTCTGCGGCTCCGCCCGGATCGCAGGATTGCACGAAAACGAGACTTTTGGGGAGGGGCTGGGTGAGCGCCAAGCGAAGTCGTACGATAGACGAAGACGCGCAGCCTGGCGCGCGCAAGGCGGCGGTGACCGTGCATGACGTCGCACGGCATGCCGGCGTTTCGTCGATGACGGTATCGCGCGTCGTGAACGGCACCAAGGTGCGCGAAGCGCTGCGTGTGAAGGTCGAGGCCGCGATCAAGGAACTGAACTATGTTCCGAACGTCGCTGCGCGTGCCGCGCGCTCGGGCTCGATGCGGCTCGGCGTCCTCTTCAGCAATCCGCGCTCTTCCAATCTGGGCGACTTCCTGATGGGGGCGTTCCAGCAAAGCGGGCGCGAGGGAAGCCAGCTCGTGATCGAGCCGGTAGCAGCGCATCCCAATGCGATCGATGCGGTTCGCAAGCTTGTCGATGCGGGCGTCGACGGAATCATCCTGCCGCCGCCGCTTTGCGATTCGCTGGAGGCACTGGACATCGTCTGGCAGGCCGGAATCCCGGCCCTGAGCTTCTCGACGGCCGATCCGCGTTCGCATTCTTCGGCGGTGCTGATCGATGATTTCGAAGGCGCGCGCGCCATTACGCGCCACCTTATCGGGCTCGGCCACCGCGACATCGCCTTCATCCGGGGCGATCCCAAACATTCTCCGGCACTGCGCCGCGAGGAGGGCTTTCGTGCGGCGCTGGCCGAGGCGCGGCTGACGCTCGATCCGTCGCGCGTGGTGCAGGGGATGTTCACCTATCGCTCCGGGCTCGATGCCGGCCGCCACCTTCTCGATGTCGAACCGGACGCGCGGCCGACCGCGATCTTCGCCAGCAATGATGACATGGCGGCTGCGGTGGCGGCGGTCGCGCTTGGCATGGGGATCAAGATTCCGGGCGAACTCAGCATCGCCGGCTTCGACGATACCCCGATCGCCTCGCTGATGTGGCCGCAACTGACGACCGTCCACCAGCCGATCACCGAGATGGCGAGCCGGGCCGTCGAGATCATCACCGACTATCTGCGTCGCCGCCGCGGTGCCAAGGAGCCGACGGTGACGCACCATGTCGCACCATTCGAGCTGATGCTAAGGGATTCGACCGGACCAGTGCGATCGGCCACACCTGCCTGATACCGATCAGCGGGTCAGCCTGAACCAGTCGAATTCGGCATAGCCGACGGACGTCGCGCTGAACGCCGGCGTGCCCGAGGGCGCCTGGGCAAACAGGCCGATCTGCGCACCGACCCAGCGCCCCGGCTGGCTGGTGAACGCTTCTCCGAGCGGCGTGAAGCTGCGGCCGTCGAGGCTGTAGGAGAAGCGTATCCGCGCATGGGTCGAGCGCAGCATCGAGGGCCAATAGGGCGAGAAGTTCGGGATCGGATCGGCGACGGTCACCGGCTCCGCGCGCATCTGCAGCCAGATTTCCTGGTTGACGGCGACTGCAGGCCCGGCAGCGACGCGGTCGGCGCTGCCGGCGAGGTTGGCCTTCGACCGGACGACCTGGACGAGCCGCAGCGCGCCGTCCCGGCGCTCGATGCCGATCCAGCCATAGTCGGAGCCCAGGATCGCAAGGCCCGTGCGCTCGCCGTCGCGCAGGGGCGCGAAGCGGACCTTGGTCGTGGCGGCGAAACGCTCGGCCGGAAGCTTGCGCGACAGGAGATTTCCCGCCTCCCAGAGATTTGCCGGCGTTGATGCCGAAGCAAGGCGGAGCCAGCCCGCACTGCCCGAGCCGAGCCAGCCCTGCTGGGGATTAGCGTTCCATTGCCAGGCGAGCGACGGTCGACCGCCGTCGAACGCGTCATCCTGCTCGGGTGATGTCGCCGGCTGCCGCGGCAGGGCGGGCTTGCGGTACGCGAGCACCGGCTGACCGATCCCGTCGCCATCGGGGTCCTCGCCGATGATCGGCCAGCCGTCGCGCCACCGCATCGGTTCGAGCCAGACCCGACGGCCATAGCTGTCGGTATCCTGGAAATGGAGGAACCAGTCCTCACCCTTCTGGGTGCGGACCCAGGCGCCCTGATGGGGGCCGTTGATCATGGTGGAGCCCTGGTCGAGTGCGTCGCGCCCTTCCCAGGGGCCAGCGAGCTTCCTCGCGCGGAAGACGCCCTGCCAGCCGCCCTTGACGCTGCCGCTCGGCGCGAAGAGCCAGTACCAGCCGTCCCGCTTGTACAGCTTGGGACCCTCGGTCGTCTGCCATGGACGCTCGCCGATACTGGTGCGCACTTTCGGCATCACGTCGCCGAGGATGATCCGGCGGCCCGCGCCCAGCGTGCGCGTGCCCGCAGCATTCATCCGCTTGAGGGTGATGACGTTGGAGATGCCCGCGCGGCTGCCGGCATAGGCATGCGCGAGCCAGGCCGTCCCGTCATCGTCCCAAAAGGGTGCCGGATCGATGGCGCCACGCGTCGCGTCCACCAGGACGGGTTTCGACCAGGGACCCCTGGGATCCTTCGCGGTTACGACGAAGATGCCAAGGTCCGGATCGGGATAATAGATGTGGAACCGGCCGCGACGATAAGCCCAGGCCGGCGCCCAGACGCCGCCGCCACGGCGCGGCGTGGCGAAATGCCCCTCTGGCGCCAGGCGGGGCAAGGCATGGCCGATCAGCGTCCAGTTCACCAGGTCACGCGAATGGAGGATCGGCAGGCCCGGCACATTCACGAAGGACGAGGCGGTGAGATAATAGTCGCTGCCGACCCGGATGACATCCGGGTCCGAATAGTCGCCGGCGAGTACCGGGTTGCGGTACGTGCCGTCCTGCTGGTCGGAGAGCCAGGGCGCGTCCTGCGCCGATGACGGCGCACCGAGCAGCAACAGGCCGGCAGCGGCGGCTGCTCTGATGCGCTTGCCCTGCAGCCCGGCAGGCATTGCTCCGATCCCCTCCACCACCCCTCCTCCGGCGCGTTCGCCCGCATATTTTCCGGTTGGCACGCGCCAGTTCGCATGGCTATCTGCGCTCCAGATCAGATAACGTTATCAGTTCCATTCAGCAAGTGGGACGAGGGAGGATCCCATGCACGACGGCGGGGCGAATGCACTCTATGGTGCGATCGAAGCAGGCGGCACCAAGTTCGTCTGCGGCATCGGATCCTTCTCGCGCGGCTCGCTCGAGCAGATCCGGATCACGACCGGGGAACCAGCCGACACACTGGGCGAGGTCGTCCGCTTCTTCCGCGCCCAGGCCGATCGCTTCGGGCCGATCGCGGGGCTGGGGATCGGCAGCTTCGGGCCGCTGGACGTCGATCGCCATTCCCCAACTTATGGCAGGCTGACCACCACGCCGAAGCAGGGATGGCAGGGCATCGACCTGCTGGGCGCGGTGGCCGAGCCGCTGGGCCTGCCGACCATGCTGGATACCGATGTCAACGCGGCGGCCCTGGCCGAGGCGCACCTCGCCTTCGGCGATGGGCCCGGCGTGCTTGCCTATGTCACCGTGGGGACCGGCGTCGGGGTGGGATTTGCCGAGAATGGCAGGATCTGGCAGCGCCGCGCCCTGCCGGAGGCGGGCCACCTCCTGTTGCGCCGCCACGTCCTTCACGCGGATTTCCCCGGCGTCTGCCCCTTCCATGGCGATTGCCTGGAGGGGCTCGCCAGTGGACCTGCGATCCAGGCGAGCTGGGGCGCATCGCTCGACCAGCTGCCGAGCGATCATCCTGCCTGGCCGGCTGAGGCGGACTATATCGCCCAACTCTGTGCCGCCCTGCTGCTCACCGTCGCGCCCGATCGCATCGTGATCGGCGGCGGCGTCTTCAGTCAACATGCTCTCTATGCCGCGGTGCGGACCCGTACGCTTGCGATCCTGAGCGGCTACCGGCCCGACCTTTGCACGCCGGAGTCCGCCGAGACCGTGATCCGCCCGCCGGCCTGCCCCATCCCCTCCGGCCTGGGCGGGGCCTATCTGCTGGCCGCCCAGGCCGCCGTCGCACGGGGCTGAGCCGCGCCATCTCCATTTGCCGCAAATGGTGAAGCGCCGGTCAGGCGCGTTGACATGCGCTGGAAATATCGCCTAACAGGTAACGATACCAATAAATCCGCGGCGAAATTCCGACCGGATACGCGACGGGCCTCTGCGTGGGGTTCGGGGAGAGAGCCTGATGAAGCGACTTCATGTCATCGCAGCCTTGCTGTGCGCGACCACTGCCTGGCCGGCGCTTGCCCAGACGGGCGCGGGCGCCCCCGACGCCGCACCCCAGGCCGATGCGCCGCAGGTGGAAGAAGGGGCGATCGTCGTCACCGGCATGCGCGAGAGCCTCGCCAATGCCGTGTCGATCAAGCGCAAGGCCGCCGAAGTGGTTGACTCGATCACCGCCACCGATATCGGCAAGCTGCCCGATCCGAATGTCGCCGAGACGCTCACGCGCGTGCCGGGGGTCCAGGCGTACCGGTTCGGCGGTGAGGCAGCTTCGCCGACGGGCCAGGGCAGCGGCATCACGATCCGCGGCCTCAGCGGCCAGACCGCCTCGCGCACCAACGGCCGCGCCTATTTCAGCGCGGGCCAGCGCGAATTCAACATCGAGGGCACCAGCCCGGCGATGGTCGCCGGCGTCGATGTGTACAAGAATCCCTCGGCCGAGCATATCGAGGGCGGCATTGGCGGCATCGTCGACGTCCGCACGCGGCGCCCCTTCGACTTCAAGGGCCTGACGCTGACCCTGTCGGCCGGCGGCAAGTATAATGATTTTGTGGGCAAGGTGACGCCCGACTTCTTCGGCCTGGTGTCGGACCGTTTCGACATCGGGGACGGCGAGCTGGGCGTCATGCTCGCCGGCAGCTATCTGCGTACGATCAACCGCGGCGACAACACTCCGGCGCCCGCGGGCCTGAACTTCCGCCGCGCGATCGCCGCCAACAGCGCCGAATATGCGACCGGCGCCGCGAACGGGCTGTACAATCCTGCCTATGTCGGGCGTGCGGATATCGCCTATCTCGCCACCGTCGATCCCGCCACGGTCCCGCTGGCGGACCGCGCGAACCTGATCTCTGCGATCGCCGAGCAGCCGACGGTAGGCGATGAAATCTATGTCCGGACCCGCAAGGGCGCCAATGGCGTCGTCCAGTACCGGCCCCATCCCGGCCTCGAATTCTATGTCGAGGGCGTGTACAATTATTACCTGTACAATCAGGACTATAAGTTCCTGGCTCCGGTCGACAGCCGCTACGTCCAGAACCTGGCCACCACCGGGTTCAACGCGACCGAGGGCCTGGCCAATCGCAACGCCAATGGCGGCACCGACGACCTGCTGTCGGGACGGCGGATCACCAGCGGCACCTTCCTGGGCTCGACCTTCACTTCGACGGGCGGCAACGAGCACCGCGTCTATGAGACCGGCGTGGTGTCGGGCGGGGTGAAGTGGCAGGCGGCGCCGCGCTTCGACGTCAACTTCGACTTCACCTATGTGAAGGCCTATCAGAAGCAGGACAATCGCAACGTCACGCTCGCACCGCGCGCCGGTCTGGCCTGGGACATCACCCGCGACCTGACGCGCCAGCCTTCCTATTTCACGATCGCAGGGCCCGACCTCGGATCGGCCGCGAACTGGGTCTTCAACCAGTACACCAACGGCACCAACCAGACCTTTGACGACGATGGCATCGCCGCCGCACTGGACCTGAAATACAGGTTCGAGAACGCGCCGCTCAAGGACATCAAGTTCGGGCTGCGCTACGCGACGCAGAATGATTCCTATCGCAACTATTCGTTCGCGGGGAAGAACCTGACCACGAACGGCGCGGCGCTCGCCGCCAACCAGTCCAACGCGATCCTCGCCTCGTCCATGGCCGGCCTGGTCGGCCCCGCCGATACCGACTTCTTCCAGGGTCGCGCCGGCTATAGCGGGGGCTTCCTGATCTTCACGCCCAGCGCGCTTCTAGGCGACAATGTTCGCGGCGCATTCCCCCAGGCGGGCATTCAGCCCGAGAACGCGCTCAGCGAGAACCTGATCAACCGGCGTGAATTCCGCGAGAAGACCTATGCCGCCTATGCGGTCGCCGACTTCGGCTTCCTCGAGGACCGGATCACCGGCAATGTCGGCGTGCGCGCGGTCAAGACCGACACGTTCGTGCAGGCGCAGATCGGCACGACGAGCGGCATCGCGCCGCGCGATGCGAACACCTCCTATACGGACGTGCTCCCGACCGTGAACCTGTCGGGCAAGATCACCGAGAACACGATCCTGCGCTTCGGCTATGGCAAGGGCATTACGCGGCCCGATCCCGCCGCGCTCAATCCCTCGGTGGTCGTCAACCTGACCAGCGGCGTCGCCCAGGTCGGCAATGCCGACCTTCGGCCGCAACGTGCCGACAGCTTCGATCTGTCGCTCGAGCATTATTTCTCGCGGGCAAACTATGTCTCGGTGGGCGTCTTCTCGAAGAGGATCGACGGCTTCTTCAGCGCGACCTCGTCGTGCCAGACCGTGTCGGGCTTCACCTATACCGGCGTGACCGCCAATGGCTGCTCGAACGGCCAGTTCTTCGTGACCCAGACGGTCAATGCCCAGCGCGGCACCGCAAAGGGTGTCGAGGTCGCTGCCCAGACCTTCTTCGACTACGCCTTCCTACCGGACTTCCTGCACAAGTTCGGCGCCTCCGGGTCCTTCACCTACGTCGACACCAAGAATCCCATCCTGCTGGCAAGCGGGATCCTGGTGAACTCCGTCCAGCCGTTCACGTCGAAGTACAGCTACACCGTGGCCGGCATGTACGAGGACTCGTTCCTGTCGGCGCGGATCGTCTATACGCACCGGTCGTCCGCGCTGTTTACGTCGATTGCCGTCAATCCGGTCGACAGCCGCTATGCGCAGGGTTTCGGGCTGCTCGACGCTTCGCTGAACTTCAACCTGCCCCATAATTTCCAGCTGTCGGTGACGGCGTCGAACCTGACCAACGCCGCACCCAATCGCTTCTATGGCGAGCCGGGCTACGCGACCGGAATCGAGCGCCAGCATTACCGCAACGGCCGCGTCTTCGGCGCGGCGCTGCGATATAGCTTCGGGAACTGAGACCTCCAGCCCTGCCGGGGCGGCCGCCTGGCCGCCCCGCCCTTTCAAGGGCCATAGGAAGGAAAGCGGATGTTTCACTCGATTGGGCTCGTGCTGGCGGGGGTTCTAAGCCTTCTGGGATCGGCCGTCGCTTCGGCACAGGTCCCGACGCCGAATGTGCTTCGCACCTACCAGGTGCCACGCGAGCTGCTCTATTCCGCGCATAACGACGATTATACGGTGCGCGTCCGCTCGCCCGGTGGCGCGTGGCAGAGCCTCTATGAATACAGGATCCGGGTCGATACCGACACGCTGCAGAACGCGTCGCTCGTCTATTTCGACTTTGCCGGCAAGGTCGAGATCGAGGTCGAGAAGAACAATGGCCGCTTCTCGACCGCGGAGGTCCTGCCAGCGCGGCGCGGCATTGGACTAACGCGTAGCGGCTCGGTGCTCCGCTTCACCCTGGATCGGCCCGAACGCTTTTCGATCCAGTTCGACGATGACCGACTGCACAATCTCCACATTCTGGCCGGCCCGATCCCGGCCGGGCGTCCCGCGGGCGAGAATATCGTCTATTTCGGACCGGGCCTGCATGTGCCGCCCGCGGGAAGCGATCGCTTCCCGGTCAAGTCGGGAGATCGCATCTATCTCGACGGCGGTGCAGTGCTGCGCGGCAGCTTCGCGCTCGACCATGTGCGGGACGTGAAGATCGGCGGCCGCGGCCTCCTCTACAATCCTGGAAGCGCCATCGACCTCAACGGCGCCAGCGACGTCGATATCCGCGACCTGATCGTCGTCAACGATGAGCACAGTGATGCAGCACGCATCCTCAACATCCGCAATTCCCAGAACGTAACCGTCGGCGAGATCAGCGGATTCACGGCCGGCAAATGGTCGGACGGCATCAATATCTCGACATCCCGCCACGTCCAGGTGGATGGCGGCTATCTGCGGGTCTCGGACGATGGCGTCGTCGTCTACGCAGTCACGGACTGCCCGATCTGCCGAGAGAATCCCATTCCGGCCAACGGACCGCCCGGGGCAGAGATGCCGGCCGACACATTCGACATCAAGGTCCGCAACCTCACCATCTGGAACGATGTGGCCCATGCGCTCTTCATATCGCACTTCGGCGATCCCGATGCGCCGCGGACCATCAGCGATATCGCGTTCGAGAAGATCGAGGTCGTCAATTTCGACGAGGACGACCCCCTATGGGACGGCGTCCTCGCGATCTATTCGGGGAACGCGACTCTCATCAGGAACGTGACCTTCTCGGACATCGACGTGCACCGGATCGAGGAAGGACGGCTCATCAATATCGTGGCGGGCCAGTCGAAACAGACGATCGTCAGCGCGCAGGCCAACAAGGCGCCGGGCCGCGGCATCGAAGGCGTCACACTGCGCAACATCAGCTTTGCCGGCCATGGGATGCCGAGCCGATCGATCATCAGCGGCATGGCAGCGGGCACCGAGATCAAGGGCATCCGGATCGAGAATCTGCGGATCGGCGGTCGCCGCGTGCGATCGCCCGAGGCCGCCGGGATCGATGTCGGCCCATGGGTGTCGGATTTCTCGATCCGCTGATCGGCGAACCAGGACAATGGGGAACAGGATGAGATCGATGAAAGGCCCATTCCGCTTCGCTTCGCTCCTCGTCGCCACGAGCATCGGCGACGCGACGGCGCAGACCGTCGTGCGCCCCGGCGAAGTGTGGCTCGATACGGCAGGCAAGTCGGTCCAGGCGCATGGCGGCGGCATCATTCGCCATGCCGGTCGCTACTATTGGTTCGGCGAGGACCGGACCCCGGGGAACGATCCCGACAAGCGCTATGTCGGCTGCTACTGGTCGACCGATCTGACGCGCTGGACCTCGTGCGGCCCCTCCTTCATCATGCCTACACCGCAAGGCTTTACGGCGAAGTGGGTGCTCGAGCGCCCCAAGGTCTTCTACAACAGGGCGACCCGGACCTTCGTGCTCTATGCGCATATCGACGACGTCGGAGCGGACGGAAAGGGCTACCAGCTCGCGCAAGTCGCGGTCGCGACGTCCAAGCGGATCGAAGGACCGTACCGTTTCGTGCGGCGCTTTCGTCCCTTGGGCAAGGAGAGCCGCGATATCGGTCAGTTCATAGACGATGACGGCAAGGCATATCTGATCTTTGAATCGCGGCCGAGCCAGGGCTTCTACATCGCTAGTCTCTCGCGCGATTATCTCGACGTCGAGCGCGAAATCGCCTTTGTAAAGGCGCCGATCGAGGGCGGCGCCATCGTCCATTATGGCGGGCTCTATTATGTGCTGGGATCGCAGCTCACAGGCTGGCGGCCCAACCCCAACTGGTACGCGACTGCGAAACGGCTTGCCGGGCCATGGAGCGCATTCACGGACGTCGCTCCGCCCGAGACCAACACCTACCGCTCGCAATCGAGCAACCTCATCAAGGTTACCGGCACGCGCGGAACCACGGTCATCTATGTCGGTGACCGCTGGGAGCCCAAGCAGCTGTGGGATTCGCGCTACATCTGGATGCCCCTGGATATCGGGAAGGGAACGATGCGCCTGCCTGAACCCGAACCCTGGTCGATCGATCTTCAGACGGGCCTGGCCACCACCGTAGCGCCGATACCGGAATAGCCGGCGCCGCCCGGCATAACGGCCTCTGATATCTGGAGCTTCGCCTCGATCCCCGAAATCCTCATCGAACTTGTCGACACCGGACGGACCAGTTTGACCCGAATCACAGCAGCTTTGCTAGGGTCAGGACCCATTGATGTGAGCGTCGCGATCTGATTCAGGCTCCCTGAGGGGGCTGGACTTGAGCGACCTGTACTGGCTTGACGGACGAGCAGATGGCGCGGCTCGAGCCGTATTTCCCGAAGAGCCACGGCAGGCCGCGGGTGGATGATCGGCGGATGACGACAGTTCCACGTTGAGTGAATGGACCTGTGCTCTTGGCACCGCAAACTCCCTAACCGAATGTCCGCTTCGCCTTCAGCGCTCGCGAAATCTGCCCGTCTGCTCGCGGCCCAATTGAAGACAGGGGTCGGAATGGCACCAGCGAGGCACCTTGAGTCACCAGCGAGGACCTGATGCCGGTTTGAAAATCGAGCGAATCTTGAGGCCGAGCCCCGGACATTGAGTCGCGCGGGCAGAGGCCCGCATGACACCGACAAAGCTCCTCCTTGGCCAGATGCTGGTTGTCGCCGCGATCGTCGTGGCGGGCATCTGGTTCGCGACCCAGTGGGCGGCGGCGTCGCTCGCCTACCAGCCCGAGCTCGGGGCACCATGGTTCCGGCTCGGCGCAACGCCCGTCTACGCGCCTTGGGCGATCTTCCCCTGGTGGTTCCATTTCGACGCCTATGCGCCGGTCGTGTTCGACGAGGCCGGCGCGTTCGCTGCTGCTGGGGGCTTGTTGGGTTGCGCGGCTGCGGTGGCCGGCTCGGTCTGGCGCGCACGGCAGCAGCGCAATGTCACGACCTACGGATCTGCGCGCTGGGCGGGTCCTCGCGATATTCGGGCCGCTGGCCTAAAGGCGGAGGCCGGCGTGTTCCTCGGCCGCGCCGCCGCGCACTATCTCCGGCATGACGGGCCCGAGCATGTCATGGCCTTCGCGCCGACTCGCTCGGGCAAGGGCGTGGGACTCGTCGTGCCGACCTTGCTCGGATGGACGGGCTCGACGGTCGTTCACGATATCAAGGGCGAGAACTGGCAGCTGACCGCGGGCTGGCGCGCACGCTTTTCGCATTGCCTGCTCTTCAATCCGACCGACGCGCGCTCGGCGCGGTACAACCCGCTGCTCGAGGTACGCCGCGGCGCGGACGAGGTCCGCGACGTCCAGAACATCGCGGACATCCTGGTCGATCCCGAGGGCGCGCTGGAGCGCCGAAGCCATTGGGAGAAGACCAGCCATTCGCTGCTGGTCGGCGCGATTCTCCACATCCTCTACGCCGAGGAGGAGAAGACGCTCGCCCGCGTCGCGACCTTCCTGTCCGACCCGCAGCGCCCGTTCGTCGCCACCCTGCGCGCGATGATGACGACCAATCACCTCGGCACCGATGAGATGCCGCTGGTGCACCCGGTCGTCGCCTCGGCGGCGCGCGAGGTGCTCAACAAGTCCGACAACGAGCGCTCGGGCGTGCTGTCGACCGCGATGTCGTTCCTGGGCCTCTACCGCGATCCCACCGTAGCGGCAGTCACGGCCGCATCCGATTGGCGGGTCGAGGACCTCGTCGCCGCCCCGCACCCGGTATCGCTGTACCTGGTCGTACCGCCCTCGGACATCAGCCGCACCAAGCCGCTGATCCGGCTCGTGCTCAACCAGATCGGCCGGCGCCTGACCGAGCAACTTCATGCCGCAGGCGCGCCCGGGCGCCACAGGCTATTGATGATGCTCGACGAGTTCCCGGCACTCGGCCGCCTCGACTTCTTCGAGACCAGCCTCGCCTTCCTCGCCGGCTATGGCGTCCGCGCCTTCCTGATCGCGCAGAGCCTCAACCAGATCGAGAAGGCGTATGGCGAGCACAACGCCATCCTTGACAACTGCCATGTCCGCGTCGCCTTCGCGACGAACGACGAACGCACCGCCAAGCGGATCTCGGACGCGCTCGGCACAGCTACCGAGCAGCGTGCGATGCGCAACTATGCCGGCCATCGCCTCGCGCCCTGGCTGGCGCACGTCATGGTCAGCCGCCAGGAAACCGCCCGCGCCCTGCTGACTCCCGGCGAGGTGATGCAGCTGCCGCCGACCGACGAGGTCGTGCTGGTCGCAGGCCATCCGCCGGTCCGCGCGCGCAAGCTGCGCTACTTCGAGGATGCCCGGTTCAAGGCACGCGTCTTGCCGCCGCCCGCCCACGGCCCCACCGGGTCGACGGATCTCCCCGCCGCGCGTGTACATGACTGGCACGACCGCGTCCGTCTGATCGATATGCGGCTCGCAGCGATCGCCGACGACCAGGACGAGGAAGAGGCTGGCGGTCTCGAGCAGGCGCGCCATCCCGCGCAGGAGGTCGTAACCGCTGCCCCCATCGGCCTCGCGCCGACCGACCCGCTCGGGCTGGGCGAAGACGACGGCGACCCCGCCGCCGACAAGCGCGCGATGGACCAGGCTGCCACCGGCACTGCCCCGCGCGCCTATGCCCTCGACATGGCCGACAGGCGGCCCGGCAATCTCGAGCTGGACTTCTGAGATGGCCGAGCGCGTCCGCCACCAGCTGTTCCTGCCGAAGCCGGTCAGCGAGCGCCTCGAGGCGCTTGCTGCCGCACCGGGCGCGACCAAGTCGGCCATCCTCGCCGACGCGGTGACCGCCTGGCTCAACCGCCGCGGCGCATCCGAGCTCGAGGATCGCTTCGCGCTCCGCCTCGACCGGATGTCGAACGCCCTTGGCCGTATCGAGCGTGACGGCCATGTCGCGCTCGAGACGCTCGCATTGTTCATCCGGTTCGAGCTCGCGATCCAAACGCCGCTGGCGGAGAACGACGTGGCGGGCCGCGCGCTTGCGCGTGAGCGCTTCGAGGCGTTCGTGACGCAGGTCGGCCGCGCCGTGGCGACCGGCAGGCGCACGCTCCTCCCTGCGGAGGACGAGCGGTGAGCGATATCCTCTCCGCCGACCGCCGACGCGCGATGCTGCGCACGGCAATGGGGCCCGACATCGCGGCGGCGCTCGCCGACAGCCAAGTGATCGAGGTCATGGTCAATCCCGACGGGTCGCTGCGCCTCGACCGGCTCGGCGAAGGCCGGATCGACACGGGCGTCGTAATGGAGCCGCAGCAAGTCGAACGGATCGTCCGGCTGGTCGCGAGCCACGCCCGCGCGGAGGTCCATGCCGGCCAGCCGATCATCTCCGCCGAGCTGCCGGCGCACCGCGAGGGCCGGGCCGGCGAGCGGTTCGAGGGCGTCCTGCCGCCCGTGTCGACGGGCCCCTGCTTCTCGATCCGCAAGCCCGCGCAGCGCCTCTACACGCTCGACGACTACGTCGCCGACGGGATCATGTCGGCGACGATGGCGGACACGCTCCGGGCAGCGGTCACCCAGCGATTCAACATCCTCATCGCCGGCGGCACGAGTTCGGGCAAGACGACGCTCGCCAACGCACTCCTCGCCGAGATGCGGTGGGTCGATGCGCGGGTCATCCTGATCGAGGACACGCGCGAGCTGCAGAGCCCGGCACCGGACACGGTCGCGCTGCGCACGCGGCCGGGCGTGGTCTCGATGACCGACCTGGTGCGCTCGACGCTGCGCCTCCGCCCCGACCGCATCATCGTCGGCGAGGTACGCGGCCCCGAGGCGCTCGACATGCTCAAGGCCTGGAACACCGGGCACCCCGGCGGGATCGCGACCGTCCACGCCAATTCGGCCGAGGCCGCGCTCTACCGCGTCGAGCAGCTCGTCCAGGAAGCGGTGGTCACCGTGCCCCGCCGCTTAGTCGCCGAGGCGATTGACCTCGTCGTCTTCATCGCCGGACGCGGCGCCCAACGATCGGTCGATGCGATCGCGCGGGTCGCCGGCGTCGATCCCGACACGGGCGCCTACGCGATCGCCCCCTTCCACCTTCCCACCGGCCAAGGAGCCTGACCATGAAGACCATAGACCTGCCCACCAAGCCGCGCCTGCTGGCCGGCGCCGCAATCGCCGTCCTCGCCGCCGGCCAGGCCTGGGCCTCCGGAACCGGCATGCCGTGGGAGGAGCCGCTCCAGCAGGTGCTGGAGTCGGTCCAGGGCCCGGTTGCCAAGATCGTCGCGGTGATCATCATCATCGTGACCGGCCTGACGCTGGCGTTCGGCGAGACGGCCGGCGGTTTCCGCCGGCTCATCCAGATCGTCTTCGGCCTGTCGATCGCGTTCGCGGCCTCGAGTTTCTTCCTGTCCTTCTTCTCGTTCGGCGGCGGGGCGCTGCTGGCATGATCGGTGATGGCCAGCATCTCGACGGGTTCGAGGCGCCGCTGCACCGGTCGCTCGCCGAGCCGATCCTGCTCGGCGGCGCGCCGCGCGCCATCGCGATCGTCAACGGCACCGTCGCCGCCGCGCTGGGGCTGGGCCTCCAGCAATGGATCGCGGGCGTGCTGGTCTGGGCGGTCGGGCACACCATCGCGGTGTTCGCCGCGAAGCGCGACCCGGACTTCGCGGCGGTGCTGGCGCGCCACCTGCGGCAGCGGGGGTATCTCGCATGCTGAACCTGCGCGAATATCGCAGCCGCGCCGACCGGCTGGCCGATCATCTGCCCTGGGCGGCGATGGTGGCGCCCGGGGTGGTGCTCAACAAGGACGGCAGCTTCCAGCGCACGCTGCGCTTCCGCGGCCCCGACCTCGAATCGGCGACCGAGGCCGAGCTGGTCTCCGCCTGCGCGCGCGCCAACAATGTGCTCAAGCGCTTCGGATCGGGCTGGGCGCTGCACATCGAGGCCGAGCGCCGCGAGGCGCCGGGCTATCCGGCAAGCGGCTTCCCGGACGCGGCATCTTGGCTCGTCGACGAGGAGCGCCGCGCATCGTTCGAGGCGGCGGGCGCCCATTTCGAGAGCCGCTACCATCTCACCTTGACCTTCCTGCCGCCACCCGACCAGGCCGACAGCGCCGGCCGCGCGCTGGTCGAGCGGGCCGATGCGGCGCAGGGCCGCGACTGGCGCCAGGCGCTGGCCGGGTTCGTCGCGGAGACCGATCGCGCGCTCGACCTGTTCTCGGGCTTCATGCCGGAGATCGCCGCGCTCGACGACGCGGAGACCCTCACATTCCTCCACGGCACCATCTCGACGCGTCGCCACGGCGTGGGCGTCCCCGAAACGCCGATGTATCTCGACGGGCTGCTCGCCGACACGCCGCTGACGGGCGGGCTCGAGCCGATGCTCGGGAACCAGCACCTACGCACGCTGACGTTGCTCGGCTTTCCCGGCCTCAGCCGGCCCGGGATTCTCGATGCGCTCAACCACCAGGACTTCGGCTATCGCTGGGTCACCCGGTTCATCGCGCTCGACAAGACCGATGCGACCAGGGCGCTGACCAAGCTGCGCCGCCAATGGTTCAACAAGCGCAAGTCGGTCACCGCGATGCTGCGCGAGGTGATCTACAACCAGCCGGTCCAGTTGCTCGACAGCGACGCCGACAACAAGACCGCCGATGCCGATCTCGCGCTCCAGGCGTTGGGCGGCGACCATGTCGCCTTCGGCTACCTCACCACGACGATCACCGTCGCCGACGAGGATCGCGCCCGTGTCGAGGACAAGGTCCGCGCGGTCGAGCGGATCGTCAACGGGCTCGGCTTCACCTGCATCCGCGAGGGGCTGAACGCGGTCGAGGCCTGGCTCTCGAGCCTGCCCGGGCAGGTCTATGCCCATGTCCGGCAGCCGCTCGTCCATACGCTCAACCTCGCGCACCTGATGCCGCTGTCGAGCGTATGGGCCGGGCCCGCACGCAACCGACACCTAGACGGCCCGCCGCTTCTCCACGCCGAGACCAGCGGTTCGACGCCGTTCCGGTTGTCGACCCATGTCGGCGATGTCGGGCACATGATGATCGTCGGGCCGACCGGTGCCGGCAAGTCGGTCCTGCTCGCACTGATCGCGCTCCAGTTCCGCCGCTATCCTGCGAGCCAGCTCTACCTCTTCGACATGGGCCGCTCGGCGCGCGCGGCCACACTCGCGATGGGCGGCGCGCATCACGGCCTCGGGCTCGGCGGCGACGCCGGCGATACGATCGCGTTCCAGCCACTCGCCGGGATCGCCGACGCCGGCGAGCGTGCCTGGGCGGCAGAATGGATCGCCGCGCTGCTCGCACACGAGAAGGTCGTGGTCACGCCGGAGGTGAAGGAAGCCGTCTGGTCGGCGCTGACCAGCCTGGCGAGCGCGCCGATCGAGGAGCGGACGCTCACTGGCCTCTCGCTGCTGCTCCAGTCGATGGCGCTCCGCTCGGCGCTCGCGCCCTATACGCTCGAAGGCGCGTTCGGCCGGCTGCTCGACGCGGCCGAGGACGATCTGCGCATGGCGGACGTCCAGTGCTTCGAGACCGAGGCACTCATGGGCGCCGGCAGCGTGGTCGCGCCCGTCCTGACCTATCTCTTCCACCGGCTCGAGGCGCGGTTCACCGGACGCCCGACATTGCTGATCCTCGACGAGGCCTGGAAGTTCCTCGACCACCCGCTGTTCGCCGCGCGCATCCGCGAGTGGCTGAAGACGCTGCGCAAGAAGAATGTCGCGGTGATCTTCGCGAGCCAGAGCCTCGCCGACATTGCCGACAGCGGCATCGCACCCGCCATCATCGAGAGCTGCCCCCAGCGCATCCTGCTTCCCAATGCCGCGGCGATCGAGCCGCAGGGGCGTGCGGCCTATCAGCGGTTTGGGCTTAACGACCGCCAGATCGAGCTCGTCAGCCGCGCGACGCCCAAGCGGCATTATTATCTCCAGTCCGCCGCCGGCAACCGCCTCTTCGAGCTGGGCCTCGGGCCCGTCGCGCTCGCGCTGTGCGGCGCCTCCGATCCCGCCATCCAGGCGCGCATCGACGCGCTGCTCGCGGAGCACGGCCCGGTCGGATTTGCCGCGCGGTTCCTCGATGAGGCCGGCCTCGACTGGGCCGCGGCGCTGCTCGCCCAATTCCCCGATCCCCAAGCGAAGGAGTAGAAGTGATGCGTATCCTCACCCGCAAGAACCTGATCACGACGGCGCTGGGCCTCGGCGCCCTCGGCTCGCTGACGATGGGCTTCGCCACCTCGGCGCACGCGCAGATCACGGTGTTCGACCCGACCAACTACAGCCAGACCGTCCTGACCGCGGCGCGCACGCTCCAGCAGGTCAACAACCAGATCCAGTCGCTCCAGAACGAGGCGCAGATGCTGCTCCGGCTGGACAGGAACCTGAAGGGTATCGCCTTTCCGCAGCTCCAGGCGCTGCTCGACAAGCTCGACGGCATCGACCGGCTGATGAAGCACGCCCAGAGCGTCGACTTCGAGGTGGACCAGCTCGAGGCCAGGCTGAAGTCGCTCTATCCGCGCAGCTTCGATCCCGCCTCGACGCGCGACCAGCGGCTGCAGGCGGCCCGGGAGCGCTACGACGCAAGCACCGATGCCCTGCGCCGGACGATGACCGTCCAGAGCGGGATCGTGCAGCAGGCGCGCGAGGATGCGGAGGCGCTGGCCGAGATCGCGGCACGCAGCCAAGGCGCGGAAGGCGCGCTCGCCATCGGCCAGGCCACCAACCAGCTGCTCGCGCTCACTGCCAAGCAGGGCATGGCGCTCCAGCAGATGATGGCCGCGCAGTTCCGGGCCGACGCGCTCGAGAAGCAGCGCCAGCTGACCGAGTCCGAGGCGTCGCGCGCCGCGACGCGCAGGTTCCTCGGAAGCGGCACTGCCTACACGCCCCAGCGATAGCGAGACCGGCCGCGGCGGAACGAGCCCCCTGCCGCCGCGGTCGCAGCCCGCGGGGCCCGGCCACCCGCTCCCCCTGGCCGGGCCCCGCGGCACCCAGATCCAAGGAAGAACCCGTGAACGACCTCAACGTGATCGACCGGTTCATGGCCGACTTCATCCGCTACATAGATAGCGGGTTCGGCCTGCTCGGGCCCGATGTCGGCTTCCTGACATCCGTGCTGATCGGCATCGATATCACCGTCGCTGGCCTGTTCTGGGCGATGGGTGGCGAGGACGACATGATCGGCCGCTTCCTCAAGAAGATCCTCTACATCGGCGTGTTCGCGCTGATCCTCAATCGCTTCTCCACGCTCGCCGACATCATCTTCCGCTCCTTCGCGCAGGCAGGGCTGACCGCCGGCGGGGGCACGCTCTCGGCCGACGACCTGCTCCGCCCGGGCCGTCTCGCGGGCACCGGATTCCAGGCCGCCTGGCCATTGCTCGACCAGGCCAGCGACCTGCTCGGCTTCACGACCTTCTTCGAGAACTTCATGACGATCATGGTGCTCCTGATCGCCTGGGTGATCGTGATCGTCGCTTTCTTCATCCTCGCGGTGCAGATGTTCGTCTGCATCCTCGAGTTCAAGCTGACGACGCTCGCGGGGTTCATCCTCGTGCCGTTCGCGCTGTGGAACCGCACCAGCTTCCTGGCCGAGCGCGTGCTGGGCAACGTCATCTCGTCGGGCATCAAGGTGATGGTGCTCGCCGTCATCGTCGGCATCGGCTCTGGCTTCTTCACCGAGTTCGCCTCGGCGCTCCAGGGCAAGGAGCCCGATATCGGCCAAGCGATGAGCCTGGTGCTCGCCAGTCTCGCATTGTTCGGCCTCGGCATCTTCGGCCCGGGCATCGCCTCTGGGCTCGTCTCCGGCGCGCCGCAGCTCGGCGCCGGCTCCGCGGTTGCGACCACCGCGCTCGCGGCCGGCGGTTTCGCGGTGGCCGGCGGTGCGGGTGTGGCTGCGGCGAAGGGCCTGGCCGGTGCCGGGCTCGGCGCGATCCGTGCCGGCACCTCGATGGGGTCCGCCGCATCGACCGCATACAAGCTCGGCCAGGAAACCTCTGGATCGAAATCGGTTGCGACCGGCATGGGAGGCATCGCGACCGCCGCCCGCGGCGCGCTCGCGCAGCGCATGGGCAGTGGGCTCGCTCTCCGTGCGGCTGCAGCCGATGGCCAGCGCGCCGCCTGGAATGCCGGCACGACGGGCGCGCGGCCCAACCCCGGGGGAGCGCCGGCTCCTGCGTCTAACGCCATGCCGGGTTGGGCGCGCGACCTCCAGAACACGCAATCCCGCCGTCACCATCGCCAAGCGGCGATCCACGCCCTTCAGGGCGCGGATCGTGGGGGCGGCGGCGCGACCCCCGACATCAAGGAGAAGGACTGATGCGCTTCAAACGTGCCGTCCAGCGCTACGGGCGCACGGACGAACCCGAGACACCGTACCGCCGCGCGGGCCAGCTCTGGGACGAGCGGATCGGCTCTGCCCGGGCCCAGGCGAGCAACTGGCGGCTGATGGCGTTCGGCGGGCTGGCGCTTACCACCGGCCTGTCGGCCGCGCTGGTCTGGCAGTCGATGCAGAGCCGCGTCGTCCCCTATGTCGTTGCTGTCGACAGCCTAGGGCAGCCACAAGCCGTGTCGCCCGCGGCCAGCGAGTATCGGCCGACCGACCCCCAGCTCGCCTGGTTTCTCGCGCGGTTCATCACCGATATCCGGGGCCGGTCGCTCGACGCGGTGCTGATGCGGGAGAACTGGCTCCAGGCCTATGACTTCGCCTCGAAGCGCGGCGCCATCTTCCTCGGCGAATATGCCCGCTCGGCGAACCCGTTCGCGGATGTCGGCGACAAGACCGTCTCGGTCCAAGTGACCAGCGTGGTCCGCGCATCCGCGACGAGCTTCCAGGTGAAATGGGCCGAGCGCGCCTATGACCGCGGGAGCCTCGCGGGCACGTCGCGCTGGACCGCGATCGTCACGGTCCTGCTCAAGCCGCCGCGCGACGCTGAGACGCTGCGCAGGAACCCGCTCGGCCTTTATGTCGATGCGATCGACTGGAGCCGCGAGCTCGAGACGCCTGCAGACCATGCGTCGGGCACGGCGCCGACGCCCGTGCCGTATCCCGGCGTGCCCAGCGGATCGCCACTCGATCCCCGCCTCGGCCAGCCCTCCCAAGCCCAACCGGAGAACCGCCCATGAACCGCATCCTGCTTGCGGCGAGCGCGCTCGTCGCTGTGCCCGCTTTCGCGCAAACCTCGCCGCCCCAGCCGCCCCAGGCCGCCACGGCGATTCCCAGCTCGCCGCCGGTCGCGACTACCATCGCTCCCCCGTCGGTAGTGCCTCCCGTGGTGCCCCGTCGCCACAAGCCGTCGCCGGCCGAGCTTCGGGTTCGCACGGCGAATGCGAAAGCGACCCAGGAGCCTGCGGCCCCGGCCTTCGTCAACGCCGTGCAGGTCTACCCCTATGGCGAGGGCGTCCTGTACCGACTGTTCGCCGCGCCCGAGCGGGTCAGCGACATCGCCCTGCAGCCCGGAGAAGCGATCGTCTCGGTGGCGGCGGGCGACACGGCGCGCTGGACCGTCGGCGACACGACCAGCGGTTCCGGCGAGAGCAGACGCGTCCATATCCTCGTGAAGCCGTTCGCCGCCGGGCTCTCGACCAACCTCGTCATCACGACCGATCGGCGCGCCTATCACCTGCAGCTCGACAGCACGCCGGCCACCGCCATGGCCGCCTTGTCCTGGACCTATCCCCAGGACGAGATGATCGCGATCCGCCGCCAGCAGGCGTCGGCGGAAGCGGCGCGGCCGGTCGCGGCGGGCCTCGCCGTCGAGCAGCTGAACTTCGCCTATGCGGTGACCGGCGACAGGCCTGCCTGGCGGCCGCTGCGCGCATTCGACGACGGGCGGCAGACGTTCGTCGAATTCCCGGCGAGCGTTAGCGTCGGCGAGGCGCCGCCGCTGTTTGTCATCGGCGACAGGGGCGATGCGCAGCTCGTCAACTACCGGATGACCGGCCGCTTCTATGTGGTCGACCGGCTGTTCGATACCGCCGAGCTTCGGCTGGGCACGAAGAAACAGGCCGTGGTCCGTATCGTCCGGGTCGGCGCCGATAGCAGCCGGCGGCGGAGGACGTCATGAACGAGACCGTCCCCGCTGCGGCGGCCTCGCCCAAGCTCGATCCCGAGACCCTCGTGCTGCGCGGTCGGCCGAGCCGAATCATCCGCTTCCGACGCGGCGCGATCATCGCGATCGCGGCGCTCGGGTCGACCGCGATCGTCGGGGTCACCTGGGTCGCGCTCAAGCCCGCGACCTTCCGGATCGTCGCCAGTGCCGAGGACCAGAAGGACATCGCCAACCACGCGCCGGACGACGCACTGGCCGGCGCGCCGAAAAGCTATGGCGACGTGCCGAGGCTCGGGCCGCCGCTCCCCGGCGACCTCGGGCGCCCGATCCTGCGCCGGCAGGAGGCGCTTGGCGGATTGCCGGCCGCAGGCTCCACGGACCAGGCCGCGCAGGCCGCCGAAGCCGAGAGACAGCGGCTTCTCGCCGAGCGCAAGGCGGCCCGCGAATCAGGAATCATGATGCAGCTCGGCGCCACCGAGCATGCGGCGAATGCGGCTGCGCCTGCCGCTGCGCCGGCCATCGTTCCGGCACGGGAGGCGCCATCGGCGACGATCGCAGCCGATCCGGCGCGGGATCCAGGCAACCAGCAGCGCAAGGCCGACTTCCTCGCCGGCAAGGACGAGACCGGCGATATCAACCCGCACGCGCTGGTGGCGCCCGTATCGCCCTACACGCTTAGCGCCGGCAGCATCATCGCCGCCAGCCTGATCACCGGGCTCAATTCTGACCTGCCCGGGCTCGTCACCGCCCAGGTGACCGAGAATGCCTATGACAGCGCCACCGGCCATATCCTGCTGGTTCCGCAGGGCGCCCGGCTGATCGGCAGCTACGACAGCGTCGTGGCCTATGGGCAAAGCCGGGCTCTGGTCGTCTGGCAGCGGATCGTCCTGCCGAACGGCAACTCGATCCGGATCGACAATGTGCCCGCGACCGACATGGCCGGCTATGCCGGCCTTGCGGACAAGGTCGATGCCCACACCTGGCAGCTGCTCAAGGGCGTGGCGCTGTCGACGCTGCTCGGCGTCGGCACCGAGCTGGGCTTGGGCGACAGCGAAAGCGATCTCGTCCGCGCGATCCGCGAATCCGCACAACAGGGCACGTCGCGCGCCGGCGACCAGATCGTCACCAAGAACCTCAACGTCCAGCCGACCATCAAGGTGCGGCCCGGCTGGCCACTCCGCGTCGTGGTGCACAAGGACATCGTCCTCGCGCCATGGCCCGGCCAGGAGCAATAAGATGCCCGACCTCAAGCTCGCGCAACTTCCCGACCGCACGCCGGTCAAGCTCGGCATCTCGGTGATGCCGGACCTGCACCAGGCGCTCAACGACTACGCCGCGCTTTATGCCCAGGCCTATGGCCGGGAGGAACCGGTCGCGGATCTCATCCCGGCGATGCTCACGGCCTTCCTCGAGAGCGATCGTGCCTTCAGCAAGGGGAGGTCGAAATGAGCCGGCGTGCCCTGGAGCCCGATGAGGCGACGCTCGAGCCGATCAGCGTGCGGATTTCCACCGCCGTCAGGATCACCGGCATCTGTCGCTCCACGATCTACGAGCTCATCGGCGACGGGACGATAGAGACCGTGAAGATCGGGCGATCGACCTTCATCCTCTATCCCAGCCTGAAGCGGCTGTTCGAGCGGAGTTGAAGATGGGCCGGGCACCCGCTCCAGCGTGGTGCCCGGCGCTATTGATCGCTATCGACCGGCGGAACATGCGCATACAGATGCGCGGCCCGCCGCACGAAGGCGGCACGATCGCGGCGAGCCTGTAGAACCCTCGGGGTTCGCTTCTGCCAGTCGGCCACGGCCGACACGAGTGCGCCGTTTCTGCCCAGGATCCCGTCCGCCAGCTTCACGACTACCAGATTCGGCGTAGCTTCCGGGCGGATCTCGAGCAGGTCGGCGAGCGCCTTTTCCTCACTACCGGCCCCGAGACGCGAAGCCATGATCGCGAGCGCGATCCCGGCAGACCTCCCGACGCCGTGATAGCAATGAACCAGCAGCGAGCCTGCTTGGTGCGCCTGCGCGAAGGCGAGCGCGTCGATGACTTGCTCCCGTGTCGCAACTCGAATTCCGAGGCTGTCGTCATCGACATCCTCGAATTGCAGCACCAGGTGCGCTGGCATCGGCTGCGCCGAAAAGCGCAGCCGATCCGGCAGTCGGCACCCCGGGTCCTCAAGGGTGATGACGGCGTCGTAGCGGCGCTTGTGCTTCCTGGCCTGAGCGAGGCTCGAGACCGCGAGGCTCCCTTGCTCGGGCGCCTTTATTGGCGTGGACATGCTTGCTCCATAATCCAGTGCTGTAGTGGCCTTCGCATCGATTATCGCGATCGCGCACCGCGCCGGGCGAAGTCGACAGTCACCACCTTGCTGTCTCCGGTCGGCTTGGCGCCATCGTCGCCCAGGCGAAGCTGGTCGAGATAGTCTGACCAATGCTGCATCATGCGCACGCGCTCCTCCCAATACTGGCCGCGCGCATAGGCGCGTCGCACGCCGTTATTCTCCATGTGGGCGAGCTGCCGTTCGATCGCGTCGGGGTTCCATAGTCCCATTTCGTTGAGCAGCGTCGCTGCCATCGCGCGGAAGCCATGCGCCGTCATCTCGCTGCCACTATAGCCCATCCGCCGTAGCGCGAAGGTAACGGTGTTCTCCGACATGGGGCGCTTCCAGGTATGGGAGGCCGGGAAGACATAGGGGCTGTGGCCGGTCAGCGGTCGTATCTCGTCGAGCAGGTCGAGCACCTGCCGCGACAACGGCACCTGATGCGGCCAGCGCATCTTCATCTTCTCGGCCGGGATCGACCAAACCGCGCGCTCCAGGTCGAACTCGCTCCACTCGGCGCGGCGCAACTCCCCAGGGCGCACGAACACGTGCGGCGTCATCCGCAGCGCGAGCTTGGTGATCGCGTATCCGGGGCAATCGTCGATGTCGCGAAGGAGCTTGCCCACTTCCTTCGGCCGCGTGATCGCGGCGAAGTGCTTGGTCTTGGGGACGATGATCGCGCCGCGCAGATCGCGGGCGACGTCGACCTTCGCTCGCCCCGTGGCGATGCCGTATCGGAAGACACGGCTGATCACGCTGCGCATCCGCCGCGCGCTCTCGTAGCGGCCGGTCGCCTCGATCTTGCGCAACACGGCCAGCACTTCCTGAACCTCGATCTCATGGAGCGGGAGATGGCCGAGGAACGGATAGACCTTTTCCAGCAGCCAGCGGACCTTGCTGAGCGTCACTTCCGCCCGCTCTTCGCGGGTGATCTTGACGAACCATTCCTCGGCGACACCCTTGAAGGTGATGTTCTCGTCGATCTGAGCGCGGAGCTTCCGGCGCTGCTTCTCGACCATGGGATCGACGCCGTCGGCCACCATCTTCCGCGCGGAATCGCGCTTGTCGCGTGCCTCGGCGAGACTGACTTCCGGCCAGACGCCGAGGGCGAGTGCCCGCTGCTTGCCAAGGAATCGGTAGCTCAGGCGCCAGTATTTGGCGCCATTCGGCATCACTAGGAGGTAGAGGGATCGCCCGTCGCCGAGCTTGTAGGCCTTCGCCCGGGGCTGGGCGTTCCTGATTGCGAGTGCGGTAAGAGCCATGTTGGTATCTCCGTCCGAAAACGGGTGAATCCAGGGCCGAAATAGACCAACAAAAGTGTTGGTATGTCGGCGGACCCGCCCAAATCTCGTCGGAAAGATATTTGGAAAAAGGCTTTTAACCCAGCCACTTACGCGACGCTGATGGACGTCAATGGACCGGGAAAATGGTGCCCAGAAGAGGACTCGAACCTCCACGCCCTTGCGAGCGCCAGCACCTGAAGCTGGTGCGTCTACCAATTCCGCCATCTGGGCACGGGGTAGGCGAGCGCCTCTACGGGTGTGCCTTTGGGCTGTCAACCGCGCCTGGAGCAAATTTCGCGCATCTCGCCATTTTTCCGATCGGGCCCTGCGTAGCTTTCAAGCTCCGGCATGTGAGAAACCCCGATACCCCTGACATATAGCCCGCAAATCTTACGCCTCCTTGGCGTTGCCCACTCCGCGCGGCCGCCCGTCCTGCACGCTCGCCGACTGGAAGCTGCCGCTCGGGCCATTGGTGTACCAGGTGTTCTGCGCCGCGCTCCCCGCCACCGCATAGGATACCTGCGCCTGCACCGCCCCGTCGAACCACGCATAGCCGATCGTCGTCGTCGCGCCCGGAGAAGCCTGATAGCTATAGCCGTTGACGTAGCGATGGCCGGTGCTCACCGACGACGTCAGCGCCCCCAGCGCATAGCCGCTGCCGGCATCGTCCGAATAATAGTTGGTGGTGTTGGTGGTGACCAGGTCGTTGCCCTGCTTCTGATAGACATTGTCCTGCCACACCCGCCCCTTGGCATCCCAGACCTGGCTATGGTCGTAGAGGACCGCCCCGCCCTCCACCGTGTCGGTCTGGCCGGTCAGCCGCCCCAGCAGGTCGTAGAGATAGGCACCCCCGCCCATCTCCCGGTCGATCGCGCCCGTCCCGACCAGCGACCCGCCGCGTCTCCAGTGAACGGCTCGATCGCGCGTTTGCCATTTGCCGGACGAAGATAAATCTCACTTTGGATCGAAGCACCGGGGGAATTGAGTCTCCAATTCTGGGCGAGCAAGCACTTCGCGTCCTGAGCCCGTTTGTCCGCACGCCGGTGAGCGCTTCACTCTCCGCGGCTACAAATTTCTAACTTTTGCACCCCAATCCCATTCATTATAGGTATAAATGAAACCAGAATAATCATTATTTTCGGAATTTTCGTTAATCACCACCGCCCCATTCAACCTTATCCCAGAAAAACCTTCGAGGTCGTTCGGCTCGGGGAAAATACATTGCAGATGGTATTTATAGCGACCGGCAATCGCCGTATCCGCTACCAACACGCGGGCTTCACCATCCAGGGTTTCAAATCCATTCTGCTCTGAAGAGAAAATTTCACATTCTGTTGCATTACCGTCGAGAACAACCTTCAATCTCAGCCTGATATTTCTCCGTACCTGCCGGCTTATTCTTTCGATGATTGGTCGAAGAAAACCAGATCCGATGACTTCACCGATGTCCTTTGCTGTCGCCATCTTAATTTCTCACTCTCGGCCGAATGTCCGTAATAGGAATGTTCCCGAAATACTCACGATAATATCCCCCAACGGGGGGCTTCGTTGCATTTAACGTGATGTCATAGCCGCTTACAACTTGCCTCAGGCCATGCTGATTCGCCAACGCGGTCATATCGACAATGCCTGCATCCAGCCGGCGTGATCCTGGGTAAGCGAACAGGCGAGGCGCTCCGTCGCTGCCCATAATCAATGGAGATGTCGCATCACCACGATGCATCCAGATGAAGCTAGGCACTCGCTCACCTCCGCCGATTGCAGCGGGTTGCAGTTCAACCGCATACCCACTCCCGGTACGGGCTAATCGGGCATCCGCCAACGAGAGATAGCGATTGAAGAGTGCCTCAGATTGTGCCCAATCTCCGCCAGAGTTTCGTAGCGCGCGCTGACCCAACGCGGCGGCGGTATCGTTGATCGCGCCAAGATCCGAACTCCAAGCGACATGCCTCGCGGATGCCCCCTCTGCGACCCCAGCGCCCCCACGCACGCCCATTCCCCTAGCGCCGACCAGAGAAACCACGGTAGCGGCGATGATCTCTCGCTTCTCCGCATTGCTGGAAACATGGTTGGGATCGAGCAGGAACGGATGCCGTGCATTGTTCGCAGCGCGGGCCTGTGCCGAGAACATGTCGTCATTGTCCGGATATAGCGACCCGAGGGTCTCGCTCACGATCGCTGTGGCCGCATGGCTCCCATTGCCTATGGCGTCCCTGAACATCTGCCCGGTGTTGCCACCGGAAGATACGATACTCTTCAGGGTGCTGGCAGTGAGGCCCTGAACATAATGCCCCACACTTCCGACCACGTTACTCCCATATCCCAAGGCACCGCGTGGAGCGCTGCTGATGCTCGTTCCAGGCGGCCGCGCGGGCGGGCTTTGATAGCCGTCGAAGCGTCTGACCTGATCGCGCAGGCTGAGGGTGGAGGTAATCCGCTGCTGTTGAAGCAAATCGGCAAAGCGGTTTCCGACGGGGCCGTAGGCAATGTCGCGCCAGGATTCCCGTTGGCCGGTGACGACGATCGAAGCCTCGTCGGAGAGGCCAAGCATTTGACGAGCAGCCTCGACAATCAAGCGAAAGAGGTCCCCTCCCCCCAGGTCGGATGCCCCCTCCGTCGCAGTCGAGGCTCGTATTCCCGACAGGGATTCATGCCTTTCGGTATTCCGTGCCGCAACCTTGCCGGCGACCGCATCCCCAATGGTCTGCCCGATGATATCGGGCAGTGCGGCGAGGATATTGTCGCCGAAGCTGGTGCCGTCGAGCAAGCTGCGCGCCGCGGCATTGGCGAGGCCGCCGGCGGTGTTGCTCAGCAGCCTGCCTTCAAAGCCGCCCAGCCCGATCGCCCCGGAGACGCCCATTCCCAGCCCCGCCGCAGCCACCCCGGCAAAGTCGAACTTCGATTGCAGCCCGGTTGCCACCCCGATGCCCTGGCCGATCGCGCTGCCCAGCGCACCGCGCACGGCGTCGCCCAGGAAGGGGCTGCCGGCAACCTCGCCGAAGCTGCCCGCCAGCCCCGCCGCCACGCCTGCGCTGATCCCCGCCAGCGCTACCCCCTTCCAGCTGAACTTGCCCTGGATCCCCGCCGCAACCCCGAACGCCTGGCTCGCCACGCTCCCCGCCACCCCGCCGCCACGCCGCCCGCGCCGTGATCAGCACCACCCGGTCATCGTGCCATAGCGATACCAGAAGCCCGTCGACCGCTGCCCGTCCACCGTCGAGACCCTACCATTGCCGCCGAGCAGGGACTGGTCTCCGTTGACGCGTCCATGTGCGCGAGAAAGCGCAACCGGATGGTTGAACAATACCGGGGCTTACCGGATCAAAGAGTGACAGGCACATGCCCGCCGGTGCAGCACGACATCGTATCGAGATGAACGCCGATCAACTCAGGGAGTAAGCTCAGTGTATCTCGGCGACGATTCTCGTCCGCTCGATATTATTAATGCTATCCCACTCGCCCTCTTCCTCAATACCTCGAAGCGTACGGAACCTCATTGGGTGACCGATATCGCTGTGTTCCGGATCGAAGAACCGGACTCCGGTGCACCCCGCACGTAAAACGTGAACAGCCAGATTATCCGTACAATATTCGCGACCAAGATGACCCTGGATATGAAATATTTGATGCTTGACCTCCGCATACGAACTTATCAATGGCTCGCGCCCGAAGAGTTCACCGAACTCGTGAAACTGCGGATCCATCGCCGCTAACACACGAGGGTCAATCTCAGAATAACCAGAGGATATACCCTCAGTTACGGGAACGCTCATCACCATGTAGTTTTGCGACCTAGGCACCGGTGCAGACAAAGTTGAGTCTACTGGAAAATACTCCACTTCTGCTCCGACACCTTCAAGAGCACCTCGCATCTTTTCCGAAATAAGCGTGAAAGAATTCCACATGAAGCAATCAATCGCAAAATATTTCAAAGTAAGGGCAAGCCGAGGGATTGGGAATGGCGTATCACGTTTACGACCCGGGCTCATTCCAGCTGAGAAAACCTCTTCGTCATTGACGAACTTACAGTTCGCAACGAGTTCTTTCAACTCTACGTCATAGGGAAGCCAGGGAACAAATTTCCATATTCTGTTCATTGACATCAATTCACCCTCGGGTTCCACTGGCCGGTTAGTATCCCAACCCGCTGCCGTGCAGAAATAAGTTCCATCACACCTCTCGCTTGGTACGCGTTCAACCGGCCGCCTGCCGAGGCGATATACGTTTGGATTTCTACACCTACAGCAAGGTTATATCGTGGATGAGACCCGTTATGGATTGGCAGAGTCAGCGCGGTAGAGGCTTGGGCAGCCGCATCTGCGGGCAGTGCGATGAGATTGCTTGGACCATCTTGGTTCCACCCTTGCTGACGTGCTAAGCGTGCAATGCCGGGGTTGGCACCCCATATTTCGGCAGGGATCAAATGATGAGCCTGCCATTTCCCGGAAAGAAGATTAGCTGCAATCGCGGCCCTCGCCGCCCTACTCGATGTTTGCAGTGCTGGCTCCACCCCCTGCGGCCTAGCCCGGCTGATCGAGCCAGTCGCCGCTCCGACGGCGGCATACCAGAGAAGCTGCTGATTATACGAAGAACCACTCAATGCGTTAATGAAAATGCTAGGATCAATCATTGTGACCCGCATTAGCGCTTGGGATGCGTTATCGAGAGTCGGACCGGAAAACCCGATCTGGTCCGACATCGCAGGCAGACGATATTGACCCCATACGTATGCACTTGCAGATAGAACATCTGACGCACTATCTGAGCTTAACCCGAACCTACTAATGACATTATCTATCTGGTATTTTTCAGAATAAGACCTGGCTATTTCTAATATCGCACTGGCAGTATATATTCCATTTCCGATCTTCAATCTTCCACCGGTTAATCGATCAACCGTGATAGATTTTGCCCCAGCCACCTGTGCAATTTGATTATAACTGGCCGGCATATATGCCGCATCGGAGAGTTTTTTTCCCGTAACGACGATCTCCGTGTCATTGTCACTACCCTTATCTGTGGCATTTGGCGAAGCACCGTTCGCGACTGCACCGGCGACGGCCCGCACCACATAGCCGCGGTTAGCCTCGGCCGCCGTCACCGCATTGGCGCTATTCTCGGCCTCGGCCACCAGCGCTCTTTCACCCGGTGACATCTTGCCGCTACCGGCAACTTGATCAGCCACCATCCCCCCAATGGTCTGCCCGATGATATCGGGCAGTGCGGCGAGGATGTTGTCGCCGAAGCTGGTGCCGTCGAGCAGGCTGCGGGCCGCGGCGTTGGCGAGGCCGCCGGCGGTGTTGCTCAGCAGCCTGCCTTCAAACCCGCCCAGCCCGATCGCGCCCGACGCGCCCATTCCCAGCCCCGCCGCCGCAACGCCGGCAAAGTCGAACTTCGATTGCAGCCCGGTCGCCACCCCGATGCCCTGGCCGATCGCGCTGCCCAGCGCACCGCGCACGGCGTCGCCCAGGAAGGGGCTGCCGGCAACCTC
>NZ_MKWJ01000020.1:0-76338 GCF_001899725.1 Sphingomonas sp. 67-41 | reverse complement strand
GGTCCCTTTTCGACGCCGATCACCCCGCTACCGGGGTCCTTTTTCCACGCCGATCCACAGTTGCCTGACCAAACCGACGCCCGGAGGCGGCGACCGATGCCGTCAAACCCGCACCTGGGAGTCGGATCACGGCAATTTGCGCGACGCCAACTTTCTTTTTTCCGGGGAGCGGCGTGTCTCGATCGGACGGCGCTGACCACATAATATGGAAGGCTATATCAATGCTGAATACACAGGGACGAGATATCTTCGAAAGCGAGCACGAGCAGTTCCGCGATTCAGTGCGGAAATTCTTCGACGTCGAACTCACCCCCAATCTTGAAAAATGGGAGGAGGAGGGGCTCGTGGACAAGAACTTCTGGCTCGCTTGCGGTGAAGCCAGCCTTCTGTGCCCGGGGGTTCCCGAAGCTTATGGCGGCCTGGGGCTGGGATATCGCTACAATGCGGTCATCGGCGAGGAACTCGCTTATGCCGGTTCGTCGGCCGGCATAACGCTGCAATCGGATATCGTTGCGGACTACATCATCAATTACGGCTCTGAAGAGCAGAAGCGCCACTGGCTCCCCCGGATGGTGACCGGGGAGACCATTACGGCGATCGCGATGACCGAGCCCGGCGCCGGGTCCGACCTGCAAGGCGTCAAGACCACGGCTCGCAGGGACGGCAACCACTATGTGATCAACGGGTCCAAGACCTATATCACCAATGGTCAGAACGCGGACCTGGTGATTGTCGTCGCCAAGACGGATCCCAATGCGGGATCCAAAGGCATCAGCCTGATTCTCGTCGAATCGGAGTGCGAGGGCTTCGCGCGGGGTAGAAACCTCGACAAGATCGGGCAGCACTCGGCCGATACCTCCGAACTGTTCTTCAACGATGTGCGCGTTCCTCTCACCAATTGTCTCGGCGAGGAAGGCAAGGGGTTCGTCTATCTGATGAGCCAGCTTCCCCAGGAGCGGCTCTCGATCGCGGTTTCGGCCCAGGCCGGCGCTCAGCGCGCGTTCGACGAAGCGCTCGCCTTCACCAAGGACCGCAAGGCGTTCGGCAAGACGGTGTTCGATTTCCAGAACACGCGCTTCGTTCTCGCGGATCTCGCAGCGAAGCTCCAGGCTGGCTGGGCCCATCTCGATTGGTGCCTCAAGCGGCATGAGACCCATGATCTGAACGGTTCCCAGGCTTCCGCCGCCAAGCTTTGGCACACTGAACTGCTCTGGGAGGTCTGCGACAAGGCGCTCCAGCTCCACGGCGGCGCCGGCTATATGAACGAATATATGATCGCGCGCCTGTGGCGCGATGCGCGAGTCCAGCGGATCTACGGCGGCACCAGCGAGATCATGAAGGAAGTGGTGGGACGTTCGCTGTGACCGAAGCCAGCGACGGCACGGCTGTCGATAGCGAGGGTGGGGCCGGGAAGTCCTTGTCCCTGACCCTCGCGAAGGCGCTCGGGCGCAGTGGATGCGACGTTGACCGCATCTGCGACTTGAGGAGATTGTCCGGGGGCGCCAGCCAGGAGACCTGGGCCTTCGGTGCGCATCTGCGGGACGGCGGTGTGGAACAGCTCATCCTTCGCAGGATGCCCCAGGGCGAACGCCCGGGTGATCTGTCCGCCGGACCAGAACTCGAGGCACAGGTCATCGCGCTCGTGGCTAGCGCCGGAGTTCCGGTTCCCGCTGTCCGCGAGGTCCTGCGGCCTTCCGACGGCGCGGGCCGAGGGTTCGTGATGAATCTCATCGAGGGCGAAACGCTGGCGCGCAAGATTATCCGCGACCATGCCTTCGACCAGGCCCGCGCGGAGTTCGCCGACCAGGCCGGTCAGATTCTCGCGCGCATTCACGCAGTGGACGCCACGCACCTGGCGCTTCGGGTGTCCGACACCGCCGAAGAGATTGAGGATCTGTGGGGGAAATATCTCCGCTCGGATATGCCTCGGCCCGTGTTCGAAATCGCGTTTCGCTGGCTTCGTTCACATATCCCGGATGCAGGGGAACCGCGCCTCGTCCATGGCGATTTTCGCAACGGCAATCTGATCTTCGGACCTGAAGGCGTGCGTGCGGTGCTCGACTGGGAACTGACCCACCGGGGCGATCCGCGCGAGGATTTGGGTTGGCTCTGTGTCAATAGCTGGCGCTTCGGGGAAATCGACAAACCCGCAGGAGGGCTTGCCGGCCGGGAGGAACTGCTGTCCGCCTATGAGCGCGCCAGCGGGCGCGCGGTAGACCGCGTAGGGGTCCATTTCTGGGAAGTGCTGGGTACCCTGCGCTGGGGCGTCATGTGCGCCAGCATGGTCGAGTGGATCGACAATGGCTCGGACGCTTCGATCGAACGCTGCATGATCGCGCGCCGGGCATCGGAAACCGAAATCGACCTGATGCGCCTCTTATCATCCACGGGAACTGCCCATGCAGGATAGACCTCACGCCGCCGCGATTTTGGCGGCCGTCGCTGCCTTTCTTCGTGAGGCCGCGATCCCCAATCTTCCGCCGCGCGAGGCATTTGATGCCCGGGTGGCGGCCAACGCTCTCGATCTCGTCCAGCGGCAGATCTCGAGCGGATTCACACGGGAAGCGCTGGAGCAGGACCGGCTCCAGACGCTCCTTGGCCATGATGGGGGGCTCGCCGATCTCAATACCGAATTCGCGCTCGAACTGAGGGAGGGGCGCCTCGATGCGTCCGATCCTTCTGTCTCCGAGCATCTGTGGGCGACCACGCTCGACAAGCTCGCGGTCGATCAGCCGCGCTATTCAGCCTATCTGCGCACGCTCCAGGAGCGGCAGGCGGCATCAGGAGAGAATTGACATGGATTTTGACCTGCCGCCCGAACTGGTAGCCTATCTGGCCGAGCTCGACCGGTTCATCGAGGCGACCATCAAGCCGCTCGAGGAGAGCGACGACAATGTGCGGTTTTTCGATCATCGGCGGGAGTGGGCGCGAACCGATTTCGAGAATGGCGGGCTGCCGCGTCATGACTGGGAGGAACTGCTTTCCCGGGCGGTCAAGCTCGCCGATGAAGCGGGTTACTGGCGCTTCTCGGCGCCGGCTGCCTACGGGGGCAAGGACGGCTCGAATCTTTGGATGGCGGTGATCCGCGATCATCTTGCCGCCAGGGGGCTGGGTTTGCACAACGACCTGCAAAATGAGCATTCGATCGTCGGGAATTTCCCTTTCGTCGCGATGTTCGAGGCGTTCGGTACGGATGCGCAGAAGAAGGAATTCATCACCGGCGGGTTCGACAAGAGCCGTTGGGTGGCGTTCGGCTTGACCGAGCCCGATCATGGCTCCGACGCGACCCATATGGAGACCCGCGCGGTACGCGAGACGCGGGACGGCGTCCCGGGATGGCGTATTGACGGCGAAAAGATGTGGACGACGGGCATGCATATCGCGACGCATTGCGCCACGTTCGCGCGCACCAGCGGCGAGGCGGGGGCCGCACGCGGGATCAGCTGCTTTCTGGTGCCCAGCGACACGCCCGGCCTCAAGGTCGAGGAGTATCTGTGGACCTTCAACATGCCCACCGACCATCCCAGGGTAAGTTTCGAAAATTGCTGGGTACCCGACGATGCCCTGTTCGGCCCGCCAGACAACGGTCTCGCCGTTGCGCAGTCCTTCGTGCACCAGAACCGCATCCGGCAGGCGGCCAGTTCTCTTGGGGCGGCGACCTATTGCATCGAACAGAGTGTCCGTTACGCGCGGACCCGTAAGCCCTTCGGCGAGGAACTGGCGCGCAATCAGGCGATCCAGTTCCCGCTGGTCGAATTGGCCAGCCAGGTCGAGATGCTGCGCTTGCTGATCCGGAAGACCGCCTGGGAAATGGACCGCCTGCCGCACAAGGAGGTCGAACATACGCTCTCGGACAGGATCAGCATGTGCAACTATTGGGCAAACCGGCTGGTGTGCCAGGCGGCCGACCGCGCCATGCAGGTCCACGGCGGCATCGGCTATTCACGCCATAAGCCCTTCGAGCACATCTACCGACATCACAGGCGCTACCGCATCACCGAGGGTTCCGAGGAAATCCAGATGCGCAAGGTCGCCGGCTATCTGTTCGGCTATATGGGGCCTCGCCGCGAGTTGTTCAGGAACCTCTAGCGGCCCACAGCATGCCCGGTGGCCTGGCGCCGGGCATATGGCGCTCGCCGTTCGGCGGGGAGGCCTTTACTCCACAGTGCTTGAACGCCTTCGTCGACGGTCCGCATCGACTCGTCGGTCACCTTGCAAGGCGCGAGCCCGAGCACCGCGCTTCTTACAGCGGGGGCGATGACCAGATCCCATAATTGGGAGGCGGCGTTTCGGGATGAGCGACCGTCTTTGGGGGCGAGAGATGCTCCGGAGATCGTAAATCCGAGATAGGCGATCCCCTGCTCGCGGGCGGCGTCGATCGCAAGCGCCAGTTCGGGAAAATTGACTGCTTCGGAAATGACGATCCGTTCCATCGCGACGACGTCCGGCATCAACACGATCTCGAGGATGCGTCGGCATGCGTCGGACAATTGCGCGACCATCGGGCGATCGTCGTCGGCCCTGTTTCTCAATTGCCCCAGCGTCGCACCCGAATAATTGAGCACGACCTCACGAAACAAATCGGATTTGCTCGCAAACCGTGCGTACAAGCTGCGCTTGGAAGTGCCGGCTGCCATGGCGATCTGCTCCATGCTGGCATTGGCATAGCCGTCGCGGAGAAAGGATCGCGTGGCGATCTCTACGATATGTTCCGTCAGTCTGGCCGATTCGGCGTTGGTCGGCCGCGCCATGGTCTATCTTCCTTTTCCTGCGATGGTTCCATCATGGAGACCGTCGTTTTCTAGGCACGGACCAGCGTCAGGTCGAGAGCGTCCTTGACAGGCTTGTTCAGATAACGCAACGCAATCGTTGCGTTATCTGAACAAGCAGGACAGCGCTCATGCCAGCTTTTTCGCCTCTGACGTTCGACGTCCGCAATCCAGCAATCCGGTCCGCGCGCGAGGAGTGGAAGCCTCATGCGCGGATGAGCGAGAAATCCTATGAGTGGTGGTACGTCACCGCCCACGCTCAGGACAGCTCCGGCCGCAGCTACTTTCTCTTCTTCGATCTCGTGAACTATCCAGGCGACGGCTGGCAGAAGCGGTTCGGGCAGGAGCCTGTCGACGGCCATCGCTTCGTGCATCTCGTCGGTATGTTGAGCGACTATGACGGGAACGACTATCGCCAGCTCTACGAGTTCGGCTATCTGCCCGATGACGGGCTGTGGTCCGAAGACGACTATGCCGTCCAGGCGGACGTCGGCAATGCCAGGGCCTGGTGGACCTATCGTGAAGACTACATGGAACTGCGGGCCGAATTCGAGGATGTTCATCTGGATCTGCGCCTCGACAACAGCAACGAAATTCTCTGGCACAAGGACAAGCTCGGCATCGAGGGCATGATACAGCAAGGCGCCGAGGACGATTTCAGTTTCTACTATTCGATCCCTCGGGCTCCGATGTCCGGCCGTCTGTCGATCAGGAGGGCGGACGGGAGCTGGCGCGACCTGATGATCAGCGGTTCGACACCGCTATTGTGCGGCAGAACGGCTATGCCAAGGCGCCCAAGGTCGGCACATGGGTGTCCTGGGGCTGGAGCTATGAATTCCCGATCGAGATTGAGGGCTCCCGCCATTTCAGGGTCGAGCCCAATAGTGCGCGAGAGTTCCTGGAAGTCCCGGAGATCGACTACGCGCTCTATGAGGGCGCCGGTCGCCTGATCGACGAACGAACCGGCGAGCAGGTCGGAGTCTCGGTCAACGAGTCCGCCGACATCCGCGTCATGGAAAACGGTCCTTACGCCAGGCGCCAGCGCTGACTCTCGCCCGTCTGACTGCCCGCGATCTGAACTTTACATGAGAGGAAACCAAGATGACCATCGCTGAAGGTCGCCTGCTCGGCGACGAGGAAAGCTTCGCCCGCCTGGGTCTCGATCCTGTTGTCCGTGCGCCGTGGGAAGACGGGCTGCGTTTGAAAAAGCCGTTCAAGAGCGGCGAGTGGGAATGGTGGTATTGCGATGCCCATCTCGACGACGGCTATTTCTGTGTCACGTCCTTCCATCTCGAGGTCGATGCGCAGGGCAATGTCACCCCGTTCATCAACATCAATATCGCCAAGGGCAGCACGATCATCTGCGACCTGAAGGGTCTGCCGGTCGACGCCGAGGCATATAGCGTCTCCGAAAGCGAATGCGACGTGGTGTTCGGGAACAACCTGTTCCGCAGCCTGGAAGGCGTGAAGCGCTATCATGTCTATGTCGATCCGGAAACCACAGGCGGTTACGGGCTCGACTTGCGCTTCGACAGCACCGTTCCAGCCTTCCGGCCGGGCACTGGTCGGTGGGAAGCCGGCGATCGACATTTCTCCTGGTTCTGCCCTGTGCCGGGAGCCGATGTCGCAGGCAAGCTCTTCATCGGCGGCGAAACCATCGAAGTGAAGGGCAATGGCTATCATGACCATAACTGGGGCAATGTTCCGATGGACCAGATCCTGAGTGACTGGCTGTGGGGCAGGGGGCAGGTGGGCGACTTCACCGTTGTCACCGCTTCGGTGCGATTTCATCCTGACGTGGGAGGCGCCGAGGCGCCCCTGCTTTACCTCACATCTGGCCAGGAAGTCCTTGTAGACGCTTATAATGACGCCGTTGTTTGCCTGGAGGGTGTCAAGATCCCCCAGCCTGTCACGGGCAAGAAAACGAGCAGCGACTGCATTTATATCGCACAGAATGACAGGCTAAAGGCTTCGGTCAGGTTCGATGGGCAACGCACGGTCATCGCCTCCTTCCAATGGGTCAACAGTTCGCCGGACTGGGAAACCTGGTACACCCGCTTTCCTGCGAAGGTCACGGTCGATATCGAACGCGCGGATGGAACGCGTTCGAGCGCGACCGATAATGGCCCGCTTGAGAATATGGACTTTTTCGGCCGCCGGCACAGTGCCGATTGATCCCGGGCCTGGGAGCTGTCGTCGTCCGTGCCGACATATGTCGGCACGGACGGTGCGGCCCGGTCGTCGCGGACCCGGCTATGGACATTGCTGGTGAGCCATGATCGGAAGAATAGATTCTGGTTATTCACGCCGTCGCTGCGGCGGAACCCGGGCTTTGCAATTTGTGCTGGTGACAGCGCCGTGCGTGCGCCATGAAACCGTGAGATGCAGATGATGAAAGCCGTCCGCTATATCGAAACCGGGCGCCCGCCCGAAATCGTCGACGTTCCGGTTCCTATCCCTGCGCCGGGCCAGGTGCTCGTGCGCATTGCCGGTGCCGGCGTCTGCCACTCGGATCTGCATGTGCTGGATCATGGTATCGGCATCGCTGGCCCATTCACACTGGGCCATGAGAATGCGGGCTGGATCGCCGGGCTCGGCGCCGGTGTTACGGGCTGGAAGGAAGGAGACCCGGTTGCGGTCTATGGGCCTTGGGGATGCGGGCAGTGCCGTCAGTGCCAGACATCCGCCGAGAATTACTGCGAACATCATGCCAGCATTCCGACCTTCGGCGGAGGTCTCGGGTCGGATGGCGGCATGGCCGAATATATGATCGTTCCCTCGCCCCGTCTGCTGGTTCCCCTAGGCCGGCTCGATCCCGTGCAGGCCGCGCCCTTGAGCGATGCTGCGCTGACGCCCTATCATGCCATCAAGGCCGCGCTTCCGCTGCTCACGCCCGATGCGACAGTCCTTGTCCTGGGGATTGGCGGGTTGGGGCACATGGCACTCCAGATCCTTCATGCCCTGTCGCCCGCCCGCATGATCGCCGGCGACATTGATGCTGCAAAGCTCGCATTTGCGAGACAACTTGGCGCCGGCAATGTCGTGGATACGGGCGACGAGCGGCGTGCCGCCGAGGAGATCATGGACTTGGTGGGCGAGCGCGGCGTGACCGTCGCGCTCGATTTTGTCGGCGCCCAGCCGACGGTCGATCTGTGCAGTCGTGTCGTCGGCCGGGCAAGCCGACTCTCCGTGGTCGGGCTGGCCGGCGGGACGCTGCACTATTCCGCTAACAAACCACCTTATGGGTGCGAAGTCAGCATCCCCTATTGGGGGTCGCGCGTGGAATTGATGGAGGTGATCGCCCTGGCGGAGGCTGGGCGGATCGCAGCCGAAGTGGAAAGCTTTCCGCTCGAGGATGCGGCCGATGTCTATCAACGCCTGCGCGAAGGTCGCATCAAGGGGCGGGCGGTCCTGCTTCCCTGACGGGAAGTCGGCAGTGCTTCACGCCGGTCGCCAGAAGTTTCAAGCGACCGGCCGGCTATTCTTCCATGGCTCACGCGTCAAGGAAGCGAGTGAATTCCGTCAGCGGTGCGCGATCGCTGCGCAACGCATTGACCGCGGCATCATGATCCTCATAGCCGATCGACATGCCGGTGAAGAGCATGAGCTGCGGCTCCACATCCAGGATGCGCGCGACCGTGCCGGGAAACATGGCCCAGCATTCCTGCGGGCAGGATGCCAGCCCGTTCTCGACAAGCAGCAGCATCAGGCTCTGCAGGAACATGCCCAGATCCGACCATTGCGGCGGTCCCATCTGCCGATCGACAAAGCAGAAGAGGCCGACCGGGGCCCCGAACAGCCTGAAATTCTCGTGGAACCATGCCCTGCGCGCCGGCCTGTCCTCGCGGGGAATGGCCAGGCGGGCATATAAGGCTTCGCCGATCGCGAAGCGTCTATCTGCATAGGGTGGCGTAAGACCCTTCGGGTAGATATCATATTCGCCGGGCTCGCTCTGCACGCCGGCCGCGATCTGTTCGCCTACGGCGTCGACCAGACGGGAGCGGGCGGCGCCCGTCACGACGCGGATGTGCCAGGGCTGCAGATTGCCGCCCGAGGGGGCTCTGGAAGCCGCTGCAATCAGGGATTTGAGCAGATCGGTCGGAACCGGCGTATCGAGAAACTTTCTGACCGACCGGCGATTGGCAAGCGCATCCGCGACGTTCATTTCATCATCCCGTGGCTGTCTTCTATATTGTCGACAAAGCGAGGCGCTCGGCCCTCGAGATTGGCATGGATCGCCTCGGTCTGGTTCGCGCTGCCGATTAAATGCTGTTGCTCGATCGATTCGGCCAGCAGGACTTCCGCCTCGCCGGCGTGGTCGGAGAGGCGCAAGAGGCGTTTGGCGGCTCTAATGGCATCAGGGCTTTGGACCGCAATCTGCTCGGCCAGGCTGATGGCGGCCTCGCGTGGTTGAGGGGCCAGGCGAGTGACAAGGCCGAAGGCCTGCGCTTCCGTGCCGCTGAATTCTCGGCCGCTGAAGGTCAGCTCCCGGATGACGTCCGCACGTGCAAGGCGCCGCATCAGCGCGATGCCGCCCATGTCCGGTATCAGGCCCCATTTGATCTCCATGATGCTGAGCCGGGTATCGGGCGCAGCGATCCGAATGTCCGCGCCGAGCGCAAGCTGAAAGCCGCCGCCGAAGGCGAGACCATGAATAGCGGCGATTACGGGAACCGGAATTTCCCGCCAGGCAAGAACCACGTGCTGCGCCTGGTTCGCCTCGCCGTGGGTGCGCTCAGCGAGATCTCGCCAGGGCAAGGCGTGGTTGCCGGCCATCGTCGAGAAGTTCTGGAGATCGAGACCCGCGCAGAAGGCTCTTCCTTCGCCGGAAATGACGATCGCGCGCAGGTCCGGCATCGTCGCAAGTGAGTGGGCGGCCTGTTCGAGGGCGTCGAACATGGGTCCGTCGATGGCGTTGAGCTTGTCGGCTCTCGAGAGCCGGACTTCGGCGATCCCTGCGGATCGGGTTATCGTCACCCGGCCATTCATGCCTACGCCCTTCCGGTCAGGCGTTCTGAACCAGCTTCTTCCGCCGAATGATCGTTTGGGGCACCGTATATTCGAGGAGGCCTTCGATACCGCCCTCGACGCCCAGGCCCGACTGCTTGTGCCCCCCGAAGGAGGCCAGTGGCGTCAGATACTGCGTGTCATTGATCCAGACGGTGCCGCTTGCGATGCGCGAGGCGATCGCAGCTGCCTTCTCCTCGTCGGCCGACCACACTGACCCACCCAGGCCATATTCGCTGTCGTTGGCGCGGCGGATGACATCGTCGATATCCTTGAATTTCAGCAGGGGGAGAGCAGGGCCAAATTGCTCCTCCTGGACGATCCGCGCATCTTCGGGCGGATTGTCGATCAGGGTCACCGGGATGAAATAGCCCGGGATATCGGACGCCTCGCCTCCGAGAAGGAACGTATATCCCTTGTCCCGCGCGTCGGCGATCAGGTCGAGGACGCGGTCATACTGCGCCTTGTTGTTGACGGGGCCAATTTGCGTGCCCTGTTCCGCACCATCACCGACTTTCACGGTCCGTGCATAAGCCACCAGCGCGTCCTTGAATCTGTCGTAGATGTCCTCATGAACATAGAGGCGCTTGGTCGCGATGCAGATTTGCCCGTTGTTCCGGAACGCGGCCCAGAAGATCTGCTCGGCCGCTTCCTCGACATTGACGTCCGGCAGAACGATCGCGGCATCGTTGCCGCCAAGCTCCAATGTAATGCGCTTGAGCGTGGCTGCAGCGCTCTGCATCACGCGTCGGCCGGTCTGGGTGGAACCCGTGAAAGTGACCTTGTCGATGCCGGGATGCTCCGTCAGCCACGGCCCGAGGCGATCGGTCCCGGTGACGATGTTGAGCACGCCCGGCGGCAGAATGCCGCGCGCGATTTCGCCGATCCTTAGCGTTGTGAGCGGCGTGAAGGGCGAGGGCTTCAGTACCATGGTGTTGCCGGCCAGAAGCGCCGGGCCGATCTTGAACATTGCGAGGATGATCGGGAAATTCCAGGGAGCGATCGCCCCCACCACGCCGATGGGAAGATGGCGCGTCTCGACCCGGCGCTCGGCAGAGTCCTCCGCGACCGTGACCGGGAGATCGAGCGAGAGCGTGCCCTTCAGATAATAGGCCGCGCCAATGATCTCCATCTCCGCGTCCGCATGCGGTTTGCCTTGCTCAAGCGTTAGCAGCCGCTTCAACTCATCGGTTTGCGCCAGGATGGCATCCGAGAACGCAACGAGCTTCGCCCGGCGTTCGTCGAACGGCAAAGCCGACCACACCGCGAATGCCGCCCGCGCGGCGGCGACGGCCTGGTCGAGCTGTTCCTTTGAACATTCGGGGGCATGGGCGATGATCGACTCGTTGGCCGGATTGAGGACCGGGAAACGTTCGTTCGCCGTGACACGCTCGCCGCCCACTACCAGTTCAAAGGAAGTATCCAACGCCATTATATCATCCTCTCTGGGCGATGAGGACGCCCGTTGCCTCTAACCCCTTAATGGACTAATTAACTGCCCGTCGCAAGAGCGGATAGGGCGCGTTACATGCCGCAAGCCCTTCCATTGAGAGGGGAAGAAATGACCGACAGCAGGATTCTGGTCGAGCGTTTGGGCAACGTCGCACGGCTGCGCTTCAACGACCCATCGACGCGAAACGCCCTCTCCATGGATATGGCGATCGAATTGCGCGATCGTTTGCGGGAAGTCGAGCAAAGTGCTCGCGTCATCGTCCTGGCGGGAAGTGAAAAGGCATTCTGCTCCGGAGCCAATCTTGGCGATGGCGCGGATGGTGCCCGTCCGGGGGAGATCGACGCCGGCCTTGGCCTTGAGGATTACGTCAATCCGGTGATGATGACGCTGAGGGAATCGCGCGTTCCACTGGTAACAGCGGTTCGCGGCGCGGCTGCGGGTGTTGGCGCCTCATTCGCGCTTATGGGCGACATCATCGTCGCCGGCCAGAGTGCCTATTTTCTCCAGGCTTTCTCCCGGATCGGCCTTGTTCCCGATGGAGGCTCGCCGTGGCTCCTCATGCGTACAGTCGGTCGTGTGCGCGCGATGGAATTGATGATGCTCGGAGAGAAGCTTGGCGCCCAGCAGGCCCACGACTGGGGAATGGTGACCAGGGTCGTGCCGGACTCGGAAGTCGATGACGTTGCTCTCTCCTTTGCGCAGAGGCTGGCCGATGGACCGACCAGAGCATTGGCGCTCACGCGCAAGGCGGCCTGGGCAGCGGCTGAGTCGACGTTCGAGGCCGAGCTGCGCCTGGAGCGCTGGCTGCAACAGGAGGCCGGCTTTCATGCCGATTTCAAGGAAGGCGTCGCCGCATTCCTCGAAAAGCGACCGGCCCGGTTTGGTTGATTGACAATCAGACGAAATCGCGTCAACGAACTAATCAAATAGCTAATTATGAACTCGCAGGAGTATGAACATGGCTGAAGCATTCATCGTAGAAGCCGCGCGGACGGCCGGTGGTCGCCGCAACGGCCGCCTTTCCGGCTGGCATCCTGTCGATCTCGGCGCGCTGGCGCTGAACGCCATTGTCGAACGCACCGGGATCGATCCGGCCGCGATCGAGGATGTGATCATGGGCTGCGTCGGACAGGCTGGCGAGCAGGGGCTTCATATTGGCCGCAATGCCGTGCTCGCCTCGAAGCTCCCGGAAAGCGTACCTGCGGTGTCGATCGACCGGCAGTGCGGCTCGTCCCAGCAGGCCGTCCAGTTCGCCGCGCAGGCGGTGCTGTCGGGTTCTCAGGACGTCGTGCTGGCGGCCGGTGTCGAATCGATGTCGCGCGTGCCTATGGGCACCACAGGAACATGGACTGCCGAACTCACGCCCGGAAGTCCCATGAGCCAGGGCCTGCTGGACCGCTATCCCGGTATAATCTTCAGCCAGTTCGAAGGCGCCGAGCTTATCGCTCGCAAGCATGGCTTCTCGCGAGCCGACCTCGATGCCTTCGCCCTTGAAAGCCACAGGCGTGCCGCGACAGCGACCCAGGCCGGCGCGTTCGACCGCGAAATCATTCCGGTTCCGATCGAGACGCCCGAAGGCAGCGAACTTCACGTCCGTGACGAGGGCATCCGCTATGACGCCAGCTTGGAATCCATCGGTTCGGTCAAGCTGATCAAGGAAGGGGGCGTGATCAGTGCGGCCAGCTCGAGTCAGATTTGCGACGGCTCCTCGGCCGTTCTTGTCGTGAGCGAACAGGCGCTCAAGGTTCATAATCTCACCCCGATCGCGCGCATACATGGCCTTACCGTGACGGCTGGCGATCCGGTGGTGATGCTCGAGGAACCGCTGTTCGCGACCGAGCGGGCGCTCAAGCGCGCCGGGCTGCGTATCGACGACATCGATCTCTATGAGGTCAACGAGGCGTTCGCGCCGGTCCCGCTCGCCTGGCTGAAGCATCTCGGAGCGGATCCGGCGAAGCTCAACGTCAACGGCGGCGCGATCGCCCTTGGCCATCCGCTCGGCGCGTCAGGCGCCAAGCTGATGGCAACCCTCATCCATGCCCTGAAGGCAAGGGGCAAGAAATACGGGCTCCAGACGATGTGCGAAGGCGGCGGCGTCGCCAACGTCACGATCGTCGAAGCCCTCTGAACAGGAGAACAATAACCATGAAACTCAATTCCTCGATTGCCGCGGTCGTCACGGGCGGCGCTTCCGGTCTCGGCAAGGCTACCGCCGTGGCGCTCGCTGCCAAGGGCGTGAAGGTGGCGCTTTTCGACCTGAATGAGGAACTCGGCGAGGCCGCTGCCCAGGAAATCGGCGGTGTTTTCTGCAAGGTCGATATTACGTCGAATGAAGCGGTTGATGCCGCCTTTGCCAAGGCGCGCGCGGCGCACGGGCAGGAGCGGGTGCTCGTCAACTGTGCGGGTATCGGTAATGGCATCAAGACTGTCAGCCGGGCGAAGGACACCGGTGAGCTGACACATTTTCCTCTCGATGCCTTCGAGAAGATCATTCAGGTGAACCTGCTCGGCACATTCCGCTGCATCGCCAAATCCGCCGTTGGCATCGCCTCGCTGGAACCGCTCGAGGACGGCGAAAAGGGCGCTATCGTCAACACCGCTTCGGTCGCGGCCGAAGACGGCCAGATCGGCCAGGCCGCCTATTCGGCGTCGAAGGGCGGGGTCGTGGGCATGACGCTGCCGGTCGCGCGCGACCTGATGAGCGAGGGGATTCGGGTCAACACCATCCTGCCCGGCATCTTCTCGACGCCTTTGCTCATGAGCGGCGGGCCCAAGCTGGTGGAAGCACTTTCCGCGATGGTGCCCTTCCCCAAGCGTCTCGGGCTTCCCGAGGAATATGCCAATCTCGCGCTGACCATGATCGAGAACGGCTATTTCAACGGCGAAGATGTCCGCCTTGACGGCGCCATCCGGATGGCGCCGCGCTAAGCCGGGATGGAACGTCTCGACCGTGCGTGGTTCGAACAGGCCGCATTCCCGCATAGCTGGGAATGCGGCACACGTTTCGCCGACCTCGATCCGCTGGGTCACATCAACAACGTGGCAATGGCCGCGATACTGGAGGATGCGCGCGTTCGGCTGAGTTCAGCAATCAATGGGGAAGCGGGCCTGAAGCCGTTCCGGATCCTGATTGCGGCCCATCTGCTGAACTATGTCGCCGAGGCCTACTATCCGGCCCTGGTCCATGTTTCTTCCGGCATCAGGGCTATCGGCAAGTCGTCCTGGCAGCTGGCGCAGATCGCACGGCAGGATGGCAGAACGGTAGCGCTGGCCTGCTGCGCGCTCGTGGCCGAGGAGGGTGGTCGATCGGTGCCCATTGGAACGGAATTCGAACGGGCTTTGCGCCGCTTCGAAATTGCCTGAACGCAGAAAATACGAACAGGAGCGGCTATGGCTGGGCCACTTGAAGGGTTGCGGATCATCGAGATGGCGGGAATCGGGCCTGGTCCGTTCGCGTGCATGATGCTTGCCGATCACGGGGCGGAGGTTATTCGCGTCGAGCGGCCCGGTGGTGTTCAGGCGGGCCCCGCGGGTGATCCTGCAAAGGATGTTCTGCTACGTTCACGCCGCACAATCGCAGTCGACCTGAAATCGGCCAAGGGCATAACGATCGTCCGTGATCTGGTTCGCTCGGCCGACGGTCTGGTCGAGGGATTTCGTCCGGGCGTCATGGAGCGGCTCGGTCTCGGCCCGGACGTGCTCATGGCCGACAATCCGCGCCTGGTTTACGGGCGCATGACGGGCTGGGGCCAGTTCGGCCCCTATGCGGCGGCGGCCGGGCACGACATCAACTACATTGCGCTGGCCGGGGCGCTGCATGCCTTCGGGCGCGCCGGCGAAAAGCCGACGCCGCCCATCAATATGGTGGGCGATTTCGGCGGCGGCGGCATGATGCTGGCGTTCGGGATGGTGAGCGCCCTGCTTCACGCGCAGAAGAGCGGGGAAGGGCAGGTGATCGATTGCGCGATGACAGACGGTGCGGCGCTGCTCATGAGCATGATCTGGACATTTCGGGCTCAGGGCACCTGGCGGGACGAGCGTGGCGTCAATCTACTCGATACCGGTGCCCATTTCTATGACACCTATGAGACAGCCGATGGCAAGTTCATTTCGATCGGCTCGATCGAGCCGCAATTCTACGCCGCGCTGCTCAAAGCTGCCGGACTGGCGGACAATCCGAAGTTCGGCCGCCAGATGGACGAAAGCCAATGGGGCGAGTTGAAGTCACGGCTGACGCAGATTTTTCTCACCAAGACGCGCGACGAATGGTGCGGTCTCATGGAGGGACGGGACGTTTGTTTCGCGCCAGTGCTTTCGCTGGCAGAAGCACCCGGTCATCCTCACAACGTCGCGCGTCGCACGTTTGTCGACATTGCGGATGTAACCCAGCCTGCTCCTGCGCCGCGATATTCGAAAACATGCACTGACGATCCTCGTATGCCCTCATCGGAATCAGATTACGAAGAAATTCTTGGGCAACTGGGATATGGCGCCGATCACATTTCCATTCTGCGTGAAATGTTGGTCGTTTCGTAAGGGATTACCGGGCAATAGCCGATGGCGTATGGCGTCATCTTTTTGGTCTAATTCCCGATGCAATGAGAGCGACGAGTTGTTGCTCCTCCAGCTTTCCGTTAAAAAGCAACGGGAGATCGCCATTAGATTTCGAGCACATCGGAGTGCTTGCAGGCGACCCGCAATCTGTCGAAACCATCGGGCTCCGCAATGTCGAATGGCTGCTCGCGACGCAGATGGGCAAAGGCCTCATCGATGGGTGCGATCTCACTAGGCTTTGGGATCGACGATCATATTGGCGATCGCCATGGGCACTCTCCTTATGATAGTTGTTGGACATTTAGCAACCTATCAGCTGATACAGGCCTCGACAGCCCGACATCAAGGGCGCCGTACAATTCCCATCGCATGAGAGGTCCAGCGCGCTTGCGCTGGATCAAAGAGCAATTCATCATGAAACGATTGATGAGGGAGTAAATATGGCTGGCGCCACGGTACCAAAGCAAGGAGCGCAAGCTTCAACCGGCTCGGATACCCGGGTTTCGCTTTTGAATTCGGTTGCCGCACTCATGACAGAGCGCGGCACGATCGACGCGACTCTCAATGAGATTGCCGAGAGAAGCGGTGTAAATTCGGCGCTAATAAAATATTATTTTGGAAATAAAGACGGCCTTTTTCTGGAGTTGTTGCGCTATTCTATTGGCAAGGCGATCCAGGATCTGGAAGCACTGGTCCATATGAATCTCAGCCCAGTCGAGAAGATGCGTATCCATTTGAGCGGGGTCGTAAATGTCTATTTCCGGCACCCCTACATTAACCGGGTAATGCATCTGCTGCTCGCGACGAATGAGAGCGTGGGAAAGATCCTCTCTGAGGAACTCGTGCAACCCCTTGTGGCGGCCCAAGGCACCATTCTTGAAGAGGGACGATCGGCCGGTCTATTTCGAGAAATTGATCCGATGCTCTTTTATTTTCATGTGATCGGGGCATGCGACCACCTATTTTTCGGTCGCTATGCGCTGAAATATGCTTTCGAAATTGATGAGATCAATGATGAAATTCGCCAGAGATTCATAACTCAACTTTGCGAGATCGTGATGGTAGGCATTTCCACTCTCCACCAATAACCTCTAAATCTCTTTTGCGTGATATTATATCATCGAAATATTTGGAAGCGTCACACAGGACATTCATATATATGCTCACCTTCTCCTTAAATTTTGGCGTTGTTGCCCCCCAGAACGCATAACGCAAAAAAAGCCGCCCGAAGGCGGCCGAAGTATTAGGAGAGGATGCCTAAAAGGCCCGGATTTCATGGCGCCTCTCTGATTGTTATGCAAGTGCGAAATATGCAACTATAACTACGGGTGGCGCACTATACCAAAATGGCAGTCTCTTCATACCAGAATATAATGTCATACAAAGGCAAGTCCATCGGGATGTAGTAGCCACTTTCTGCCGAACGTCGCCGTTTTTTATACAAATTATGTTACGGATCGCCCGATTGCGACTATATCGCTGCCGGCATCGCGGCGACTTCACTTTTGCAGTGGGACCCCGCCGCCGAACTCGACGTTGCCGCCAGAAGATCGGCGATGGTCTGATGTCCTGGGATCAGAAGGGATAGGCCGGCGGGGTGCTCTTGATCGTGACCCACTGCCAGTCCGTGAACAACTCCCAATTGGCGGGCCCGCCGATGGAGGTGCCGTTGCCCGAGGCACCAACCCCTCCGAAGGGGTTCACGACATCGTCGTTGACAGTCTGGTCGTTGATATGCAGCAAGCCCGCGTGGAGACGCTCGCCGAGTGCGAGAGCGCGACCGACATCCCGCGAAATGACCGCCGCCGACAGGCCATATTCCGTGTCATTCGCCAACGCGACCGCTTCGTCGTCGTTTTCGAACGGCACGAGGACCGCGACCGGTCCGAAGATTTCCTCGCTGAAGGCCGTCATTGTGTGGCTGACTCCCTTGAGTACGGTCGGCGCAAGGAACAGTCCTTCCGACGTGCCGCCCGCGAGAATTTCCGCCCCCTCCGCCACTGACGTCTCGAGCACCGACAACGCGTGATCGAGCTGCGGCTGGTTGATAATCGGCCCGAGCGCGACAGTTCCGCTCATCGGATCGCCGACCGGCAACGCCCGGGCTTTTTCCGCTAGCTTTGCCGCGAAATCCTCGATGATCGACTTCTGAACGAGGATACGGCCTGCCGACATGCAGATCTGGCCCTGATGGAGATAGGCGCCCCAGGCGGCATTCCTGAGCGCCAGCTCGATGTCGGCATCGTCGAGAATGATCAGCGAATTCTTGCCGCCCAGTTCGAGCGAGACCTTCTTGAGGTGCTTGCTCGCATTCTGCCCGACCATCCGGCCGGCGTTGGTCGAGCCGGTGAACTGGATCATGGCGATGTTGGGATTGCTGCAGAGGGCTTCTCCCGCATCGCCCCGGCCGGGAAGGACCTGGAGCACGCCGGCGGGCAGTCCCGCGAGCTCGAACAGGCGTGCAATCACGAAGCCGCCGCACACCGCCGTGCGTGGGTCGGGCTTGAGAACCACCGCGTTGCCGACAGCCAGCGCTGGCGCGACGGCGCGCATCGCAAGGTAGAGCGGAAAATTGAACGGCGCGATGATCCCGACGACGCCAAGCGGGCGGCGCTTGGCGAGGCTGGTGCGTCCCGCCTCGCTCGGCAGCACGAGTCCTTGCGCCTCATAAGGCATGCCGCCGGCCAGCTGGATCGCCTTCAGCGACAGACGAAGCTCGAACTCGGCCTTGGCGCGGACGGAGCCGCTCTCGCGCATGATCCATTCGACGATCTCGTCCCAGTGCGCGTGACCGGTTTCGACCGCCTTCGGGAACACCCCCGCGCGCTGGTCCGGGCTGGCCGCAGCCCACGCCTTCTGGGCCTTGCGAGCAGAAGCAGCCGCGGTCGCGATATCGGAGGGGTCGGCCATTCCGATCTTGCCGATCACCTGGCCTGTCGCGGGCTCGATCACGTCGGCCACCGCCGGTCTCGCTGTCCACTCACCGTCGAAGATGGAACCGCTCAGATGGTTTTTAGTCAGAAATTTTGTCGTCGTCATAATGCATCTCCGATTGTCGAGGAGGCAGACGGAAGGCGCTCGCTGACGGATTCCGGTGCCGTGGTGTTGCATGAATTGAGAAAGCGGATGAGCGTGGTCGCGAGCGCTTCCGGCGCTTCAAGCGGCGCGAGGTGCGCGGCGTGAAGATGGACGGTTTGCGCCCGGGGGATTGCCTCGGCGATATGTTGGCCATGTCCCTCGAACGGCGTCGACGTGTCGAGATCGCCGGCGACCACCAAAGTCGGAGCCTCGATTTCCCTGAGCCGCCAATAGATGTCCATGTCGCGGATCGCGGCCGCGCAGCCGGCATAGCCATCATTCGACATGCGGCGCAGCCCTTCGGCAATATGATCGCTGGCGTCAGGGTCGGCCTTCCGAAATTCCGGAGACAGGAAACGCCCCAGCGCCAGATCGAGGATCGCCTCGGTGCCTCCGTAGCGAACCGCCTGCACGCGGGCCGTCCAGGCGCCCGGGTCCATCGTTGCGGAGGTGCAGATCGGGATGAGGGCTTCGACCCTGTCCGGGTAATCGAGCGCCAGTCCCATAGCCATCATGCCGCCCAGCGAGACACCAGCGACCGCCGTCCGCGCTACACCCGCATCATCGAGCACCGCGATGACATCATCGACCAGCATGTCGATGCTATAGTCGCCTCGGGGCGCCTCAGAGCGGCCATGGCCACGTGTATCCATCCGCAACACATGGAAGTCGGCCAGATAGGGCATGACGCGATCCCAGAGGTGCAGATCGGTTCCGATCGAATTGAGGAGGAGAAGCGGCTGACCTTCAGTATCGCCGGCTTCCTCCCAATGGAGCCTTATGCCGGGTCTCACGCATGTCACCATGAATTCAGACCTTCCGCGCGATCTGGAAGCTGGGAATGATTGCGAGTTGATCAAGGCAGTGCTCGCCAGCCGTCGTCAGCCATGATGCGAGCGCGATCGGGAAAGATGGTACACGGTGGCGCAACGGCGCACAGGGGCGTGCGATAGGATCTTTCAGCGAAGAGCGCTTTTTGCCCTGTAAGAGCCACTTGGCGGTATGTTTCGGTCCAGTGGGAAGCGCCTCGGTGGATACGATTGTTCTCATAGATATTCCAGGCTTCAGAAGCGTGCAGCTCGCGGGCATTGGGGCCGCCACGCGAGCTGCAACGGAAGGTGAGCGAGCGATGCCGGGTTCATGGCATCGCTCCTGAGCCATTCCCAGGGGGAGGGGGATAGGAACGACTCCTTGTACCAACCTCACTTACTGGTGCCGACTGTCGCCAGCACACGGGCGCAATGCCGAATGCAGACCGTAAACGAAAAGACCTTTTCGGTAATCGGCCAAACCATTTTGATATCAACCATCCCGACAAGCGATGGGTTGGAAGCGAACTCGCCGTCCCATCATGCATCGACAAACCGGACCGGTTCCCGGTCGGGCCGGTCACGACTTCGGCTGGACCATTGTCACGCACTCCGGACGCCGCTTCGATCAAGGTTTGTGCATGTTTTCCGGCCATTCACCTCGAGCGCTGACTAAAAGATTTTAGCGATGCGGATCTGGGCCCGTATCGCCTCGCGGAACCCGCCCTCGACATGAACCATGTGGCCCGCGCTACCCTCGACTTGCAAGCCCGGCGCGACGAACGTCTGCACGGCAAAGCGGACCTGCTGATTTTCGGTCTTCGTGCCGTTGTAGAGTCCATCGACATATTGGCGGCCGCCCCAATAGCCGGCATAGCCGATCGACGCCGAAGTCTTTGGCGACAGAGTGTAGCGCCCCCAGATCTGCACGGCGTCCGTGCGATGCTGCGTCAGGGTCTGCCGATCAACGCCATAGTCGTCATTATGGCCGTACCATGTCATGTCGCCATAGGCTTCGAGCGCAAACCGTCGCGCGACACCCTGCACGACGCCGACCTGCATGTCGTATGTGTAGCGATTGCCGCCGATATTGGCGGCTTTGTTGTGGCTATAGGTCCCGGTTGGCATCGAGACGATCGGCGAGAAGCCCACATAGGTGCCATGCACTGGATCGTCATGATGCACGAGCCACAGGGTCGCGAATGGCATGATGTCGCCGATCCCGCTTGAGCTTCGTAGCCTCTGACCGGCCGCGCGGCCGCTGTAAATCGCGCCGAACGGCACGATGATCTGCGGATCCGCGATGAACGGGCCTATCTTCACGAAGTGAACGAAACGGACGAGTCCGATGCTTGACCGGAGCTCAGTGTCGCTTCCCAGCAGGCCCACCCCGGGCACCTGGATCGCATCACGATCGGTGTAGGTGCCGTAGAGCAGCAACATATTGGTGCCAGGCTTCAGCGCGACGTAGTCGCCGGGATCCACATCGACTGCCGCGGCCGGGGTGGCCAGCGCAGTGGTAAGCAAGAACAACAATGCACTATGGCGCCAGCCCATCGATCCCTCCCTGGATATTTGGTTATTCAATGACCAAGCGAAGCGATCGAGGCAAAAACCTTTATGGTCTGGCCGATATACCCTTTCGGTATCAAAATACAATGCTTTCAATGAACTGGCGCCGGCGACTTCCCGCCGTGAAGCCTCATGATACCCTGGCGATATAGCAGATTATCGATAAGGTATTTCGAATGGGGCGGCGGCGCTTTTATTGAAAAGTCCGCCTGCCGATCAGCCCGTCAACGGGTCAGACGCCATCGGCGTAGAGTTCGCGTTCGGAATGCCGGGACGCGGTCAGGCCGGCAGGCAGTCGCGCGGATTGCCCGCGGTCGCTGGGGCGACCGCGAATGAGGATGACTGAGCATGACCAAGGAAAGCTACGACTTCGTGATCGTCGGTGCTGGTGCAGCCGGCTGTGTAGTGGCGAGCTATCTGGCCGAGCACACCGACGCGTCGATCGCACTCATCGAGGCGGGCGAGACCGATCGCGATCCGTTCATCCATATCCCCGCGGGATTCGCCAACATCCTCATCCATGACCGGCACGTGTGGAAGTATGAAACGGTACCGCAGCATGGGACCGTCCGCGCCTATCGCGCGGGCAGGGTGCTCGGCGGCGGATCGTCGATCAACGCGATGTGCTATGTTCGCGGCCAGGAGCGCGATTATGCCGCCTGGCAGAACGCCGTCGGCGACACCGGCCGCTGGTCCTATGCGGACCTCCTCCCCGTCTTCATGGCGCAGGAGGACAATGACACCTTCCACGACGACTATCATGGCGTCAACGGCGGACTGTCAGTCCAATTGCCCAAGGGCATCAACAAGCTGAATCAATATTGTTTGAAGGCATTCCAGGAATATGGCCTTCCCTACAATCCCGATTACAATGGCGAGAGCCAGATCGGAGTCTCGCCGGTCCAGTCTACGGTCGGCAACCAGCGCCGCTGCAGCGCGGCCGATGCCTATCTGCGGCCGCACCTCGCTTCGGGCCGGGTAACGCTCCTCACCGACAAGACCGTCACGCGCATCCTGATCGAGAACAAGCGTGCCGTTGGTGTTGAACTGCATGGTACGACTCCGGAACTCATCCTGGCGGGCGAGGTGATTCTATCGGCTGGAGCGATCCAAAGTCCGAAGATCCTGATGCATTCCGGCGTCGGGCCGGCCGAGCAGCTGCTACAGCATGGTCTTCCGGTCATCGTCGACTCTCCGGAAGTCGGCGAGAATCTCCAGGATCATCCGATCGTCCCCGTGCGCGCCTATGTGAAGGGCGATCTCGGCTACCAGATGGCGGCGCAAGGCCTTGGAAGCATGAAGGCCGGTCTGCGCTACCTCGTCACCAAGGACGGCCCGGCGTCGGGCAATGGCATCGAGACGGTGTCCTACTGGAATCCTTCCGACTTCACCGCCGATCCCACCATCCAGTGCTATCATGTTCCGATCATCTCGGCAGACGGCTTGAGTCCGACAGGCGATCGCTCCGGCATCACCTTCGAGCTTGTCGTCCTCCAGCCGAAAAGCCGCGGCTGGATCCGCCTGGCGGATGGCGATCCGACCTCGATGCCGCTCATCAATCCGAACTTCATCGGCGAGGAGGAGGATCTGAAGGCCGCCGTCGCATCCGTCCGCGCAATTCGTGAAGTGATGCGCCAGGAGTCGCTCGCGCCCGTGATCGAGGACGAGATTGAACCTGGCCCGCAAGCGCAGACGGACGCCGAGATCGGCGAGTGGGTCAAGCGCGTCGCCACGACGATGTGGCATCCGGTCGGCACCTGCCGGATGGGGGCGGACGAGCGCGCTGTCGTCGATGCACGTCTACGGGTACGCGGAGTTGAAGGCCTGCGGGTGATCGACGCGTCCATCATGCCGAACATCACGAGTGGCAACACCAACGCACCCACCCAGGCCCTCGCGCGTCACGCTTCTGCCATGCTGGTGGACGACGTCTTGCACCGGTCTACCGGACGGGCTCCCGGCTCGCCGCAGCCTGCGATCGTTCCTCCCGCCCAGACGCTGCCTGCCTGAAAGTCCAACATCGACTTGGCGCCGGCGATCCGCTTCCTCCGACCGATCGCAAACCATGGCAGTACACGAAATCAGGCCGTCCCCCTTGGTGGGCGCTGTCGACGTGACAAATGACAAAGGGAAGCGTCATCACCGTCCGCAAAAACCGCGCAGGAACGGTCGATCATCAGGAGGTGTCATTGCGTGATGAGAAAAAATCGCAGGGTTAGTGGAGGATATCGAAGGTCTATTCTCTTCAAGGGTTTCGGTGGTATCCGTTTTGATCCGGGAACAGCTCCGAGCGCCATGGAGGCGCATGAGGTGGTCGTCGATAAGTCTATGACCTCGTCGGAATTGCTTTGTTCCGCGCCGAAGAGCGAGCGCGATGAGTGACTTAAGGTCACTCATTGGCTCCTCGCCGATGGTCTCGGTGAGGCGAAGACATCTTCCCAGTACGCCCCCGATAACCCGAACAGCTTACGCGCCGCCAATCTTTTCAGACATGCACGTCTGGCCAGATAAATTCGAAGAGAAATGCTTTGCCTCTCGGGCGATGATCAATCGGCCTCCGTTGCCAACCATTCCCTGAGAAGGGTTGTCGTCTCTCCGGGATGCTCGAGAGCTGCCATATGGCCGCAGTCTCGAATGATATGCAATACTGACCCCACAACGCGATCGTGGATTTCTTCCGCGTGTGCGGGCGGCGTGATCCGGTCGCCGTCTCCAACGACGATCATCGTGGGCACCGCGATGGTGCTGAGGAGACCGGTCGAGTCGGGGCGGCTCATGATTGCCTGTTGCTGCCGAAGAAAAGCGTCTCCGCCAACGCGTTGGGCCATTGCGCGCATTTCGTCCGCCACGGTCCCTTCGACATGACTTGGATGCACTAGACTGTTCAGCAAGCGGCGGGTGACGCCCAGAAACTTGCCCCGCTGAAGGGATTCGATACCGGCGTGGCGCTGGGCAATCCGCTCCGGTGTGTCGGCGCGCGCGCTTGAATTGAAAAGGGCTAGGCGACGAACCCGGTGAGGCGCTCTGCGCATGATATCGAGCGCTACATAGCCGCCCATTGAGAGACCGACGAGGGAGAAGCGGGCAGGGGCTGCTGCAAGCGTCCGTCGCGCCATGTCACCGATATTGTCGTCCAGGGTGAGGTCAGCGATCATCGGCGCGACGTCGTCAGCGAGCGCGCCGACCTGATGGCGCCAGAGCGACTGGTCGCACAACAGGCCGGGCAGAAAGACGATAGGCTCGAATGATGCCGGATGCGTCGATCGGGAAGAGGAGGGCGACGGTCGCTCGAAACTTTGCGCGTGAACTACGGTACGTGCCATATTGACGACCTCCTGCATCTGCCGGTGGGCCTGTGGTCATCATATGTCCAATACATGATGGGTGTGATCCCAATAGCCTTAGAGCATGATGTGGAGTTGTGGCATATCTGTTCTTTCCTGACCGTTTTGGAGGAAAGGCATTTTGCCCGGACAGCATAGAAGCTTGGAAATGTGCAGCCGCCTCTCAGCCATGAGATCAGGGACCTTGAACAGAGATCGGTAGCCGTCCGTTGCATCCATCCCTCGCGGCGCTGCGCTGCCCAAGTCGGCAAGGCTTTCGGAAAAGGTTCGGGTGTGGAGATTATCGATGTGGCTGTCGCAGCTGCGCCGTAATGGCCACAGCGAAATCGAGTGACCCTACCCCGGAATTGCCACCGGCCAGAACGAGAGATCCGGCTTTTCATGGGCCGGGGTTAACCCCGGCCCATGAAGCGAATTCGGCCGGTGTCGAGAACCCCAGGGATGTGGAAGGTGCATCTTGCGCAGCTCTGAAGGCCCAAGCCGCCGTATAACTGCTTCCAGCGGTAATACGTCGCCTCCGAGAGGCCCATCTTCCGGCACACTCCGGCACCTGCGTGCCGACCTCGGCCTGACGCAGCGCAAACGCAATTTGCTCGCCAGTGAACTTCGACTTCTTCATGCAAAATCTCCAACTCAAATCAGCTTCGATTTTGACAGATTTCTCCCATTCCCGCTGGAGGCATTTTCCGGGACGGGGTCGAGCCCCCGCTGTCTCAATTGGCTTGCAGGGTGCAAGCCTAGTCGATCCCGGCCTTCTCCTTCCCTGAACTTGGCAGGCCACCGCCGTGCGGGAGTGGATACGGGTTATCTGGAGATTGAGCACGTCATAAGGATTGACGCTGCAGTGCAGCGTCAGGCATAGCCGATCACGGCAATGGATTCCTGCCGGGCTCGTCCGAGCCGAACCGCCCGCAAGGCTGATGATTCCTACCTGTCGCCGTCAGGCAACAAGGAGGAATTGTGCGCGCTACGTTTCGGAATCTCTTTCATACCCTAAACGTCGCTGCGTTCGTCCGCACGCGCCACGGCCACGCCATCTCGGTGCTTCGCTGGGGATTGATTCTCGTGCCGATGGCGCTGGCGGTCGGAAGTCTCTGCGCTGCCTTCCTGTGGAGTCTCGACGTCGCGACACGGACGCGCTTCGCGCATCCCTGGCTGCTGTTCCTGCTGCCGGCGGGCGGCTTCGCGATCGGGCTGCTCTACCAGTGGACGGGCAGGAGCGTCGAAGGCGGCAACAACCTGATCGTCGAGCAAATCCACGAGCCCGGTGGCGGCGTGCCGCTGCGCATGGCGCCACTGATCTTCATCGGAACCGTGGCGACGCACCTGTTCGGCGGCTCCGCAGGGCGCGAGGGGACAGCCGTGCAGCTCGGGGGAAGCCTCGCGAGTGCGGTCGCGCGTCTGGTCGGGCTCGATCCATCCGGCGTCCGCGTTCTGCTGATGGCCGGTATTGCCGCCGGCTTCGGGGCGGTGTTCGGCACGCCGCTCGCCGGCGCCGTGTTCGCGCTGGAAGTGCTCGCGATCGGTCGCGTCGAATATTCGGCGCTGGTGCCATGCCTGATCGCCGGTGTCGTCGGTGACTGGACCTGCCATATGTGGGGCATCCATCACGGCGCCTATCACATCGACTATGTTGCCGGCGTCGGTGGTGCGCTGACCGCGGAACCGCTGTTGCTGGGCAAGGCAGCGATCGCCGGCGTGGTGTTCGGGCTTGCCGGCCTCGTCTTCGCGGAGGCCAATCACAGCCTGGGCGGCCTGTTCAAGCGCCTCATTCCCTATGGTCCGGTTCGGCCAGTGGTCGGCGGGTTGATGGTCATCGCCTTGGTCTATCTGCTCGGCACCCGTGATTATCTCGGGCTAGGAGTTTGGTCCGCCGATCCCAACGCTCCCACCATCGCCGGCTTCTTCGGGCCGCCCGTCGACCATTGGAGCTGGCTGCTCAAGATCCTCTTCACCGTCGTGACCCTAAGCGCCGGCTTCAAGGGCGGCGAGGTCACGCCCTTGTTCTTCATCGGGGCCGCACTCGGCAACGCGCTCGGCGGGCTCCTGGGCGCGCCTGTCGATCTGTTCGCGGGGCTCGGCTTCGTGGCGGTGTTCGCGGGGGCGGCCAACACGCCGCTCGCCTGCACGATCATGGGCGTCGAGCTGTTCGGGGCGACCCACATCGTGCCGATCGCGATCGCGTGCTTCCTGGCCTATCTCTGCTCGGGTCACAGCGGCATCTATCTGTCGCAGCGGATCGCCGTCCCCAAGACGGGCGGCGGCCTGCTCCCGCCCGATACCACGCTGCGGGATGCCCGCGCGATCCGCCCGCAGCATTCACTCACCGATCTTTTCCCCTTCTCCCCATCCATCACCAGCGAAGGCGATCCCATGCCCCACACACATCAGGTCAATGCCAGCGAGATCGGCATGATCCGTATCTACCTCAAGCCCAGCGACAAGGCCGCCAAGGGCTCCGTGAAGACGCTTTGGGCCTCCAAGCCGCTCTACCGCGCCCTGGTCGCGCAGGCGAAAGCGGAAGGCGTCATGAACGCCGTCGCGCATCACACCCATTACGGCTTCTCAAACCACGGCCCGGTGCGCGAGCATGGCGCCGAGATCAGCGATCCGCATCTGACCATGTGCGTCGAGCTGATCGACCATCGCGACAAGCTCGAAGCCTTCTGCGCGGCACATGGCGATCTGCTGGCGAGCAAGGTGATCGTTTACAAGCATCTCGAGCATTGGAGCATCGGCCCCAGGGGTGTCGATCATGAGGATGCGACGCCCGAAGAGCTGTCGGCCGAGCCGGATGCCGCCGTCTGATGGGGCACCGCCGCTCGAGGTGAAGGGGCTCAGGACCGAAATCGGCGAGCAGGTCATCCATAAGGGCCTCGACCTGACCGTTAAACGCGGCGAGATCCTCGGCCTCGTCGGCGGCTCAGGTTCGGGAAAGTCCGTGCTGCTGAAATCTATCATCGGCTTGCTTCCGCCCGCTAGCGGCTCGATCCAGGTGTTCGGGACCGACATTCATGAGGGGCCGGAGGCGGAAATCGAAGCCGTCAAACGCCGGTGGGGCGTGCTGTTTCAGGCCAATGCCCTGTTTTCAACGCTAACGGTGCGGGAAAACATCGAAGTCCCGCTGCGCGAACACGCCCGGCTTCCGGACCAAATGCTTTGTGAAATCGCCCAGCTCAAGGCGATCCTGTCGGGTCTCCCAGCGGACTCGATCGACAAATTTCCCAATGAGCTGTCGGGCGGGATGCAGAAGCGGGCCGGCGTAGCTCGCGCGATTGCGCTTGATCCCGAACTGTTGCTGCTTGACGAGCCGACATCGGGCCTCGACCCGGTGATGGCCGATCAGATCGACCGTCTGATCCGCGATCTGGCGCATAGTCTCGGTCTGACGGTCGTGCTGGTGACGCACGACATCGACACGCTCTACACGATCACCGATCGGGTAGCGGCGCTTGCGGACAAGAAGATCGTAGCCATCGCGCCGGTCCGCGAGCTGGAAAAGTCCGATCATCCCTGGGTGCGCGAATACCTGCTGGGGAAGCGCTCGCGCGCCGGCACGCCGCTTGGCGTTGGCGACCATCGCTGAGCCGAGGGCTTGCACGGTGCAAGCCTCCGCCCTTGCCGATCGACGAGGCGAATATCTATATAGGGTTCGGGGATGGAGTTCCCCATCAACCGCCGCAAAGGCTGATAACTCCTACCAGAACGCCATTTCGCGGGCGTCGGTAGGTCTTGCCGCACTCCCGCAGAAGGGAGAGGGTCATGACCACTAAGCTGTTGGCGGTGATCGCCGAGGCCGCGACGACGCCGGCCTGTCTGGACGCGGCCGAGGCCGCAGCCCATGTGCTGAAGGATGCCACGATCGAGGCGCTGCATGTCGTCGTCGATCCCGAGCATATTGTCTGCGCGAGCGAGGAGCTGGCCTTCCAGCAATTGCGTGTCCGCTATGAAGGCACCGCCCAGGAGCGCGAGGCGGCGACACACGCGACCTATGAAGCCTGGATCGCCGAGCATCCGGACGCGGACATTCCGCTGCGCTGGAAGGAACGCATCGGCGCCGAGGAGGAAAATGTCGAGCAGGAAGCGCGTATCTTCGATGTGCTGGTCCTGGCGCGCCCGACCAACATGGACGGCGGCGACGCGCTCCACGCCGCCTTCAACCGCGTCAAGCATCCCTTCTTTCTGGTGCCCGCGAAATGGCGTCTTCAACCTGGTGATACTTTCGCTGAGCATATCGTCATCGCCTGGAACGACACATCGGCTTGTCTGCGGTCGCTCGAAGGCGCCTTGCCGTGGTTGCGCGTGGCGAGTGAGGTGACGCTGCTGCTGGTCGCCGAAAGCCGCGAGATTGCCCGTTCGGCCGAAGAGCTGCTCGGACTCGAAGGCATAGCTTTCCACGTCCGCCAAGTGCCGCGCGATAGCGAGACGCTCGGCGACCAGCTCGTTACCGAAGCGCACCAGCTCGGTGCCGATCTGCTGGTGATGGGCGCCTATCGGCACAATCAGTTCATCGAATGGCTGCTTGGCGGAACCACCCGCCATGTGCTCGCGCGCTTCGATCTGCCCCTGTTTCTCGCTCACTGACGAAGGATGGAGAAGATGCCCGAAGATCATGCCTATTTCGTGCGCCGAGCACAGGAGGAGCAGCGCTTGGCCGCAGAGGCCGATACGGCCGAGGCTAAAGCGTCGCACCTGAAGCTCGCCGAAGAATATACCGCCAGAGCGGCCGAGGTGGGCGAGCGGGCCGTAGGGAAGGCAGAGGGTGCCGCCCTGCAGCCCGACGAAACCGATCCCGCCAATATCGACCAGACCCGCACCGCCGGTCCAGCCAGTATCCGCGACCGCGACCCCCGACGAGGCTGGGATGAGGTCGATGAACAATCTGACGAGAGCTTTCCGGCAAGCGACCCGCCAAGTATCCCATGAAGGTCGATATGCCCGTAGCCCCTTTCGACCTGATTCTGGTGCTGGCAGTCATCCTCGCAATCGTTGGCGTCCTCGTCAGTGTGACAAAATCCAAGGGGTGACTGGATTAGCCTTGAGCGGAACGATCAATTCACTTTAAGGTTATCCGGAAGGGAAGGGCTCTTGCCCTGCCTTCGACATCGCTGGATGGGGATGGAGTCCCCCATAACCGCCGACAGGCTGATGACCCCTACTGCGTCAAACGCGGTGGGAGTGTGTCTTCGCCGCGCGGGCCGTCGGTAACGGCCCGATCCTGACACACGCCGGAACGGGCATAGCCCGAGCGGGTGCGGAGACGGTGAAGAATGACCCATGTGTGGGCGATTGCCGCGCTTTGGCTGGGGCTGGCGCTGGTCGCGACCCTTATGTCGATCTGGTTCAAGATCGCTACGGCGCTGTCGGAAATCGTGGTGGGCACCATCGCCCAGCTCATTATCGGCGCGGCCGTGGGCTCGGCAGTGCTCGGCACCCAGGAAAGCTGGGTGACATTCCTATCGGGGGCGGGCGCGATCGTCCTCACCTTCCTCGCCGGCGCCGAGCTGGACCCGAGCGTTTTCCGCACCAAATGGAAGGAGGCGACCGCAGTCGGTCTGGCGGGGTTCACGCTGCCGTTCGTCGGCTGCACGCTACTCGCCGTCCTCGGGCTGGGCTGGACGATGAAGGCCGCCCTGCTCGCCGGCGTCGCCATGTCCACAACTTCGGTCGCGGTCGTCTATGCAGTCATGCTCGAGTTCGGGCTCAATCGCACCGATTATGGCAAGACGCTGCTTGCCGCCTGCTTCATCAACGACCTGGTGACGGTGCTGGCGCTGGGCGTGATCTTCGCGCCATTCACCGTCAAGACGGCGATTTTCGCTGGGATCGCTGTCGTCGTGTTCGTGATCCTGCCGTGGCTGACGCCCCGCTTCTTCAAACTCTATGGCGATCGCCCCTCCGAGCTGGAAGCCAAGTTTCTGTTGCTCGCGCTGTTCGGCCTCGGCGCGCTTGCGACCTGGGCGGACAGCGAAGCGGTGCTGCCGGCCTATCTGGTCGGCATGGTGCTAGCTGGCACCGTAGGCAAGGATCACGCGCTCATTCGGCGGCTGCGCACGCTGACCTTCGGCCTGCTGACGCCCTTCTACTTCATTCGCGCCGGCTCGTTCGTCTCACTGTCGGCGCTATGGGCTGCGCCGATTGGCTTTCTCGTGCTCTTGATCGGCAAGATGGCCTCGAAGGTGGTCGGCGTCTATCCGTTGACGCGCTGGTTCGCGTCTCCGCGCAAGGAAGCGGCCTACACGACCCTGCTTATGTCGACGGGCCTTACCTTCGGAACGATTTCAGCGCTGTTCGGCCTCTCGCACCACGTCATCGACCAGAGCCAATATTCGATCCTCGTCGCGACCGTGATCGGCTCGGCGATCGTCCCGACATTGATCGCCAATGCCTTCTACCTGCCGCGACACCTGATCCCGCCTGAAGAGCCGCTTCCCGACGCGCAAAAGCCCGAAGCGGCGCCGCAGGTCGCGGCCGCCGTAGCAGGCCGCTCATGACGTCGCCGGCAAGGAGGTAAGTTCGATGTTCCACCATATCGTTCACGCCAATGATGGCTCCGAGAACTCCCTGACCGCGCTACGCACCGCGATTGAGCTGGCAGCGGTCGCGGACACCGGCCTCGACGTGCTGTTCGTCGAAGACATTGCGCCTCGAACCGGCATGATCGCGGACGTAACCGCGCATGAAACGGAGGAACGCCGCCATATCGGCAGGCACAAGGCGCTCGCCGAGCGGATCGCGGCGCGATCGGGTGTCACGCTGAAGACCCACGTCTTCACCGGCCATCCGGTCGGGCACATCGTCGCGTTCACACGCGAGGCCAAGGCCGATCTGCTGGTGATCGGCGCGACCGAACATGCCGATCTGTGGGAGCACCTGTTCGGCCGCCGCTCGGACCGCATGACGCACAAGGTGGATTGCTCGGTGCTCATCGTCCGCGAGGGAGGACATGATGCTGCGTGAGCTGCTCGCCCGCATGATCGAGGTCGGCCGGCTGTCCGTTGCGATCGGTTCCGAGCCCTCCTTCACCATCGGCGCGGTGCCGATCGACATGCCGCAGCTCGATGTCGCGATCCGGCTGAAGGATCGCTGGGCTGCCAATCTGCTCGCGCTCGACCCCGAATATCAGCTCGGGCAATGCTATATGGCGGGCTCGCTGGTTATCGAACGCGGCACGCTCGACAGCCTCATGGAGCTGATCGGGCGCAATTTGAAACGCCGTCCCGGCGCGGGTATCCTGGGCCGCGCCCGTGAGCTGACGGCCGCGCTGCGCGCCCGCACCAATTCCCTCGGGCGATCGCGCCGCAACGTCGCGCACCATTATGACCTGTCGGAAGCCTTCTACCGCCTCTTCCTTGACGAAGATCTCCAATATAGCTGCGCCTACTTCACCGATCCGGGCATGTCGCTCGAAGCGGCGCAGGCCGCGAAGAAAGCGCACATCGCGGCGAAGCTGGATCTGCAGCCTGGCGCGCATATTCTCGACATCGGCTGCGGATGGGGAGGCCTGGCGCTGATGCTCGCGCGCAGCGCCGACGTTTATGTCACGGGAATCACCCTCTCGACCGAACAGCTTCGGGTCGCACGAGACCGCGCCTCGGCCGCTGGCGTTTCCGACCGCGTGCGGTTCGCGCTCGCTGACTATCGCCAGGTGGCGGGCCGGTTCGATCGCATTGTGTCGGTCGGCATGTTCGAGCATGTCGGTGCCAAGCATTATCGGGACTATTTCGGCGCGATCGACCGGCTCCTGACCGATGATGGCGTGGCGCTCGTCCATTCGATCGGCCGCAAGGATCGGGGGCCGGGTTTCGACCGCTGGACGCAGGAGCACATCTTCCCTGGCGGTTATATTCCGGCCGTTAGCGAAGCCTTGGCGGCGCTCGAGGAAACCGGGCTGTGGTTGACCGATCTCGAAGTGCTGCGGCTCCATTATGCCGAGACACTGCGCCACTGGCGCCTGCGCGCCGCCGCCAACCGCCCTGCGATCGAGGCGATCTACGATGCCCGTTTTTATCGCATGTGGGAGTTCTATCTGGCGTCCTGCGAGATGGGCTTCCGCTTCAATGGGCTGATGGTGTTTCAGGCCCAGATTGCCCGCGACGTCGCCAGCCTGCCGATCACGCGCACCTACATCACCGAAGCCGAGCAAGGCTTGCATGGTGCAAGACCCCGACCGCAGCCGAAGCGGGCGCACGCCCGTCGCAAGGCGACCGCTCCTGAAACGGAGGCGGCGCAATGCTGACCTACGCATGGATCGCCGTCGGCGGTCTGATCGGCACGCTCGGCCGCTACTGGATCAACCTCGTCTTCACGGCACGCTTCGGCGAGGCGATGCCGTGGGGAACGATCTTCATCAACATAACGGGCTCGTTCGTGATCGGCCTGTTCGCCGCCCTCACCGAAACGGGCGGCCGCTGGCCGGTGCCGCCGGAAATCCGCGCCTTCATGCTGGTGGGGCTCTGCGGCGGCTATACCACCTTTTCCTCGTTCAGCCTGCAAACGCTCGCCCTCATCCAGACCGGCGAGCTGGGCCGAGCCCTCGCCAACATCCTCCTGTCCGTCACCGCCGGCGTGCTCGCGGTCTGGATAGGCTTCTCCGCGCCCGAAGCTCTGGCGCGGCTATTTCGGAGCTAAGCCCCATGAAGATTCTCGCCATCGTCACCGAAGCCGCCACCGCTCGCTCCTGCCTCGACGCCGCCGTTGTTGCGGCGAAGGTCGACAAGTTCGCCCGGATCGAGGCGCTGCATGTCGTCGTCGATCCCGACCAGCTCGTCTCCTCGACCGAGGAAGTCCAGATCCAGCGCCTCCGGGAGACGGCCGAGGGCACCGCCAGCGACAAGGCGATGGCCGCGCAGGCAGCATTCGTTGCATGGAACGCCGGCACCGCCGACGACACGCCCCGCGTCGAATGGAAAGCGCCGGCAGGAGCCGAGGAGGCGACGATCGTCGAAGCAGCCGGCGACGCCGACCTCCTTGTGCTGGTGCAGAGCCAAGATCTCGACAGCGGCGACGCGCAGCACGCCGCGATCCGCGAGACGGGCAAGCCGCTCTTGCTGGTGCCGGCGGATTGGACGCCCCGACCGCCCGCCTTCGCGCACATCGCCGTGGCGCTGAGCGACACGCCGGTCACGGACGATGCTATTCAGGGCGCGATGCCGTGGCTGCGCGCCGCCGACACGGTGACGGCGATCCGAATCGACGCCGAACAGGATCATGCCCTCACCTTGGCCGACAGGCTGCAGGAAATGGGCATAGACGCGCAATTGCGCGTGGTCGCGCCTTCAGGGCATGATCGGGGCGCGCAGATCGTCAAGGAGGCAGAGGCGATCGGGGCCGACATGCTGGTGGCGGGTGCCTATCGGCACAGCCAGCTCGTCGAATGGCTCCTGGGCAGCACCACGCGGCAAATGCTGCGCAACACCGCTCTGCCGCTGTTCCTGGCGCACTGATGGGGGCGCCCATCAGCCTCGTCGTCGTGCGTCATGGCGAGAGCGCGACCAATGCGGCCAATGTCTTCACGGGCTGGAGCAATCCGCCGCTGACAGCGATCGGCCGAGACGAGGCAGCGCGGGTCGCCCATCGGATTCGGGAGGCGAGGCTGGCGCCCTCGCGCATCTTCAGCTCGCCGGCGTCTCGCGCGACGGAGACGGTCGCGATCATCAAGGAAGTGCTGGAAGCAACCGAAACGCCCTTGACGCATCTGCCGGCGCTCAACGAGCGCGATTACGGCACGCTGACGGGCCGCAACAAGGATGAGGCCGTAGCCGAGGTCGGCGCCGCTCAGATACGGCTCTGGCGGCGTTCCTACGCCGAGGCGCCGCCGGAAGGGGAGAGCCTGCGCGGTACCGCCGCGCGCGTGCTTGCGGCTTATGTCCACGTCCTCTTGCCCGCCGCGATGGCTGGCGGAACCACGCTTGTCGTCTCCCAAGGCAATACGCTGCGAGCGCTGTGCATGGCGCTCGACGGCCTCGACGCCGCCGCGATCGAGAGTTTCGACCTCTCGACCGGGGCTACCATCCACTATGCGATCGGCGAGACGACGGCGATCGTCCGCCGCGCGCTCCTCGCCTGATCGGAACCGCCATGATCCCCAGCACCCGCATTGCCAGTCTTCACGGCCGCGAGATCCTCGACTCGCGCGGCAACCCGACGCTCGCCGTCACTGTTATTCTCGAAAGCGGCATCGAAGCGACCGCAGCGGTGCCGTCCGGTGCCTCGACCGGCGCCAACGAGGCTGTGGAACTGCGCGACGGCGACAGCGCCCGTTTCGGCGGCAAAGGCGTCTTGCAGGCCATAGGCCGCGTCGAAGGGCCACTTGCCGCCGCCCTGCAGGGCTATGACGTCTGCGATCAGGCCACGCTCGATCGCGCCATGATCGCGCTCGATGGCACGCCCGACAAGGCCCGGCTCGGGGCGAATGCCATCCTTGGCGTCTCGATGGCGGCCGCCCGCGCCGCGTCGGCGGTGCAGGGGGTGCCGCTCTACGAGCAGCTTGGCGGCGGTTCGGCGGCGCAAATCCTGCCCGTGCCGGCGTTCAACGTCATGAACGGCGGCAAGCACGCCGAAAGCGGCATCGACTTCCAGGAGTTCATGATCGTGCCGGCGGGCGCGCCGAGCTTCGCCGAGGCGCTGCGCTATGGCGCTGAAACCTACGCGGCGCTCCGCGAGATCCTCCATCAGGAGAAGCTGCGCACAAGCGTGGGCGACGAGGGCGGTTTCGCGCCGGGGTTCGATGCGCAGGCAATTCACGCTTCGCTGAGCCTCATCGTCAAGGCGATCGAGAAAGCCGGTTATCAGCCGGGAGAGGACATCGCGATCGCGCTTGACCCTGCCGCCTCATCATTCCGATCCGGCGACTGTTACGATGTCAGACCCTCCAGCGGCGGGCCCTTCGATCGTGCTGGCCTGCTCGCATTCTACGAGAAGCTCATCGGCGAGTTTCCGATCGTCTCGATCGAAGACGGCTTCGCCGACGACGACTGGCAGGGCTTCGTCGACCAGATGGCCGCGCAAGGTGGCCGGATTCAGGTCATGGGCGACGACATCACCGTCACAAACGCAAAGTTCATCAGGCAAGCGATCGACCGCAAGGCGATGAACGCGGTCCTCATCAAGCTCAACCAGATCGGCACTGTCACCGAGACGGTCGACGCGGCGAAGCTCTGCCACCAGGCTGGTTGGTGCACGATGGTCTCCCATCGCTCCGGCGAGACCAATGACGACTTCATCGCCGATTTCGCGGTGGCAATCGGCGCGGGGCAGATCAAGTCCGGCGCACCCTGCCGGGGCGAACGTCTCGCAAAATACAACCGGCTTCTCGAAATCGAACGCGCGCTTGGCGGCCGAGCCGTCTTCATCAATCCGTTCACCCGCAAATGAAAGGCGGCTACCCATGAAACTCATTCTCGTGCGCCACGGTCATGTCGAAGGCATCAAACCCGAGCGCTTTCGGGGCCGCAAGGAAGTCCCTTTGACGGAGCTGGGCCGGCGACAGGCGGCCGCTACTGCAGAACGGATCGCGGCCGAATGGAGGGTCGATGCCGTGTTCACCAGCCCGATGGGTCGATCCGCGGACACAGCGCGGGCCATCGCCGATCGCTACAGCCTGGTCCCGCAGCCGCTCCCGGAGCTGCTCGACTTCGATTATGGTGAGTGGAGCTGGAAGACGCATGAAGAGGTCCAGCAGACGTCTCAGGCTCTCTACGATCTGTGGTTCAGCGCGCCGCATCTGGCCCGCATACCCGGCGGTGACACGCTTCAGGCGCTTGCGCTGAGAACCGCCGATTCCCTCCGGCTCATGCTGGAAGCCCATCCCGGCGAGACGGTGGTGGCGGTCGGCCACGACAGCGTAAATCGTGCCCTGCTGCTGCAACTGCTTGACCTGCCGCTATCGGGCTATTGGCGTCTGCAGCAACATCCGGCCTGCATCAACGAAATCGACATCGACACCAAGGTAGCGGTCCAGCGGATCAACGAGCATGTCCACCTGCTCGGTCTGTCGGAGGAAGAACCGGCATGAGCGGGGAACGATCTTCGACCGAGCCTCTCAACAGTTCTCTGCTGTCCGCCCTTCGGCGGGCGGTGCTCATCGTCGCGCTGCTTAATCTGGCGTATTTCGGCGTCGAGTTCGCGGTCGCGCTCCGCATCGGATCGGTGTCGCTCTTCGCAGACAGCGCCGACTTCTTCGAGGACGCCGCCGTCAATTTCCTTATCGTGGCGGCCCTGGGATGGAGTGCCGCGCGGCGCGCGCGCGTGGGCATGTTGCTTTCGGCAATCCTGCTGGCGCCTGCAATCGCCTTCTTGTGGACGCTGTGGCACAAGCTCAGCGCTCCTCTTCCACCCGACGCCATAGCCCTTTCTGCCACCGGCCTCGGCGCCCTGCTGGTGAACCTGATCGCGGCCTTCCTGCTCGCCCGCCATCGGCGGCGGGGCGGCAGTCTTGCCAAGGCAGCCTGGCTGTCAGCACGGAACGATGCCCTTGCAAACGTCGCGATCATTGTCGCTGGCCTCGTGACACTGAGAGTTCATTCGCCCTGGCCGGACATCATTGTCGGCATCGGCATCGCGATCATGAATCTCGACGCGGCCCGCGAAGTCTGGATGGCGGCGCGGGAGGAGCATCTGCTTTCCCAAGCCGAGCCGTGATACGCGACCGTCGCATCGCTTTATGGGCACCTTGAAGCTCTGGCTCGCGATAGGCTGTTGTTCGCGCCGATCGGCGCGCTCATGGCGACGATCATCCCATATCGCGAATATAGCCAACATCAGCTTCCCAAGGGCTGCGTCGTTCGCGAGGTGGCCGGCGCGGTTGCCGCGCACGGTCGGGGAAGCCGAAGCAATGCGGGACACGCCCAAGGCGCGGGCGCTGACCGCGCCTGATGGGGTCGAAGCCGTCAGAGGCCAAGGAACGGGCCGGGACGTCATCGCCTGCGGCGGTCGAGCGCGCCGACGCGTTGGTGAAGGTCCACTCCGAAAAGGTTCTCGGTCGGGCGCGGATGCAGCTCTATGAGCCGATTGGCCGTCCCGATGCGCAGGAAGTCGAACAGCTCTCCGTCGTCTGCGGCGTACTCATGCAGTGCGGCTACCGTTCGTGAGGGGCTGCGATGGAATGGGACGTTAGTTCAAGGGCTCACCATCCGGGCCGCGGCCGGTCATCATATACCATTGCTCGAGCGTCGTCGGCGCGCCGATCAGGCGCTCGATGGCTTCGCAAGTCGAATAGGCCGCGTCATATTCCTGGTGCTCGTCGAGAATGTTCAGCGCGCGCTCAAGCAACTCTTTGGCTTCCGCCAGTTTTTCGGTCAGCACGCGCTCCGCAAGATAGGTCATATGTCACCCCTGCTCTTAATCTACCGCAAGTGGTTGTGCTGGGCACGAGGAGAAGTTCCCATTTTGGGAGGATCATGCGCGCGATGTCTGCAGTCTCAAGGTCGGCCTCCTCACGGCCTCGGCCGATCCCCTAGTGTGACGCAGTTTTAGTGCCTTGCCAGCAAAGAGCCGGGCCATCTTGCTATGGGCCAGGATCGCTTCGGTGCACGTCGCGCGCACCGCAGCGCCGCAGCGCCGGATGTCGCGGTCGAACTGTGACCTGCAAAAGGAGTTTGAAATGTTGTGCCGCGACTCCTGCGGATCGCCGAGATAGGGGCAACGTGGGAGGGCGCATATTCGCATAAGGTTGCCAGGAGAGGTGATGTCCTCCGCTCAACCCAAGAGGACGCGTAGGGTCGGACCAATGTCGCGACCCCGTCCTGCGTCACTCGTCAAACGCGATCATTGTCCGCGGAGCCCTGCTCGCGACCACTACGGGCGCCGCGGCCTGTCTAGCCGCTCGCCGCAATCTGCTAGCTGGCCGTGGACATCGCACCCGCCGGCGGATGACTAAGTGGCCGGGGCATGGATGGGTAGAATTTTCCGTCACGCTCGCCCAGTCTTCGCCGTGCCGCGCGCTGCACGGTTCTCACCGATTCGCGCGCGGAGGCGATGTTGCTTTGGGTCTGGAGGCCGGCAGATGGCGCAACGTGCGATGTGGTCACACAGGCGATCCCGCCGCGATCCGCCAAATCATGTTAACCAAAATACTTCGGATTGTGTGAACTATGCATAAGATAACTATCCCATTTTTTATTTGATAATTGTAAATATATCTTAAACTGGAATTGTATATGTTTAGATATGTAAATATCATTTAATCGCATCTTCTTTTGTGTTCCTGACGAGGAGGGCTGCTATTATCTGGCCGGGAAGGGTGACATTCCGTGATCCACTCGTGGCGGAAATGGCGAGATACTGGCAAAAATGGGCGATCGAACACCGATCATTTACTTCGTTGCTGCACAGCTTCTCAATGAATTCACGTCGGATCCCTGGACGAGCGGGCTACCGCTAGAGCCCTGACGGCAATGACTGACGAAACAGAATCATCTCGACCTCAACAGGCAAGCGAATTTGACGCTTCCCTCGAGACCGATAGTGAAGGCCCGGCTCACAGGCTACTAGCCCTGCTTGAGAGCGAGTATGACTCGCTGCTGAGGCGTCTCTCAGCGCATCTGCGCTCTCCGGAGGCGGCCGCGGAAGCGCTCCACGATGTCTACGTTAAACTGAGGTCTGAGCCCAGCATCGGCGATCTGCGCAGCCCGCGCTCGTATCTCTACCGGATGGCCGTAAATCTCGCGATCAACCGGCGTCGTAGCGAGTGGCGCACCGTGAACTTGGATGTGGCCGAGCTTTCCGAATTTCCCGATAGCACACCGGACCAGGAAGCTGCTGTCCTTGCTGCAGATGAGATGGACCGGGCTCTCGAGGCGCTTCACTCTCTTCCCCTTAAGCGGCAGGCGATTTTTTTGGCCCGATGGCGTGACGAAAAGCAGCAGAACGAGATCGCCGCTGATTTCGGTTTGCACAAGCGCTCTGTTCAAAAGGAGCTGGTTCGCGCCGAAACCTATCTTCGCAAGATCCTGCGTCGGCCCAAGGGGCAATCTTAACAGCGCCGTATCCCAATCCTGGTCCTGGTCCTGCTCCTGCTCGATCATGGGGCGTCTGCAATTTGGGTCGGAAGAAAGTTGGCCGCCTTTGGTTCCCCTCATGTGTCCCATCAAATGGGAATAGTAGGGCCTCCCCCTTCGAGAACCCGACGGCTCGGTCCGTCGTGCCTCGCGGTGGCGGCCGATAGGGTAGGGCGCTGAAGTTCCCGGCGTCAGAAGTCTACCCTGCAACCCATTGGGGGTCGCGATGGCGGCTTTTGGAAGTGCGGGCGCCGGGCCGATGCCCTGCGCAGGACAGGTGCAGACCCGGGCGCATGCTGGACCGGCTAAACGGCCGGGATATAATGACGGACGGGGCTTTGGCTCAATCAGTAGCCAGCCGAGCCTGGCACCATGGCAGGTTGGTCTCGCCATGCGGGCTATGTGCGAAGACATCAGTAACCCGATTTCCATCTCCGAGGTCGCGTCACGTTGCAGATTATCGCTCTACTACTTCGTGCGCGCGTTCACAAATACAGTGGGGATAGCGCCCTATGCATGGTTCGTACAGCAGCGTATCGTCTGCGCAAAGCACCTCCTGGCCAATACCGCGCTGCCGCTGGCGCAGGTCGCTCTCGAATGCGGATTCTCCGACCAGGCTCACTTCACCAAGGCGTTTGCCAAGGCGTCCGGCCTCACGCCTGCAAAGTGGCGTCGTTGTCAAATCTGCGCAACCTGACATCACGCCGGGTTCGCATGAATTGTTGAGCACCTGCGACACGAAAAATAAAGGAGTTGATCGCCCGGTGTCCTGATGCCCGGCCTCCGCATCCGTTCTCTGACTAGCCATCGAGATCGGGACCTTGGATTAGTCACCGGACCATATTCGTGAATGCGCGGAAGGTGATGATCCTATAGATGTCGACGTCCATTCCTATCTTTGGATGTCGGATGATATTGCCTATTCCCTTTGTTCACCGTCCGCTTGCCGGGCAGCGGCACGGCGCTTTACGAAGGCGAGCAGGGCGGGGTCGTGCTCAGGCCGGTTCCAGCGCGCAGAATCGCGCAGAACAATCACATCTTCAAGATGCGTGAGGAACGTGTAGACCTTGTTGACGACCTCGATCATCAGGGCTTTCATCTCTGCGTCTGATATTCTCGACACCTCCGGCCAGGGAATTTCGCCGTAAGGCGTGACTACCATCACGTCGCTATAGTCTTCGGTAACACTCTCCGGCACCTTTCCGGCATGAAACTCCTCGAGACATGTGTTGCGGACGCATTGCTCGACAAGGGCGAGTGCGATACGTCGGGCGGCCGCATCCGGTATTGCATCCTCATTCATGAAGCCTCCTCGCCAAGGCATACTGTTAAGCGGTATTTCCGGCGCCACACAACCGAACTGATCTCCTCGACACCCGTTCGACCCGGATTAATGAAGCTCCGAGGCTTCAGACAATCGCCGTCATGAAATCCTCTTCGGGCCAGTCCCGCTCGATCCGGCCGTGATTCTTGAGGAGCGTGTTCACGACCATCGGTGACACCTGGAAATGCTCCGCCACGTCCTGCTGATTTTCGTCCGAATAGTCGCCGCGCAGCATCTCCTCGACGACGTCGAAGGGCGCGAGGAATTCGGCTGCGAACGATCGCTGGGCCTTTTGCCGATAGGTGTAGGCATGCGTTGCTGCATGCAGTGCGCCCTCGCGGTTCATCAGCCTATCCCCGAGCACGCGCGCCAGAGCGAAGCGCCGACCGACCTCCCGCTTTCCCGGCAGAACGATGAGCGATTTGTCTCCTGCGGCGTCGTCGAGAGCATAGGGGAGGGCGGCAGGCCCGCGCGGATGCTCGGTCAAGGCGTCAGGGGTCGTGCCGGCAAGTGCCGCCAGCAGCCGATCATCAATGATATCGGCCCCGAGCCGTTCCTGCTGGCGGAGCGCATCAGCGACGTTTGTCCCGAGCTTCCAGGCGGGCACTTCCGGGTCCTTGACAACGCGATACTGGGCGTCGAGCACCACCGCGTCCCTGGCAGAACCACGATGACCGAGGGTCTGGGCAATTTCTTCCAGCCGGCGCGCGGTTAGGAGATCCTCGCTCTCGTGCGGCAACCGGGCACGCTCAGCCGCGACTTCCCGGACAGCATCTTCACCCAGACGTTCGGCATCGCCGATCAGCACCTCCACCGCGTCGTCGTCGAACGCGTCGGGATCGCGTCCCATCAGCGCCTCGAGACGTCGGCGCCTGGCAATCTCCGGGTCCGCCCGCTCCGCAATGACATCCCGCCAGAGCCGGTCGAGATTGGTTTCCCCAACGCCTTGCTCGTGCAAGCGACCAATGATCCTTGGCAGAAATTCGTCGAGGGCTGCCTCGAAAAGTGTCGAGGGGACGATTGTCGGAAATGCGCCCACATATCGGAATGGCTTCGCGTCAGGCTCCGCGGAGGCGTGGGAAATTAACATGGTGCGCACGCCATCCGACCAGATCTCGATGTTCGGCCAGAGATACCCTTCGCCGATCGAGTTCATCTTGTGGGCGAGCGACCAGTCCGGTGATGCCGAGCGGGGTTCCCAGCGCAGGCGCCACCAATTCCATGCCAGCCATTCCGCCACATGATAACCGGAGACCAGCGGTCCCTGCCGGAAGCCGTTCAGGAAAGAGTCGAAGCCCTCCGTCAGCGACTGGCGAGCCGTGCGCATGGTAAACAGGCCGAAGGCAGCCCGCTCTTCGCGGCTTCCCTCGTCGAGGCGCTCAGGCGCAAGTCCAAATTCCAATCCTACCGGCACCGCCGCTTCCATTCCTTCAAAATGTAGGCGCGCATGTCGCGCTCGTCATCGCCAAGCCTGTATCCGTGATAGTCCGTCTCTAGCTCCGGTCGTGTTTTAGCTTCGTAAACCTCATTAGCCTCATCGACGGCCCAAATATACTTTGGAACGCTGCCGTCGCCGAATTGACTGACCATGCCGAGCATGATCCCCTGCTGCATCAGGGACGAGGCTTCCGCCAGAAGAACCGCTCGCAGCGCGTCGCAGGGCGATTTGGAGGGGCGGGGATTGTGCGACGGATGAAAACCATAATCCCCGGGTCGCAGCTTATGATTTGCCGATCCGACATAACGGAGGCGTGCACACAGAGCCTTGCGGTCTTCCACTTTCAGAAATTCTTCGTCGGCAAACCGTCGATCAGGACGGTTTCCCTCGCGCTTCCGGATGCTCATGGTTGGGATCCTAACGCCGCGTGGAGTTCCGCGAGTTTCTCCTGGCAGAGTTCGTTGACGATCGTGCCAAGGATCTCGACGCGCTCGGAGAGATAGGCGAACTCCTCGTCAGTCATCCTGAAATGGTCGGAATGCCGGGCCTTCACATAGGCGTCCTTGAGTTTGAGAAAACGCGCCTCGAGCTTGCGCTTGTCGCGCGGCCACGCCTCGACAAGGCGAGGCGACAGCCGCTCCGCCTGCTGCCGCAGGAATTTCAGGTTGTGACTGTATGGGGTGTAAAATGTGAAGACGAGAAGGACGCAATAATAGAGCCGCTCGCAGGCCTGCTGGAGATTGTAGGCCGCGTCGGGAAATTGCTTTGTGTCGTAACAGAACTGGAAAATTCTACGAGACGACACGGCTAACTCGAACCACTGGTCGTAATAGCCTTTGGCCATGTCATAGGCTTGCTGCGGCGTCTTGGGCTTGGGTTTGTGCAGTTCGCTATCGTCGGCCTGGTAGAGCGCGATGCCGTCGCGGGCGATGTCCATGAAGAAATAGCGGCCGTGCGCCAGCCCGTCATTCACTTCCTGCAGTGTGTGAATGATGAAATTGACCGGCGTCCGCAGCCGGTTGAGGATCATGGTCTCGATGTTGAGACGTTCTTCAGCCTTGTCCCAATATTCGAGCCGGTCGGTCAGTTCCTTCTGGTTGACGATGATAAGCAGATCGAAATCCGATCGGTAGCCGCGCTCGGTGTGGGGTTCATGCACCCAGCGGCCCGTTGCATAGGAACCGTAAAGAATGATCTTGAGGATGCGGCCGAGCTTGCGAGCACCGGTTGGGTTGCCATGGGCATCGTCGAACTCCTCGAACAGGATCTGAATGACCCGATCAAGCTCGTGTCGCTTGCTGGCCGGAAGATGGTCGATGTCCGTTTTCATTGCCTCGGTGCCATTCAACTTATGTGACGGAGAAATCAGCGGGCCCGTCTTCCCAGGGGTTGAAGAGCGCCGCTCCGCTGTTTCGTGTGTCCTTGACGTTACGGGTGACCAGAAAAAGGTCGTTTTCGATCGCGGTCGCGGCGAGCAGCGTGTCCACGACGGGAGGCGATTGACCAACGCGGCGCTTCACCTCGCCGGAAATGACGCCCCACCGAAAGACCACAGCATCCTCGACGGACAACAACCGGCCGCTGAACCGATCGGCGAGGGCGGCGCGCGCGGCGAGATAGCGGGAACGGTCCGGACTTTCCGGGTCCAGATTGTGGATGCCCTTGTCGATCTCCGCGAGAGTGAGCACGCTCAGATACATGCTATGCTCGGTCTGGCTCGCTGCCCAGGCCTTCACACTCGGAGCCCCATTCGGACTGGCCAGGGCCGACACGACATGGGTATCCAACAGCCAGCCCTTCACAGAAGAATATCCCGTCCCCGGTCCATTTCGCGCTCCAGATCGAGACCGTCGAGCCCGAGGCCTTCGAGGAAGGGTACGAAGGCGGGCTTGCTGCCGTCCGTGGGCAGGAGCCGTTCGAGCTCTTCCACGCTGATGACCGCAACAGTCTCGCGCCCTCGCACGGTGACTCGCTGGGGGCCTTCGCTTTGAGCGCGTCGGACAACCTCGCTGAAGCGCGCCTTGGCGTCCTCGAGTTTCCAGGTGCCGCCTTGTCCGTCCTTGGCTTCCGGGTCCTTTCGGATTGCCGTGCCCATTCGCATTCTCCTGACTAGCTAGTCAGATATAGGACTTGGGACGGAGTTTGGCAACGCGAAACTGAGCGCGTGACGCAAATTGAAGCGCCAGTCCACGGTCGGCCTGGGCGTGCCGCCGTGAGCGTGCTTCTGAGCGAGCCGCGCGTGTCGGCTTCAGGCCGCGTCAACTCCCGGGCTATGTGCGGGCGAGACGCTCGATGATCGGGCATTCCGGTCGAACATCGCCATGACAGGCCTCAGCCAGCGTCACCAACGCCGTCCTCATTGCCTGAAGCTTTGCGGCCTTTCGGCCCAGCTCCTCGGCGCGCGCCATGGCCAGTGCCTTGACGTCGCCGCTCGATCGCCCACGATCCTGCCACAAGCCGAGGAGCGAGCGGATCTCCTCGATCGGGAAGCCAAGGTCGCGGGCATTGGCAATGAAGCGGAGGCGATGCACGTCCGCGTCCGAATAGTCGCGATAACCGCTGCGCCGCCGGGCCGGCGGCGGGACGAGACCGATCTTCTCATAATGCCGGATCATTCGCTGCGACACCCCGCTCGCCTGTGACGCCTGGCCGATGTTCATGGCTAGCTCCCGTCGAGCCTCACGGCACTCAGCCGCAGCGCATTGGCGACCAAGGTGAAAGAGGACAGGGCCATGGCGGCGCCAGCGAACATCGGCGAGAGCAGGATGCCGGCGACCGGGTAGAGCACGCCCGCCGCGACCGGAACGCCGATGCCGTTGAAGAGGAAGGAGAAGAAAAGGTTCTGGCGGATATTGGACATGGTCGCCCGGGCGAGCCGGCGCGCCCGTACCATCGCCGCCAGATCGCCCGCGGTCAGGGTCAGTCGGGCGCTTTCGATGGCGACGTCGGTGCCCGTTCCCATCGCGATCCCCACATCTGCGGCGGCCAGCGCCGGCGCGTCGTTGATGCCGTCACCCGCCATGGCGACGCGCGCGCCTTTTGTCTTCAGTTCGGTGATGATCCGCGCCTTGTCGTCGGGCCTGAGATCGGCATGAACCTCGTCGATGCCGCCAATTGCGTTCGCGACCGCCTCGGCCGTGCCGCGACTGTCGCCGGTCAGCATGACGATGTGCAGTCCTTCGGCTTGAAGCGCGGCGAGGGCCTCGCGCGTCGAGGCCTTGATCGGATCGGCGACCGCGATCAGGCCTGCGGCACGCCCGCCGACGGCAACGAACATCACGCCGGCTGCATTGGCCCGATGGCGTTCGGCGGCTGGGGCGAGCAATGTGCTGTCGGCACCGATCCGCTCCATCTGCGCGGCATTGCCGACGGCGATCGTGCGGCCTCCGACAGTCCCGCTGATCCCCATCCCGGTTTGCGATTCGAAATTGCGGACCTCGCTGAGCGTGAGCCCCCGATCGCTCGCGCCCGCGATGATCGCGAGAGCCAGCGGATGCTCGGACCGTTCCTCCAGCGCGGCGGTCAGTGCCAGCAGCTCGTCCGCCGTGAACCCCTGGGTCGGTTCGACTGCCATCAGCTTCGGCTTGCCCTCGGTCAGCGTGCCGGTCTTGTCGATCACCAGCGTATCGACGCCATCGAGCGCCTGCAGAGCCTCGGCGTTCTTGACCAACACCCCGGCTTGCGCTCCGCGTCCGGTGCCAACCATGATCGACATCGGCGTGGCGAGTCCCAGCGCGCAGGGACAGGCGATGATGAGGACGGCGATGGCGTTGAGCAGCGCGTGGCCGAAGCGCGGCTCCGGCCCGACCAGATTCCAGATGATGAAGGTCGCGATCGCCACCAGCACCACCGCCGGCACGAACCAGCCGGCTATGCGGTCGGCGACTGCCTGAATCGGCGCGCGGCTGCGTTGCGCCTCTGCCACCATCGCGACGATGCGGGCCAACATGGTGTCCGAGCCGATCGCTTGTGCTTCCATGACCAGGCTGCCGGTGCCGTTGACTGTGCCGCCCGTGACCGCCGCGCCGGGAAACTTGAACACCGGCGCCGGCTCGCCGGTGAGCATCGATTCATCGACCGGCGAGTGGCCGTCGCTCACGACGCCGTCGACCGGGATCGCCTCGCCGGGGCGCACGCGCAGGCGGTCGCCTCTCGCAATGTCTGCCAACGGCACTTCGCTTTCGGCGCCGTCGGGGCTGATGCGCCGTGCCGTCTTGGGCGCGAGTTTGAGCAATGCACGGATGGCGCGTCCCGTGGAGGCCCGTGCGCGCAACTCCAGCACCTGGCCGAGCAGGACGAGCGCAACGACGACGCCCGCAGCCTCATAATAGACTGGAACCATATCGCCATGCGTGCGGAGAGCGGCCGGGAAGAGGCCGGGGGCGACTGTAGCGATCAGACTGTAGAGGAACGCTGCCCCCACGCCGATCGCGATCAGCGTGAACATATTATAGTGGCGGCTCTTCAGCGAGGCCCATCCGCGTTCGAAAAACGGCCATCCGGCCCACAGCACGATCGGCGCGGTGAGGGCGAGCTGCACCCAGGGGGACCAACGCATGGGCACGAGGTGCAACCCCACCATCTCGCCACCCATGGAAAGCAGCAGCAGCGGCACCGCGAGGATCCCACTCACCCAGAGGCGGCGGGTAAAGTCGACCAGTTCGGGGTTCGGCCCCTCGTCGGCGCCAGGCTCAGCGGGCTCCAGCGCCATGCCGCAGATCGGGCAGGAGCCGGGGGCATCGCGACGGATCTCCGGATGCATCGGGCAGGTCCAGATCCTGGATGCCGATGCCACAGGAGCGGATGCCGATTGCGGCGCCAGATATTTTGCGGGATCGGCGATGAACTTCGCCCGGCAGTTGGCGCTGCAGAAGTGATAGGAAGCGCCATTGTGCTCGGCATGTTGGTGCGTCTTCCCAGGATCGACGCTCATTCCGCAGACGGGATCCTTGGTTTCGCCCGCGGGTTTGCCGTGCGAGAAGCTATGGCCGCTATGGCCATGATGATCATGCATCGCCTTGCTCCTTTACGGCTGTAGATAAGGTCTGACATCATGTCACGGTCAAGTCCCTGGATATCGCGATGGAGTTGCGCTTTCAGGACAGGGCGGGGAGGCTGTGCATAATGTCGCGGCATCTCGCCCGCGAGATTGAGCGTTTTGTCCGCAATTTTCGCGGATTGAGTTATTGGCCCGGTCGGAGACGGCCAGACATCGGCCTTCGACAGTCCGCTGCGCTATTCAGAACCGCTGAAAAACATCGAGTGATCTACGGTTCCACATAGTCCTTCCCAAAGTGCGCGGCGAGTGATGTCGCCTCGGACGGCGAGATGCTGACGTTGCTGACCTCCGAGATGGCGATGGCGGTTGCGGCACGCTCGAACAGGGCAACGCAAGGCTGATTGTCGAGCCGGGATGTATAAAGAATCCCGTCCGCCGTGGTCGTTTGATGGATGTGCCGGCTGGCAGCCCAGGTCTTGCCATAGGCGTCGCCGTGCAGGTCGGTGAAGGACAGGCCATGAACCGATATGCCGCCATCGAGGAGTGGATAGAGCCTGAGCGCTCGTGTGGTGACGATTTCACTGCGAGCGCGAGCCTGGACCGCACTGGACAGGATGTAGGGTATCGCAGGCCGTCGGACGAGCGTTTCGCCAAAAGCCGTTACCAGCGTGCGGGCGGTGTGGAGTACCTTGTAGCTGCCATCGGGGGCGTCGAAGCGGCCTTCGGGTTTAGGCCCGAACGGCCCGAAGAAAAGCGGATCATGGGCAGCACGATGAATCCGGTGCATATGCACGCCCGCACCGACGCGTCGCAACATGGTGGCGGCCATTCCTGGTCAGACCGCCCAACTCGCGACAAGTGCGACGAGCTGACGCAAGGTTTCCTGATCCGGGCGACGCCCCAGGATCGCCAGCGGTGTTTCCTCGTGGGCGCTGAAGCCTTCAACCGGCGTCGTCAGGAGCATCAATTGCTCCCAGGGATGAGTGTCGCCGAAGGCCTCGAGCAATCGCTTGAGATTGGGAAGCGCCTCGCCATTGACGAGCTGGGCAGCCGGATATGGGATTTCAGCGCCATAGGGGACGCCGAGCATCTGCCGCCGCTGCCGTTGCTTCTTGATGGCGACCGCAGTCACGCCAAGCATCTCGGTAACATCAGTGCGATCAAACATCCTACTGGCGCGCTGAGCCATATCGTCGCGGAAGCGCGCGGTCTTCTCGCGCGCAGCCCTGATCGCCTCGAAATCAGCTGGCGATTCTGGCGCGACGTCGCCCGGAGCGATTGCAAGTGCCTGGCGCATCTGAACAAAGCAGACCGGCTATTGACGCTATACCCATTTAGGTATAAATGGGTGTTGTAAGATGATGTGGTCCGGGAATGAGTGAGTCAGACAAGGAAATAAGATGGCTGGGGAGCACGCTCAAGGATTTGTCGGCCATGCCCGACGAGGTGAAGCGGCCACTGGGTTACGGTCTCCGCTTGGCCCAGAAGGGGGAGCGTGCGCCGGATGCGAAGACGCTGAAAGGTTATGATGGAGCAGTTGAACTGATCGAGGACCATGATGGCGATTCCTATCGGGCGGTCTACACCACTAGAATCGATTCCGCTGTCTATGTGCTGCATTGCTTCCAGAAGAAGTCAACGAACGGGATCGCTATCCCGAAACACGACAAGACGACGATTGAGAGCAGATTGAAAGATGCCAGGCGGGACGCGGAAGATCAGCGTAGCGCGAGTAAGAGCAAAGGACATTGATATGGCTGTCGAACATGTAACTTCCGGCGGAGGCAACGTCTTTGCCGATCTCGGCTTGGCCGATGCCGATGATCTCAAGGTCAAATCCGACCTGGCGGCACTGATGCTCCGGTCCATCCATGAGCTCAAACTGAGCCAGACTGTCGCGAGCCGAATGATCGGCATTCCGCAGCCCAAGCTGTCGAAGATCCTGAACGGCAGGTTGGACGGCATCAGCGAAGCCTATATCGCGACGGCTCTCAGGAAGCTCGGGCATGATGTCGCCTATCAGGTCAGCCCTCGGCATGAGGGCGTCGGGCAGGCTCACGTCATCGAGCTGGTCTGATCTCCTTTCGGTCAGAACGGGCGTGCACATGCCACATGATTCTGTCGCCGATCAGCCTCCACCACTTACGCCTGCTACCGGGGGGCAAACGCTGCGCGCCCGACACTTTTTCTGGCGTCCATGGTACGCGAAGCTCTGGTGGGCGACCATTCCGGTCTGGTGGGGAGGGATGGCCCTCTCCACCCGCATCGACACGCTGGAAGCCTTCTATCGTGGGGGGATCGCGGGCTATCTCGACATCCTGTTCTTTCCGATGACTGCGGTCATGGTGCTGGGCGTCGGTTATGTTCGCGAACGCCTGGATAGTTTCATCGGGCAAGGCGATGGTGTGCCGCTGTCCGATGAGGAGGGTGACGCCGAGAGACAGCGTGTTTGGGAAGAGCATGAGCGGATGGTGGAGAGATCGCGCGCTTTCGCCGATCCATTCGACCCCCGATCTGGACCGCTCTGGATCGGCAACCCTTCGAACCCACTGAATCCAGACTACATTGATCCCCACACCGGAAGGCATCGTTAGCGCTTCTTGAATTTACTGTCTCCGTCGCCAGGACTGCCGGCGATGTCGGTCGAGAAACTGCCCTTCGAGAGGACTGAGTTCTGCTCGAGCGAGGTTAATGGGCCGGTGATATCAAAGGTGGCGCGTCCATTGTCCGCATCCTGAAGGTAGCGATTGCGCATGCCTTCGTTCCCAAGGACGCGGTTCGAAAGTTCGCGGGAGAAGGTTGCTGCCGGATCGCTGGAGCGCGCTGCGGCACGCTCAGCGGCAGCAATGGATTCCCGGACATCATAGTTCATAACGTCCATCGTGGATTGCGCGGTTTCGGTAGTGGATCCCTGATCCGTGCTTCGAAAACCTATATTACCACCAAACCGACCGGCTGTCGTTCTCCCTTTGCTAGTTGTCTGGGTAGGTCCTCGTTGCCGTCCTTTGCCAGACCGCGCGCTGTCGCTCGTGGTTTCACTATCGGAGGTAGATATCGTTCTCCCGATTTCGAGGCCGAAAGTGGTTCCCATTGTTGTCTGATCCGCGGCGGAACGGGAGAGAGTTCTCTGCCATCCTGTTTGCGCCATGATCGCCTGGACGTCGCGCTGGAGCGTGTCGGCGACCTGTGGCTTCAATCTCCATTCGCCTTTGCGGTCCATCTCGAATCCGCCGCGCAGCCAGTTGGCGAGCATAGCCTGCCCCTCGGCGCCACCGCCCATGAAATGCTCGATCGTGTCAGGCCCTGCCTGCTTGCCAGCCTCGAACCGGGTACTGGTGTCGCTGCGTGCCGAGCGGCTGAAATCCGTGCCGCTGGAAACCAGAAGATCATTGTGCGCGAAACTGAACCGTGCGTGCCCGCCATTGGCGATCGCGCCAAGCTGGCTCTCGTTGATAAGCCCGGCCTTCCACATCGCAGCAGCGGTCTCCGGGGTGAGATTGAGGCCGAGGTCACCATTCTGGTCCATGGCGATCTGGCGCTTCGTGAGGTTGATGCCGTTCTCGGCAAGGAGACCCTGCATACGGGTCAAGCGCTCCCGATCGACGATCGAGGTGATGCGCTCGTTGCGCGCGCGATCAGCGATGCCCCCGGCGCCGCCTTCGGCCATATCGACCTGGTTCCCCGCTGTGCGGCTCAGCGCCTGGATGAAGCTGTCGAGCCGTGCTGCCTCCCGCGTCGAGACGCCCGCCGCAGCTGCGCCCTCTGCGAACCCGAAATTTTCCGATTGGCGCCGCTGCTCGCCGATGCGCGCCGCGCTTCGCGTGCCCGTTGTTCCAACCTCTCGCTGCGCGTCAAGCTTGCCGGACCGTTCGGCGAAATCGTAGCCCGACGCCTCGCGCGTGCGTCCATAGATGCTGGTCCCTTCGCGGCCGGCCTCGGCCGTCGCGCCATCGGCTGTCCCGACCTGGACGGCCGCATTATAGCGTTCGAGCGCGGCCTCGATTTGCGCCTCATTGCGCCCCGTCGCGCGGGACAGTTGAGTTATGGCGGAACTGCGCGCTTCGCCCGACAGCGCATTGATGAAGCCGATCCGGCGCGAAGTTTCATCGACTGACAGGCCGAGCATCGCCGCCGCTTCGCGCTGGCCCTGATTGCTGCCGCTTCGCCAGCCCTGCTCGGTCGCGACATTGGCACGCTCGACGCCTGCAACATTGTCGCCGGCATAGTCGCGGCGTCCCTCCATCGCGCCGACCTGGACCTGCGCGGACGTGAGGTCGTTGCGCAGCATCTGCTCCTGATCATAAGTGTTGGCGATCAGCTTGGCGAATGTCGGATCAGCCTGGGCGTCGCCGATCACGCCTGATGCCTTGAGCTGGGCATCAGCCGGCGAATAACCGGCGCGTTCAAAATGCCGGGCCGCCCCCTGCATCATCATGCTGTAAGCGCGCTGGTCGCCGAAGGCGCGCCACTGGACGAGGTTCTGGCTGAAGGCCGCGAACGCCTTCTCGCCGGCCTCGTCCTGACCAAAATAGCTCGTGCCCAGACCCCTCAGGGCATCCTTCTCCGCGAACTGATGGATCGCTGTAGTGGCCGCATTGGCCTGGACGGCGCGCGCGACCCCGGGATCGGCAAGGTCCCGGCCACCCAGCGCGGGAGCGAGGCTCCCCATCTGGCGCGAGCCTTCGATGCCGCCGAGTGCGAACGCCGTTCCGCCCGGCGTGCCAGGACGCTCGCCAAGGATATGTCCCGCCTCGCCATAGCTTCGGTTCGCATTGAAGGTCGAACGCTCCCCAAAATCGCCAAAGCTCGAAGCGGCGGCCGCGCGGGTACGCGTTCCCATGGCTGAAGCCTGGGCCTCGAGCGCGGATGCCTGTCCCTCGGCGGTGCCCATCGGCGCGGCGGCGGCCGTGCCCTGGCTCGCTATCCCGAGCGACCCTGAGGTGAAGGAGGTGAACACATTGCCGCTGAAGCGGAAGACTGTGAAAACGAACGCGCCGGCGAGGCCAGCGGCGGCGGTCCGGAAGCTGCCGAAGATCGCCAGCGCCTTCATCGCCGCCGATGGCGCCAATAGCCAGGCATTGGCGGCGAGCGCGTTCGAGCGCAGTTCGGCGAGCGTCGCGGTCGCGCGCCCGAGGGTCAACTGATAGATCCCCGCGTCGATCACGCCCCAGAGCGCCACGAACACGAACATACCGAGGGCAAAGCTCGCCACGCGCAGGTTGATGGGCGTCAGGATGAACAGCAGCGCGATCGGGATCATGAACAACATGATGCCGAACACCGTGGCGCGGATCGTCGGCATCCATTCGTTCGCGACCGACATGGTGGCGAGACCATTGGAGATGACCGCCCGGTTGGCCATCACCCTGGCGGCGCTCGCCGGGGAATCCTCGAACAGGACGTCGCCTACGGTGTTGCCCAGCAGGATGTGGGTCAGAAAGGCTTGCGCGCTGAGCGGCCGGCCAAGCATCATCTGCCCCATCTCCCCAAGCTGCTGGCGGCAACGCGTCATCTGCTGTGCATTGCCAGTATCATAGCCCGTTCGGGTGCAGATCTGGTTGGTGTAGCTTTCGAACAGGACGGGATCGGACAGGCGATCGGAGATGTGCGTCCAGGCGTCGCTGCAGCTGACCGTCGTTCCACCCTTGTCGGATTGCGTGTAGACCGTGGAGAAGGTGGATGGCCCGGCCATCGCCGCGAACGAAGCAGGCAGATCGGTCGAGGTCCGGAACAGCTGGTCATCGTCCACGCCATAAGCCGCCGACACACGGGCGACCGGATAGCATTGGCGGACATAGTCCTTGATCGTCGCGTCGAGGAACACGTCGGTCATCGGACCGCGCGGCGAAACGGCGTTTAGGAAAAGGTCGAAGCTGTGCCCGCCGGCACCGAACTCGATCTTCGCATTGGGGTCCAGCGTGTTGTCGTCGATCGTCTCGACCATCGCGCGTTCCATCATGTTGGTCGCTCCGGCGACGAGTACGAGGAGGTTGGGGACGCCGCCGACAGGCTGATAGGCATTGCGCACGCGGTCATAGACATGGACCGTCCCGGTCGTGGCGATGAGGCCGACAAACAGGCCGATACCGATCAGGATCTGGAAGCCGAAGGCGACTAGGCCCATGCCGGTCCCGCGCACGCTGGCGATGATTGCACCGAGACCGATGCCGACCGTCGCGACGATCATCACCAGCGTCTCGTAGCGCGGATCGCTGAAGATCATCGAGACTAGGCGAAAGGCATCGACCGTCTCGGCGAAGCCGTCATAGGTGTGGAAGCTCGTATCGACCGCCAGGGCGGGCGTGGCGAGAAGCAGGGCGGGAAGGGCGGCAAAGAGCCTCGCAAGCCGGCGCATGATGGTGTGTCCTATTGATTGCGGGCAGCGGCGCCGGCGGCATCGCGCGCGTCGCGGTCGCGCTCCCGCAGGAGTCCGGCATAATTGGTGGAGAGGTTGGCCTGATTGAGAGCTGCCATGTAGCTTTGGCGCATCTGCGCGCGTTGGCGCAGCACTTCGTCTCTCAGGTCACGCAGCTGCTCGATCCCCTTGGACAGGATGCGCGTCTGACAGACATTCTTGTTGTTGCCGTCTGCCGATCCCGCGACGGTCGCGCCGCGCTCGGCATTGGTCACGGTGAAATCGATCGTGCGGGTCAGGTCATTGAGCATCTGGTAGGCGAGGGTGAGCGCGACCAGTTCGTCGGTATCTGCAATCACGGAATCGACGACGCCCTGGCGCACGCCCCATTCGAGCATCCGGTAGACCGGCAGCGTTCGGACGTTGGCGACGAACTGTCGTTCCTCGGCCGAGAGCGCCGCCCGCGTGCGGATCTTGGTGGCGATCGACTGCATGCGCTCGCGGGCGAGCACGAGGGCACCCCGTCCCGAGCCGTCCTGTGCGCAATCCGCACCCGTCGGCGGGAAATTGAGCGTCCTGCGTTGGACCCGGCCGGTCAGGAAGTCCTGCGCGCTTTCCGTATCCTGCGCGGGACATTGGGGAATGGCTGTGAACAGCGGTACCCGGTCGCCATCGTCCCAGCGCATATAGACGTCACCGACCCGGGCCCGCATGACGCTTGCCCAGTCGCCAGCGCCGACGCGCGAGGCGGCATGGGACAACAGCGAGCCGGTACGGAAGATGTCGGTCACCTCCGCTGGGCAGTTGGCGAGCGCGTCCTTCAGATCCTCGGTGGGGTTGTTGTTGTTCGCCTCGATCTTCTCGCGGCTCTGCTGATAGCTCTTGGCGAAGCCCTGCTTGACCGAGCGATAGCCGGTCATCTCCTCGATGATACCCGACATGTTGTCGTCGCCCTTGGCTATCTGCACCATGCGATTGGCGAGCCGGCAATCATTGACCTGGATCGAGTTCAGGAAATTGGTCGCTGCTTCCATCTTCGAGATGATGTTGCCCATCTTCTCGTCCAGCGTTTCGAGCAGATACTGGAACGCCACCGCAGGCGCGGCCTGCAGAATGCTCTCGAGCTTCTGGACCAGATAGTCGGGATCAAGGAATGACATGCCGCCCAGGAACATGTCGATACCGCCGCAGCCGGCTTTCACCTTTGGCAGGCTGACGGACATGAGATAATCATTATGGACGTCGACACGGCCCGACATGCCGCCGGCCGTCACATAGCCGCGCGTCTGGTCCTCGAACGAACCGGGAGAGGTATAGGTGACATTGTCGAACCAGCTTTCCGCCCAGCTCTGCGCATGGGCAGGCGCGGTCGAGACGAATGTGGCAAGGACAAGCGCGATCAGCGCGCGCGCAGCGGTGCGATACCGACCGAACATGGCGGACTCCGGACAATCTGGGTTGGGGGCGGAAGGACTGAGGCCGCCATTGCTCAGTGCCTTCCGTTGCGGGTCGCCGGCAGCCCCACGATGCCGGTGAATTTGGACATGGCGCGGACGCCGACCGCGGGTCTCACGCCCGTCAGCATCTTTGCGGCAAGATAGAGATTGCGCGCGAGGTTGGGCGCGTGGTCGGTGCCAATCGCCACCGGCACGACGCGGATGTCGTCCGCGATCGGCCGCACCCAGGCGACCGGATGTCCGACCCAGGGGAGACCAAGGCGCCCCGACCGGATCATCGCCTCCTGGGCGCCAATCGTGCGAACCTGCCAGCCATAGCGCGTGCCGAGGGCCGTCAGCTTGCTCCAGAGATCGCCGCAGGGCACGCATCCGGGCGCCGTGGTCATCTCGATCACGAACGCGGCCCCGTGGCCGCGCAGCGTCGCGGTGAAATCGTCCGGGAAGTCGCGCGTTACGGGCACTCGTGACAGCCATGCCTGCATCGTCTTTGCATCGCCAACCGGATGGATCGCGGCCCGCATCGCGTCATCGGGCGTCACGGTCTGTGCGGACGCAGACCCCATGCCGATCACCAGGCCTGGGATGCCGAGGAGGATGAGCGCGCGCATCACGGCTTCTGTCCGGTCGAGGCGTCGACAAGATCGCCGCCGAGTGCGCGGGGGTCGGTGGCGGAGACCGGGCCGTTGCCGAGCGCGTCGAAGAAGCCGGCATCCTCGCCCGGACCCGTCATGAACTGTTCGGGCCGGATATCGCCGCGCAGCAGGCGCACCGCCTGATACGCCATCTGCGCGAGATTGGGATAAGCCTCCACGCCGGACGCAATGACCATGCGCTGCTGGCTTCCACGGCGAATGATCATCGTCGTGGGCGTGATCTCTACCCCGAACCGCTGGCTGACATCCGGCCGCTTGTCGACATCCATGAGCGTGACCTGCCAGCCCATCTCTTCCTGGAAACGCTGGATGATCGGCCACTGGACGCGGCAATAGCCGCAGGTCGAACGCGAGAACATGACGAGCGCGAACTCGCCCGCATGGGCGCGCAGGTAGGACCGACGGATGGCGTCCTTCTGCGCGCCAAGCTCCGAGCGGGCATCGCCGACCATGGGGTTTGCGGACTTCGAGTTGAGCTCGGGATGTTGCAGCATTGCGATCTGCGTCACGCCGGCGAACGCGCGCGCCTTGCGCCGCGCGAAGTCCTGAAGCCGCCAAAAATCGGCGACGGCATCGACCGTCAGCACGGTCGCGGCATAATCGCGCTGCTCTTCGATGAGCTTGCGGATCTTCGGCGGGGTCCAGGTAGCCAGTTCCGCCATCGGTGGTATGACGGGTTTGACCAATCCGTCCGGCTCGGCTCTTTCCTCAGGCTTTGGCCGGGGCGCTTCATACCACCAATAGCCTTGGCGCTGTCCTTGAGCCTGCCCTTCTGTCTGGGCGTTCGCCGGCATCGAGGCAAGAACGATAGATGTCGCTGCCGCGACGATCAGCCGCCGCGCGCTCACAGGATGCGCTCCATCCTGGTAAGGTTTGCGATCGGCAGCAGCCCGAAATAGCGGCTGTCGAACCCGCGCGGGTGCGTCGAGCCGACATAGGCCATCCCGGCGGGGATGAGGCCGCTCCACTTCATATGGTCAAGCTTCAGCCCGTTATGGGCTTGGGGCAGGCTGACGCCGAGCAACTGGCCGTTGCAATAATAATGGCCGTCCCAGCCGTTTTGGGTCAGCGGTGAGGGCGTTTCGAACATGGTGAGCCGATCACCGGGGAGGCACAGCGCATGCTTGGTAACGGAGACTGGCTTCGGCCCGGCGATCGGGTGATGCAGGGTGAACATCACATAGTCGCCGCGCAGGATCGGCCCCGGGCTCTTGCGCACGGCAAAGGCCTCGATCGACGGGGTCATGACCAGGGTCACTTGCGGCATCACCAGCGCTGCGCAGAGGGCGAGCGGCAACACGACCAGCATCGCGCGCCATAGGCGGTCGGGGCGCGCAGGCTGATCCGGGCCGGGAGCGCCGAGCGCGACCGCGGCCTTGCGGGGAAGACGCCGCAGGCGTGGCCATAAGCCGGCCGTCCACCTAGCGAGCAACCAGAAGAGCCTGAGCATGGCTGACCTCCTCTTTTCCGCCGAGGCGGGCATATTCTTCGAGCATTCCGGAAAGAGCGCTGTCGCCGAACACGACATGGCTGGCGCGGGGACTGTCGTCGTCGCGCTCGCAATAGGCCTGGGTCGGATCGCCCGGGATCATCGCGAGTGCGGGGACCTGGGCGATGCCATGTTGGCGAAACACGATCGGATCGATGATCAGCTGCACATCGCGCATCACGCAGTTCGGACCTTCGCAGCCGGGATCGAGCCTGAGGATCTGCGCGGTCAGCTTCGCCATCGGGCCCATTTTCCGGAGCCCCCCGGGTACGCCGCGGAACGCCATGACGCCGTGAACCTTCGCCAACTGAGCGGCGTAGTTGCGCAGTGTCGAGATCGGCATGGAGGAAGACACGAACAGGACCGGCACCCAGCCCCTGGCGGCAACGGCCGGCGCGGCCTTGGCGAGCGCCTGTTCCTCGGCGGGCTCGAGCCCCAGCGCCTGACGGAGCGCTTTGGCCTGTCGCTCTCGCTCGGCGGCAAGGCTCGCCTCGCCGCGCGCCTGGGCGGCGCGAGCGCGTGCTTCCATCTCCGGCATAGGCGTCCGGCCTCGCAGGCCTTCGAATGCGCGCCGACGGACAGCCGGATCGTCAGTCGGCGGCAGCCTCGGGTCAGGCGTGTGTCCCGCAGCCTCCTTCTCTCGCGTGACGATGCCCTCGAGCCGATCCATGGCTTTTTGGCCCTGCTCGGCGGTGGATCCCCTGGCATCGCCGCGAGGGGCAACGGGCGTGGCATCCTGTGCCAGCGCGGCGGTTGCGGCGCCTGCAGCCACGAGGAGAGCGGCGTTACGGATTGATGGCTTTGAGATACGCATTGACGCGCTCCCCCATGTCTATCTGGATGTCGGATTGGGCGCGGGCCTCGATGTCCGCATAATATTCGGAGAGATCGATCTTGCTGAAATCTAGCGCCTGGAACTCCTCAGGCGTGAACCCACGGCACATCGGCTTCTTGGCCGTGCCCCAAAGATTGCCGTTGAAGGCCTTAAGCTGGGGACGGCCCTGTTCCTGGATGATGCGGCCGAGCTTTGTGTTGAAGCAGCAATGGCCGCGCGCCTTCTGGAGGCAGATCCCCAGGAAGCTGGACGTACAGTAGCTACCGATTTCGTGACACATGCCCGACGACCGCAGCATGGCGGTTTCCATATCCTGCTGATCACAGCCGGAGAAAAGGAACTCGATCATGAAATTGATCGCGAGGCTGACCGCGAGCGAGGTTGGGTCGAGCCCAACGATCAGCGCGTTCGCACCGGCGCTGGCCGCCTGGCTCGCGGTCGCGCCCGCCTTGAAGGCGACATAGGCCGCCTTCATGCCCGTGAACACGCCTTTGGCGACGGCGATCTTGGTGCCGATCGAACCAATCGACGAGCCCATGCCGTCCTTGACGATCTTGCCCTTGTCCTTGCAGCAATTGGAAAAGGTGGTCGAAAGCCCGGCCGGGCGGCAGCGCACGCCACGCCCGGAGAAAATCTCGATCTGGCCCATACAATTGCCGTCGGCATCGATGCCCCCATTGGGCTGGCTGCCCGGATCGTCCATCGGCGGTTCGTTGACGATCGGGTTGGTCGCGAGGTCCGCGCACTGATTGGGCGAGCAAGCCGGCGGGCCGCCTGTGCTTTTCACCATGCAGGCAAATTGCGGTCCGGCCGGGCAGCTATATTGTCCGGCGGCGTCGGCCACGCAGTCGACCTGCTGGATCGGGCAGAGCCACGCGCCGCTTGTCGTGGCGAGGCAGCTAGCCTGCTCGCCTTCGTCGGCAGCATCGCCATTATTGTTGAGATCGGCGGCGCAGATCTGCTGCGCACTGGCGGCGCTCGGGAAGGCGATGCTCGCGCCCAGGCAAAGCGCTATCGCGAGCGCAGCTCCGCGCGGATCGAGGGGCCGGCTTCTCTTGCTGGGCAGGCCGATCATTGCACGCTCCCCGTGCAGACGAGGTCGGCGCCGGCGAGGCGGACGGTCTGCATCATCACGACCGCCTCGGGAAAGTCGTCAAGGCATCCACAGGCGGAGACCACTTCCTCACCCGGACCTGCGGGGCACTGATTGTCGGACGTGCAGGCGTGGAAGAAGGTGTCGTAGCCGGTTGGCACATTCTGTTTGGCGCCGACGACTCCATCCGGCGCAGCCGCGTTGTTTGCTTTGGGCGCGCGCGTCTTGCAGACGGCCTCGCAGGCCGGAACGGAACCCCTGTCTGGCAGGCTGAAGGCGCGGGTCGAGGTCGCGAAACTGCCATCGCTCTGCCGGGCGCGGTCGGCGAGCATCGTCTCGGTCGAATGGTCGATGATATAGGTGCCGCGGCTCGTATCGGGTTTGGCGATGTCATCGACCGAACAGCGATAGGTGCGGTCTTTCAGAAAGAAGTCGCGGGTGAGATCGGTCGGGCAGGCGGGGCCGCCCAGGATACGGGTCTGGGGCAGGGGCTTCAGGCCCGTCGCGACGCCGTTGATCCAGGTCTGGACGCCATCGACCAATTCGCTGTCGAGTTTGCATTGCGGATCGGCGGCGATCGTCCCGCATCCGTCGACCAGCTGCTCCAGCGTCTTGCAGCTATTGTCGACATCGACATGGACCTGCGCGAAACCCTCGCCGCCTTCCGCGACCGCGACGCGCAACCAGATCTCGTGATCGCCGGCGGTGAGCCAGGGCTTCAGGTCGAGATTGGGATAGGCATAGAAGGTCTTCTTGAGCTCGCATTTGGAGGGCGGGAGGCCAAGGGTGGTCCAGGCGGAAGGGCCCGAACCGACAAGCTGCCCGTCGATGCGTACCTGCGCCCAGTCATCGGCGAAGAACTGTGTGAGGCGTGCATCGACGATCCGGTCCGGCTCGCTCACATGCAGTGTCATCCGGAAATCGATGAGCGTGCAGCTCCCGCCAGCCAGACTGTTGTCCGCCGGGGACCCCATCAGGAAATCGAAGGACGATCCGTTCTGGATCGTCGAATAGCCGCCGGCGGTCCGGCTGATAATGTCCTCCGCGCCGGGCTTGAGCACGGTCGCCCGCCGCTCGATCGTGCAATGCCGATATTGCAGGGATGTGCCGGTGCCGATCGCCGAACCCTTGAGCGCCTGGAACACGCTATTGCCGGTCGAGGCGGCATAAGCGTCGGAGGCGATGGTCGCGGGATTGGACCGGTAGGCGGTCTGGGGCAAAGCGGGGTTGGACGAGCATGCGGTCGATTGCGCGCCCACATATCGGATCGCCGGACCATCGATCACGGCTTCGGCGACGCCATAGCGTGGGTCAGCGGTCGTGAGTGCGCCGATCATCCCGCCGCCCAGATCGCGCAGGACCGAGGGCATATTGCCCCAGGCAAGATTGGCGCCGCAGCTATTGTTGATGCAGTAGCAGCCGGCGAGCTTGGGCATATCGACCGCCGTCAGCTTGAGCGCGTTGGCTGCGTCCACGTCCCAGCGGAAGAAGCTGCACCCGTTCCAGCTGCCCGGCTGGCAGGAGACCACACCATTGGCGCAGATGCCCGACACGGGGACGGGAAGCTTTGACGTGCTGTCGACCGTACCGTCGAGATCGGTGTCGCGCGCGATCGTGACCGAGCCCAGGTCGCCGGTCCCCGAGGGTTGGACCAGCACCTCCAGCATCGTCGCGGTTTTCTGGCAGGCGATGTTGGGCGCGAAGGTGCGGCTGTTGTCGACCGTGGAGATCGACTGACCCGCAAGCCCCGGCGTCACATAATTCTGCTGGAGCGCCTCGCTGTCGCTGGTCTTTGTACGCGACGCTTGCGCTGCGGTGCGCGCACGGTCTTCCATCGTTTGTGCCGAGGCGGATGTGGCGAAGGGAATGGCCAGCGCGACCGCGACGACGGAGCAGGCGGAGAGGATACGCCTTTTCTGCCGACGGGACATTGCGGCCGCGCTGGCCGGGGGTGGAGCGACGCCGCCAGGGGGGCTTGGCGGCGCCGCTCCTGTCCCGCACGGCAGCCCTCGGCCGTAGGGGCCTTGGCGAACAGACCTCCGGAATGGATGGCTGGCGCGTGCGGGAACGGGGGAAAATGATCGGCTCATGGCACCGGTATCCCGGCGCAGCAGATCACCTTTTCGAAGAGCATGAACTGGGCATTGTCCTTGCCAGGCGCATGCTTGGCCGAGGACCAGAGCGATCCCGGACGGCCGATATTGACGCACTTGCCGCCCTTCACGGGCTCCATGATCTGGAGCTTGTAGCGGCTCTTGGTCCACACTGGCTGCGGCACGAACGAGCAGCCATCGGCCGAACTGATCGTGAGCGCGCCGAGACGGCCCATCATGAACACACCGCGCGCGGCAAGCCCCGCCCATGCCTCGACGCTGTCGTCGAAATGGATGTCGCCGGCGATCGGATAGGTCGCGCCCCAGCTCCCCATGCACCAAAACAGCGGGTCGATGACCTTCCCGGCCGCCGCCGCCGCGCTGTCGCCCATGCAGGCAAGCCCGGCGGCGGGATTGCCGAACAGGATGCCCTCGGGCTGGATGATCGCGCCCAGCGTCCCCGACTGCCAGGTGGGCAGCACCTCGGTCATCATGGCCACGTCGAAGCCGTCATTCTCGAGGCAGGGCAGGTCTGTGAACATGTCAAGCATCGCCCAGACCGGCGAGATGTAATAATGCATTTGCGCGAACATCTTGCGGGTGTTGGTGCCGTCCGAGATCGACGACTGGCTGCCCTGGAGCTTGCCGCCGGTCGGCAGGAGATCGGCGCCCAGAGCCATCATGCAGCCGGGTTCGGTCACGACATCGACCATCCGGTTCGGCGACCAGTAGGAGACCTTGACGCCGAACCAGAACTGGATGCCCTTGCGGCAGGCACAGAGCGGCTTGGACGCGGACTGCGCGTCGAGCGCCTTGTCGAGCTTGTCGAAGCTTCCGACCCGAATGCCTCCGACCGTGATCGGAAAGATGCAGGTCCAGCGCACCTTGGTGATGGGGTTGAAGACGGTGCCCGCCTCGCATTTGGAGGCGCGCGCCGGGCTCGGCCAGGCCAGCGTCATCGCAAGCCCGATGAGGAGGCCAGTGACGAAGATGGGGAGGCGCCCAATCATCGCGTCGCTCCTTTCGCCGCGACCACGGTCACCCGGCTCTTCGGACCATATTCGGTGAGCATGAGCCGCGTGCCCGACTGCTCGACGATGACCGGCGCCACCGTCAGTCCGAACCTCTGCTTGACCCGTTCCTCCAGGATGTAGATCGGACGCCCGGTCTTTTCAGAGAGGTCGATCGCGTCGCCATTCTGTGACCCAAGCGCCGAGAGCAGGATGAAATCGCTGGCCCGGGCATTGCGCAGCGCCCAGCCCAGGTCGCGGGGGTGCACGACGACGAGGCGCTGTGGCAGCGTCACATAGGTCAGCGGATTGAAGGTAAAGCCCTTGGGGTAGAGCGTCTTCCCGTCCGGCAGCGTGATATCGAATTCGAGAGTGTAGAAGGGCACGACGCTGCGCACCCGATCGGCGCCCGCTACTCCCAGCGGAGCAGCCTTAAGCGCGGTCCACTTGTCACGCGGGCCAAAGGCTGTGCTCATATCGCCCGGCAGCGTCGCGACCTTGCCCTCGATCTCGGCAAGCGCATCCGGCTCCGCGATTGGCCAGGTGCGCCCGATGGTGCTGCGTGTGCCGCCCGCCACCGGCCCGGTGAGCGCCAGCGCACTGGCTGCGGCCAGGGCGTTGCAGGCGAGAAAGGCAACAAGGATCGGGCCAGGGCGAAGCCGGCGGAGCAGGTTATCGGCCATGACGCTGTCTCCAATGTCCTTCAGGCGGCTCGGGGATGCCGATCAGGGCGGCGACGAAGGCTGAGACGGCAATTGGCGTGAGGATCCAGATCAGCATGCCGGACTCACGGTCGAGCGATGGCGACATCAGCAGCAGCGCGCTCTGGATCTGCATCAGCAGGAAGCCGCTGACCGTTAGACGGATCGCCGCCTGCGAGGGCGTGGAAGAGGTAAGCCCATTCATTTGCCGCGTCTCCGGCGAAGGCGGCTCATCAGCTTAGCGGTGCCGGCCGACAGACTGAGCAACAGCAGGCCCGTCGCCATGCAGGACGCCGCGACGAGCAGCGAGGCGCGAAGCACCATCATGGTCGGTTGCTTGAGAAGGAGCCCGGCCACCAGCACCAGCAGGCCCATCATCACGGTCTCGATCATCACGAGCCGGAAGCGCCACTGAAAGGACTCCGCCTCGAACCGCTCGGCGAGCCGCTGCTCGACGATCAGCTCGATGGCCTCATTGTCGGACCAGTTGAGCGGCAGCTGGTCGGGGTGCGGGGTATAGCGGGCCATGACGGTCAGCCCTCCACCAGGCCGGGCACGGTCGGCGCGCCCAGGATTTCGGATGGATCGACGCCGGCCAGGCGGCAGACCGCCTCGAGTGGCGACAGCCCCTGGCGCATCAACGCCTCGAACGCCGCCACTTCGTCGGGCGCGCTCGTGTTGATCCAGTAGGAGAAGGGATCGACCACGAGCCGGGCGATGCCGAGCCCGAGCGGCGAGTCGATGAACACCTCGGAATAATTGGGCTTCGAGTTGCGAACCGACTTTAAAAGGTCGAGGACGAAGCCCGAATAATCGAGGATCTTGTTGTCGACGGCCCGGTCGTAGGTCGAGCCCTGCAACAGGAAGCGGGTCGCGGCATTTTCGAGGATGACCTGGCCCGTTCCGCCAAACAGCGTGAGGTCGTTCATCGACTGGAGCACGATACCGAACGAGCCCCGATATTTGCGCGCGCGGCGATAGCCCTGGCCGAACGCCTCGGCGAGGCGCGAGAGATCCTGCCCGTCGGTGCGCGTCATGAATTGCGCGGCCTCGTCGCACAGCACAAATCGCGGACGGTCGCGGGCGGAGAGATAGAGTTCCTGCGTGACCGCGTTCACCACCACCATGACGATGACGTTGAACAAGTCGGGCATCGACTTCAGGCGCTCGAGTTCCAGCACGACGAATTCATCGTTGCGGATGTCGAGCGTCGAGGGGCCGTTGAAATAATGGCCATAGGCGCCGCCCGACCCGAAATCGCGCAAGTTGAAGGCGAGCTCACGCGCGACGGGGACGAGGTGATCGACGCTGTCGAGCGCGGTCTCCACTTGCGAGGGATAAGTACCGAGCCACTCGCGCACCGCGTCGATGCCATGGTCGGCGCGACCCGTGTCGATCGTCCACTGGACGGCCGACTTCAGCAGATTCCATTCCGATGTCGTGACGCCCTTGCGGGTGGCCGCATTCGCCATCTCGGCGACGATCGCCACAGCCATGGTGATGGCCGACTGCTTGTCGTCGCCGTCGAGCGCCAATCCCATATCGAAGGGGTTGAGGACGAGATGCTCTTCGCCAATGTCGATGTACCGGCCCGAACAGAGGGTACAGAGCTTGCGGTAGCTGCCGCCGATATCGATGATGCGGATCAGCGCGCCGCAGGCGAAATATTGCTGGCACAGATTGTTGAGCAGGAAGCTCTTGCCGGCCCCACTCTCGGCCGAGACGATGAAGTTATAATTGTTGATGCGCGGATCGAAGAGGTCGAGCGTGACGAGCTGGCCCTTGCGCCCTGTGTAGAGCAGGGCCGGTCGCCCGCCGCCGCGGAAATCCGTCTGGATCGGCGCCATCAGCACCGCAGCCTTGACCGGCATACGAAAGTCACGCTCGAGCAGGCGTAGCGTCGTTCGGTCAGGGTAAAGCCCGAAAGGCAGGCTCATCACCAGTAGCGTCGGGTTGAGATAGCTCTCCTCCTGCATCGAGAAGGGCAAGGGTTCGCCCTCCCACAGCCGCTTGGCGCGCGCGGCGAGATCGCGGGCATGGGCGCGGTCCCTGCCGAACACCCAAATCGTGGGAATGACGCGGACGAACTTGCTGTTGCCCGCCTCGTCAAGGATCCAGCCGATCTCCTCGATCTGCTTGCCGACCTCGACCGCGAAGCTTCCGGCTGCCTTCTGCGCCGACAGAATTTGCGCGCGCTTATGAATCTCGAACTGCGAATGATCGAACAGGATGTTGAGCGTGTAGAGAAACGGTCCGCCGATCTGGTCACTGTCCTCGGACGCCCCGCGCATCCCGCCCATGAAGCGGTTGGCCCGTTCGGCGGTGATCCGCCGCGCCGGCGCCTTGGGGGTCAGGCAGCGCGCGACCTGATTGCCGAGGAACACCTCCGCGCCCTCGAACACGAGATCGGGTCCCGCATCGATGATCTGTTTCGCGATCGGCGGCGCGCCGACGGTGGTGCCATCGGCAAACACGCCTGGCGCCGGGTTCGCGACGCCGTTGAAGACTCGACGATAGAAGGCGACCATGTCCTCGGGCGGCAATCTGCGGATGCCGAGTTTCGACAATTGCTCCTCGACCTGTCGGCGCAGATCCTCGCCGAGCGGGCGCCTTGTCTTGATCGACAGCAATGTCCGGAAGTTGCGGACCGGGATGCCGTGCAGCGCTTTGAGGCCATGACGTCCCTCGCTCAGATAGGCGCGGGTATGGCGCGCGGATGCCTGAATGAGCGGATCGTCGCGGATCTTGAGGTCAAGAAACGCATCCAGCGCGCCGTCGATCAGCGGGTCCGCGAAGGTGTGCAGCTGCAGGACCGTGCCGTCGGGGAAATGGATATTGAGCAAGCCCTGCAGCGCGCCCTGGACATGGGCGAACATATAGGCGGTCGGCACCAGCTCCCAGGCATGACCCCAGGTGTCGTCGATGCACAGGAATGCTTCCGTATCCTCATCCCATGCGACGAGCGGGAGATGATCTGAAAAGCTGTCGCGCCGGACGGCACTGCGCAACCGCTTATAGCTAAGCGCGCTCATGGCTTCGGCTCCGGTGCGGGCGGGGCGTTCGTTTGGGAGACAGGCGCCGGGGCAGAAGGAGCGATGACGGACTCCTGAGCCGGTGCAGGCTCGCCGTCCGGCGCGTTGGTATCGCGGACCTGGCCGAGGATCGGCGCCTGGGATGCGCGGTCGGGCGAGGCGATGAGGGCGCCGCCTACCACCCAGACAGGCTTGTCGGTCACCGAATAGACATAGCGCGGCATATAGAGACGGTCGGGGCGCTGGCGATCTGCATAGGGCAGGATCAGCGTGCGCACCGTGCGCGCCGGCTTCAGCATCGGCGTGACGGGCGCCTCGATCAGACCCTTGAGTTCGCGATAGACGCTGTCGCGGTAGCTGCCATAGGCAGTGCCGGCAGCCTCGGCCTGTGACCGCATGCCCGCTCGGTCCGCATCCTGGCCGCGCAGCATGGCGCGGTCGTTGGTGACTTTGGGGTCGGACTTCGACGCGACGCCGGCCACAGCGTCGGCATAGGCGCGGTCAGGATGGATGCACTGACCGTGATCGCTGTTCTTGCAGTCGAACTTCTCCGAATAGGGCGACATCATCGAGCCGACCGTGGCGCAGCCGCCTAGGGCAACCAGCAGGCTGAGCGAGAGCAGCGAGCGATGAAGAGACTGATGGGCCAGCAGATGCATGGCGGAGACTCCTATGGACTGGGGCGCGGGGAGCATCAGAATTTGCTCCCGACCGATGGCTTGATCTCGAGGGCGAGGCCCTCCTGGATGACGACCACGACGTCCTTCGCCGCGCCGACTTCGACGACGGGGCCGGCCTGGCGGGCCAGATCGAGATAGAAGTCGGTGAGCTTGTCCGACGATTTGGACAGCCCTCCGGCAATGCCGGTCTTCACGGCGTCGCCGGCATCGAGGCTCCGCACGCTGCCCAGCGCTGACGTCGACAGGCTGCCGAACGATCCTTCGACGCTCTGTGAGATGCCGGCGATCGTGCCGGCGATGAACGAGCGGGCGAGCGTCGCGCCGGCACGGGTCACGACCTTGCCGGACAGGCCCTTCTTGCCGTCGGCATCGACGAAGAAACCCTTGATCGCCTGATCGACGACTGCATGACTCTCAAAGTCCACGCAGGAGATCGAAACCAGCTGGATCTCGACCCGCTCCTTGGCGAGGCTGCCGGTCGCATTGCCGATGACGAAGCAGCCGGCGAGATTGGCCTTCACCTCGTTCGGAAGCACGGCGGGCGCCTGGACCCGGGCGATGATCGGCTCGGGGTTACTGGTCGCGTCCCGGCTCGCCAGCGCGTCGATGCCGGTCAGCAGCCGCGCCTTCATGAAACCAGGTGGCAAATAGATCGTCCGCTTCCCTTTTTTTGATGCAGCCCCGCCGCTCGCGCCTCCCTCCGCTCCTTGCGCGGCGGTCGCCGCGCCGATCGCGCCGATCTGGCGCTCGGTAGGCGGAGCAGGCGGTGCCGGGGGCGCGGCAGGCGGGGTCGGCGGTGCTGGAATTTCGTCCGCCGCGCCCTTTGCCTCGCGAGGTACGGGCGGATAGGCGGGCGCCTCGCCGGGGATCGCGGGCGGGAGATCACCGCCATCGCCTGCTGCTGGCGTGTGAGCGCCAGCGCTGCCACCGGGAACGACCTTGCCCTCCTCGATCGCGGTGACCCGGTCGCCGAGCAAGCTCTGTCCGTCGAGGATCTTCTGGAGGTCGCCGCGCAGTTTCACCTCGAGGCTATCGCCGCGAAGCCCTGCGCCCATATCAAGATTGCTGGCCTGGGGCGCCTTGGGCGCTTCCTTCTTTCCGCTAGAGCTGGCGGTGTAGAGGCCGAGGCCGAGCAGCGCGATCGTCGAGACCACGCCCAACTGCTTGGTGCGCAGCTTCTGATCCGAGGTAAGTTTCGACCACTGCGCCCTCAGATCGAGCAACGCGGGGCGGGGCGACGTATCGTTGAGGCTTTCGTCGCCACCGGCACGGGGCGTCGCGGCCGGAGACGTCTGCGGAGTGTCCTCTGGCGTCGTCATGGCTGAACGCTCCTGCGAACGACGATCAGCCGCGCAGTCTCACCTGGACCCAGCGTGAGGCGATCGATCGTGATGGCGAAGATGTCGGCTCCGAGCGCGGTATCGAGAAAGTCGCGCTCATCGAGCGTGGTGGTAGCAACAGCGCGGACGAGATATTCGCTGACCGACAGGCCCGCACCCTCAACCTCGAGGCGGCGTCGTTCCGACAGCGAGGCGGTCGGAAGATCAGCGAGGATCAGCCGGTCGCGCGAGGGCGCCACTTCGGAGAAGGAGGCCGGTACCCGGTCCTGCAGGATCGCCAGCGCAATCCCGACCGCCCGTTCCTCTTCGACCAGCGGTCCCAGGAGCGCGTCATTGGCGCGGGCGCGCTGCGCGCCGCCGGGAACCAGCGTCACCGTTTGTGCCGGAATATCGGCCGGTTCGGCATAGAGCGGGTAGATCGCGCCGTTGCACGAGACGAAGAATTCGGAAGGGGTCGTCACATAGGTGCGCGTCTTGGCCCCCATATCGTCGGTCTCGAGCACGAGGAACTTGACCCAGGCGTCCGAACCGCCGCGCTCGACGGCGAGGCCCTTTTCGGCCGAAAATTTGACGTCCTCGATTTCGCCGCCCACGCAGACGATATGATTGACGTCACGGTTGGACAGCCGGATGCGGCTTGTCTGGTCGGGCAAAGCCGCGATCGACTGGGCGAGGGCGGGCGAAGCGGCAGGGATTGTCGCGGCCAAGATCAAAAAGGCGGGTGCCCCGGCAAGGCGGACACGCCTCGCCCGATTACCGGATATCGGCATTGAAATTCTCCTCCTGCAGGGCGGTCAGCCAGAAACGGCCATTCTCGAGCGCGTAGCGAATGCGCAGATTGCCCCGGAACTTGCGGATCACGCCGCCGATCACGCGGACTTTCTCGACGGGGACAAGGATCTCGCTGCCCGTCCAGGTGACGGGCTGGTCGCCCCGGATATAGGTTGCGATCGAGAGCGTCGGATTGTTGCCGAGCTCATCGAGCAGCCGGTTCAGGCTGTCGCGCAGGCCATTATAGGCGCTGGGATGCGCGATCCGCAGCAGCTCGTGGAACTGCCGGTCAGCCGAATAGGCGGAATAGGTGCCGGCAAGGCCGACGATGTTGAAGGTGATCGCCCGGAGATAGGCCTCGGAGGGCTTGTTGCCCGTCACATAGAGGTCGCCGTCCGCGCCGAACGGGACGATCACCGTTCGTGTGTTCTGGTTCGAGGTGTAGATGACCGTGCCCAGGACCGCGGTGATGCCGAAGAGGCCGGCGATCGCGACCTTGAGAAGTCGATTTTCCTCGAAGAGGTTGGCCGATCCCTGCAGGTAGCGGTGCAGGTGCCAGCTCGGCCGCGTATCGCCGATCATATCGGCCTGGGGCTTGCGCCTGAAGGGAAAAGCCATCTCGCTTACTCGAAAAAGCGGGTCTGGGTCGGACCCGGATAGTTGCGGAAGCGGGCGAGGCCCCAGCGCCAGGCCAGGTGCGGGATGAACCCGCGCGGCTTGGTCCGCTTCCAGGGGATGAAGAGGAGAAGGGCGCCGATGAGAGCCCAGCCGATGATCCCGCCGACGATGACCGCGACGAAGATCGTGGACATCACGACGATGAACTCCTGACTGTCGAACCAGAGGATCTGGAGCGGCCGATGCAGGAACTGTGGCAGACGTTCGTCCACGCCCTTCTCCCTTGCTTCACCACGCCGCTGGGCGTGGGTTCCGGAAGGCGACCATCGCCTTCCGTCTCGTGAGGGCGGCCGGCCCGCCCGGCGCGCCCGGTCCTGGTCTCAGATCAACATGCCGAAGGTCTGGAGGATCGAATCCGCCTTGATGAGGCAGACCGCCGCCACGATCGTCGGGATGCCGATCATGATGTTCGAGAAGAGCCGCGAGACACCGAACAGGAAGGCGGCAACGCCGCCCACGAAGCCGAGCGGACCCTTTACACCCTGGTTCACGACGATGTCGTAGATGTCGTAACCGAGGTCGCCTGCGGCAGGGGCCTGGAACGCGTAAGCGACGCTCGTACCAGCGATCGCGGCCAGGAGGAAAAGGACCGCCGCGTCGATCGTGCGGAACGTCCTTCCCCGAAGCATAGTCAACATATGCAGTCTCCTTGTGCGTGGGGCCGTCCAGGACATGCTTGCCGGTACCGATCGGTGGTCGTGTCCGGCCGGCGGCAGTGCTGGACGGCCCCTGGAGGCGCGCTCCCGCCGGCATCTCGGTCCCGGCGGCGCGTTGAACGCGCACGCGAGGTCCGCCAAAATCGTCAACTGTCGCCGTCAGGGGCTGGGCTTGGGTTTGGGGCTCTCGGCGTCGAGAAAGGCCTCGAGCTCTGCTTGCTGGAACCCCGACACGAGCTTCCCATCGACGAAAAGCGTCGGCGTGCCCGACACGCCCATCTTGCGGACCGTGTCCGCGTCGCGTGAAACCTTCTCGGCACCTGCCCGGCATTTGAGCAGCGATGCGGGCTGCGCGCCGGCATAGACCGCCTTGAAGGTCGCCTGGGGGTCAGGCGAGCACAGGATGTGCTCGGCCTTGGCCGCCGCTTGCGGGTGGATGCCGCTCACGAAATAGACGAGGCGCTGGACCGGCTTGCCTTCGGCCTCCTTCGCCAGCCAGAAGCGCTCGAGCGCCTGGCAATAGGGACAGTCGGGATCGGTGAACTCAATCACCTTAGGGGCGCCTGCGGGGCCCACGACCAGCGCATCGGCAGGATTGATGGCGCCGACGCGCTTCCTGGCGCTGGTGTCCTGCGCCAACGCTGTCAGATTGACGCCATTCTTGTCGTAGATCGCTGCGAAGAGGAGATGCTGGCTCTCCGGCGCGAAATAGATGACTCGTCCACCCGCAACGGCCTGATATATTGGGCCTTTGACAGGCGCCGAACCAAAGTCCTCGAAGGTCAGGTTGGTGAAGGTCTGGCGCAATTGACGCTGAGCTTCTGCGGCCGCGGCCGTGAGGGGCTCGGCACCGCTATCCTGAGCGTAGGCGGGTGCCGTTGCACAGAGCAGGGCAGCCGAGATCAGCTTAGCGCTGCGGAACATGGTTGGGCTCCGGACGAACGAGGGAGGTGCACGCGAAAAGTCGGCTGTCGAGCGTTAGCGCGCTGCCGATCTTGATTGCGGCAGGGGCGACAGGCGGCAAAGAGCGTGCGGTCTTTTCGCGGATGGAAAAGCCAAGGTCGCTTTGAACGACGGCGAGCTGGGGGCCGCGAGTGCAAGGGTAAGCCTCCGCATCGGGCCGATAGGTTTGAGCGCTGGCCGGTACAGCGCTTGCGCAGAGCAGCAGGGCTGCCGCAAGCGCCGGTAATGGGCATGGGAAGTCCATGGCACATGTCTCCTCGTGGCGCCGCGAGGCGCTCGGGTTCGGGGTTTGGTTAGGCCGGGTGGATGGCCGGGACTTGAGTCCGCAGTGGCCACCGATCCGGTGCGTCCCAGGGCATGACGATCAGGTATCGCCGCTGCAATAGGGAGGGCACTGAAGTGCCGAAGCGGTGAAACAAAGCATCGGAACGACGAAAGTGAGGAGTTGATCTCGCGATGCGTTGAAAAGATCAAATTTGGAAAGAAGCGGCACTATAATGCCGTTTCTGCTTCCATTCGTCGTGAAAATGCTCCCGTTCGGCTCGCCGGCGCGGGACAATGCAACAGCTAAGGCAGGAGAAGGAGTGATGGCTCGAGCTAGACGCAGTTTCAAACTCCGGCTTTCGCCGGCAGGGCTCGACGTTCTTATCGACTCGCATTGCCACCTGATTCGCGTTACCCGGTCCCTGATTGCGTGGGGAACGACCCTTCATGTTGCGGTCGAACATCTCAGCACCTTGTCAACCACCGAAATCGTCGACCAAATGCAGCTCCAGGAGCTTGATTGTCTAGGTGGCGCCGAAGAGCACCATGTCGGAGCGTCCAATCGGCTCTGGGATATCGCCACAAGCATTACCGAACGGGTACAGAAGACATCGCCCGAGGGTCGCCAACCCAATCTCGGTACAATTTATCTCCTGGCGCTGATGCAGATCCCCAAGGCAGGTAAATCAGACCTGATAAACGCCTTCGATCGCGCATTGCAGTCTGGAGCGCGAACACCGGCAAGTCGGGAGGTTGATGATCTTGCCGGATAAATAGCGACAAAGTGGCCGAGGTTGTGTCTTGACGGTGGTGGTAAGTACACCTTAGCTTTCAATTTAACGAATTGCCTTGGCGGGCGGTATCTCCCGTAAGGAGACGCGGACATGTCGCATGATTTAGCGACTTCCGTTGCCGAATGTCCAATCCTGTACGTCAAAGTGCAGTCCGGGCGGCAAATTGAAGAGGCACGGAAGAGACTTCGCCTGACGCAACGCGATCTGGCGAGAGAACTTGGCATGGGTGTACGCTGGCTTCGCGAGATCGAGGCCGGCAATCCCCGCTCGCGGCTCGACGACCATCTGCTCTGCGCCTACAGGCTCGGACTATCGACGGGTCATATCCTGATACCGCTGCTTTTTGCGGGCCAACGGATGTGCTTTCCGCGACAGCTCGCGATGGGCGACCTCAGCGATCTTGAGCGGATGTGTATCGAGATGATCGCGCAGCGGAACCTTGATCATCTCACGCGCGCCCTCACCCCGGCCTGGCAGGTGGCGGCAATTCCTGCGGGTGCTGGATTATGATGTCAGCGATGGATCCGCCGCTTCAGGAAATGCTCTACAGATCATTGAAAGAAGATTACGCTGCGGGCGTATTTTCCCCAGGGCGCCGGCTCGATGTGCAAGAGATTGCAGACCGATATCGCGCAAGCAAAACGCCTGCGCGGGAAGCCCTCTGTCGGTTGATGGGCGAGGGATTGATAGAGCCGCACCCCGACGGTGGTCTTCGATTACCTATGTATAGTGGTGAAAGGTTGGCCCACCTATATGCGTGGAACATGAGCCTTCTCATGGGTCTGGTTCACGAAGTCAGACTATCAGCGTTGAAACGAGCAATTGAAGAGGCGACCCCGCAGAATCTGCAACGGACGCCCGTAGCAATCTCGCACGCGGTGGGTTCGCTATTTCTTTCCCTTGCATCGGCGACGGGCAATGAGTTTGCGGTCTTGTCTGTCAGCAACCTGAATGAACGGCTCCATTATGTCCGAATCGGCGAAATTCAAGATCTCCGCGACGCCGCGAAAGAGGTCAGAATTTTGACAAATATTTCGGTGACGGATCTCCAAAAGAGCATGCGGCGCAGGCTTGAGGCTTATCATATGCGGAGAATTGACCGGCAGAAGTCCGCTTTCAGATGAGCGGAAGACCGTCAGCCTGTCTAAAATCTTCGTGTAATCAGCATCTTGGACAATTTGTCGTGCTTTGGAAAGGGAATCGTGTGGATTTCCAGCCATCTTGTCGGGGTATATTTCGGGAGATCGCTCAGAGATCAATTTATCCTCCTTTGGCCACAAATCAGTGCGGCAATTGAAGAGGAATGAACCATGCAACGGAAGAACGACAAGCGTGACGTGAAGCGCCTCGATCTCGGCGGGGTCATGCAGCAGACCAAGGGCGGCGCCATGTCGGTCAACGACAACCAGAACGGGCTTCGTCCGATCTTCGGCGGTCTCTCCGCCGACTGACCAGGATGCCTCGGAACGTCCGTTGGCTCGATCGCTGCGGACGTTCCCTTCTGTATGGAAAGTTAGCGATGGACCTTCACATCAAGCCTGGATTGCACTTTTGCACGGTTGATGGTCGGACCATCTTTCTTGATGAGGATACGAGCCGGTATTTTTGCATTCCTGAGGATGTCGATCGAGCATTTCAACGCCTGATCTTAGCGAACGGAAAGCGCTGCGAGATCTCCGAAGATGCCTTGATCGCCGACCTGATATCCCTGGAGATAATTCAAGGCGAAAATGCAAGGAAAGGCGGACTGACGACACCCGCTTCTGTCGTCGAGCCGAATGGCGATCTTGGTCGGCTTTCCATCCATGATGCACCAGCAATCGAAATTGCTGCAGCCCTCTTCGAACGGCTGCGCTCAAAGCGGATCGCGGCACGCCGAGCCATCGCTGACGTTCGACGCCTGATAGCGCAAGAGCGCTTGCGGTTCGCCCACCGACGTTCAGCGTGTATTCCGACCTCGAACCTTGCCGTGTCAGCGGCCTTCGAGGTCAGCGATTTTGTGTTTGGCCGCCATGATCGTTGCCTACCGCGGGCGATTGCGATCATCAGACGGTGCTTGCGTGCGGGCCACAATCCCTCCCTAGTGATCGGTGTGCGGATCAACCCGTTCACCGCCCACTGTTGGGTGCAGCAAGGTTCGGTCGTTGTTGGCGATTCAATCGACATCACGCGGATATACACCCCGATATGCGCGCTGTGAGCGCTCCGCGATTTCTGATTGATCGGGCTATTCCCGACCGGAGGCGGGTCGAGAAAGCTGCGGAACGCTTCCGGCTCGAATTATGCTTCGATGCATGTGGAGTCCGGGCTTTCGTGTCGCCCGGCTACGGCATTCGCCTCGGTGGAGATCGTGGCGTAATTCTCGGGACACTCTTCGACCGCCACGGTCCACCAGAACCCATAGGCGAAATGAAAATGGATCAGCAGAAGCTGATCTCTGCTAGAGGCGAGCGCGCCCTCCTTGAGAACTATTGGGGATCCTACTGTTCTCTCTTAAGTGATGGAACTGATTTCAACGTTATGCGCGATCCATCTGGCGGGCTGCCGGCCTACCATTCGGGCGCTGCTGGTTCCTGCGTGATAGGCTCCGATCCCGAGATCATAGCCGCCACTGGACTTTGGAAACCCGCAGTATCGTGGGAAGACTTAGCGATCCATCTATACACGCGGGGGCTACCAGGCCCCGTGACGCCACTTAAGGGGTTAGCTGAGCTGCTGCCTGGCACTGCATGCAACATTTGCGATGCTTCGATGAGCGTTAAAGAGTTGTGGTCTCCCTGGGATTATACACCGTTGGGATTCGTATCCGATATCTCCGACCAGGCAGAAATCCTTCAACGAACTATCCAGAACGTGGTTTCGTCATGGTCTTCGAAATATCCCTCAATCCTGATCGGTGTTTCTGGGGGACTAGATTCATCCATCGTCGCGGCCAGTATCCCAGCTCGACGAACGGAAGTTGTGGGTGTTACCCTCGTTACCGACGATCCAGATGGCGATGAAAGGCTCTTTACGAGGTATCTTGGGCGTGAGATTGGGCTAGAAATTCTCGAAATACAGTATGATCTGGCGGACATAGATCTCGCCACGTCGTGCGTTGCCCACCTTGCCCGTCCGATTGGCCGAAGCCACGCCTTGGCGTATGATCGCGCGATACACCGTGTCGCTCGCGAGCGACGCATTGAAGCGTTTTTCAGTGGAAACGGTGGCGACAATATATTCTACTATACTCAATCCGCAAATCCCGTCGCTGATAGACTTCTCGTTGGCGGTATAGGTATCGGTGCCCTTCGGACGGGGCGCGACGTCTGCCGACTGACGGGCTGCACGCCTGTCGAAGCTGCTGCAGCAACGATCAGATCGATCCACGAGCGAGGAAAAGGATACCAATGGCGACCTGATTCTCGCTTCTTGCATGCCGATCTGGTGGCTCGCCTCGCCACAAAACCGGTGAAGCATCCCTGGCTATCGGATGGTCGCGCGCGCCTGCCGGGAAAGGCAGCGCACATAGCCGCCATTTTGAGAATACAATCGGGTCTGGAGGGATATGACCGTCGGCATCCAGCGATGATCAACCCGCTTATGAGTCAGCCAGTTCTTGAGACGTGCCTTGCCGTGCCGTCCTGGGCTTGGGTTGAAGGAGGAAGAGATAGGGCTTTGGCTCGACGCGCTTTCAGCCGCATCCTGCCCAATCGGATATTTGAGAGGCGATCTAAGGGCGGTCCTGATGGGTTCGCGAACCAGATCATAACCTTGCATCGAGCCGAGATTCTTGAGCGGCTGACCAGCGGCCATCTAGCGCGCCAGAAGATCATCGACTGCGATGAAATCGTCTCGGCTCTCTCCAATGATCAACCGACCATGGGAGCGGATCAGGCGCGCCTGTTGTCCTTGATCGATACCGAAGCCTGGGTGTCTCACTGGAGCCCATAGCAACCCTTTTCATCAGAGTCAGATGGTGATGCAGGAATCCATCTGCGAAGCCATTCCAGCTGCCGTCTCGCGCTGTCGAACCGAAGCGCAGGTTCAAGAATGTGGATCGGCGTGGAAAAAGGACCCCGGTAGCGGGGTGATCGGCGTCGAAAAGGGACCCCTCATCCCGGTGGTCTAGGCTGTTCGCTTGGCGGT
>NZ_MKWJ01000019.1:0-78290 GCF_001899725.1 Sphingomonas sp. 67-41 | reverse complement strand
ATACCCGTCACACCGCTCGACAAACGGGGTCCCTTTTGGACGCCGATAGGGGGTCCTTTTTGGACGCCGATTGACACCGATGACTTCCTGATCTTCGTGTCGGGGACCGAAGCTGACGCTCTTGCCGAAAAGCAGGCGCTGGCGACCTACCTGCACGAAACGATGGGTCTGACGCTATCGCCCGAAAAGACGCGCATCACTGCGCTGACTAAGGGTTGTCGGTTCTTGGGATGCCGTGTGCGGCTCAAGTGGGACAAGCGGTTCGGGCTTCATGCCCGGATCGAAATCCCGCGCGAGCCAATCAACGGCTTCCACATACGGGTAAATCAACTGGCCCGGCGGCAGACGCTCCGGCGTTCGCTCACGGCCATGCTTCAGGAACTTAATCCATACCTCCGGGGGTGGTCCGCCTACTACCGCTACTGCGTGGGGGCCAAGCGCATCTTTGCCAGTCTCGACTGGCATGTGCGCCAACGCCTCTGGCTGTGGCTTCGGGCCAAGCACCAACGTGTTCCCGGGAGGAAAGTCGCATCGTGGCGTAGGCCGAGCACCGCCCATCCGGGCAACCCGGTCTGGGCCGAAGGCGGCACGGAGCAATTCTTGATGAGCTACGTGCCGGTTCGGAGGTTCGATCTCAAATGGATGAAGAAACCCGAGTTCGCCAAGGCTTCTGGAGAGCCGGATGCACAACGAAAGGTGCACGTCCGGTTCGGAGAGCAGGCGTGGGAAACTGGCGGTGGAGACACCCCACAGCGCCCACGTCTGACTCTACTTTAGGGGGAGGGGGAGATGCGCCTCGTCAGGATCGGGCTTTTCGCCCTTGTCGGCACCGTCGCCCTCTCGGCACTTGCCCAGACGATCGAAGGTCAGGATGTCGACGCGATCAGGAAGCGCTCGGCCGAGATGAAGGCGGATGCTGAAGCGCTGGTGGACCATGTGAAGGACAGGGGTGTGCGCTTCCGGGAAGAGGCTGGCGCGGTCCAGGAAGGCGGTGTGGCGAACATGCGACGCGTCGCCGCGAGCGAGCTCCCCGTCGGACCGCCTGGCGCGGTCGATTTCGACGAGATCGTCAAAGGGGCTGCGGCCAATGCGTCCGTGCCTAGCGGCGATGCACCAAAGCTGATCGTGTTTGCCAGCCTGTCCATGCCGCAAGCGTCGCTGAAGCGTCTGATCGCCGACACGGCCCAGGCCGGCGGCGTGGTGGTGTTTCGCGGCTTCCCGGACAATTCGGCCAAAGCCTTTGTGAAACAGCTTGGCGCAGTGGTCTCGCGTGACGACATGACCAGCATCGGCATCGATCCGCGGCTGTTTCGCGCGTTCAGCGTCCAGGCGGTGCCGACCTACGTCTCGGTTTCGTCCGACTTCGACCTGTGCGCCGGTTTCAACTGCCAGACGAAACTACCGCCTTTCGACCGTATCGTTGGCAACGTCAGCCTGGAATATGCCCTCGAGCAGTTCGCGCAGGGCAGGGGGCCCGGCGCGCGGGTAGCCGCGGTCGGGCTGTCGAACCTGCGCAAGGCAAATCCATGAGGGGGCAGGTCTCTTGCCTTGGAGCGGCGATCCTGCTCGCGCTGGGATCTCCGGCCGCAGCGCAGATGACCCTCGATGAGGCACGTCAGCAAGGCAAGGACATGGGCTCTGAGAAGCGCCGCGATACCACGCTGGTGCCATCGAGCGATGCTCAGGCCGCAGCGGTGCCGGGCTTTTCCGGCACGAACCTGCCCGAAGGGTCTTACTTCAGTGATCCCGAGCGGCTCGAGGCCGCCGCCCAGGCGACAAAATCGTCCAGCCAGCCCTATCGCATCACGACCGACGCGGACCATACCCGCGCCACGTTCAGCAATTCGGAGGTGCTGACCACCACGGCCCGGGCCACTGCCGTCGAGAATGATCCATCCACCTACCTGGAGGGAGAGGATTACAGCAGCAATGGTGGCTCCTGCGCTCCCCTGCCGCCCGCGCCAGGCAGCACCGGCTATTACGAGGCAACCTGCAATGCCGGTGAAAAGGTCGATGAGGAGACGCGCACCTGTCCGGTCAGCCTCTCGGTCCGGGCCGATCGGCGAACAATCTATACCTATTACGCTGGCCGGTTGAGAACGAACCCGCAGGACGGTGGGCCCTATCCTGCACGCGCCGCATTCGACGATGAAATCGGCTCGGGTGTTTGCTGGGAAAGCCGACCGATCGACTATTGTGGCAGCATGGCCGCCTATGGCTATACGGCCGCTAAAGACTGCCGACGGCTTGGCCACACCGCTGTCGAAGTCAAATGCAGCGCCGAGGCACAGGGCATTACCCCTGGCTTCTTTCATCCTGGCACCGTTGTCTCGACGGGCAACTATTGGCTGACGAAGCAGGACGAACCTGCGGTTCCCGTGATCACGCGCAACGAAGGAATGTGCGCCGGCAACGCGGCTGATGCGAATTGTACGCTGCAGGGCGAGGTTTGCACCTCGAGTGACCCGGTCACTCGTATCGTCGACGGGATCGCGGTGACGCAGCCGTGCTGGGCATGGGAGCGAACCTATCAGTGCAATCGCATCTCCTCAGCAAGCGACTGCGGGGAGCTCGAGACCAACCATCAATGCACGTATCTACGGACAGAATGCCTCGATGAGGATCCTGACGGCGGCGCCTGCAAGGTGACCGAAAAGATCTACCGCTGCCCGACACCCTCGAGCCCCGGCGAGACCGCCCCACAGTATATCTGCGGAAATGACGTTTACTGCATCAACGGCGAATGCGAACCGATCGTCCGCGAGGCTTCGACCGAGTTCAAGGATGCGCTCGTTGCTCTCCACTCGATCGACCAGGCAGGATCGGAGTTCGATGAAGCGAACCTGACCGTGTTCAAGGGCGCGCGCGAAACGTGCCACAAGCCGGTCTTCGGACTGATCAACTGCTGCGCTGGCAAGTCGTCCGGGCTGCTGACGGCCGCTGCGGGCATTGGGGCACTGGCAGGTGGGCCAACCGCTATCGCGGCGCTCGCGACGCCCTTCCTGGCCCTGTTTGCCTGCTCGCAAAGCGAGATGCGCCTCGACATCAAGGATCGCATGGGATTTTGCCACAAGCTGGGAACATACTGCTCCTCCAGCTTCCTCGGGATCTGCAAGACCAAACGGACTGCCTATTGCTGCTTCGAAAGCAAATTGAGCCGGATACTGCAGGAGCAGGGACGCATTCAGCTCGGTAAGCCATGGGGCGCCCCCAAGAGCGAGCAGTGTCGTGGATTCACGATCGAGGAATTTGCTCGTCTCGACTTGTCCAAGATGGATTTCACTGAGGTCTATAAGGAGTTCATGGACGCCGCCAAGCTGCCCGACGAAGTCGAGACGATGCGGCAGATACAGGACAAGATTAACAACTATTACGAACTGCACGGAACTGGCGGATGAGCGATGGACCATCCGGAGGGCAGATGGCCCCAGCCGCAAATGACGTCATCGATACCTGCGAGGCGTGCCCGATCAACGGCATGACGGTCATCGAGCTCGGCATATTTCTGTCCGTTCACCGCTCGATCCAACCGTTGCCGTCCCAGGACATCTGCGATGTCGTCAATGGCTGGTTCGCCGATACCGTCTCCTGCGCAAGTATCGACAGTGCCACGCTGCTGATGCGGCGGCGGGGCTGGCTTGCCGGTACGCGCTGCGGGTTCTGGGCCACCGAGCAGGGGCGGACCGTAGCGCGCCCCGTTTTGCACGGAATCGTCAATATGCTCGATCAAGGCACTCGTCTCCTCGACGTCGCCTTGATGATGAGCCTGCTTCGCCTCACCAAGAAGGAGCTCGATAGTGCCATCGATCTTTGAACCGGTCCTCCTGCTGCTCCTGTCGGCCACAGACCAACCTCCCGCTGCTTCGCCTCGACCAGCACCCGCTCCACCACTCTGCCAGCGTGCATCGTCCGGCTCCCCATGCTGCCGCGTGCCATCGCTCTGGTCTGAGCCACCCCCACCTTCCGCACCGCAAACGTCTCCAGCGCTCGCGCCGGAGAAGGGGGCCAACCAATGATTGCCCGTGGTTTCATCGCGCTCGTCTATGCAGCCTTTCTCACACCTGTGCCCGCTGCAGCACAGGTCGCCGCACCTCGGCACCAACCCGATGGAGCAACGCAGGCCGGTGACGAATTCTACTGCGAAGAGCGGCGTCTGGGGCAATGGTTCTACTGCACGAAGCCCGAGCCCAAGCCCGATATCGACGCGCCTCAGGCGCCGGCTTCGTCGGCCGCAGAGCGGCTGAGCGCGATCACCAAGGAGTTGGACGAGCTCAAGGCTCGCGCGATCCTGGATCCGTCCCAAGAGAATGTGGTGGCGTATGTGCGATTCCAACGCGAACAGCTCGACCGCGCATCCACCTTCTCTGACACCTGGCAGCGGGCGCTGTGGCAGCATTCAGACCTTGACTACACCTTGCAGCGCCCGGTCTCGACCGTGGCAAAGCGCGCCTGGCTTGATAACCGGAAGGCGGACCGGGACGCGGTCCTGACCAATCTCAGTCAGCGCTATGGCCTGTTCTACTTCTTCGCCCAAAGCTGCGGCGCCTGCGAGGTCTTTTCTCCGATCCTGCGTTCGGTCGCCGACAGCCACCGGATGGCGGTGATGGCGGTATCGATGGATGGCGGCCCAAGCCGCGACTTCCCCCGATATGTGGTCGATAGTGGCCAACGGGCGCGGATGGGCATTTCCGGCAACGAGACGCCGGCCCTCGTTCTTTTCGACACCGCCACGCGCAAGACCATTCCGGTCGGGTACGGCATCCTCAGCGCTGATGAAATCATGGAGCGCATCTTCACGCTGACCAACACCAAGGTGGGGAGCGACTACTGATGAACGGCATACGAGGAAACGCTTTTGGCCGTATGGTCTCCCGTACTGCCACCGGGCTAGCGTTGCTCGCTGCCTCGAACCTCGCGCTTACAGGCGTGGCGCGGGCGGATGTCGCCGGCGAGATGAACAGCTTCTTCAATGATGCCGGGGGCGCTGCCAATGTCACCGGCCCGTCCGCCTATCAGGGGCAATCGGCAGGCTACTATTCGCTCGGCAATGTCTGGACCCGTTTCCCCCAGAAGAGCGTGTCTCCCTTCAATCTGCAATTACCGAGCGCCAGAGCGGGCTGCGGCGGCATAGATCTGTTCGCAGGCTCCTTCTCCTTCATCAACGCGAGTGAGATCGTTGCGATGCTGAAGGCGACGGCGAACAACGCGCTTGGTTTCGCCTTCAAGCTCGCCATCGACAGTGTGTCGCCGGAGATCGGCAAGGTAATGGATGAGTTCTCCCAGAAGGCGCAGCTCCTCAACCAGATGAACATCTCCTCGTGTGAGACCGCCCAGGCTCTGGTTGGCGGGATCTGGCCCCAGATGGAGACGACACGATCCACGATCTGCGAGGCGGTAGGGAACAGCCAGGGCATCTTTTCCGACTGGGCGGCGGCACGGCAGGGCTGCAATAATGGTGGCCAGCGCGACAGCACGATTGCCCGAAACAATGATCCGCGAATGCGCGAGCAGCTCATCGGCGAACCGCACAACTACACCTGGGAGGCGCTGCGCAAATCGCAGAAGTTCGGGGCCTTCGACCAGGAATTCTCGGAATACATCATGACGATCGTGGGCACGGTCGTGACCCGGCCGCCAACTGGCAGCGATCAGGGGCCGCAGGTGGATATCGTGGGCCCGGCCGAGGAAGCGGTGGTCACCGCGCTCCTGGATGGCACTGCCAACGCGCCGGCGGTGAAGATCCTCAAATGTACGAACTCGGACTGCACGACGATTGGCGAGCAAGCCCTCACGGTTCCCGCGAGTGCTGCATTGCGGCCGCGGATCTCAGCGATGATCACCTCGATCAGCAGCAAGATCCGCAGTGACACCGCGCTAGATGCCGGGGAGCGGCAGCTTCTGAACATCGCTACGATCCCGCTGTACAAAATCCTCGCGGTTCAGGCGATGGCCCATCAGGTGCTGGCCGACGGGGAGATCCAGACGCTCTCCGAGATCGTCGCAATCGACATGCTCAACGCGATGGTCGACAACATACTCGACCGGGTTGAGCAGGCGAAGGTCTTCTATCAGACGGCCGACCAGGAAACCGCTTCGCAGTGGCGCCAGCAAATCGCAGCGACGCGCGCGAAATTCGCGCAGCGCGACATCAAGCTGAGCAATAAGCTCAATGAGACGCTGATGATCATCAACCGCAGCGTTATGCTCGAATCCACGCTGCAGAACGCGATGTCACCGGGCATGCAGGCAGCACTCAGCTTTTCGCGGAGCCTCAATGTCCAGGGCCTGATGTAAGGCGGGGAGGGGGGTATGCTGGAGGTCTTTACGGTTGGCGGCGGTGAGTATCTCGTCAACACGTTCAACGCCGTTGCCGCCTGGTCGGGGGGAGGGGGCTATAAGTCCCTGATCCGGGTGGTGATGGTGATGGGCTTGATCTACTCCCTGATCACGGTCGCTTTCAGCCTGAACTACAAGGCGTGGCTCAACTGGTTCCTGGGAGCGACAGCAATTTATCTCTGCCTGATGGTCCCCACCGTCGACATCAAGGTGACCGACAGGATCAACCCGTCCCTGGCGCCAGCGACTGTCGACAACGTGCCCCTGGGCCTGGGGGTCCTTTCAAGCTTCACGACACAGATCGGAGACTGGCTGACACGGACGGCCGAGACGGTGTTCGTTATGCCCGGAGAGCTCAACTACACGTCGAATGGCATGATTTATGGCGCGCGCCTCTTCGATGCCACGCGCAACTTCACCATTCGCGACGCCGAATTTTCGACCAATCTCGAGCAGCATTTCAAGAACTGTGTCTTCGGTGACGTGCTCCTCCACCACAAATCGCTGACCGATCTGGCGAAGGCCAGCGACCTTTGGACGGCGATCGGTCCTGGATCGGAGGCCCGATCCCAGCAATGGCTCGAGAGAGCTTCCGGCGGGAAGGTAAGCAGTCACATTGTTACCTGCCGGGTCGCATACCAGGCGCTGGGCGGGCAGTGGGAAACCATGATCCAGGCCAACGCGGCGATCTGGGGCAAGATTGTGTATCCAAGGCTCAGCAACGAAGCGGCGGCCGCGAAGCTCACCCATGACGTTCCAGTGATCAACGCAGCGTTCACCGGCAACAGCGATAATTTCGTGGGCGTGATGCGGCAGAACAGCGCGATCAATGCGTTCATGCAAGCGCGGGATGGCATGTCGGGAAGCACTGCTGGTGCGTCGATCGATGCCTTTGCTACTACCCGAGCCGACATTCAGGCCCGCAACACTTACAATTCGATTGCGCAACAGGCGATGGCCTGGGTGCCGATCCTGAACATTGTCCTGACGGTTGTCTTCTTCGCGATGTTCCCTGTGATCTTCCCATTGTTCATGATGCCCCAGACCGGCCTGAATGCCCTGCGCGGCTATGCCATGGGCTTCTTCTATCTGGCTGCTTGGGGACCGCTCTACGTGATCCTCCATATGGTCTGCATGACTCGCGCCGAGAGCGCCGTCCGCGGTCTTTCGGGGGGTGGGATGTCCCTTGGGAGCTATGCCGGCATCGGGGCCGTCAATTCCGAAACCGCGACGATCGCCGGCTTCATGCTCATGAGCATACCGTTCCTTGCTGCTGGGCTCGCACGGGGAGCGATGTCCATCGCGGGGCAGGCTACGAGCATGCTGGCGCCGGCGCAAAATGCTGCGGAGGCCGCGGCTGTGGAACAGACTACCGGCAATTATTCCTACGGGAATGTCAGCTGGGCTAATGCGACCTCGAACATGCGGCAGAGCGACCAATGGACGACCGCGCCCAGCTATATGGGCGGCAATGCGAGCACGGGTTGGCGGCAGGACAATGGTGCCGTCGTCACTGGCTTTGGCAACGGTCAGGAGGTGATCGACACCGGAGCGGCAATATCGAGGCTCGGGTTCACCCCGACGGCGACGAGCGGCAATGTGGCGGAATGGCGTGAGATGGCAAGCAGCGCCCATCGTCAAGCCCAGGCCTATGAAAATGCCGCCCAGGAACTGATCACCTGGACCAAGACTGATCGTAGCGGCACGAGCCGGTCAACGGAAACGTCCTCTGGATGGGACTCCAGCGCTGGCCGCTCGGCAAACACCTCAGTCGATCAATTCGACCGCACCACGGCGTCGAGCAGCCAGGGCTTCGACGAGCGGTCGTCAACAGGCCAGAGTCTCACAATAGGTAACGGTCGAGATCGGTCGGCAACCGTATCTGATACCGTCGGAGGGAGATTGTCGGCAGGAACTTCCGGCGGAGGGGGAGGCAAACAAGGCCTTCGCGGTGCTCTTCCCTCACTCGGACTTCAGGTGGGTTCTCAGGGACAGCAGTCCGACCAGCTACGACACTCTACTTCGGACAATCGGACGTCCGAAAGCCAGAGCTCCGCGAGCAGCAACTTTCGAGATGAACATTCGAGTGGATCAGGCGCATCACAGGCTGATGGGACCTATGAGAAAGCAGGCACCTTCTCGCGCGCATCGACAACCGCGAGCAGTTCCATGTCGCATGAGGAGGCTCTCGCACGCGCGAATTCTTACTCCGAGACGGCGCGGAAGCTCGAGGAACTATCCCAGCAGCTGTCGCGCGATGCGAGTTATGCAGAGACCCACGGCCTCAGTCTCAGCCAGAATCTGAGCCAGGATCTTGCGCAGTGGTATCGGACTGAGCAGGCCTCCAGCAGGGGGCTCGATGCGCCGGAACTCTGGGCTACCGTGCTGACGCCGCATCAGGCACAGGTCCGGCAAGAAATGATCGAGCGATGGATGGAAAGCCGCCAGGAAGCCATTCGCGCCGAGGTCGCAGATCGTCTGGGTGAACCCGATTTGGTGCATGTTGGGCATCCGGATACCACAGACGCATCGGATGTCGCGGGAGCCTATCGACCACGGGTGCCGCCGAAGCTTCCCAGCGGGCCGGACCGCGGCGACCCGCACAAAGCCTCGGAGCTAATCGATGCAGGGGCAAAAAGAAGCGCCAGCGAACGAGGGTCAGCGCAGGCCGTTCGTACTACCAACGTGCAGGCTGCTTCCTCGCTTCAATCCGAGGCAGGCGAAAACCAGAATGTCGGTTTCTTCCAGGACAAGAACCTGCGTGACTGATGTCAAAGCGCTACGAACATGTAGCCGATGACGCCCAAAAGCAGCACGTACGCAAAGCCGTGAGCGATCTTGCCTCCAACAGTCTGAGGAAGCGGCTGTGCCTCTTGGAAACCTGTCGGATCGTCCGCATCATCGTCCACGAACCCAAAAAGCGGTCCGCCGAGTTGATCTCGCGTGAGATTGAAGAGATTCCAATCGAAGTGCTGCATCGTTCTCTCCGGTGCGCTTCGAACATAGCGCAGAAGGGAGGAAACTTCAAACTCAGGCAGGATCTGGCGTGGACCTTTCATCGGCCACGATGCCTAAAGGCAGATCAACCCCATGCTCTATCCTGGCAACCGTCAGAAGGCCCTTATAGGTTTCGACGCGCTGCCCGGCAGAAAGGATGCGGGCCTCGAATGATCCGAAACCGACCCATTCAGGGGGATATGTACGCACCTGCTCGAAATCCTTCTTGGGCACCGAGCTCGGCCCGCGATTGGCGATGCGCACCGATGATTTCGGTGCGAACACCATCGCGCTGCCATCTTCAAATTCAACGAGGATATTCTCGTTCATCACAATCCCCTTATTTCAACCGTGCCGATGCCACTTCGGTCTTATGGTGGAAATCTGGTTCTGAGCGTAGGCATTCTTGCTCTTGATCAGGCACGGCCAGTTCCCGCAAATTTGCCTCGCTCGGGGTGGCGGTGATCGACCAATTTTAGCCGTTTAGAGGGTATGTCATGAACAGCAACTTATGTCAGAACCTGCCATCGACCTGTGCAATCTTTTGGAGAACATTGATCGTCGCCTAGGCTTTTGGCGCTGATGCCGCATGGGACCATACCAAAGCGTCAATCGGCTGGTTTACAGATTTGCTTCTAGTTGACAGATTTATCAATTAGCCCATAGTGCCTTTGAAACGATGACGAGGGCCGACCGACATGACCAAGACACAAGGATTTGACCGAAGAGCGCCTCGTTGCGGTCGGGCAGATGATCCTCGAGGCTCGGCGTTTGGCTGTCGAACTTTTCGATTCCGACATTGGTGACGATGGCTGGACCTTGGGGTGCCGTGCATCCCAGTTCGCTCGATACCGTATTCTCACGGCCTTCGACGGCCAGCGCTTTCCCTGGCTGACCGTGATCGATCGCTCCCGCCGTCTGATCTTCACGATCGGCGAGGTGCCGGTTCGCATTTATCGCGGTGAGGCGGAAGAGCCAACCGCCCGTACCCTTCATCAGAGCCTGAGCGAGCTGGACCAGCTTGGCTTCTCGTTCGATGAGCGCGATGAGGGTCACGATCTCGCTTACCGCTTTGCGGTTGAGACCGATGTCGATGGCAGCGCTCTCGCCGTCAAGTTCGTCGGCCTGCGCGGTGAGACGGCTGTGCTGAACTGGAATGTGCCTCTCGGTTTGGACGCATTCACTGGTGGCATCGGTATGCCAGCGACCGAGTCTGTTGAGCTCGATGCCCCCAGCGTGGGCGTGCGCGATCGTAAGACGAAAACAGGCGAGTAACGCCGTTCAAACGGCAAGGAATGAAATGGTCATTTCCGCTTTCCACGGGGAGCGCTTGCGCCTCGCTCGAGTGGCGCTGGGCTTGACGCTCGACCAATTGGGTGCGCGGGTCAGCGCCACACGCCAGTATCTTAACCAGCTTGAGCAAGGGCTGAAGGTACCCACCGACGAGATGCGCGCCGCGCTCGCGGCAGCTCTCGGCATTGCGGAGCATTTCTTCGCGATCCCGGCATCGGCGGGGATTAGTCCGGAGCAGTGTCACTTCCGTAAGCAGCGCACGACACCCGTGTCCGTCGTCAGCCAGGTGCTGGCGCGCGGTACCCTGCTTGACGGTTTCGTTAGCAGGCTAGACCACGAACTCGATCTTCCGACCGTGTCTTTCCCCGATATTCCGGTGGCCAGCGCGGCCGAGATTGAAGCCGCGGCCGATCATGCGCGTGAGCATTGGCGGCTCGGAACCGGTCCGATCTCGAGCATGATGCGGGTTGTGGAAAATGCTGGGGCCGTGGTCAGCTTCTTCAGTGGTGTGTCCGAACGGGTGGACGCTCTTTCAATAGATTGTGTTCGGCCAATGATCATCCGCAGCGAGGCGAAGCCTGCCGCCTGCAGGCTGCGTTTCGACTTGGCGCATGAGGCCGGGCACCTCATCATGCATCGAGGCATTCAAACCGGCGATAAGGTAACTGAGGATCAGGCAAACCGGTTTGCCAGCGCCTTCCTGTTGCCCCGCTCTTCGTTCATCCATGAGTTTCCGCGCAGCCGCCTCCTAGACTGGTCGGCCATATTCTCGCTGAAACTCCGCTGGAAGGTATCAGCCGCTGCGATACTGCGGCGAGCCTATGACCTTAGGATGATTTCTCCGGATCAGTATCGGACCGGCTACATCCATCTTAGCAAGACCGGCCAAAGGCGCGCTGAGCGCTTCGACGATCAGATCCCCACAGAGATGCCCGAACTCCTGCCCAAGGCTTTGCAGGCCCTCGAGGCAGCATTTCCCGGTTCACTGACCCGCATGGTCGATGCCTCGGGTTTGCAGGCCGAGATGTTCGAGCACGTCTCTGGCCTCGCGCTGCCAGTGGAAAAGACACCAGACGACAACATCGTTCCGATTAACCTTTGGAAATCAAGCATTTAACGGGATGTGGCCGATACGGCCTGAGTGCTAGGATCGCGTGCATAAGAGTGCGCGGCATCGGATTGGATAAAGGGGATTGTCGTGAAGTTGGTGGAGTTAAGACTGTCGAATTTCCGCTGCTTCGGACCAGAAGCGACGAAAATTTCGCTCGCAAATACGACCTTCATCTTGGGCCCTAATGGCTCAGGCAAGACGGCGGTCTTGCAGGCGCTCGGAAGAATGTTCAGTCTCGACCCCGCGCAGCGTAAGATCCGCACGTCGGATTTTCACATCTCATCGGATGAAGACCCGGAGGACGCACCTTCGACGCGAGATCTGTGGATTGAGGCCGACTTCGAGTTCCCCGAGTTAGCCGATGCCGATGCCGATGAGGCAGAGGACGGCACAATGCCGGCCGTCGCAGGCAACTTCTCCCATCTCCAGATGGAAACAGACGACGCGTCGGTTCGAATTCGCTTCCGCCTCCAAGCCAGCCTCGACGAGGACGGGGACATCGAAGAAAGCTTCACCCATGTGATGCAGGTCGATGATGATGGAGTTCCAACCGTCCAAGGCAGGGTTTCCAAGCAGGACCGGGCCGCGGTGCAGGTCCATTACCTGCCAGCTCGGCGCAATCCCGCAGACCATATCTCTTACGCCGCCAACGCTTTGCTCGGCCGCGCACTTCGTGCCGCCAACTGGTCGGCGGAGCGCCAGACGATCTCGGCTCTCACGGAGCAGATCAGCGCAGCGCTCGTCGGCAACGCGTCGGTTAAGGGGATCGGTGATGAGGTCACCAAGCTCTGGGAATCGCTTCACAAGGGAAAATTTTACGCCAATCCGACTCTGTCGTTCGCTCAGAGCGAAATCGAAAATTTGCTGCGGCATCTCAGCCTGAGCTTCGCGCCCGGTCACGGTACGCCGCAGGTCGACTTCTCCCGACTAAGCGACGGTCAGCAATCCCTGCTGTACATTACGCTCGTTCTCGCGATGCGGGCCATCGGCAATGCAGTGCTAGCCGGCGACACCAATGCATTCGACATCGACAAGCTGCGCCCACCGCTTTTCACACTCGTGGCGGTCGAAGAGCCCGAGAACAGCCTGTCCCCGCACTATCTTGGTCGCGTTCTACGGACGCTGAGCGAGTTCGCGGAAGACGGCGATGCACAAGCCGTTATCGCGACCCATGCTCCCTCGCTGCTGCGCCGCGTCGAACCGGAGAGCATCCGCTACCTGCGCCTCGACGAGGAGCGGCGCACTACGGTGTCCCGGATCACTATGCCAAGCGGGGCCGAAGCGCACAAATATGTCCGGGAAGCGATCCAAGCCTTTCCCGAGCTCTACTTCGCGAGACTGCTGATCCTAGGCGAGGGAGACAGCGAGGAGGTGGTGTTGCCACGTTTGCTCGCGGCGCGTGGTATCCTGGCCGACGATGCCTCGATCTCGGTCGTTCCGCTGGGTGGACGGCACGTGAACCATTTCTGGCGCCTGCTGAGCGATCTCGGCATTCCATTCGTAACGTTGCTGGATCTCGACCTCGCGCGCCACCAGGGTGGCTGGGGCCGGATCAAATACGCGGCGAAGCAGCTGCTGCGATTCCAGGAAGACCCGGTGGATTTCGATGAGGAAGGTGCGGACGCGATTCCCAAGTGGGACAGCAAGCAAGGCCTGATGCTCAACGACGATGGCTGGATCGCCACGCTGGAAAAGAATGCGGTGTTCTTTTCCTCTCCGCTCGACCTCGACTTCATGATGATCGAGGCGTTTCCCGACGCCTATGGCCTGACCGATGCCGAACTCGAGGATCCAGACGACGGCACGATCGACGCCGTGCTCGGCAAGTCACACGACGCGCTCGGCGGTCAATATGACGATGCCCAGCAGCAACTGTTCGGGGCGTATCAGGAACGTTTCAAGCTCGGCAGCAAGCCGAGTTGGCACATCCGGGCGATGGCCAAACTCGACGACGACGCGCTGCTCGAAAGCATGCCCGAGGTTCTCGACCGAATGTTCGACCGCATCGAGGAGAAGCTCGCGGAATTGCCGGAATGATTCCCATCGCGCGCTGGGCGCCATCCGATGGGCTGGTCCTGGAGCCTAATGCGCTCGATGCGGCGAAGGAGACGGCTCGCAATCTCGCGCTCACCGCGGGTCCCGGCGCCGGCAAGACCGAGATGCTCGCCCAGCGCGCCGACTTCCTGCTGCGCACCGCGACCTGCCGCTATCCGCGCCGCATCCTCGCCATCTCCTTCAAGATCGACGCGGCCCAGAATCTGCGAGCACGAGTCCGGCGGCGCTGCGGAGCCGATCTTGGGGCGCGGCTAGACAGCTATACGTTTCATGCCTTCGCGAAGCGTCTGATCGACCAATTCCGCCCGGTGCTAAAGGGCGCGAATGCGCTCGACCCGGATTATTCGATCGGCCAGCGGCGCGTTCAGCGAACATCGATCACCTTCGCCGACATGGTGCCGCTCGCCCAGACGATCATCGAGAATAGTCGTATCGCCCGCAACGCCGTTCGGCAGACCTACAGCCATGTCTTTCTGGACGAGTTCCAAGACTGCACAGCCGATCAATATGCGCTCATTACCGCCTGCTTCGGCGGATCCACATGCCTGCTGACCGCCGTTGGCGATACCAAGCAGAGTATCATGGGCTGGGCTGGCGCGCTCGAAGGCATTTTCCAGACGTTCGCGGACGACTTCACTGCACACCCGCTCAATCTCTACCAGAATTTCCGTTCCGCACCCACCCTGCGGCGAATGCAGAATGCAATGGTGCGGGTGATGGACCCGCTCGCCGCCTTGGACGATGCCGACATCGTCGGGAACGAAGGGTCGATCGCCATCCTCAATTTCGCGGACGACGAAGAAGAGGCCGAAGGCATCGCGGCCCGGGTTCAGCAGCTCGCTGATAATGACGGCGTTTCCCTGTCGGAAATCGCTATCCTCGTCAGCAAACAGCAGCAACTATATTGCCAAAAGCTGATTGCGGCCTTCGACGCCTGCGGCATTGCCTATCGGGAAGAGGACGCAACCCAAAATTTGGCTTCGGAGCCCGCGGCGCGCCTTATCGTGGACTTTCTTCTGGTCACAAGCAGTCCCCGGCAGCCGGCAGCGCATCGCCGCCTGCTGGATCTCGTCGTTTTCAACCAAGGCGTCGACGAGGAACGCGAGTATCAGCTGCGCTCGAAGTGGAACCGGCTGCTCGGCGAGACGCGCAAGGCGATCGCGACCGGCAAGATCGATCTGTCACACAAGCCTGATCTCGAAAAGCTGGTGGATACGCTGCTTGCCGCGGTCGGCAGCGAAGCCATCGTAGCGATGTCCTCGACATATGCGCAGGGCGACATGCTGGCGACCTGCATCGTTGAAACCGTGGATCGCGCGCACGAGTTGCTATGCGGCGGGGTAGACCCAGCCACAGCGCTCTCGTCTTTCTCGGGGGATCGTGCGGTACGCATCATGTCGATCCACAAGAGCAAGGGACTCGAATTCGACACGGTGTTCATGCTTGGCGTCGAGGAGGAAACCTTCTGGGGCAAGCAGGCGGACGAGCGTTCGGCGTTCTTCGTTGGCATATCCCGCGCTAAGCTCCGCCTGTTCCTCACGGTCTGCGAGGAGCGCTCCAGACCTGCGGGCGCGGGCCGATGGACCGTCGCGCGGCGACCTCATGAGGAGTTCCTAAGCTATGTTTGATCACACGACCCGGAGAGGGCTTTAGCGGATCTACGACTGGCCGCTGTCAGCGCAACCGGACATTACTTTCGTGGTGCCGAACGGCAGGAATGTCCCAAAGCCTTCCTCTATTCAGGCGATTGTCCAACGGCGGAACTGGGTGTGAAGGTGCCACCGGACTGCGGTACGAGCCGACAGCAAAGCACTGGTCAGCGCCGGCGGTAATGTCGCTCGTTGTCGGTAGTAGTCCAGCTGTCGAATTGTCCGGGAAAGTCTGACTCAATCTGCTCCCGGAAGCGCTTGCCAGCATTACGTTGCTCGGTGGCCGTGAGACCGTCCCAACCTGACGAGATGGACTTCAGGGTGAACTCCTCGCCATGCTTCTTCCGATCCACGGCCGCCAAACCCTCGTTGGCGATCTTCGTCACCAGCTCGGTGCGGTAGGGAGGCTGCGATCGAACGACCTCGATGCCGCCATTGCGCTCCACAGATGCCGCGGTGCTCCCGCCGCTCTGGTCGCTAAACAAGTATCGCTTACCGCCAACCTCGACCGCGATGTCGCCCGTCCGCTCGATGGGTGTGCCCACCAGCCGGTCGAGGATCTCGCCCATCGCCTCGCGCTGCGCGGGTGTGATTAGCGCGTGCACGACCACGTTCTTGAGTGGCTTTTCCATTCGGTTCTCCAAAGGGGGCAAGCACCGCAGCTTGCCCCCGCGCCTGATTAGCCGTTCAACCGGTCCTTGACGGCCTTGGCCGGCGTGAACCCGAGCTTCTTGGCCGCAGCGATGGTGATGGCAGCGCCGGTCGAGGGGTTGCGACCCTCGCGCTCCGGCGTATCCTTCACCTTGAACTTCCCGAAACCATTGATCGAGATTTCCTCGCCTTTTGCCGCCGCGTCGGTAATGGCGGCGAACACAGCGTCGACCGCTTTGCGCGCGTCGGCCTTCGTCAATCCATTGGCTGCTGCGAGTGCATCTGCCAGTTCAGCGTTATTCATCGTAATTCCTTTCTGCTAAAAGTCATGCTGGCTCAATAAAGCCGATAGTGGTGAGAAGGCCAGCAAGAGCGGCTTCAACTGCCGCTGCTCGTGCGATCGCCCCATGGTCGATCCGCTCTGCAAGCCGGGCTGCCGGCATTCCCTTACGATAGCCGGGCCAGGCCTGGGAAAGAGCCGTCATCGCAAGAGCGGTGCTGCCCGGTCGCCGCTGCGCGCACCCCTCGAGGTGCCGCAGAAGCAGAGCCTCATGACAAGTGTGCTGCCAGATCAGACCCAGGCCCGCCTTGTTGGCCGCAGGCGTGATCCGGGCATCTCGGTCGGGACTGATCCCCAGCTTGTCGTCATCGAGCAGTATGAAGCGCCCTTCGAAAGCTCCGTGGCGCTTTTCCCGTTCACCGGCACGCTTTATCGCCAGATCCACCAGCGACGAGGGGTCTCCACCGCCCGGCTGCAGCAGCACGGCATCGAGATGCACGGCGAGCCGCTGCGTTTCGGCAAGCCTGGTGAGCAGCGCGACATAGCCCTGTTCGCTTTCGCCCTCGCAGCCGACGAAGATACGGCGGCGCTGCGGGACGACCTTGCGCTTCTGGCGGCTCATCCGATCTGGGGGAGGGCACCGTAGGTGCCGCCAAGATATTTGCGATAGTAATTCTCGTCGCGTCGCACAGCCTGGACGTCCTGCAAGGCGTAGACCTCCGTTCTGCCCTCCGGCGACTTGGTGCAGAAGAGCACCTCCTCCTTGATGAGTTCCTCAAGGAGAGACGCGTTGTGACAGGTCATCCATAGCTGCGCGTCGTGCGGGTTCCGGCTTGGGTCGTAGAACCAACGCAGAATTTCGGGCAGGATCAACGGATGGATTGCCGTGTCCAGCTCGTCCATCACGGCGATGCCGCCGGTTTCCAGTGCCCGAAGCAGGAATGGGTAGAGGCGCAGGAACATCCTCGTACCATGACTTTCGAGGACGAGCGGCATTGGACCGTCATGGCCCTCATGCGTGAACAGCGCGACCGGCCCGTTCGGCCCGCTTTCCACCCGCATGGTACGAATGCCCAGATCAATGCGTTCAATCTCGCGGTTGAGCGCCTCGACCAAACCTGGGTTCTCGGCATAGTGACGAACCATCTGTTCCTCGACGCCGTCAGAGCGTTCGATCAGGATGTTCGACGAGATCGTATTCGCCGCCTCCCAAAGCTGGGTAGCGATCGGATGCTTCAACTGGGCAAGCGTCGAGATCACGCTCGCATTGGGGCGCAGCACTTTTTCCAGCGCTTGCCGGAACCCGGTGAGCTTGAATGCGCCTGCCGCAACTACTTTGCCCTCAGCGCTTCGCTCGAACAGCCGAACCTTTCGGCGTGCGGGCTCGGGCCAATAGTGCAGGGCTTCCGATACCACCTGCTGGGCCGCGTTCGAACCGCCCAGTTCAAGGGAATAGGTATAGCGACAGGCGGGAGAAGTCTCGTCCTCTGGTTCGCTGTGACCGCCAAAGGACAGGCTCAGACGGGTCGGAGCTGATTGTCCTTCAACGCTGTTGAACCGCTCATAAGGGAGCCGGCCGGTCGGCGAGATCTGGAAACTTTCGCGCGCGAACCAGGCGATGAACGACAGCGCCCGCAAGATAGTCGATTTGCCCGCTGCGTTCGGACCGAAAATGGCCACGACCTTGGGCGCTCGATCAGACGCGCCCGGCCAGATCGGGGACAGCCTACCGGGTAAATCTGGCGCGTTTGCCCCCACACGCAGATCGACAACCTGCTTGTCGCGGATCGAGAAGAAGTTCTCAATTTCGAGTTCGAACAGCATAATGGCTCCTCACGAGCCGTAAATAAATCGTTTCATTACGGTTTCAACGTTTTTTCGTTAAACCGGCGTCGAAATGCTCTCATTTTTTCCTTTGCGGTACTGCGGCCGGCCGGACTCAGTCCGGCAGGGAGCGCGCCTTCGCCCGCCAGGGCGCATGGGTTTCCTTGCAGATATCGGTGAAATAGAGCCGCTTATCCAGATTTTTGGTCGCTTCCTTCTCGACCCGGTCCCGATCCCGACGTGCCGCATGCCAGATCGCCATCTCTTCAAATGGCAGACCATCAAATCCGCGCGCTGCGATCGCGCGCTCGAACAATGTGATCGCCCGATCATCTGCGCAGGCAAGGAAGAGGGTGAGGGAGGCAAAGGCCTTGTCCGGGTCGTTGCCCGACATGAACCGGTCACGCCAGTGACCAGCGGCGGTTCGCCGGCGAAAGCTTTCCTCTGCCTTGTCCTGCGTCTCCTGCAACCAGCCTGACGTCTGGATTGCCCTCGCTCGCTGCCAGAAACTCTCTGCGTCCGGTCCAGGGTCGAGGAAGCGGCCGAGGTTGAAGGCTCGAGCGATGTCACCAGCGAGCTGGCTTTCCAACCAGACGAACATTCGATCGAGGAGCCAACCCAGGCGCCCGCCCTCTGTCGCCCACCGGGCAACGGAGGCCAGCGCATGATCCGTGTTCGCATCTTCGAGAACCTGTTCGCAGTGACGGGTCATCTCGGGCCGGTCGCTGTAGAAGGGCAGGCTCTCAAAGCTGTCCATCTTGGTCCAGCTGCTCTCCTTGTAATGCGGGTAGAGCGTTGACCAGATCCTCGCGCCATCTTCGGGCTGCTTCATCATCAAAGCGCGCAGCGCAGTCATGACCGGGAAGTTGTCGAACGCGAAAGCATGTTCCGCGCCGCGCTCCAGCAAGGCATCGAGTGCAGCGGCAAGCGCTGGACCGCGCCGTTCTGCCAAGACGAGCATCGCCTCATTGGCGTTCAGCCACGACACCTGCTTGCCAAAGCCGTCCGGGAAGGATTGCTTGCCGATCGCGTCCAGGACAAACGCCTCGAAATGGTTGAGCGCGTCCTCGTCGCCGGGATCATCCTGAACGCGCGCGCCCCAGGCGACCGGATCGATGCGCGTGTCGAGGTCAGGTACAGGGAAGTGCCTGGCAGCCGCGATCAGCGCGAGCGAGCCATTGGCCGCCTCATTGATTTCGGTCTCGGCGGCGCAGCTCCAGCCAGTGTTGACCAGGGCCTGCAGGAGAGGGGGCTGGTTGCTGCGGCGTCCGATCAGGAAGAGCAGCCGCCGGGTAACATCGCTGTCGTTCGCAAAGCCGGCAACGAGGTCGTTCGCGAGGCTGGGAGGCATTTCGCTCAGATCGACGCTGGCGAGATAGGAGATCCAATGCTGGCGATGCTCACCGGCCAGCAGAGGCCGGATGGGTTCATAATCAGCCTCCATAGGGGCGGCGAACACTGCAACTTCGTCGGTATAGAAGCAGGGGCCGTGAGGGTCGCTCTTGAAGATTGCGATCTGCTGTGCCGCTGTTTTTCCTGCAAGACGCGATATCTGGGCATGGAGCCAGTCGCTGTCCTTCCTGTCGAGAAGCGAGCGCTCCAACATCGGGGCGACGGATCGCGCGAATATCTCGTGGGTCTCCGCATTGAGGAGCGGCCAGTATCGCCCGATCTCCTTGGCCAGCCGGACGAGCTTGTCCTCGGCATCGCCATCATCCGAAGCGCCTCTCGTCTCGGCGCTGGCAAAGATCCGCCGGATCAGATCGGTGAGCGCTTCGGGCGCCCAACGCGCCAGCACCGGAAGGCTGTTCAACAGCGCATAGTCGGCTGAGTCCTGACCCATTGCGCTGACGAACAGCGTAGACGCATCGGTCTCGTTAGCTGCGGCGATCAATAGTTCCTGATCCTCGGAACCAAGGGTGACGTTCGGATCGAATGCCAGCTCCTTGAGCGCAATGAACCTCTCGAGAGGTTCGTCCCCCGTCCTTCCGTTCGCATCCTCCGGCAAATGGACCATACCTGCTTCATCAACAGTAGCGCGACGACCAAACCAGGTGCGCCGCTCCACCGCAGGCAGCTCTGCCCGCAGCGTCGTTGCCGCCGGTGAGGCGAGGCCGTCGAGCAGCAGGCGGGCAACGTCGCGTCCGACGTCATCGCCGGTATCAATAAGTTGGCGCGCCAGCCCCAGAAGGGCGGCAGCCGTCTCCTCGCCATCGACCGGATTGATCCGCAGCACCCACCCCATTGCATCAAATGGCCCGAACGCTTCGCTGATGGCGCGCGAGGCCGCCCAGCTCGCAATTGCGGCCAGGAAGGGCTGTCGCGGCAACATGGAGAGAATCCCAAGTGCTCTGGCGCTCAAGCCGTTATAGTCACGCTCGTTTCGCTCAGGCATCTCAACCTTCTGCAGCGTCGTCGTGATCGCGGGAGCCAGATCAGATTCCACGGCCGTCCAGCGTTGATGCCGGTCCTCCAGGGTCGCAGTGGTTGCCGCGTGCGCGTCCTCCACGGTAGCGTCCCGTTCCGCCAGCCGAAGTCGGTTGGCATCGACCCAATAATAGCCGAGCCATCGGGACAGGCGTTCGCCCAGTGCGGCGCGGAAACCCGGATATTTAGCCGCATCCGCGAACGCAGTAATGAAGATGTTCTCGTCGCGGAGAGACCCATTGTAGCGCAGCCAGATCTGCTCGGCGAAATCCAGAAACAGCTCAGGCGCTCCTGGTATCAACCGCTCCAGTGTAGCAAAATCGCGCCGCCCGAAATTCTGCTGGAAGAACCAGTCGCGCAGCAACAGCATGAAGGTGTCGCTGGAAGCGCTCTGGCGCACGAGAGAGGCCGTGACTGCCCAGCGCAGGATATCGACGCCCCTGTCGGTGCCGCGCAGCGGCTCCATGAACTGCGCCAGTCGGTCTGCGCGTCCGGCCCCGGCCTGATCCAGATCGGTGATAAGCGCGAGGGCCAGCGCCAAAGGCACGCGGTCCTTCCTGAGGCGAAAGCGATGAGCGCTCCCGGGAACCCGATCGACCCAATTGCCTGAAATGATCTCGCTGAGCGCCGTTCGGAGGGCGGGCTCGCCGGCTCCACTTTCCGACCCAAGCGCCTCGATCATGTCCTTGCGGGTCAGGTGCAGTTCGGCATCGGCGCCGTCCTCGATAGCCGAGCGGAGCCTGCTACCTTCCTGAGCAAGGAATTGATGGAAATCGTCAGAACTCGGCGCGAGATTTGAACCATGGAGGTTAAGCCGGTGTCGCCAGTCTTCGTAGATCAGGCGCTCGATCGTTATATCGCCGCTTGCCTGAAGATGTTCGCGCTGCTGGATGGCCAACTGGCAATAGCGTGGAATCGCCATCAGCTTGAGGAGCTCTTCACTCAGCTCCGAGCGGGGAACGCGGTGGCGCGCCAGCATTTCGTCGAGTTCGGTCTCCGTGAAATCCTCGACCGTCACCGGCCATGCCTGGGGAAGTAGGTTGGCGAGGGACTTGAGGTCATCCTCCCAATATTCTGTCCGACAGGTAAGGGCGATCGCGACATGGCCCTCAAGGCCACCCGCCTGCAACGGCTGTATGACCTTCTGCCAGTCGGTAAAATTGACCTCCTGGTTGAGGCCATCGATCACCAGCAGAATGCGCGGCGCCTGAGCCGGTGCGCGGGTCCAGAGCTGTATCCTGCGCTCCCAAAAATCTTCGTCATGGCCCGGGACGCGCTGCGCGATGAGTTTGGCGAGGAACCGGTGCGGGGGCATGAGGGGCGGGGCGACAAGACCACGCGCAGGGACCACGATCGTGAGCGGAAGCGCATCAGGCGACGCCGCCATTTTCTCCTGCCACCAGGCGAGGAAACTCCAGGTCTTGCCAACGCCCTCGGCACCCAGCACTGCGAGGGGGAGGGGGGGCCGCATCGCCCACCACTGCTCGAATGCGGCACTGGGACCTGCGCGCGCGACGCGGATCGTGCCAGGTGCATCGAGACCGCCGTAGCATTGAAGCTGCGCGATCGCGACGCGATCATCCTCGAAAGCATCCTTGAGCCAGCGCGCGCCCGCGATCCTCGTCGACGCATAGCCGACGTCGTCCCGCCGGAACGGCTCGAAGACGCGGGCGCAGTCTGCCGCGAAGTCATCGTCCCCCGCGACCGCGGCAAGATAGCCGGTGATCGCCGGATCATCGCCGAGATGCGCTTCGACCGCCTTGGGGGCGGACGCAGCCAAGAGCGCGAGCGAACTGGGTCGATCCTCGCGACCCGACGGGTCGAGAACCTCGACCTGTATGCCGCGCTCGGCGCCGACTTCGCGAAACTTGACGAGGTCCGTCCGGGTGATGTGGGTCGTCGTCGCGAGGATCCAGAGGTCCAATGCATCGATATTCACGGCAGCGTCTGAAATCTTGCGCTGGACCTCGGCGACCGAAACGTCGCTTCTGGAGCCGTATTTCTTGCCTTCAAAGCCGATCGCCAGGCCATTGGCGGGTGCGTCGTTCGCACCATCCATCCCATGCTGGTGTCCCGACTTCATGAGGCGGAAGCTCTGGCCCAGCAATTCCTCGAGGCAGTCGCGAACGAAGCCCTCAAACCCTTTGTTTCCGGTATCCGGTAGTTTGAGCATCGCTGCGACAAAGGCGCTCGGATCGGGGGCGGCCGACGAGGAAGGCATACTCATATCAGCGAATGACCGTCACTTTCACCTTGGCGGCGTCGGCCACCGTCTTCCATGCCTGATCGGCGGTATACGCGGGAACGCCTTCGCGTTTGGCGAGGGCAAGACAGAAACGATCGCCCAGCGAAAGGCCCGCTTCCGCCGTCACTGCGCGCAACGCGCCGGCCTCCCAGGCAAGCGCCTCATCAGCGGCCACAACCCGCATCGGCAGGGCCCCAAGCATCTCCCGCACTTCCTCGATCGGCGCACCCAACCGGACAAAATGGCTGATCACCTCGGCCAGATTGAACGAACCTATTGCCGCGTCCGCCAAAACCCCAGCCACCTTCGCTCCTCCGCGCTCTCCCTTGAGCAACGCAAGCACGGCGGATGCATCGAGAACGACCTTGCTCATTCGCCGCTCTCGGCGCTTCGGTCGGCGAGGAACGCCGCGACGCTCGCGTCGGGGTTTCCTTCGGTGTAGCGCTTGGCGATAGCCTGCGCCCGCGCCACCGCCTGCGTAACTGTGCGCAGAACGACGCCGGTATCTGTTTCCTCGACGATGACCGAGCCGCCATTCTCCAGGCCAAGCCGCTTGCGAATGTCGATGGGCAAACTCATGCGCCCGTTAGGAGTTATGTTAACCTGCACCATATTCGCACCATCAGAACACAGAATGACATCGTATTATTTTGATACCACAAAAGGCACCGGATGCCAATCAATCCAGACATGGCGCACCCTCGGAATCTGGACCGATCACGCGGCCAATGCCATGCACGTAATTAGCGATAAGACTGATTCCTGCTAAAAAGATTCTGGCTTTCGGAGAGGGGGTTGGATACCCTCAAAAGCATCCTCCAAGGACGGAATTGATGGACGCTCGGTACAGCCTGATACCCACTGTCGAGAAAGAGACGGATCCAGTGACCCTGATCGTTCACCGGACTGAGGATACGCATGAGCAATTGGAGCTGCTCTTGGCGGTCGAAGGCGCGAAGACCCTGAAGCTCGTTCCGGGTCGCGACCTGAACGGCGCAAAGATAATGATGCGCGCCGGCGCCTCGTTCAGTCGCCACAGCGGCGTGCGCTTGTCGAACGGCTTCAACGTCGTTGATCCGTCGGCCTGGCATCGGCAAGGGATTGGCACGGTTGCCCTGAACCTGATGATCGAATGGGCAAAGCGCCTTCACCCAGATGCCGATGTTCGTCCGGTCGAGCTCAAGCGCTACAAGCAGGGTATTGAAGGCGATGACCCGCGCCTTGCCTTCTATCGCCGGTTCAACCTGCAGTGGAATCTTGCGGATCAAGATCAGGACGCCGTAAACCTTCTATCTGTGCCCATGACAGTGCGCGACCTTCAGACAGCCCCGCTCTCGGCGCGGCTCACGCGATTGCCATGATGAACGGCGAAGACCCTTCCGCTTCCCCGCCTCCGGCTGAGGTAGCTGACGATCTCGAAGCTGTCCTTGCCGGCGCGATGGTCCTTCTCGATACCGTCGAGAGTCTCGAGCCTTATCTTCCGGATCTGACCGCCGACGACCGCGAGCGTGTCGATCGGTACGTAGGGCGTGCCTCGGCCGATGCCACGCTGCGGGCGTACAAGTCCGATTGGCGGCTGTTCTGCGCCTGGTGTCGCGAAAGTGGTTACCGGCCCCTGCCTGCCACACCTTCAACGGTGGCCGCGTTCCTCACATTGCTCGCCGAGACCGGCTTCGTCCCGCTCGAACCACGACGGACCAAGACCGGCAAGGTTCTCCCGCGCAAGGCACCATCACCGCTCGGCAAGGCGACCATCGGTCGACGGCTGGCCGCAATCGTGTTCGCCCATCGCGCCGCCGACCTGGAACCCCCGACATCGCAGCCGGACGCTGCCCGGCTCGAAAAGGCAATGCGCGCGATCCGGCGAGAAAAGCGTGACGACCTTCCGGATAAAAAGCGCGCGGCTGACGGCGACGTGATGCGGGACATGCTCAAGAGCATCACCGGGAATGACCTGCGAGCCTATCGCGACCGCGCATTACTCGCGATCGGGATGGCAGGCGCCTTCCGGCGCTCCGAGCTCGTTGAGGTAACTGTCGCTCGGGTAGCCGAAGATGCGCGCGGCCTTTTGATCCGGATTCCTGCTTCCAAGACCGACCAGGAGGGCGACGGCCAAACGGTCGCTATTCTGGATGGCCGCCGGCTCGAACCGGTCCAGCACTACAATGCATGGATTGAAAAGGCTGGGATTTGCAGCGGTCCGGTGTTTCGCAAGCTCACACCGCAGGGACGGCTTACCGATAAGGCCATGAGCGCGCAGGGGGTGGCTCTTGTGGTCAAGGCCGCAGCCGTAGCAGCTGGCTATCCGCCTGAGCTCTTCTCAGGCCATTCATTGAGGGCAGGCTTCCTGACCGAAGCGGGGCGGCAAAGCGCGAACCTGTTCAAGATGAAAGAGCATAGCCGCCACTCGTCACTCGAGATGGTGGCCGAGTATGTGCGCGACCATGAGCGGTTTCGCGAGCACGCGGGGGAAGGTTTTCTGTGACAGCACTCATTGTAACCGCCAACGGCCTGGTCGGTCGGGAGCGGGAATTGACCGAGCCCGAGCATCTGGCATTGCGCAGCTACGGGGCGGATTCGACCTTTTTTCATGCGATCGCGCAGGGGCGCACCGAAGCACTGTCGCACAATCCGGACTTCGGCGCGTTTTCATCGGTAGCGCGGACCAAACGCGACGCAATCGACGCCGTTTTCTCAATTTCGCGTTTGTTGACTGCGCAGACGCTCTGGTCGGGCCATGGCCATGGCTGGGGTGTTCGCGGTGCTCTGGAGGGGGCACCCGCCAACTTCGTAGGCCTGCAGTATCGTTATCCCGGATACATCTCGACATCGACGGACCGGAGTTGGTGTGACGCGTTTCTCGACAAGCGGAACCGCAGTCAGAGCCGCCCCACCATGCTGGAATTCCGACTGCCCGCCGGTACGCCAGCGATCGACATGCACGACGGCGGCGCACAGGGGGAGTTTGAAATCTTACTCCCGCGTGAAAGGCTTTTCTCGATCACCGACGCGAAAATGCTCCCCGGCGATCTTCTCCAGCTTGTCCTTGAGCCTGGCGAGGCGTCGGTATGAGCGAGGACGACTGGCCTGAAACCGACGATCATGCGGGACCAAGGCGAGCAGAGGATATCGGCCCCACCGAGCTTACGGCGGCCCTTAACTCCCTCGCAGGTTTCAGCGACAATCCTTGGTTGGTCATGCAGGGTCAGCAACTGGAGCTGATCGACAATGTCCTCAATGGCATGGAGCGCGAAGTTCTGCGCCATATGCTTGATGATGATCGCCCGGTTGAGACGATCGCACTTTTGACGGCTCTCTCGCCGATGTGGATCTATGCGGCCTATGAGCTTTTGCGGACATGGCGGCAGCGGTGCGACGAGGTGGTTCGACTTGCATCAAGCGGCGGCTTTGATCTGAAAGCAGCCCATCTGGAACGCGAGGTCAATTATCAGCACTATGATCGGGAGCTTCGCGCGCAACAGCTTCGGATCGCCCGCGACAATCCTGATCTTGTGCAGCGAATGCGCGATGATCTGGCTCGGACCGAAATGGGGTTCACGACGATCGAGTTTATCCGCGTCGCCCTTGCCAAGCATGAGGTCAGCGGCAGCAAGTCCAAAAACAAACCGATTGCCTTTGCGCCTGGCCTTGCGATGCCCAATCGCTACACCGGGAGCATGGAATATGAATTGAGCGTCGGCGGATCGATCATAGGCTACCATACGCGCCGCGACCTCGCTGAAACGATCCGCTTCCTGCCCACCACGCCGGTGCCCACTGCTGAAGAAATGGAGGGCTTCCGGGAGTATATGCGACCTCCAGAGGTCGGCTGATGCTTATGCAGCCGACCATCTGCCACTGCCCCCACCCGCCCGCATCCGTTACAACGCCCAACAGTCCGACAATGAGATAGGTCATCCGGGACAATGAGCTTGCCGGCAACATAGCTACCGATGGCGCAGACGGCGAATTCCGGCAGAGGCTGGCATCGGCAACGCGCGATCCGATGAAGGCTCTTCAAGATCCGCAATGATTGGGCAGTCTGGGCGATCATCTCCTGCGCAGCAGCTCACGAGACCCTGCAACGTGTCGACCATCTGGTTGAGCCCCTTGATGCGGTCCTGAAGCTCAAAAATATGCGACTGGGCAATGCGCTTGACGTCTGCACTGTGGCGCGACCGGTCGCGCCACAGGTTGAGAAGCTCGTTGATCTCGGTCACGGCGAACCCAAGGTCGCGCGCGCGCCGGATGAACCGGAGCATGTTGACGTCGCCCGGTGAGTAATCCCGATAGCCCGAATCCCGTCGATCCGCCTTTGGAATGAGGCCCGTTTGCTCATAGTAGCGGATCATCTTGGCGGAGACGCCGGACGCCTTTGCTGCCTGGCCGATGTTCATCGTCCTGCTCCCTTCGCCGGCGCGCCAGTCGATGCCTCCGGCGGCTGAAAGCCGCGGAGCCGGAGTGAATTGCCAAGAACGAACACGCTCGACATTGCCATCGCGCCGGCAGCAAACACCGGCGACAGGAGAATGCCCGAGATCGGCCATAGAGCGCCGGCAGCGACCGGGATCAGCGCGGTATTGTAGGCGAAAGCCCAGAAGAGGTTCTGGCGGATGTTGCCGATCGTGGCACGGGAGAGTGCGATCGCCGACGCCACACCGTTGAGGTGGCCCGACATAAGCACGACGTCGGCAGCCTCGATGGCAATGTCCGTGCCCGTACCGACCGCAATCCCGACGTCTGCTTCGGCGAGCGCCGGTGCATCGTTGATGCCATCACCGATAAAGGCGAGGCGTCCATATTCTGCTTTCAGGCGGCGCACCGCCTCGACCTTTCCGTCGGGCAGGACTTCAGCCACAACCTCGTCGATGCCCAGCTGGCGCGCGATCGCCTGCGCGGTATGCTGATTGTCGCCCGTAATCATCGCGACTTTCAGGCCGAGAGCATGGAGGGCGGCGATGGCCGCAGGGGTCGTTTCCTTGATCGGATCAGCCACGGCGACGACGGCTGCAAGCTTACCATTGATCGCGGCATAGAGTGGCGATTTGCCTTCAAGGGCCAAGCGCGATGCTGTCTTGGCGAACGCGGCGACATCCAGGCCGAGCTCGCGCATGAAGCGATCCGCCCCAATTTCGACCCGCTCGCCAAGCACCTCGGCGCGAACACCGCGCCCGGTCAGGGATTCGAAGTTGGAGACCTCGGGGAGGCTGAGCTTCTCGGCGAGGGCGGCATCGACGATGGCGCGGGCAATCGGGTGTTCGGACTTGTCCTCAACTGCCGCGATCCGGGCGAGAACGTCCGACCGATCGAAGCTAAGCGTAACCTGCAGCTCCGTCAACACGGGGCGGCCTTCGGTCAGCGTACCGGTCTTGTCGACGGCCACGACCTTGGCATCGCGCAGAAGCTGAAGCGCTTCGCCCTTGCGGAACAGAATGCCCAGTTCGGCTCCCCGGCCGGTGCCGACCATGATGGCGGTCGGCGTCGCCAGACCCATGGCACAGGGGCAGGCAATGATGAGAACCGCGACCGCATTGACCAGCGCGAAGCTCAAGGCCGGAGACGGACCGAATACCAGCCAGGCGCCGAAAGTGAGCGCAGCCACCACCATGACGGCGGGCACGAACCACATCGTCACCTTGTCCACGAGGGCCTGGATCGGCAGCTTCGATCCTTGCGCCTGTTCGACCATGCGGATGATCTGGGACAGCATGGTGGCATCGCCGACTGCCGTCGCGCGAAATGCCAGCGCCCCCTTCTGGTTGACCGTACCCCCGACGAGGCTTGCCCCTTCCGCCTTCTTGGCCGGAATTGGCTCACCGGTGATCATGGATTCATCGACGTAGCTTTCGCCCTCGATAACCTCGCCATCGACGGGGATCCGTTCACCAGGCCGAACTTCGATGATGTCGCCGGCAACTACTTCAGCGACGGCGACTTCGACGGTACTGTCGGCGCGGCGCACGCGCGCGGTCTTGGCCTGAAGGCCGACGAGACGCTTGATCGCCTCGGACGTGCGCCCTTTTGCCCTTGCCTCCAGATAGCGGCCGAGCAGGATCAACGCGATGATGACCGCAGCCGCTTCAAAATAGACGTTCACGGTCCCGGGTGGGAGAAGCGCCGGGGCGAAGGTTGCAACAAGGGAATAGCCGTAGGCCGCCAGGGTGCCGACCGCGACGAGCGAATTCATGTCGGGAGCCAGCCGGATCAGGGCGGGGAGGCCCTTCTGGTAGAAACGGAAGCCTGGGATCGCGAGGACAAGGGTCGTCAGCGCGAACTGGATGTACCAGCTCGTCTGCATGCCGATCGACATCGCGATATACATATGAACGCTGGGGATGAGGTGAGACCCCATCTCCATGAGAAAGACAGGGAGCGCCAGGAGCACGGCAATGGTCAGATCGCGCTTGAGCAGCTTGCGCTCCTCTTCCTTGCGATCCTCGCCATCGTCCGCATCGGCAGCCTTGACGGCCACGGGTTTCGCTTCATACCCGGCACCAGCGATCGCGGCGATCAGCGACTTCGCGTCAGCCGCGCCGCGGATCGTAGCGCGTTCGGTCGCCAGATTGACGCTGGCCTCCATCACACCCGACACGGCCCTGAGCGCACGCTCGACACGCCCGACACATGACGCACAGGTCATGCCGAGCACGGTAAGCTCTGTGGTTTCGACCGGCACCGCATAACCCGCCGACTCGACCGCCTTCACGAGCTCGGTCCGATCGACCGGACCTCCCGCCGTGATGCTCGCCCGTTCGGTCGCGAGATTGACGTTGACCGCGCTCACGCCTTCGATCTTGCCGAGTGCGCGCTCAACGCGGCCGACGCACGACGCGCAGGTCATGCCCTCGATGGGCAAGGTGATTGTCGAAACGTCTGTTTCGATGGGGGATTTTTCGGTCAGCATGTTCCGCTTCCTCGATTCTCGCGAACTTGACCAACCCCATGTGAGGCTTCCCATCATTGGAAGGTCAAGGTTCAAGTTTTTTTCGGCGGACGGCTTGACCTTCCAACGATGGCAAGCCCCATTTCTTGCGGGACGAACTCGAATTTTGAGGAGAATCCCGATGCAGTTCCACGTCCAGGACATGACCTGCGGTTCGTGCGTCCGGCACATCAACGAGGCGATCGGCAAGGTCGACCCTGAGGCCACTATCGAGGCCGATACCGTGTCCCGCACCATTTCCGTGACCACCACTGCAAGCCAGGAGGATATCCAGAAGGCGCTGGCGGATGATGGCTATCCCACCACTTTGATTGAAGGCACCGAGGCGGTGCAGTCGTGAATCACGAAGGCCATGGCGAGCATCAGGCCGAAGGCCTGTCTGACAATCCCGTCATTCGCGATTATCAGGTCGCGAACAACCGCATGCACGCCGACATGGCGATCGAGTTCAGCGGCGACGCAGATCTCGATTTCCTGCGCGGCATGATCCCGCACCATCAAGGCGCGATCGACATGGCGCGCGTTGTTCTCGATCACGGCTCGGATCCTGAAGTGGGCAAATTGGCGCAGGCCATCATCGAGGCGCAGGAAAAGGAAATCGCGCAGATGAAGAAGTGGCTCTCTGATCGGAGCCAGTAAGCCGCGCATCCCTATGGCCGGCCCCCTCTGGGCTGCCCCCCAGTCCCCCTGAGCCCTTGGGTCGGCCAGGCGGCTGGGTGTTGATTAACGCAACACCCAGCCTTGGGTGCGCCTCGGTATCCAACAATGGAGCCGAGGCGCATTTGCATCCGCCACAGGTGATGGGTTGCAACGAACATATTGCTGAAAGGGCGTTTGATGAATGCGACATTGGAAGCCATCATGTCTTTTACCAGCTAAACCTGCCCGCTGTGACAAATGCTTGTTCGGGGCTAGCTGCTCTCACGTGCTCCAGCATCGACGACGCGCGAAGGCGTTTAACCTCGAGGCTACGCCCCAAGGCCGGAGTTATGGCGTGCTTGGGGACTGAGACGACACTCAGACGACTAGGAACGAACGTTGCCTTACGGATGAGCGGACATACTAAACGCGTCGGACAAGCGCCAAAAACCGAGCAAGGCTAGCCAAGCGCGACCAGCCTGTTCCCATCGATCTCCGCAGGTATTGGCTCGTCAATAATGGTCAGGATTCTCGGATCGCAGTACTCCCCAGCCATCAGAGTGCTCTCGAACATCGGAACACTGGTCGTGATCGGCTTCGGAGTATCGCTAACCGGTATCTCGGCCTTGATCCGCAAGAAGCCGCATTCCTCTGATACGGACAGCGTGAGTTGCGCCCTCTTGCCATCGGCCATCTTCAACCGCGCGCCGTGCATGATATTCAGCGCGTATAGGCTCACGAAGGTTGAGACAGGTTCGAAGCTGTGTCTGCAATCATCCGCGAGCGACCCTTCCTCCACGAGCAGATCCACAAAGTCCCGCCACAGCGTCATGTCGCTGAACGCGAACTGCCACATCATGCTGAGACCAAACACTTTTAAAACCTTAAACTCCCGCTCTTTGAGTGTCCGGTCTGCTTTGAACTTCCTGATTGCCTTGTTGAAGGATTGCTCGGCAGTTTGGCGAGAGATGCCAAGCCTCTCCTTGATCCGGTCATCCGGAATAATCCTGAGGTTGGCGCGCCCTGCCTCCTCCAAGTGCTCAGCGTTAGGCTTGGCTCCGTTGAGTTGGAGGTGCCAGAGCCTAGCGCTTGTTTGGATGTCGTTTGCGCGCGCCAAGCTTATTCCCGCATCCCTCTCGTGGCGGTGGGCAGCGAAGTGTCCAATCTCCTGGACGCTTGCCCGTCCCGGCTGGTGCATGCGGAGGTCGGAGAAGAGGCTATGAAGGTCGGTAATCTTGCGCTCACCGCGGAGAAGCCGCGCGACCCGGCGCTTATGGTCTTCAAGAAGCATCGCTAATTCCACCTCTTCCGAATGTCCGCTAGCAAATCTAGAGGCTGTTATGGACTTGTGAGTCCGAATGGATTCAAAGGCTTGGATGGAGATTGTCCGCAAGCCTTATCCGTCTGACGTATCCGATGAAGAATGGTCGCTGATCGTGCCGTATCTGACGCTTCAGCGCGAGGATGCGGGGCAGCGCGAGCACAGCCTGCGCGAGGTGTTCAATGGCCTGCGCTACATCGTGAAGACGGGCGCGCCGTGGCGCTGGATGCCGAGAACGACCTGCCGCCCTGGGCTGCGGTCTATCAGCAGACGCAGCGCTGGCTGGCGGCGGGATGCTTCGAAGCGTTGGTGGACGATCTGCGCGCCGTGCTGCGTCTGGCGGCAGGTCGCACCGCTGAACCCAGCGCGGCCATCATCGACAGCCGGACGCTGCGGTCCACGCCCGAGAGCGGCGAGCGGGCCGGCTATGATGGCGGCAAACGCAAGAAGGGATCGAAGCTGCACATGGCGGTCGATACGCTGGGTCACCTGCTCGCGCTGCATGTGACACCGGCCAGTGCCGAGGATCGTGGCGAAGTCGAACGGCTCGCGCGGACCATGCAGACCGTCACCGGCGACAACGTCGATATTGCCTATGTCGATCAGGGTTATACCGGCGCGCGGGCTGCCAATGCGGCGGCTCACGGCATCACGCTGGAAGTCATCAAGCTGCCCGAGGCGAAGCGGGGCTTCGTTCTCCTGCCCCGCCGATGGGTCGTCGAACGATCATTCGCATGGGCAACCCGATTTCGCCGCCTCGTCAAGGACTACGAGCGATACGCCCAAACACTCGCCGGACTGCATGTCGTCGCGTTCGCTTGCATCATGATGAAGCAAGCTGCTGCCATCGCCGCTGGTTCATAACAGCCTCTAGGGTAAGGTCTCCCTCCTAAGATGGACCTATTTCTTGGTCTTTTTCTTTCGACGCTTCGGCAGCTCCGGAAACCGCGCTTCCACATCGCGCTGGAAGTCGCAATAGACGTTCCAGGCCCGATCGTTGGTCCGCAGGATGTTGATCTCGATATAGTCGGCGCGCAGCCGCTCCAAAATTGTGGTGATGCCTTCAGCCATCTCGTGGCGACCGGCATCGATCTCATCCCATGCCTTTTGGCGCGAGGCGGTCAGCGGCATGTCGCCTGGACTGCTGAAGACGTGAGATTTCCCGCTTGGGGTCGAATGATATTGTTCGTCGTGGGACAAGGCCCTAAGCCAGCCACGATACAGCTTGTCTACCGCCTCGCGTAGCACGGGGTCGTAGACGCTAAACAACGAATTGCCGGCGACGCCGCGGAAATTTTCGAAAAACCAGATTGCCTTGTCGGTGAGCAGATACGGCATCTCTTCAAGGTGTTGCTGCAGCGTCGGGATATGGAGCGTATCCATCAGCCAGCGCATATTCTCGACGTCATGGTCGTGCTCGATCTTCTCGCGGGACAGCCCCTTGAGCTCGGCCGGTCGCTTCGGATTCTTGTCGATTATCGCCTTCACAGCGAACTCGAGCCGCTTGCTCAAGTCTTCGCGTTTCGAGGGGGGATCGCTCGGGGCATAGCCGTATTTCATCGCACGGTTCTGAGCGAAATCGAACGGCAGATCGGCGGGAAAATTGCCGATTGCAGTGTTAAATAGAAGAACAACACGGTCCCAGCCCAGCGTCGCGACGGCGTAGCCGAGCTCGAAGCCAACATTAGGATTGGGGCACGGCCTGTCCGCGCCGGGCGGCGTAACGGTGGTGATATCGGCGATGAAGATTGCCGCCGCCTCGATTTTCTCGATGATCTTATCGGTGATCTTGGGGCTGCCGCTAGTATCGCGAGTCGCTTCGTCCGCGACCAGCTTCAGTTTGGGGTTCGCCGCCTCCAAGCGCTTGCAGGCATCGGCAAGTGCCTTGCCGATAGCATTGAAATTCGTCTTCTTTGGCGAGTCGCTTTGCCATGAATAGAAAACATGAAATGTGGTCTTTTTCTTAGCCATAAGGCGAGATAGCAGCGTAGGATGGTCCCGTCATTTGCAATGAAGCCTCCGTTAGCGATCCTCCGTAACGAAGTGAGCACAGCTATTGATGCTCGCCGGCGCCGATCGCTCCTCGTCAACTCCATGACAGATAACGGCTGATCCCCGCTTGAGGGCCAGCAGCTGGATTGCGAAGGCCAGGTGCCACTGCTGGAGGTCCGAAAGCGCTGTGAATGCGGGGGCATTACGGAGGCATCAGGCGTCCAGGATCAAAACCTCACCAGATTTGCCCCTCTACCTACCCTTGCCACAAGAGCGCCCTGAACCGGCTTGGGTTTGCCGCTTTCGGGTGCTCAACCGGTCTGCCTGGAAGCGCGCGAAAAAGAACTTGACCTTGCCATGATGGGAAGGTGGAAAAGGCATGTCGTTCCATCCCCTTTGAGGGACTTGAGAGGCGACATGACTGATTTAATCGACCGCCGCGCCCTTCTACGGGGTAGCGCGGCCCTGGGAGGAACGGCGGCGCTCGCCAGCTGGTTTCCCGCATGGGCCCAACCCGTGTCCGCCGGAATCGTGCGGGCGCTCCCGACTGTGTCCGGCGATGAAATCCATCTGAAGATCGCTGCGCAAATGATGACGATCGACGGCCGGATGAGCCATGCGATCGGCATCAACGGAACAGTGCCCGCGCCGCTCATTCGGCTGCGGGAAGGACAGAAAGTCCGCCTTCATGTTGAAAATGCACTGGACGAGGACAGCTCGATCCACTGGCACGGGCTGATCCTGCCCTTCCAGATGGACGGCGTTCCAGGCGTGAGCTTCCCGGGGATCAAGCCTCGGTCGACCTTTACCTACGAGTTCCCGATCGTTCAGTCGGGGACCTACTGGTATCACAGCCATTCGGGCCTGCAGGAGCAGCTGGGCCATTATGGGCCGATCGTGATCGACCCCGCCGGCGAGGACCCGATCAATTCCGACCGCGAGCACGTTCTTGTCCTGTCCGACCACAGCCCGCTTCATCCGCATACGATTTTCCGCAAGCTCAAGCAGCAGGGAGGCTACTTCAATTTCCAGAAGCAGACGCTGGCTGGCCAGCTGGCTGGCCGTGACCAGACTGGTAAGGAACGACTGTCCTGGGGTGCGATGCGCATGGACCCGACCGATGTTTCGGACGTAACGGGCAGCACCTACACCTATCTCGTCAACGGCCATGGCCCTCGGGATAATTGGACGGGGCTTTTTCGTCCGGGCGAACGCGTCCGCCTGCGCATCATCAACGCCTCGGCGATGACGACGTTCAACTTCCGCATTCCCGGCCTGAAGCTGACAGTGGTGCAGGCAGACGGTCTCCCGGTCCGTCCGGTGAGCGTCGACGAAATTCAGGTCGCCGTTGCCGAGACCTACGACGTGATCGTCGAGCCGGCAGACGACCGCGCCTATACGATCGTTGGCGAGAGTGTCGATCGCTCGGGCATGGCGCGCGCCACCCTCGCGCCGCGCGAGGGCATGGCCGCTGTTGTTCCCCCGCTGCGCAAGCGTCCGTTAGCCGACATGAAGGACATGGGCATGGGTGATATGCCTGGCATGTCCGGCATGGATCATTCCGCGATGCCACCGAGCGGCGCAGCTGCTGCTTGCCCGCCCGAACATGCGGCGATGGGACATTGCAAACCCGCCGGCGACGCTGGTGCGATGGACCAACCGACCATGAGCCACGGCGCCGGCGGCATGAAGCACTCGATGCGCGACATGTCCATGGCACCCGAGGTCAAGGACACACCCACGGTCCAGACGATATCGCCGATGCCGATCGACCGAACGGGCGAGCCCGGCCAGGGGCTCAAGGACGTCGGTCACAAGGTGCTGGTCTACCGCGACCTCATGGCGGTCGAGCGCAACCCTGACGTAAGAGCGCCGGACCGGTCGATGCGGATCCATCTGACCGGCAATATGGAACGCTATATGTGGGCGTTCGACGGGCTCAAACTGAGCGAAGTGAAGAAGCCCATCCCGTTTCTCAAGGACGAACGGGTCCGCATCACTTTGGTCAACGATACGATGATGGGTCACCCTATCCATCTGCACGGGCATTTCTTCGAACTGGTCACCGGCCACGGTGCCTATGCCCCGCGCAAACACACCGTCCAGGTGCAACCCGGCGGGACCGTGACCTTCGACGTCACGACTGACGCCCTGGGTGACTGGGCGTTCCATTGTCACATGCTCTATCACATGCACGCAGGGATGATGCAGATCGTCTCCGTGCGCCCCCGCGAAGGAACGGCCGCATGAAAAGCCTTATCTCCCTGCTTGCTACCTCCCTTCTGGCCCTGAGCGCCCCGCTTGCTGCCCAAACGATGGATCACAGCCAGCATGGCAACGCGCAGGCAGGCGCCAGGAAAGCGGCCCCCCGGCCCGCGGCCAAGCCCACGGCGAAGCCTGCGCCGAAGGCGCGCAAAGCGCCTGCGCCATCGCGCCCGGTGCCCGCGCAGAGCGATCCGTCCTGCCCGCCCGAGCACGCAGCCATGGGTCATTGCACACCCAAGCCAGCAAGCTCTCCCAAGGGAAAGCCAACCGCCCTCCTCAGTCAGACGGGCGAGCTGCCGGCATGAAGACCCTGGCATTTCTGAGTGCAGCGTCGGTTCTGGCGCTCGCCAGCCCGGCGGCCGCTCAGTCCATGGATCATTCTCAGCATCAGAGCGCTCCCGTGTCGGCGCCGGACAACCCGGCCGCCAAGAACAGGGCGGGGGCGACGGCATGTTCCCCGGAACATGCGGCCATGGGGCACTGCAAACCCGCGGCGCCCGAGGTCAAGGTTCGCAAGGAGGCGGCCTGCGCCCCGGAGCACGCTGCGATGGGCCACTGTACCCCGGCTCCCGACACACAGGAAAGTGAAGAGCATTCGTCGGCTGAACCAGCACAACCAGCGACATCTTCAGACCCCTCCTGCCCGCCCGAACATGCGGCAATGGGACATTGCACGCCGAAGGCGGCCGCTCCCACCTCGCCGTCGATGGAACAGTCGGGGACCGCCCTTCCCGCCGGAAATGCACCTGCTCCAGCAGCGCCCGACGCCGACTATGCGGATCGGGTCTGGGGACGCGATGCGATGAAGCCCGTACGAGACGCCATGATGAAAGAGCATGGCGGAATGTCCTATTCGCAGGTCATGCTCAATCTCGCCGAGGTCCAGATCCGCGATGGCAAGGAGGGTTATCATTGGGATGGAGAGGCCTGGTTCGGCGGGGACATCAACCGGCTGACGGTAAAATCTGAAGGCGAAGGGAATTTCGGCGGCGGTCTGGAGGGCGCCGAGGTTCAGGCTCTCTACAGTCGCGCGATTGGCCCCTACTTCAATCTGCAAGCCGGCGTGCGGCAGGACATCCGACCAGAGCCTACGCGCACATACGCGGTCATCGGCTTCGAAGGCCTGGCTCCATACTGGTTCGAGATCGAAGGCGCCGCCTTCGTTTCGGACAAAGGCGACTTACTCGGCAGGATCGAGGGTTATTATGATCAGCGTATCACGCAGCGCCTGGTCGCGCAGCCGCGCGCCGAGGTGAACCTTTCCGCGCAGGACATGCGCGCGGAAAGGATCGGGGCAGGTCTGGTCAATGCCGAGCTCGGGCTGCGGGTTCGATACGAGGTAGTCCGCGAGTTTGCACCCTATGTGGGTGTGGCGTGGGAACGAAAATTCGGCGAGACGGCTCGAATAGCTCGCGCCGCCGGCGAGGACACCGGAGGTTTTAATCTCGTCGCCGGTGTTCGGGTCTGGTTCTGACAGAGATACGCGCGGACCTGCTATGGTCCTCGCAGCGATGCTCTTGAGGTTGCCCCCGGACTTTCAGGACTGTGTTCGGGAAGGCTTCAGGAGCGGCCCAGACGCGCGTCGGCTAGAAAGCTCGAGTTGACGCGCGTTTGGGCCATTCAAACGGCAGGTTCAGTCCTCGCTGTGATCCTCACCGATATGGGATGCCATATCGATCAGCATGTCACTGACGTGCGCATCGGCTACCTGATAGAAAACCTGGCGAGACTGTCGCTCACCCCGCACAAGCCGGGCACCACGCAGCAGCCGAAGATGGTGGCTTACGAGAGTCTGGGAAAGCCCAAGGCTTTCCGCGATGTCGCCAACCGCCTTGGGCACATTCAGGCAGAACAGCAATATCCGCAAACGGGTTGGATCGCCGAGCAAACGAAAGGTCTCGGCCAGAATGGTCATCTCATGGCTCGATAGGCGGAGATGCGCATCGCCCACGTCCGGGCCGGTATGTTCATGGACGTCAGACATTTCGATCTCACTCTTGGTAGCATGCATTCGACATATGTGGACATGTTCATATGCACGAGATGAGGGCCCTCTCCAAGGACGACAAGATCAGGGGGCGACTTTCGTTCGCGAGGCCTGCCAGACCAATGGCACCAGCATCAGCGCCAGCGCGGGCAGGATGGCCCAATTGATCGTGACCCAGCCCGCGCTGTGCATCACCGAGCCAGCAAGGAAGGACACGATCGCGGTCACCCCAAAAACGAGAAAGTCATTCGCGCCCTGCGCCTTGCTTCGTTCCGCAGGGGTGTGACAGTCGGTGACCATAGCGGTCGCTCCAATGAAGCTGAAGTTCCAGCCGATACCCAAGAGCGCGAGCGAGCCCCAGAAGTTCGACAACGCCACGCCGCTCAAGGCGACGGCACCCGAACCCGCCAGCAGCACAAGGCCGAACGCGGTCACCCGCTCCTTCCCGAACCGGGCCATCAGACGTCCAGTGAAAAAGCTCGGCCCGAACATGGCGAGAAGATGCCACTGGATCCCCAGCGTCGCATTATCGACCCCGTATCCCTGCTTGACCATCGCGACGGGCGCGGCGGTCATCACGAACGCCATAACGCCGTATGATACGACGCCGGTCGCGACCGCCAGAATGTAGCGGGGCATCTTCAGTATCTCGAGCAACGGTCGTCCGGTTTCGCTCCCTCGCGCAGCCTGCTCAGCGCGCGGTGTCCGAAGCATGAGGAGGACGGGGATCGCGATCATCGGCAGGATCGCCTGGCTGAGAAAGCTGCCCACAAAAGGAGGTGGCAGGGCGTCGCGCGTCCAGATCACGAGCTGCGGACCGACGATCGCGCCTACGAGTCCGCCGACCATGACCCGCGATATCGCGCGAGCCTTCATCTCGCCTTCCGCCGCATCGGCCGCCGCGAAGCGATAGCTCTGCACGTAGGAGCTGTAGAGCCCCGCGATGAAGGTTCCGAAGCAGAAGATCGCAAAGGAGCTGGAGAAGATTCCAAAGGCTGCCACGGCGCCGCCGAGAATTCCCGTCACGGCTCCCAGAACATATCCCGCTCGCCTGCCCCACCTTCGCATCAGGGCTGCAGCGGGAAGTGTGCCAAAAGCCAGACCAAGGCCGAACAGGCTGACTGGAAACGTGGCCCAGGCCGGATTCGAGGCAAGTTGCAGCCCGACCAGACCGCCGAGCGACATCACGATCGGCGGGCTGGCACCGCCAAGGGCTTGCGCCGCTGCGAGAACAGCGATGTTGCGCCGGGCCGTCTGCTTGCTATTCATGAAAACCTCTCATCGGGCGGAAATCGGTTGGTCGGCGGCCGCTCCAAATGCCCAGTGCTTGCCGACGCGTTATGTACCCGTCCCGGGTAGGGGTATTGCAGTGGATCCAGGCGACATCAATGACATAAGCGCGGCCCTCAACCGGATCGCTGGCCAGGTCAAAGGTGTCGGCCAGATGGTCGAAGATCAAAGGTACTGCATCGACATTCTTCATCAGGTTCATGCCGTTAAAGCCGCGCTATCCAAGGTTGAGACGCAAATCCTGAAATCCCATGCGGCCTGCTGCGTCGAACAGGCGATCGCGTCGGGTGATGCCGAACAGCAGCGTGCCAAGTTCAACGAACTGGTGGAGATTTTTGCGAAGGCGAAGCTGTAGAAGGCTGCGCTTCGGGCGTCGCATCTGATTGTCCTTGTTCGAAGACGGTCTGCCACCCACCGCCGAGCGCCTTTGCAAGAGCGATAAGGTTGACGGCTTGAGCCGCATTGCTTTGCGCGAAGGAATCCTGTGCGGCGAACAGGGAGCGCTGGGCTATCAGCAGGTCGAGATAATCCAGGGTGCCGGCGCGACGCTCGCGCAGTGCCCGATCGAGGGCTGTCTGGCTGTCGACAGTTGCGGCGCCGAGTGCATCGCGTCGCGTCGCCTCTGTCTCAATCCCGGTCAGCGCATCCTCGACATCCCTGAAGGCGACGCGGACAGTCTGTTCATACTGAAGCCGCTGCGTCGCCGTGATCGCCTCCGCGGCGCGGATGCGAGCCTTGCGCTGACCGTCGTCGAACAAGGTCTGGCTACCGTTGGCCGCGACACTCCAGATGGTGCTGGCTGCGGAGAAGAGCGAGCTGAAACCGCTTGCCGCGGTGCCTAAGGTGAGCGGGATGCGAAAGCGCGGGAAGAGGTCGGCCACAGCGACATTCTGCCGCGCGGTAGCCACAGCTATTCGTCGCTCGGCCGCACGCACATCGGGCCGGTCTCGCAACACCTGAGAGGGCACGGACACGGGAAGCGCTGGCGCAGACGGTAGAACATGCGGCGTGCGTTCAAATTCCAGGCCGAGATCGCCAGGAAATCCTCCTGTCAGAACGCCAATGGCGTGCGAATGCCGGGCGATGCGGCCACGCCACAAGGGAAGCTGAGCGAGAGCCGACTGCCATTCCGCCCTCGCCTGAGCAACGCTCGAACCGCTCGCGAGCCCGGCCTTCTGGAGGCGTGTCAGGGTATCGAATGTAGCCTTGAGACGGTCGACATTGCGCCCTGCGATCCCAAGGCGCTCCTGCGCAGAGCGAAGTTCCACATAGTTTGTCGCGATTTCCGCAAGCATGCTGAGCAGGACCGACCTTCTGTCTTCCTCGGCTACACCAAGCTCGGCATCGGCGGCCTCGACGCTTTGCCGAAGTCTGCCGAACAGGTCGATCTCCCAGCTGGCCTCAAGTTGGACAGATTGAGTGTCGGTGAAGCCGATGCCGCGCGGCCATTCGACCTTTCGGCTTGTCTGTTGCTGCAGGCTGTTGGCACTGATCCCGATCCTTGGCTTAAGGGTGCCGGAGAGCGCATCACGTTCCGCCCGCGCGACAATGAGTCGCTGAGCCGCTACCTTGAGATCAAGGTTGTTCGACAAGGCCTGATCGACAAGCCGGTCGAGAAGCGGGTCCTTGAACCCTCGCCACCAGGTCTTGAGGTCGGTGACAGCTGCCGCGCTCGCCGTAGCGGGCAAGGGCTCGCTCCAGTTAGATGGCAGCGTTGGAACAGGCTCTTCATACCGTACCATTCTGGGTGTGGCGCAAGCTGAAAGCAGCAGCACGGATATCAGCGCGAAATGGGGACGCATGGTCTGCCTCACAGGAATTGACGGGTCCAGGCGAGGAGACGGCCATCGTTATTGGCTTTGCCGATCGCGATGCTGCAGCTCATGCCTGCCGACAGGCTGATCCCATGGGGAACCTTGTCGATCTGGACACGCACAGGGATACGTTGAGCAAGGCGGATCCACGTGAAGACGGGATTGACTGCCGGTAGGCCGCGCTGGTCAGCCTTTTCGTTGGTGTCGGTAACGCCTCGTCCGATGCTCACGACATGGCCTTCGATGGGCTGCTCGAACCCCATGAGGCGGATCCGCGCTTTCATGCCGGGCGCAATGCCCGCCAGCTTCGTTTCTTCGAAATAGCCCGTGACCCAGAAACTGCTGGAATCGACGACAGCGACCTTCGTATTGCCAGCCTCGGCATAGTCGCCCGGGCGCAGGCGCAGGTTCGTCACATAACCATCAATCGGCGCGCGAACGACGGAGCGCTCGAGATTGAGGCGCGCCACATCAAGCGCCGCTACCGACCCGGAGTAAGCCGCATTGGCGATGCGAGCTTCACCATTTGCCTGGTCGATGGTCTCGGTCGCGATGATTTCGCCGCCCAGTGCCGTGCGACGACGGGCGATCGCCGATTTCACCGAAGCCTCGGCGCGGCGCCCCTCCAGATCGGCGTTCGCGCTTTGCACCGCGAGCGCGAAGCGCTTGGGATCGAGGCGATACAGCACATCACCGCGTCGGACGAACTGATTATCCTTCACGGCCACCTCGGCGATCGTCCCGGACACCTCCGGCGCGATCTGAACGACGTCTGCGCTGACTCGGCCGTCCCTGGTCCAGGGGGAGCGCACATAAGTCTGCCAGAGCGTGGAGATCAAAATGCCGGCGGCCAGGACGATCAGCAGGGTGATCCCGACCCGCAGAATGGGCTTGATATAGGTTGGCATCGGCAAATCTCACAAAAGGAAAAACAGGGCAGCCAGGATCGCGAGATAGATCGCGCATTCCATCAGGCCCGGGTGCCAGACGAACCGCAGGACGCCTGTTCGGGTCAGCACCGCCCGTGTGCCAATGAAGATTGGCAGGGCTGCGATGAGGTAGAGAAGCAGCGGCGGTAGATAGACGCCGGCGAAATTGACTTCGGTCATGTGATTTTCCTCGTCCCGGCGATCCACGGACCGTGCGATTGCTTGAGGATGCTGAGGTTACGGATGCATGCAGCGACCCTGTGCGTAATCGCCTGATCTTCGCCGCATTGGTGATCCGATTGTTGCGCGGCTTCGAACAAGGTATCGAGCGTCACGCTTGCCGTCGGATCATCGAGCGCCGCCGCCTCGAGGGCAGCGTTCCCGAAATGGAGCGTGCGCTCGGAAATCCTGACATCCTGTAATGCCGCTCTGAGCCGAAGCGCGGTCCGCCCATAGTGCAGTGCCCCGAGCGCTTCGGTCAGTATCGCTGCAGGAATTGCTGGCCTCGCCTTAAGGCTGATGGCGATGTTTACGAGACGGTGGTGCTGAAGATGCTCCCAGGCGTGCCGACGCCCGGTCCATCCTTTGCGGATGGCCATCGTAACAGCTCGCCTGAATGCCGTTTCGTAGCGATGGGCCCTCGCGACAGAGTTGAAGGGCAGGATAAGCTTGAGGACCAACAGAGTGGCGATCACGGCGACCATCCAGCCCAGCGCCTCGTTCAGGAAAAATGTGCCGTCGAACAGCATCTGGTTCTGCGCATAGACCAGCGTGTTGAAAGCCACGAGGAAGCCCATGCCGTCGAACACGTAGCGTGGCACCGTCGTCGCGTAGAAGCCGGCAAGCCAGAAAGGCAGCATCGAAGCGATCAACAACGGAAAGCCATTGACCGACGGAAGGAGAACGAAAACGCAGATGAATGCGGCTGGCAGGGCGACCAGCGTCCCCCTCACAAAGGACCACGCGCCTCCCACAGGATCACCGGTCATTGCCATGAGGATGCTGTAGGGCGCCAGCAGAAGCAGCATGAGAGGCCATTGCTGTAGCCCCACCCCTATACCGATCCCGCCAGCGATGACGATCGATAAAAGGGCACGTACGCCGTTCTCAATCGCTGCAGTCCAGTCACGGTGAAAGTGGAAACCCCGGGTCGGATGCGCATGGGCGCCGTTCAGGCCAAGCAACCCCGAGATTCCACTCTCCCAGTCCTCGATCACCTCCAGTAGCTGATCGAGAGCAATGATCACGTCAGCGCGGTCGTGAGCGACTTCAAGCTCCGCAATGATATGATGAAGGCTCAGGTGCAGCCCCCGAATTTCTGAGAGCGCGCGTTGGAGCCCGGCTCGCTCGCCTGTCTCGATATGCCCGATAGCGACCGGCAACTGGGCGCAGACGAGTTCCCGCGCCCTGAGAAAGGACGGATCCCGGGCGACAGGTGCAAATGTGAGTTCTCTCGCGCCGAGCAAGGCCGCGAACATCCCCGCCAACCCCTCTCTTACCGATCCGACGCGCACCGCGACGTCCGTTGATTCGGCCCGGCTCAGTTCAAGCAGATCGTCGATCGCGAACATGTCGGCGATGTGAGCGGCGCCAACATCTCCAGCATTCGCCGCTTCACTCTCGACGCGATCGAGCACCAGGCGGCCGATCATCGTCAATTGCCGCGTAATCGCGCCTTCAAGCTTGTCGCGCGCGGCACGCCTGGAGAAAATCGCCGTCACAAGTCCGAGGCAAACTACGCCGACCGCAACACTTGCCACCCGTCCCAGGACGATACTCAGCGCATTTTCAGGTGCCTCGAGCGCGCCATATGTTGCGAATCCCAAAGTATAGCCGGCAACCGCAGGTCCAGTTGATCGAAAACCGCGAATGAGGGTCGCCGCGCCGCTGCAGATGCCGAGCCAGAGCCCGAAGAATATGAGGAACAGCGCGGGAGCCTGAATGAACAGGCCCATGACAATGATGGCAGCAATGCCGCCAACGACCGTGCCCGCCAGCCGCCAGCTTCCTTTTGCCAGCACGGCACCCTGGTTCATGTTTGCGACGAGCATCACGGTCGAAGCGGCCGAGTAAGGCTTGTCCATCTGCAGGGTATAGGCGACCCAATAGGCCAAGCCCGCCGCGGCTACGGAGCGAAATATATAGGCCCAGCGCGGTGTGAGCAGGTCGAAAGCCTTCAGCCGCTGCGCTGCGTGTCCGAGGGCAAATGCTGTTGCGCCGCCGAGCCGACCTTTGATCGCCTGCGCACTCATCTCTTGGCGCTCAAAGCGCAGCCGGCGGCTTTGCGCACATCCATATTGATCGAGACTGACATGGGCAGGGTTGTCCTGAATTTTGCGAACGTCGGGACCGAAGACTCCAAGCCTAAACAGCCTCTAACATCCAATCATCCTACCTTTCTCTTTTCAAAATTTCAAGCTGTGGTAAGCTCGTCACCAGCCAGGTCACTAGGCGCCACACGTTGCAATGCCCGTCAAATCCCGGAGAAAGCTCGGCTTTTGACCCCTGATGGCGGTGCCAAATTGATGGGATGACAGGATGAAATCGGCTAGGAGAGATGGATGACTCGCAATGCAACCTTGACCCAAGCGCCCCGTCGGTCGCTCGTCGATTCGGCTATCGAACAGATCCGTACCCAGATCGAGAGCGGTGTATGGCGTGTCGGCGAGCGCATCCCCAAGGAGCAGGAGCTGGCGGACCTGTTGGGTGTCAGCCGCAACACGACACGTGAGGCGATCCGAGTTTTGTCGCACGCCGAAGTGCTGGAAGTTCGCCAGGGGGATGGCACCTATGTCCGACTGAACGTCGATCCGACCGAGGTCATGCGCAGGGTGAGCCGGTCGAGCCTCCATGATCATTTCGAGTTGCGCGCCATGCTCGAGGCCGAAGCTGCAAGGCGCGCGGCCAGCCAGCGCTCCGACGCGGATGTTGTTAAATTGCGGCGGCTCCTCAAGGTCCGCGGAAATCAGGAAGACCACAGCCGCGTTGAGAAATTCGTCGATGCAGACATCGCTTTTCACAGCGCGCTTGCGTCCGTTTCTGGCAATACGGCCCTGATCGAGCTCTATCGGTATTTCTCGCAGGCAATCCGCTCCGGAGTCTGGTCGGTCCTTGATGAATTGGACCTGCCCGAACCAGCGCTCGAAGCGCATGAAGCCATCGTGGACGCCATCGAGCGTAGGGATCCCGAAGGCGCTGCGCTCGCAGTGCGTGAGGTTGTCGGCCCGCTCATCGAGGCGCTTGCCGACAGGAGCTGAAAAGCGAGGTAATAGGCAAGTACCCCCGAGCGGAGGAGAAGAGGAATGAACATAGGGCAAGCCGCAAAGGCGTCAGGCGTATCCGCCAAGATGATCCGCTACTATGAACAGACTGGCCTCATTCCCAAGGCCGACCGGCGCGATTCCGGGTACCGAGATTATTCGGATGCTGACGTTCATAACCTGCGTTTCATTCGCCGGGCGCGGGACATGGGATTTGCGGTTGCTGAGATCAACGATCTGTTGAGCCTGTGGCGCGACCGTTCGCGGCAGAGCGCGGATGTGAAGAAAATTGCCCAATCCCACATTGATGAACTGAGCGCCCGGATCACGGCATTAGAACAAATGCGCGGGACGCTTCAGGCCCTCGTAACGGGCTGCGGCGGCGATGCACGACCAGACTGCCCTATAATCGCGGATTTGGAAGATCCGACCGAAGAACGACAGAGCCTCTTCAAGCCCGATGGCGCCGCGCGGTTGAGGCACCAATCGATATCCAACAGGCGGGCCACCTGACGATGCCGGCAGCCGGCCACCCAAGCTCACGCATACGTCAAGCCTCAGCTCACGACAGACTTGGTTTACCCGCGATCACGGAAGCCTTGATCATCAAAAACTTCATCGCGGAAAAGCCTGAACCGTAGACCTGGCGGTGCTTGTATCATTCAGTCCCAAATCGTTCTTCCCACACTGCCTCGAGTTTTTCATGACAACACAGCGTAACTCTGTTCCCTATGGTGCCAAAAAGGCCGGAGCCATGCGTGAGATGGCACAGTCGGAACGGCTCGACTTCATCGCCGAAGGCCTGACAATCATTTTGTCGAGCGCCCGTGGCTTCTGGAGCGCCGCTGAGAAGCTCGTCGACAATCCGCGAGAAGCCTCGGTTCTGGAGGGTTTCGCCGAGGAAGAGTCCGCCAAAGCGCTGATCCTGCTCGACCTGGTTCGATGTCCGCCTTCCAAGGTCGATGGCCGCATCGGACGCATCGTCAAGAATTTCTACAGCCATCTTGCCAGGCTCATTTATGCCAACGCCCAGAGCTGGAAACCCGTCAACGTCGAGCAGCTGCAGGAGTATGTCGATAGTGAACGTCAAGGTCATTATCTTGAAGGTGGGATGAGCGAGTATATCCTGCCGAATTGGGCGATCTACAGCCGCGAGAGCACGCTTTATGCCGACATCGAGCAGCACGAAGACGGCCTGCCGCAATGGAGTGACCCGACGCTCTTCTCAAGCTCGGGCATTCACACGCGCCCGTTCGCGCTGACCCTGATTGAGGCGCTGGATGCAGTGGGTGTATTTTCGAGAGCGGGATTAGAGGCAACGAGTGAAATCTGGGGCACGGTCGATTTCCTCGCCAAGGAACATTCTGGCCATGTTCGGGACCTGACGCGCCAGTTGGCCAAGCGGCTCGAAGACGAAGAGCTGGTATCCGAACAGGCGACCAGCGAACACGCGCGCTGGTTTCACCAATTTTGGCAGATGCCGATGTACAATCTCGATTTTACGATGATACCAGCCTCGCTGAACCAGCTGAAGGCGGATCGTGAAGCTGCCTACTGGTCCGAAGTCGGCTATGAGCATCATGGCGATTATTAGGATCGGATCGGATTACGCCGATGCGGATTTTGGGCTGCTTGTCAGGCACTTAAAGCTTCTGGACATTGAGATTAGTCAGATCAATGCCTCGATCGCGTCATCCCATGATCCGGAGTCCGATGGGCTCTGTGACGCCGGCGAATATTTTATAGGCCACGGGTTCATAGCGATCCAGCGGTACATTACCGCTACCCGAACGGGTCTGGGCATCAGTCTGACAGATGCTTTGAAGGTGCCGCCAATCATGGAGGGCGGCCTGTCGTTTGCCGCGGCGCTCAACGCGGCGGCAAATTACTGGAAGCACATGGAAGAGTGGATCGAGACCCTTAATGGGCCCGATGGCGGTGATTTGAAAGGCAATGCGTTGCGGACGCTTCAGCAGATTGAGGCTGTCACCCCTTGGCAAGACTATACATGCGCGAACTTATTGGCTGTGCTTCTGGACGGCCAAGCGTTGGAACTCTCGCACCTCTTGCCTGTAATCGCAGACTGGCGGGACAACATAATCACCAAGTCGGTGGCTAATAGAGGAGCCTGACAGTCTATGGCGCTTGACTTCAGCTGCATCTCCCGCGCCTGTAACCCAGAGCGTAGGGCGGAAACGTCACCGAGTAGTCCCACCTCGGATCACCGACAGAAACCGTCGCCCCCGCTCTGGGGTGGCAGGGGCGACGGAACCGAGCGGGCGGCTCGGATCGGTTAGTGGGCGTGAGCGTGCTTTCCGCCGCCCCCGCCGCACGTGGACTTCTTGGCAGAGCCGTGGCCATGATCGTGACCACTATGATCGTGGTGCGCTTTGACAGCCGCAGCGGCGGTCCGTTTGGGCGACAGGCTGCAACCGTCCGAGCCGCTCCAATCTACGGCAACCGTCGGGTGCTCGATCTCAAAGCGGTCAACAAGTTCCCGCTCGACGGCCTGTACGACTGTGCGAGGATCAGATCCTTCGGCCAGACGGACGTGCATCGTCGCAAGGGTTCGCTTGGAGGTGATCGACCATACGTGGATGTGGCTGAGCGATACAACGCCCGGCACAGTATCCTGGATATGGTGCTCGATCTCTTCAGGCGAGACGCCATCGGGAGCACCTTCCAGCAGAATGTGCAGCGACTTGCCTAGAAGCTTCCAGGCGCTTCGCAGGACGAGCAGCGAAACAACCACGGAAAGGATCGGATCGATCGGAGTCCAGGCAGTGAAGTAGATCACCACGGCCGCTGCTACAGCGCCGACGGACCCAAGCAGGTCGCCCATGACGTGGAGCGCTGCGCCCTTGATGTTGACGTGCTCGCTATCGCCGCGGGTGAGGATCCAGAAGACAAGAATGTTGACCAGAAGGCCGGCAATCGCAACGGCGAACATCGGCGCGGCCATGACTGGCTGCGGCTGATTGAAACGCTCCCAGGCTTCATAGACGATGAAGGCAACGATTGCGAACAGGGTAACGGCGTTGATCAGTCCAGCAACGACCTCAAAGCGCAGATAGCCGAAGGTGCGCTTGGCGTCGGGCGAGCGCTGGCCGAAGCGGAACGCGGCGTATGCAAGAGCAAGTGCCGCCGCATCCGTCATCATATGGCCAGCGTCCGCCAGCAGTGCCAGCGAGCCAGACCAGAGGCCGCCCACCACTTCGACGACCATGAAGGAAGCAATCAGACCAAACGAAAGGAGGACCTTGCGCTCGTTATCCTTGGTGATCGTCGGGGTATGAGAATGGTCGTGATCATGACCATGGCCGTGGCCATGATCGGCGTGTGCGTGTGCTGACATGCGAGACTCGCGAATGAACAATGATGATGTATGAATACATGTTCATATGTTATGCGTCAACACCCTTGCCCCTCTCCGGGAATCTCGGTCCCATATTGCCCTGTTTGACCGCGTCTCACCCTCAAGGGGTCAGTATCGCAGCGTTAGCGCGAGCATCGCGTTTCTCGGCTCGCCAAACAGGACCTGATTGAAAAAGCCGTTCACGACGGTGTAGCGGCGATCGGTGAGGTTATTGACCTTCAGGCTAAGGTCAGCCCGGGCCGACAAATCATAGCGCGCCATAAGGGACACGAGAGCATAAGGCGCCTGACGCGCTTGAACCGGTCCCAGGGGACTAGCGGCGGGCTCAAAGGAGGCGCTGCGCCAGTTCACGCCGCCACCAACGGTCAACGCTCGCAATGGCCCAGGTAAGCGGTAGGTCGAAAAGATCCGTCCCGAGGTCCGAGGAAGCTCTGCATTCAAACGGCCGCCGCCAACGCTCTCCGCGACGAAATGGGCAAAGCCGGCATAGGTGTTCCAACCGGGAAGAATTTCGCCCTGCAGATCGATCTCGACGCCTCGCGAAGTGGTCCCGTTCGCGGCGAAATAGGCCTGCGTTCCATCCGGGAGAAGCCGGCCAGGGTCGATCTGGCCGACATTGTCCAGCCATGATTTGAAGACGGCGATAGACGCATTGACCCGTCCGTCGAAATAGGTCCCCTTGACGCCGAACTCGACGTTTCGCCCGCTGGTCGGCGCCAGCATCCTTCCGTCCCGGTCTCGGTTTGTCTGCGGATTGAAGATTTCCGTATAGCTGACATAGGCCGAATGGTGGGAATCGAGATCAAGTACAGCGCCGGCATAAGGCGTGATCCTGCCACTTTTTGAGAACTCGAACGATGTAAGCGCCGTCTTTTGCTCCAGGTCGTAGAATGTCACACGCGCGCCAACGATCACCTTGAGCTGATCGACGATGTCGAGCTTGGCCGCACCATAGAATGCCCCCTGCCGCGTAACGGTTCGGGTCCGCGAAGAAGGCGCCGCATCAAAATCGGGCTCCGGATACGCGCCGGTCCAATCGAAGATGCTTCCGAACGGCGTAGATGGCAGCACGAAGCCGCTGCTGAACTCGTTTGCGACCCGCCGGTTCGCCATGATGCCGAACACAAGATCATGTTTCCGTCCCAGGAGGCTGACCGGCCCTGATAGCGTCGCATCGATACTATTCTGTCGGCTGCGCGTGTAGTTCGCCAGGGCAAATGGCTGAAGACCTTCGCCAGTCACGCGATCGGGATAGCCAAGCCCGGAAAACAGGCGTGCGTCCGACGAGGACCGCTGATGCATCACGGCTGCACGCGCGACCCATCCTCCTGCGAACTGATGCTCTAGCGTCAGGAAAGCCGAATCCAATGTGTTGTCCCAGCGGCTCCAGTCGGCCGTCATGGATTTGGATCGGGGCCATCGCGTTGGCGTTCCGTCCGAGAACCAGAGCGGCATGCCGCTCCAGGTCGTGCCTTCTGGACGGATCGCCTGATGGTCATAGCCGATACTGACAAGCGTCTGGGGACCGAGGTCCGCCTCGATGATGCCGTAGACACTCCGCTTTGTCTGGCTGTATCTGTCAACATGACCTTCACGATCTTGCAGGACGCCGACCAGGCGGGCGCGTAGATGCCCGTCACGAGACAATGGCGCCGAGATATCGGCCATGCCGCGATAATTGTCCCACGATCCCGCGCTCAGGGTAGCCGAGGCTGCGAACTGACGACCGGGGCGCTTGCGCACCAGATTGATCGACGCCGATGGATTGCCAGTGCCTGTCAGCAGGCCGGTCGCCCCGCGCACGACCTCGAACCGCTCGAAGAAGGCGGTATCGAGAAAGCTTGCGCCATTGACGAACGCTGTCGGGATCCCATCATATTGGAAGCTGTCGATCGCAAACCCACGCGCATAAAATGTCACGCGCTCGCTATCGAGGGTTCTCGATGACACGCCCGCCGTTGCTTCGAGGGCATTCTGAACCGAGTTCAGTTGCTGATCATCCAGGTTTTGGCGCGTCATGACCGTGACAGCCTGCGGCGTTTCCCGCAACGTCAGCGGGAGCCGCGTAGCAGCTGCCACGACAGGGACAGTATAGACAGAAGGCGATTCCCGCTCTCCCTGTCCGATGACGATGATCTCGTCCCGCCTGCCTCGCTGCTCATCATTCGCAGACAGATCGGCGGGAATCGGCGACTGCGCCATGGCAGGCGGCGAGCCAAATGCGATGCCAGCAAGAGCGCTGGCGGCGCAAAGAAGGCGCGCGCGCTGACATGCGCCCCTCTTTGAGGGGCGGGTGAAGAATGTCATCAGGAAATCCTTGCTAGGTTTTCGCCACTCGGCTCAGCGCGCGAGTTGCCTCTCGAGGGTGGCGTGGTTGTAGTAGTCGCCGATCCAGACGATGCGTCCTTGCTCAATGCGAAAGAAGCTGGCGCCCCTGAAGGTAACCGGCCCCTGCCCTTTGACTCCGCTCGGATGTGTCGCCTTGAAGCTCCATTGGACGGCGACCTGGTCGCCGTTGGCAACCGGAGCGCCAAGCAAGGTCAGCTTGCGATCAGGCATCATTCCGCTGAGCAGCACCGGAACTTCGGTCACCGCATCAACACCGGCTTTGACCGTTTCATTGCTGGTGTTGAAATACTCGACCGACGGCGCCAGCGTCGCCCTCAGGGCTGCTATGTCCCCGCTGTTCCAGGCGTCGAAATAGCGCTGCACCACCGCGACCTTGGCATTGTCCACCGTCTGCGCTTTGGCCGAGACTGCGGAGAATGCGAGTAGCAGCAGACTGAGAAGCGCCGCCCAGATCGGCCACACGGAGTTTCTCTCGCCCGATACAGCACCGAGGCGAAGCGGTGGGAACGTCACGGGATACCCCGTTGGTCCGGTGATGGGCAACACATCGCCAGGATCTGCGCACAGCGGATTGGCTAGGCATTTGCACCTGTCGCTCTGAACAGGGGAACGAGGCGTGATGGAGCGCGGCATAGGGTCGCCCTTGTCTTGGTTGATGATCGGAGAACGGCGACCCCAGATCCGCCATTCATCCTAACATCCTACCTTTGTCACGAATGGTTCGCAATAGCGCCTGACCTCCCGCCTTCTATTTTTTTAGTCCGGCAATTTCGCTCTTGACCTTCCAACGATGGGAAGTGGCACGCCGTCAGCATGTGAGGAACTGCCTTCGTCGTCGGCGGCTCAGCGCCGCCGCGCGGCAAGCGCGTCCAAACAGCTTTTCTTCCCGGCCTAGTGGTCCGGCTGGCTGAACCCACAGCATGATCGCGAAGCCATCGTCAAATGAAGGATATTCGAATTGAACAACCATGATCACATGCAGGACTGGAATGGTTATCGTGACGTGCTGATGGCGCGCGTCGGCGAGTTTGCCAAGCTGAGCCCGGATTCGATGAAGGGCCTCATGATGGTCGAGCACAGCGTGACCAAGTCGGGTCTGCTTGACCCTAAGGTCATGGAACTGATCGCCCTTGCTGTAGCCGTCACGACGCGCTGCGATGGTTGCATTTCGGTTCACGCCAAGAAGGCTATCGAACTTGGATTGAGCCGCGAGGAAATTGCGCAGGCCATGGCGTTCACGATCTTCATGAACTCCGGGGCCGCCCTGACCTACACCGCCCGTGTCTTCGACGTGATCGACGCGCTCCCGCAATCCTGATTTTGCCGGGGCGGTTCAGCGCCCCGGATCAGTGCAACGCGTTAAGCCACGCAGGTGGGAGACGACCCGATGGCGCAGAGGAATTTTGACTTTACCGGAAGCAACGGGGCGTGCCTGTCAGGCCGAATTGAATTGCCGGAAACGCCCCCGCGCGGGTGGGCTATCTTTGCGCACTGCTTCACCTGCGGCAAGGATAGTCTGGCGGCAACGCGGGTTTCACGCGCCCTTGCCCTGGTCGGCATAGGCGTATTGCGGTTTGACTTTGCGGGGCTCGGCGCCAGTGAGGGCGAGCCTGGCGAGTTCGGGTTCGCCAATGACATTGCCGATCTGGCAAATGCGGCGCAGGCCATGGAGTCGGCCGGCATGCCGGTCACTTTGCTCGTGGGTCACAGTCTCGGCGGGGCCGCCGTCCTCCTGAGCGCAAGGGCGATCTCCACGGTTCGCGCTATCGCAACGATCGCCGCCCCGGCCGATGTCTCCCACATTCTGAAATCCATCGATCCTGCATTGGTGAGCAGGATCGAGAAGGATGGAAGCGCCGAGGTCTCCCTGCCGGGGCGACGATTCGTCCTCGGACGCAAGTTTCTCAACGATGCCAGGGCACAGGCACTTGAGGAAAGGGTCGCCGGTTTGCGGTTGCCCCTTCTCGTCCTGCATGCCCCCGGAGACACTATCGTCGGGATCGAAAACGCCTCACGGATATTCCAGGCCGCTAAGCATCCCAAGAGTTTCATTTCACTCGACCAGGCCGACCACCTGCTGCGCGAGCGCGTGGACGCCGACTATGCGGCCATGGTGATCAGTGCATGGGCCTCTCGCTATCTTCCTGTGACCGAGGTCGAAATGCGACCGTTGGAACCTAGTGAAGGGGTCATCGCGCAGGAAACCGGACGAGGAAAGTTTCAGGTCGCGATCACTGCAGGTTCCCACCAGTTTCTGGCCGATGAGCCCCTCGCAATCGGCGGCCTTGCGAGCGGGCCGACGCCCTACGAGCTTGTTGCGGCAGGCCTAGCGGCCTGCACGGTCATGACCATGCGGCTCTATGCTGATCGGGTCGCAATGCCTCTCGAAAAGGCGCGTGTCGGCGTCCGGCACGACCGCGATAAGGATCGAACCCCGCCAGATCGATTCACGAGGGAAATCACGCTGTCCGGAGCGCTTGAAGAAGAACAGCGCGAAAAACTGCTCTCGATAGCAGACAGGTGTCCAGTCGATCTGACGCTCGTCCGCGGATCGGACGTCGTGACCGAATTGTTTGAGGCCAGCGCGCTCGCCCCGGGGAAAGGCGACCAAATGGCGCCCGACTGATGCCCAAGCTCAGAGGAAAGAAGGGACAGCAGCGGAGCAGAGCGTTGATGGCCTGCCCACAATCAAGGGAAGGATCGGAAATGGTCGACGATCATGTACAGCGCTTGGGGTCCGGTAGCGTTGAGATGGCGATGATCCGGCATGCGGCGACCCGGATCGCGCCCGCATTTATCCGGCGGTTCGCGCAAATCCGTCCGGACATCGAAATGGTTGTCGAGGAATTCTCTACATCCGCCCAGATCGAAGCGTTGCTCTCGGCGGAAATCGACGTCGGGTTCGTCCTGCTTCCTGCGTCCCACTCCGCTCTGACGATCGAACAAATCCACAGCGAACGGATGATGCTGGCTGTATCCGACGGGCATCCATGCGCCGATTCAGCTCTCGCCTTCCCGCTCCCACTGTCGGCGTTCGCGCATGATCGCTTCATCGTGCCCCATGGACAGGGCAGTTCCGCAAACCATGATGAGATTATCTCGATCTGCAGGCAGGCCGGCTTTCGCCCCAAGACGCTTGAGAGCTGCGACGATCAGACCTGCATGGGTCTCGTGCGGGCAGGAATGGGCGTACTTTTCGCGCCAGTGGCCACACAACCAGTTTCTACTGAAGGGATAAGGCTGATCGAAATCGAGGATCCTGTCCCGACGCTTAAGATCGGATTGGCGTGGCGCAAGGACGACCCATCAGCGTCCCTCCGGTTATTTCGCGACCAGACCCGCCAAACTGACGCGCCAGTGGAGCAGGCACCTATTTGATTAGGGCGGATCCGGATCCGGACCGTGGCAATCTCGCATGATCGCTCAAAGCGTGAACGTTCGGTCATTGGCCGATCTGGGACGGAACCATATCGTGACGCGGTATGAGGAACCAAAATGGGCGTTACGTAATTTATTAGATACCCCTGCGGGGTAGGGGTAGGTCGTGATTGACTTTCGGCCTGCGATTCAAGCGTCGCCGCGGCGCGCGTCAGGCACCTACTAAAGCCGTAGATAATCGAGAGGATGCAGGCATGACGGACCGTAAAACCGCAGAAATCCACCGTATGGTCATGCCCACCCACACCTGCCCTTATGGCTTGAAGGCGCTCTATTTGTTGAAGCGCAAGGGTTATGCTGTCGACGATCACCACCTCACGACCCGTGAGCAAACAGACGCCTTTAAGGCGCAGCATCAGGTCGAGACCACGCCGCAGGTCTTCATCGAGGGCAAGCGCATCGGCGGCTATGATGATCTGCGCCGATATTTCGGCATGACGGTTCGCGACAAGAACGCGGTGACCTACCGGCCAGTCATCGCGTTGTTCGCGATGGCTGCAGGCATGGCGCTTGCGGCGAGCTGGGCCGCTTATGGCGCTTTGACCACGGTGGCCGCAGCAGAGTGGTTCATCGCCATCGCCATGTGTCTCCTGGCCCTACAGAAGCTGAAGGATGTCGACAGCTTCGCGACGATGTTCCTGAATTACGACCTCTTGGCCAAGCGGTGGGTGCCCTATGCCTATGCGTACCCCTTTGCTGAAGGGCTAGCCGGCGTTCTGATGATGTCCGGAGCACTGATGTGGATCTCGATACCGGTTGCCGCATTCATCGGCACGATCGGGGCCGCGTCTGTCTTCAAGGCTGTCTACATCGGCAAGCGCGAGCTTAAATGCGCCTGTGTGGGCGGGGACAGCAATGTGCCGCTGGGCTTCGTATCCCTGACAGAGAACGTCATGATGGTCGCGATGGCCGTGTGGATGCTGGTAAAGCCGATGGGGATCGGGCTTGGGCACTAAGGGGCGCCTGCGACAGAAGCCTGATGATCTTTTCAGATTGACCGGGGTCCGAGCGAAGCCAGCGGTTATATTCCCATTTCCGCGATCCCCTCGATCAGATCCTCGTAATGCCTCATGGTAAAGCCTGCTGCCAGGAACCGATCCATCTCCTTGGTCGGCAACTCGGTCACGCCATGCCACAGGTAAATGGATGCGCGTCTTAAGGCCTCAAGGCGTTCGCTTTCCTGGGGCCTGGGCTGGTCCCAACCGAACAGAGCGCGGAACAGCCTCTGGGAGCGGCCTGGCTCACGCAACGAGCGCATGGATGCGCGGCGCGCGCCAACAACTACGATCCATTCATCTGAGCTGAGGCTCGGCGAGCCAATCCGCAGGCCGTGCTTGCGTTGCATTTAACGTGCCGTTCGCAGCGCGCGACGCACACTCGCTGCCCCGCTCAGCCGCTTGATCAGTGTGCAAAGCCCCGCGGGACTGGAGTAGCCGCAACTTGCGGCAACCAAGCCCAAACTATCTCCTTTGGCCAGTCGTACCATAGCGATAGCGAAGCAGGCTTGTCGAACCCACGCTTTGAAAGCGACCCCGGTCTCGCGACGAAAGAAAGATGTGAACCGCCGTCGGCTCATCGAAAGGTCCGCCGCCCATCGATCGATCGACATGTCCGAATGCGGCATGGACGCAAAATCAGTGCATTTGCGCGCGAGATGCGGATCGGCCGGCATCGGCAGGCCAATCGGGAGGCTGGCGGCCCGCGCAATCTCCAAGGGGAGGAGGTCGAGCACAAGTCGATCCCTCCCCTTTTCCGGTCCGTCCAGCGGCAGCTTTGCCGCCGCATCCAGAAGCTCCCGCACAAGGTCCGATATCCCGATGACCCTGCAGGTCCCATCGGCGTTCTCACTGTCGCTCCTGGGGATGAGCGCGCAGGTGACGCAGCCTGCGCTCGAGAGCTCAAGTGTGTGTGCGACGCCTGCCGGAACGAAAATGCCGCAGGCTGCTGGCGCGATCCAGCGCCCTCCAACGGTCCCCAACGAGAGAACGCTCGATGATGCGTAGAGGATGTCATACTCCGGCTGTACCTGCTCGAGCCCGGACCAGGCCGACGCATGGCTTTCTTCAGCGACGATGACGGCGAACTTTGCACTGGGTGCCATGTCGGCGCCCTGTCCAGGAGAGGGAGCCATACAGACCTGCCGTTCAGGCAAGTGCATGGACATGGCCGGGCTGCGCTCCGTTCTTGCAGCATGAAGCTTGCGCCTTGGATCGGTGTATCCTGCTGATCACTGCTTCAAACTGCTGCTCGGAAAAGCCCACGTTCAAAAAGCGGTCGAGTTCAGCTTCCGGAATGGCGAACCCCCGGTGCCAGGCAAGCACCGACACCCTGCGCAACGCTTCGAGCCGCTTGTCTGCAAAGGCAGGACTGGGGCGCTCTCCCTCAAAGAGCCTCTTCAAGAAGGTGCTGAACTTGCCTGGTGCCTGAAGGGATGAAAGGCGATCTCCCCGCGCCAGGGCGACGACAGACCATTCAAGCGCACTCAGCTTGTCGTTCATGACGCCCTGCCCGGGATTCGCAGCAGCTGGCACGGTTCGCCAGGTGCCGAGATCGTACGGCGTGCCGCGCCTTGAGACGACCACCCATCGTTGACGCCTTCATCTTCGATGAATGCCAGTTCGTAAACGTGCGACCGCTCGCCGTGGGTTAACGTCAGGCGCGCAAAGAAAGAATGGGGATGCGCCACAATCTGAGCTGACTCGAGATACCCCTCCTGCTGGGTGAAGCTAAATGTCTCGTTTGCGCCATCCCATCTTTCAGTCACGACGCTCACATCGCTCGCAGGCCAGGGCTCGCCCTGCTCGGACCAGACCCGAAACCGGGAGACCCCGTTCGTCTCCGCAATCTCCAGCGCGATAAGATCGTGCCCGGTCTTGATGAGACGCCACTTTCCGGCACGCGTCTCGCTTTGCTGGCCGCGATCGTAAAAATTCCGATGGACGTGCGCGGCAGAGCTCGGCGCGCGCGTCGCTTCGCTCTTTGCCGCGACACGGCGTCGGCGGGCTCGCGTGAAGCGAAGCGCCACTACTGGCGCAGCCGCCAGTAACGCGAGGGTTCCAGCGATCGCAAGACCGCGCGCGCGCTTCAACATAGGCTCATAAGTCTGCATGGATGCCTCGCTTATCGCTGGGTCGATTGGCCGGGCCCGACGGCAGTCCAGCCACCTCCGAGCGCCTTATAGAGGTTGATCAGGTTCGAGAGGCGGGCGAGCCTCGCCCTGACGAGCGCCTGCTGCGACCCGTAATGGGCTCGCTGCGCGTCTAGCAGGGCGAGATTGTTGTCCTCACCTTCCTTGAAGCGTTGCTCCGAGAGCTTGAAGGCTGCTCCGCTTGCCGCTTCTCGCGATTGTTCAGCCTTGATCTGATCGTCGAAGGTCCGCTGTCCCGCAAGACCATCGGAGACCTCCCGGAACGCCGTCTGGATCGCCTTTTCGTAGGTGGCGATCTCGATGCTTTTCTGGACCTTCGCCTGGTCAAGGTTGGCGCGCAGAGCGCCAGCGTTGAAGATCGGCAAATTGATGCGGGGCATGAAGCTCCAGGCCCCCGATCCACTCGAGAACAGATCGTCGAGACTTGAGCTGGCTGTCCCGCCTGATCCGGTCAGCGTGATGGTCGGGAAGAAGGCAGCCCGCGCCGCGCCGATCGAGGCGTTGGCGCCCTTTAGATCGTGCTCGGCAGCCCTGATGTCGGGCCTTCTCGTGAGCAAATCAGAGGGCAATCCAGCCGGCACGTCCGACGGGACGATCCCGTCAGGAAGCGTCGTGGCAGCACCGAGTTGCGCTGCAAGGTCAGCTGAAAGCGGTGCGCCGAGCAGCAGCGCCAGCGCGTTGCGATCCTGAGCAGCAAGGCGGGTATACGTCGCAACATCCGCCTCGGCGGTGCGCAGGGCGACCTCCGTCCTGCGCAAATCGAGCTTGGCAATGTTACCTACCTCGACGAGCTGGTTCGTCAGGTCGTACGACTTCTTCTGGGCCGCCAGGGTATCCTGCGAAAGGCGCAACATGGCCTGGTCAGCGCGCAGCGTCAGATAGGCATTAGCCACTTCGGCGACGAGACTGAGTTGGGCAGCGGTCCGGTTTTCCTCGACGGCGAAATAGGCTTCTCTTGCCTGATCGCTCAGACTGCGAATGCGACCCCACAGATCAAGTTCCCAAGCTGAAACGGCAGCGCCGACCTGATACTGCCGCCGGTTGTAGAATAGATCCGACGGGAGCTTTTGCGCCGTTCCCTCTGCCCCCACGCTCAGGTTGGGCAGGAGTTCGGATCGCTGCACGCGATAGCGTGCGCGCGCCGCTTCGACGTTCAACGCTGCGACCCGAAGGTCGCGATTGTTGGTGAGCGACTGGTCTATAAGCTGATGTAGCAGCGGATCGGCGAAGAACTCCTTCCATCCGATGTCAGCCGCCGTCCCTTTGCTTGCTGCTGCGGCATCGCCATAGGCAGCGCCGACAGGGAAGCTTTCGCTCACCGGCGCGACGGGTCGCTCATATTTCGGGGCCATGGTTGCGCACCCTGCGAGCGCGACCGAGGCGAGGAGTGCGGCAACTCTTGCGCCGCGTTGTTTGTTCTGCGCGATCATGCGCTTTGCTCCACGATAGGGGGAACGGCCTTCCGCGTCTCGCGGCGCAGCGCGAAGCGCCGGACGGCGACGTAGAAGACGGGGGTCAGAAGGAGACCGAAAAGTGTCACCCCAAGCATGCCAGCGAACACCGCGATGCCCATGGCGTGACGCATTTCAGCGCCGGCGCCGCTTGCAATCACCAGAGGAACGACGCCTGCGATGAAGGCAATCGAGGTCATCAGGATCGGCCGCAGGCGCAGCTTGGCTGCCTCGAGTACCGCCGGCAGCGGTTCGAGCCCTTCCTTCTCCTTCTCCCGGGCAAACTCCACGATGAGGATCGCGTTCTTGGCGGCCAGGCCGACGAGGACGACGAACCCGATCTGCGTGAAGATGTTGTTGTCGCCGCCCGATACCCAGACCCCGCCGATGGCCGAGAGGAGCGCCATTGGCGCAATCAGCAGCACTGCGAAGGGGAGCGACCAGCTGTTGTACTGGGCAGCGAGGATCAGGAACGCGAGCAGCACGGAAAGGGGGAAGACGAAGAGCGCGGTGTTGCCGGCGGCCTTCTCCTGGTAGGTGAGATCGGTCCATTCGTAGGTCATGCCCGGGGGCAGCGTCTCCTTGAGAATCTTCTCGATGGCCGCAGTTGCCTGCCCGGACGAGTAGCCCGGGGCTGGACCGCCGCTGATATCGGCTGACGGATAGCCATTATAGTGCATCACACGATCAGGACCGGTGCTGCGCTTGATCGTGACCAGGGAGGACAGCGGGATCATCTCCCCGCTGGCATTGCGCACCTTCAACTGGCCAATATCCTCAGCCTGCTGACGGAAGGGTGCATCGGCCTGGACCATCACCCGGTAGGTTCGCCCGAACCGGTTGAAGTCGTTCACATAGAGCGAGCCGAGATTGACCTGCATAGTATCGAAAATTGCGGTGAGCGGAACGCCTTGAGCCTTGGCCTTGGTGCGATCGACATCGACCTGGATCTGCGGGGCGTTGGTCTGGAAGCTCAACAGCATGTTCGCCAGTTCCGGCGTCTGCATGGCTTTGCCCATCACCTGGCCTTGCGCCTGCGCCAGTGCATTGAAGCCAAGCCCGGCCCGATCCTCGATCTGCAGTTTGAAGCCGCCCATGGCGCCGAGGCCAGGAACCGGCGGCGAGGGAAACACGCCGATAAAGCCGTCAGGGATCTGGCCCATCTTGCCCATGAGCTTGCCGGCGATCGCAAACGAAGAGAGGTCCCGTGTTTTCCGGTTCTCGAACTTGTCGAGCATGATGAACATCAGCGCCGAGTTCGGCAGGTTCGCAGCGCCGTTCACCGAAAGCCCCGGGAAGGCGACGACGCTTTCCACGCCAGGCTCGGCCAACGCGATCTTCGACATCTGCTTCACGACGGATTCCGTGCGATCAAGCGATGCCCCGGTAGGCAGCTGAGCAATGCCGACAAGGAAATACTTGTCCTGCATCGGCACGAATCCGGGAGGTGTCTTGTTGAAACCAAGCCAGGTTAGACCGACAAGACCCGCATATAGGATCAGGACGATGCCGGTTCCGCGTACAGCGCGGCGCACCGACCAGACATAGCGCTCCGACGAACGGTCGAAGAAGCGGTTGAAGGCGCCAAAGAAGCGACCAAACACCTTGTCCATGACCCGCGTAACCTTGTCGCGCGGCGTGTCGTCGCCATGCGGCCGCAGCAGCACGCCAGCGAGGGCCGGGGAAAGGGTGAGCGAGTTGATGGCCGACAGGATCGTCGAGATGGCGATCGTGAGGGCAAACTGGCGATAGAACTCGCCCTGAAGGCCCGACAGGAATGCCGACGGGATGAAAACGGCCGCCAGCACCGAGGTGATAGCCAGAATAGGACCGGTGACCTCATCCATGGCGCGGCGTGCCGCTTCCCTTGGAGATTGGCCAAGCCCGATATGCCGCTCGACATTCTCGACCACGACGATCGCGTCATCGACCACGATACCGATGGATAGGACGAGTCCGAAGAGTGACAGGGTGTTCAACGAGAAGCCGAACAGGTGCATCAGGGCGAATGTGCCGACCAGCGACACCGGGACGGCGACGAGCGGGATGATCGATGCCCGCCAGGTTTGAAGGAAGAGGACAACGACGAGGACAACCAGCAGGGTCGCCTCGAACAGCGTGACAACGACCGACTTCAGCGACGCGCGAACGAAGATGGTCGGGTCATAGGCGATGCGGTATTCGATGCCGTCAGGAAATTCGCCTTTCAGCCTTTCCATCGTCGAACACACCGCGCTCGACACATCGAGGGCGTTGGCGCCCGGGCTCTGGAAGATCTGCAGCGCGAGGGCAGGTTCACCATCGAGAAGGCTGCGCATCGAATAGCCGTCGGCACCCATTTGAAGGCGTGCGACATCGCGCAGTCGGGTGACCTGACCATCCTCGCCCGTCTTGAGGATGATGTCGCCGAACTGTTCTTCCGTCGTCAGACGGCCAAGCGTATTCACGGTCACCTGATAGGCGGCCGACGCATTGGGTTGCTGGCCGACTGAACCGGCCGCCACCTGGATGTTCTGTTCCCGAATAGCGGCGACGACGTCGCTCGCAGTCAAGCCGCGCGCTGCGACCTTGGTCGGGTCGAGCCAGGCCCGCATGGCATATTCGCCCTCGCCGCCCAGCACCACGTCGCCGACACCAGCAACGCGAGCGAGTTCGTCGCGGACATGGAGGGTCGCATAGTTGGAGAGATAGAGGGGGTCATAGCGCTTGTTCGGCGAGACCAGATGGACGACCATGAGAACGTCTGGCGACGTTTTCTGGGTGGTGACGCCGATGCGCTGCACTTCTTCCGGTAGACGCGACAGGACGCGCGCGACACGGTTCTGGACCTGCACCTGCGCGAGGTCGGGATCCGTCCCTTGCTTGAACGAGATCGTCACCTGCATCCGACCGTCGGTCGAGGCCTGGGAGCTCATGTAGAGCATGTTCTCGACGCCGTTGATGGCCTGCTCGATCGGAGCGGCCACCGTTTCGGCGATGACTTCGGGGTTGGCCCCTGGATATTGAGCGGTGACCTGCACCGTTGGGGGCGTGACAGAGGGATATTCGCTGAGCGGAAGCTTCAGCAGCGCAAGGCCGCCTGCAATCAGCATCAGCACCGAGAGGACCACCGCGAATATCGGGCGGTCGACGAAGAAGCGTGGAAACTTCATCAGCGTGCCTCCGCAGCAGGCTTGGCGGCGGCCTGCGGATTACCGTTGCCCTGGCTCTGCTGCATCGGCCCCTTGCGCGGCACGACCTGCATGCCGGGACGCACGAGACCCTTGATGATGACGGTGTCCGAGGGCTGCAGGCCGGACTTGATCACGCGCAGGCCATCGACGATCGGACCGAGCTCGACCGGGCGGAAGTCGACCTTGTTGCCCTTGGCGAGAATGAGAACGAAGCTCTTGCCTTGATCGTTACCGACGGCCTGGTCGTCGATGAGGATCGACTGCTGGCGCTCGCCGGTAACAAGCCGGATTCTGGCGAACAGGCCAGGCGCAAGGGCACCGTCAGTATTCTGGACGAGCGCGCGAGCGCGAATGGTGCCCGCGCTGCGATCGATTCCATTGCCCAGGAAGTCCAGCGTCGCAGTGCGCGGGAACCCTTCGTCGGTCATGAGGCCGAACTCGACCGGCAGCTTAGTCGCGGTGCCCGCGCGCCGCGCCTTTTCCACGAAGCTCAGATAGGTGGCTTCGTCGATGTCGAACTCAGCGTACAGCGGATTGACGGACTTGATGGTCGTCAGCGGGGTCGCCTGCGCGCCGCCGGCAACCACATTGCCTTCCGTCACAAGAATGCGATCGACCCGGCCGCTGATGGGCGCTGTGACCCGTGTGAAAGACAGATCGAGGCGCGCTGCGGCAACAGCAGCCCTCGCCGCCTGAGTCGACGCAAGCCCGGCGCGGCGCTGGGCAACTGCGGCGTCATACTCCTTGCGGGAGATGGCACCCGTCGCGATCAGACGCTCGGCCCGCGCAAAGTCGGCCTGAGCCTGTGCCGCCTGGGCTTCCGCCTGCGCAAGATTGCCCGCGGCCTGATCGACAGCGACCTGGAAGGGACGAGGATCGATCCGGAAGAGGGTCTGGCCCTGACGGACCATGCCACCTTCAGGCACATCGACCCCGATGATCTGTCCGCTCACCCGTGGCCGTAGTTCCACCGACTTGGGCGCGGTAAGCGAACCGTTGAATTCGCTGGACGGTGCCAGTTCCCGGACGATGACCTGTGCGACGGGCACCTGAGGCGTCGGTGGGCCGCCCTGCCCTTGCTGGCCTCCCGAGGGGCCCCCGCAAGCTGCAAGAAGCAGTGCCATTCCAAGCGCCCCCGATGACAGCAGAGTCGCGACTGATTTTCGCATAATTTCTTTCCTTAATTCAGCCACTTCTGCCGGACCCCCGGACAATGGCTTCCCACCTGTTTTCCCGGGGATGCGGGTTCCAAGCATTGGAAGGTCAAGCGCAGATTCGCGGTGACCACTCGATTTTTCCGCCTCTGCGTCGTGACGAAGCTGGCTCGCAGAACGCACGGAAAACCGCACTTTTTTGCACCCATTTCGATCCTCAACGTCGCGGAATACGGCCCACCTCTTCATACTCATGTATGTTATATGAATATGTGTTGATATGTTAGTCGTCAAGGCGCGACCGAGATGCAATCGGCGCGCGCCAAGGCACGCTGCCGAAGCAGACGCTATCTTGAGATCGTGATTGTCAGGGCTTTCTGGCCGGCCTGCTCAGGCGCGGCCGGTTCCCGCCTCAATCTCGGACGAGATCAACTGGATTTGCAGGGTGTGGCGTTCCCGCAAGGATTGGACGATGAGCAAATCATGCTCGTCGCGGGCTTCGCTCGTGTCGAACAGCTCCGTGGTATAGCAACCGCGAGCCATAGAAAGGCCCTGCCCCACTGCTGCTGCTCGGTAGTCCTTGGGCCAGTAGAAGAGGCTGATCCAGGGCCATCCGGGTCGGGAGGGGGTATAGCGCGTGACGATCAACCTGTCCGAATGAAACGCCGTCGGCTGATGGTCGAGGAGATCCGGGGTCACCATGGCCGGGCGCTCCGCATCAAAAAAAGCATTCAGTTCTGCACGTTCATCCTCGTTCTCGATGATGATCGGATAGTAGCGACCGAGCGCCAGACCGGCGCCGCGGTTCTTTTCAGGCAGATCGAGGACTAGAACCACCGGGCACCCGATTAACGGCGAGGGATAGACGCACTGTTCTCGCGCCAAGTGATCTGCAAGGCGAACCATCAGATCGGGGGCGGTTCGTAGCGACCACGCCTTATCGCGCGCTCTACGTCGAACAGATATCCGCGCCACGGCAATTTCTGATCGGCCCTGGGGAGCGTCTCGCGCATCCGGGCCGCCTCGATGGATCGAATTTCCAGAGCCGCTTGACGCACCTCCGGGCCATCCCGAAACCAGGCATAGACACTGACCGACTTGACCAGCAGCCAGGGACCGAGCGCCACCACGGCGAACATCATGGCCGCATAATGCTTAGCGCCTAAGGTGAGTCCAGCCAGGATGTACACACCAATCGCGATGGCGCTGCCAATACCAAGCGTCGGCGCCCTGCGAGTCTCATACAGAAAGACGATCCGCCACAGGTCACGGGTGAGGCTAAGCAGCGCCACCCATATGAATGCGAGGAAGACCAAGGTCAGCAAGAGCCCGTAAAGACCTCCTGCGTCTTGTAGCAAGTTTGACGATCCGGCATTCACGCGAGCGGCACCTCCGGTTCGTCCGGCACTTCCTCGTCGATCTGCTCGAGCAGTTCATCCGCGATGCTGCGCACGACGATATTATTGATCACACGCGCATCCAGCGCGACCACGCCGCCGGCATAATCCTTTTCATGATGCCGAACGCCGCTATGAGGCTCCGCCTCCTCCGCGTCCCCGGGCAGCAGGCGCTCGATCCAGCTCTTTTTGGGTGGGTCGTCGTCGAACGTCCCCAGTTCGTAGAGAAACCGCTCAGGCCGCGCGAGAGCGATCGAGAGGATTTCGCCCTTGTCGCCTTGACGGATGTCGATGATCGGCCCTTTGTACGCGATGCCGTACTTCCCGCTCATCGTAGCGGTAAAGACATGTCCCACGGGCGTGTACCCATTCTCGGCCGGGCGCGTGATGTGCTCGAAGACCCAGCCTTGGCCGTTCAGGTCATATTCGTCGAAGGCCAGTTCGAAGGTTTCGCCGAGCACGAAATTCACGAGCGCGACCATTTCGGTAATGAGGACCATGCCAAGCGCGACCGCGCCGCTGAACGCCATCGGTTTGTTTCCTGCCACAGCGGCAAAGAAGCTGGTCAGCGGATTCTCGATTTTCGGGCCAAGATCAAGGACCGGATAGGCATCATGAAGTGCCGTCACGAAGGCGAGCGCGCCTTCGATTGCGGCCCATGCCACCAGATGGACGACAATCGAGACGGCTGCGGCCATGACCAGCGCGCTGATAGTCGTTAGGGCGAGTTCGGGGCGCCTGGCGCCTCCGCGCCTGGTCCGAAAATTGAACGCGGCTAGGACGGCGAGGCCGGGCAGTAGGACGAGCACGCTCGCCAGCAGGCCGAGCGTCAACGCCATCGATTATGAAGCGGGAGCGGTCTTCTTAGGCTGGAAGATGTAGCGTCCGGTCGAGGCTTCGAGCACAATCTTGCCCTGGCCCTTGGCCTTCCGGCGCTCGGTCTCGAGCCGAATAAGCTCGCCATACCCGCCGACCTTGCGCGCGGCGGTGCCGGCTTTACGCTGTTGTCCAAGGGTCAGAATGCTCGCCATATTCGAAAGCTAGTCTCTTTGTGATGCTGCGTAAATGGCGTGCTTCGGATTTTAGTTCCGCTGCGTGTCAGGCCCGGCGGAGCACCCGGCGCGCCGCCTCATTGACGATGTAGACCGCCTGTCGCTGGGCACCGCGGTTGGGATGGTCGACCCGGTAGCCCTGATAGTGTCGCCGAACCAGCCCCGCCCGCACAAGCTCGGACACGGCACGGCTGACATTGGTACGCCCCGAGAGACGGATCCGTTTGGCGACCTGGGCTTCGACGAGACTTTCAGCTTCGCGCGCATCAGCGGGCATCGCATTGCGCTCGGCCAGCTCACGCCGGACCCGATCCGCGATTGCGAGGCGACGAGGGTCACGCTGCGCCACCGGCATCAGGGCATCGCATAGCCAGTCCCGGACGGGAATCCGGCGATCCCCCTCCCGAATATAAGGCCCAGCAGATCCGTTCCGGTCGCTGGCTTGAGCGATGAGGTTGAGCACCATGAAACTATATCGTGGCCGCTGACACACCTCGGTCAGCCGCTCGAGAATAGCAGGCATGTCCAGCACCTCGCGATCAGCAGAAATGACCGGCGTTATCGAGGCTTCCATGGCGAAAAGATCGGGCTGGAACATGGGAACATTTCAAGCACATCCCACACCCAATGTGAATCCCTCTCAGAGAGCCAACGCCGTTTTGAACAGTCGTGGCACTTCACCGCAGCGCTGACGCAATCCCCATTTGTTTACACATCGTCCTTGCCGACCGGCCCTCCCTCGCCTTCGAGGCGATTGAGAGCGCGGACGTCACGCGCATTGAACCGCAACCGAACCCCGATACCGCCCTCCTTCCCTTCCGGAAGGAAAACAGCGCCACACTCTTCGAGATAATGTAGCAGGCGCAGTGTTGCATCCGGATCGAGCTCTCTGATCCCGTCTTCAAACGCAGCGAGGTCGTCCTCATCGACGGCGACAGCGAGCGCAGCGTGCGCGCGAGGCACTTCGACGAGGCTGCGCGCGGCAAGGGCGAGCTTGCCAACCAGCGGCGGGCGGGTCTCACGCATGATCAATTACTCCTGATTGTTGTTGAATTGGCGAGAGGCCTACGGCCATTCAGCTGCTCCCCATCGCCGGTTCGGTCGCAAAGAGTCGCCTCTGTCACTTTACCGCCTCGGGTAAAGTGACAGAAGTGGTCTCTCGCAGGAGCTCTGCTCAGACATCGGAGACGTCCTCGTTGGTAATCGCATCGGGACCAGCACCAAGATCGGCAAGTTTCCGCCCAAGGAGGTCCGCGTAGGCTGGCGGACAGAGGAGATAGAGCTCCGTACCAAAGCCGTACATGCTGCCCCAGTCGCTGCGGAATGTACGCCAACCATGCCGGGCCTCCCAGGCAGCCTGAACCTCGCTACGCATCGCAGCGCGTCCAGGATATGGCTGGGTTACCAGCACATAGGCCCGCGCCTCCGGATCGAACCAACAGCTGTCATGATCCGCAATGGGCGGCCGATTGTCCCAGTCGCCCTTGGGATAGCAGCGCCGCGATCGCGATGGTTTGAGGCCTGTCGCATCCATGAATTGAAGTGCGCGGGCGACCCTCGCTACATCCATTATGCTCGCCTCGCGGTCCCGCATGCTGCCATCGCTGATGAGCCGTGCCTCTCCATCGATGCGGCAGCCGCCCAGTGTTTCGACCAGCTGGTGGGGCTTCACCAGCTCGCACAACGCGTGCTTCAGGCTGATCGATGCTGCTACCTGCCCACCGGTTCGCTCCTTCCGGCTCCACCAGCCCTGGCTGATCTCGATCCGATTTGACCAGGGGGATGCGGGTGCCAGCTCCGGCAGCTCCTTGAGTGCATGAGCGAAGTTCTGAAATCCACCGCCGCGTGCGGCGGTGTCCAGCGCCTGGTAGCGAGGGATATCCTGCTCACGCGCGATCTTGCGCGCGCGCAGCTTAACATCCGAAATCTTCTGGAAACTATATGCCATCGCCATTCTCCGTCGGCTTCGGAAAACGTCGCCTGCTACCGTCGCCCAATGCCGCGAAAACGGGATGGGAATCAGAAATTCATACAGTGCCACGAAGGCTTCGCTTGAGCAGGCGGCCGGCCACTGCGATGACCGACGCCTTCATTTCATCTTGGTGTTCTTCTGTCAATTGGACAGGGTCATCGCGGCTCTACGATCTGGGCGATCAGATCGGTGAGATCATACCCCTCGCGCGCATAGAAGAGGCGCCAACCTTGCTTTCTGCATTTGCCCAGCTTGCGGCGATCACGCTCCTGCGTCCGGATGAAGGCGTCTTCTCCGCCAAAAAATGCGACAGGCAGATCATGCTGAGCGCCCTGGAACTCGATCGCGGTACGCAGCGAAGGAATGGCGATGTCGAGATGCTGTCGCCCTAGCCAATCTGGCCGGTGATGCTGAAGCACATCGAGCGCGGGAAACGCTGCCTTCAGCTCGTAGTAAAGTCTGGTTTCGGAAATCCACCCTTCGCCGACGCGTGGAAGATCGCTCTCCTCACGCCAGGTGTTCTCGGCGTCGCGGATCAACGCCATGCATTCGGCCTCCGCCCGCTTTGAATAGGAAAAATGCCAGCCGCCCGGCGGCTGAACCACGAGGTAGCTGGGATGACCGTTGAAGAGGCTATACCCTGCCTTGTGCTGGTGAGCGTCCTGCGTCCAGTGAACAATATCGACGGGGTTGCCATGTGCCGCGCGCTCATCCAGCTGGAGCTGGATAAATTGTTCGACCCTCAGCAGGTTCTCCCTGCCGAATTTCGTCACCTTCGGACCGAATAGCGCGGTGATGTCGCGCGCCGCCGGTGGCCTGCCCAGGCTGAGCTTGAGATCGAGGATATTGCTCGCGCGCAGGCTTGCACGGCCTCCAAGACCCGGTAGCGGCATGAGCGCCAGGCCGCGATCAAGGTCTTTTGCGCCTACGGCCGCATCGCTCGCCCAAATCTCAAAATACTCGGCAAGATCAGGTGCGACCTTCTGGCCGATGCCTATGAGCCGGTCGGCGGCGGCCCGCCACTTTGCGCGATCGCCATCAGAGCGCACCGCGGGCATGTCCCAGAAATCAATCACCTCACGCTGACAGGGAAGATCCGCGATCAGCTTGATCGCCTGATCGAATGCCTCCTCTCTGTTCAATGTCGTCCCCCGATGCCGTCCGATGCTCCAGCCGACAATTCGGCCCATTGCAGCGACAACGTCAATGAAAGTCCCGCGACTTTATTCTGACCATTGTCGCTTTCGGCCCATCGCGCGCATCCGGTCCGCCGCCACGCGTCGCGCCATCAGCGGGTGCAGCCAGATGCGGCAGTGACCCACTCCCGATCGAACGGAGCATGGGCGTGTAATCGATGATTTTGTCGATGATGATATGGGTGACGATACCTTCTCGCTGCAGACGCCCGCGCAAGCCGACCATTGCCGAAGACAGGACGGTGCGGCGCTGTGCTTCGAAGCGATCGGGCCATAAAATCCCGTTTGCGATCCCCGTCTCATCCTCGATTGTAATGAAAAGCACGCCTTTTGCCGAGCCGGGCTTCTGACGGACCAGGATGATGCCTGCCACTTCCACATGCCGGCCATCCTTGACCTGATCGAGATCGGCGGCAGCCTTGACGCCGCGGCGGCGCAGCTCCTCGCGCAAGAACTGGACAGGGTGCGCCCTTAGCGAAAGTTGAATGGTCCGGTAGTCCTCGACCACCTCGCGCCCCTCGCTGAGCGGTTCGAGCGTCACCATAGGCTCCTGGCTTTCCGGGCTGATCGCACCCTCACGTGCGTCGGCTGCCGCAAACAACGGGAGTGGAGCATCACCCAAACCCTTGACCTGCCAGAGTGCCTGACGACGATCATGCGCGAGACTATGAAAGGCGTCTGCTTCCGCTAGCCGCTCTATCGCCACCGGCGGTACGCCTGCCCGCCGCCATACGGCTTCGACGCTCTTGAAAGGCTCCTCGCCACGGGCCGACACGATCATCGCACCATGAAGGTTGGACAAACCGCGGGCCATTCGCAATCCAAGCCGCACCGCCAGAAACCGTCCCCTGCCCTGCTCGAGAGTGCAGTCCCAGCGACTGGCGTTCACGCAGGGCGGGCGGATTTCGACGCCATGCGCGCGCGCGTCACGGACAATCTGCGCCGGCGCATAGAACCCCATCGGCTGCGCATTCAGGAGTGCGGCGCAAAAGACATCGGGATGATGGCATTTCATCCAACTGGAGGCGTAGGCGATCTTCGCAAAACTTGCCGCATGGCTCTCTGGGAAGCCATAGGATCCAAAGCCCTCAATTTGCTTGAAAGTGCGTTCAGCGAAATCTCGCGGATAGCCCCTCCTCACCATGCCTTCGACGAGCTTGTCGTAAAAATGGCTGACGCCGCCGGTGAATTTGAAAGTAGCCATGGCCCGGCGCAGTTGATCGGCCTCAGCCGGTGTGAAACCCGCACCGACTATCGCGACTTTCATCGCTTGCTCCTGAAAAAGGGGCACGCCCAGCGTCTTTTCCAGGACGGCCCGAAGTTCGGGACGCGGATACTCAGCCTTTTCCGTCCCCTCGCGCCGACGCAGATAGGGATGAACCATATCGCCCTGGATCGGTCCCGGCCGGACAATCGCCACTTCGATCACCAGATCATAGAATTTCACAGGCTTGATCCGCGGCAGCATCGACATTTGCGCCCTGCTCTCGATCTGGAAAACGCCCAGCGTGTCAGCACGCTGGATCATCGCGAAGACAGCCGGATCATCGTGCTGGAGCGTCGGCGACGCCATTGTCATCGCTACTCCGCGATGTTCCTCGAGCAAGGCAAAGGCCCGGCGCATGCAGCCCAGCATGCCCAGTCCAAGAATGTCGACCTTCATGAACTTCATCGCATCGATGTCGTCCTTATCCCATTCTATCACCTGGCGGTCGTCCATGGCGGCCGGCTCAATGGGGACCAGTTCGTCCAGCCGGTCGGAGGTGAGGACGAAGCCGCCGGGATGCTGTGAGAGGTGCCGCGGCGCACCAATAAGCTCGCGCGCCAGCGAGAGGGTCATCGAAAGGCGTGGATCGCTGGTGTCGAGATTAAGTTCACGTGCCTGTTCGTCGCTTACACCCTCGATAGACCAGCCCCAGATCAAACCCGAGAGCGCCCCTGTCATGTCGGCGGGAAGCCCCAATGCCTTGCCGACATCGCGCAATGCGCCGCGCGCCCGATATCGGGTCACCACGGCCGTCAGGGCGGCACGGGTCCGGCCGTAGGTTTCATAGATCCATTGAATGATCTCTTCACGGCGCTCATGTTCAAAATCGACATCGATATCGGGCGGCTCCTTGCGCTCGCCCGAAACAAACCGCTCGAAAAGCAGCTCATGCTTGATCGGATCAATCGAGGTGATCCCAAGCACGAAGCAAACGCAGCTGTTCGCTGCCGAGCCCCGTCCCTGGCAAAGGATCTTCCGCCGGCGCGCCTCGGCAACGATGCTGTTTACCGTCAGGAAGTAGGGCGCATAGCTCAGCTGATCGATCAGCGTGAGCTCGTGTGCCAGCTGATCGCAATAGGCCTTCGGCACGCCTTGGGGGAACATGCGGGCTGCCGCAGCCGCAGTCAGCCGCTCGAGCAGCATCTGCGGGGTTTCCCCTGCGACTGCCTCCTGAGGATATTGATATTGAAGCTGGCCCAGATCGAACGCGCAGGCGCCTGCGATATCACGGGATGCGGTAATGGCGTCGGGATAAAGACTGAAGCGCCGCTCCATTTCGCTGCCGGTTTTTAGGTGTCGATCGGCGTATCGCTCACGCTTGAAACCCATGGCGTCGATGGTCGTTCGATGGCGGATCGCCGTGACGACGTCCTGCAAGAGCTCTCGCTCGACGCTATGATAGAGGACATCGCCAAGGGCGACACGCCGAACGCCGAATTCCCGCCCCTGTGCGTCCAGTTCGTATATTCTCAGCGCATCATCCGGCCGCCGCCTTAGCGACAGGCCCAGATAGCCTTGCTGGCCGAAGATCGAGACAAGGCGTTGCAGGGCGGCCGCATTGGTCTCATCAGGTAGATCAGGCAAAAGGATGGCGATCAGCCCTTCCGACCATGGTGGCAGATCATCCCAATGCAGCTCGCAGCGGCCCTTGCCAGCGCGGCCTTTCCCAAGAGTCAGTAGACGGCAGAGCCGGGTCCAGCCCAGACGGTCAGTGGGATAGAGCAGAAGGCTGGTCCCGCATGCGAGATCGACCCGCGTACCGGGAATAAGCCTGACACCTGTTTCCTTTGATGCTTCCCAGGCACGCACCAGTCCGGCGACCGAGTTGCGATCCACGATGCCAAGAGCAGACAGGCCCAGCGCAGCTGCCTGCCCAAACAGTTCCTCGCATGACGACACGCCGCGCAGGAAAGAGAAATGCGTGGCGACCTGCAGCTCGACATAGCCCGACGCACTCATCCGAAGATCCCGTGGATGTGCCATGAAAGGTCGCCCGAACAGGCATGCTCGCCATCCCCTCGACGGAAAACCCAGAACCGCTCGCCATGCTCGTTCTCGACCCGGAAATAATCTCGAACGGCGTGGCTTTCGGCGGGTCGACGCCACCATTCCCCACGGATACGCTCAGGCCCATCGGCGCAGATGATCGTATGGGTGACGCCGCGCCATTTGAATCGCTTGGGAGGGTGATCGGGCAACCCTGCCAGCACATTTTCGATGCGTTCAGGCCTCCGCAGCATCCTGGCAGGTCTCGGCCACAACGTGGACCAGCAATTGGCTACCTCCAGCGGGAAGACCCGCCCGATGCTACGCTCAGGAACATCGCTCTCACGTGCCGTTGGTCGATAAATCGCGGCTTGCCCCAGGCGCGTGACGATCTGATCGACCAGCGAAGCGAGGTCTGCAGGCGCATTCTCACCAAAATCGGCTGTCAGCGCAATCGGATCGAGCGGCTCGGATCGCAGGGCAATGAGCCGCATGCTGTCGATGCCGAAGCCCGGGTCGATCGTCTCGATCTTCATCGTCAAAAGGCGGAGCATATGGGCAATGTCACGCGTACCTCGCGCCGTTCCGACAACCACTGCCTGTTCCGCGCGATCGACCCGCTCACAGACGAGACGCAGAATCCTGACACCGAGCCCTCGCGACAGCAGGAGTCTTGCAAGGTCTTGCGTCAGATCGGCGATGACACGGGCGATCGTCTCGGCTGCGCCGATTGGCTCAGCAAAGCGCCTTACAACGTCCGGCATCTCGAAAGGGACGACCGGAACGAGCGGCTCTGCAAGCCGTCCGGTTGCCTGGTCCAGCCGGCGGAGCAAGCTACCACCCAAGCGCCGGCTCAGAGGCGCACGAGGCATCGCGACCAGATCGCCGATCCGTTCGATGCCCAGCCGCTGCGCGCCATCCCGCTGACGCTCGTCGAGTCTGAGGGCCGCTATCGGCATCGAACCCAGAGCAGTTAGTTCCTCATGCGTGCGGCAGATCGAGATCCGCTCCTTTCCAAAGCGGGCAAGGGCATGGGCAGCACCAACCGTATCGGCGATGGCGATCCGCCCAAACAGGCCGGCTCGGTGGCAAAAGCGAAGAATATGGCGCGCCATCCTCTGCTCTCCGTCGAACAGATGCGCCACGCCGCTGATATCCATGAGCAAGCCATCCAGTTCATCGACCTGCGCCGTCGGAGTCCAGCGTCGGACGGCAAACAAAGCCAAACGGTGCAGGAGCGCTCGATCGCCTTGCGGATCTGCATCCCGAACATCCAGATCCGGCATCAAGGCCCGGGCATGCGTCAGCGCCATCCCAGGGTGCAGACCGGCAGCGGCTGCAGCATCATCCACAGCCGCAAGGATCATCCGCTGCTTCTGAGCAATGGTCGTCACCATTGGCGGGAACATCTGCTCTACCCCGCTGGCAACCGGCTTGGCCTTTGTAGGAGAGGACATGGCGCGAAACGGATTGTCGGCAACTTCTGAGCGCCGACCAAGCTCGCGAGCGCTAGGACGCTGATGGACCGGGAGGCTTTCAATCTGCTGAGCGCGCATCTGCATCGCTGCGCCTGCACCTTGCGACTGCGCCCAACGCGCACCTGGCCTCCACCCGCCCCCACGCGGACAGGAGCAGGACGACCCGTCGTCGCTTTCCAGCGGCGGGACTGCCAATGGCGATCCGGAATTCCGTTCAGGCTGCCTGCCGCGCCTCGCCTCTTCGCGGCGGAGCCGGTCGACGGCGAGGCTCGGCAGGTACAGCGACGCGACCCTGCGCATCACACCCCTCCAGCAACCAGGTAAAAGGATCACCGCCACGCTGCCGCATGAGCGAAACCTGCCAGCGCGGTCGCCCGACACCCGCAACCGGGAGCGGAGAAGAAGGCGCACAGCCGATCCGCCAGCGCGTGACGGCCGAAGACGGCGTGGACAGGGGATCATCGCTTGCCTTGCACCACCGCCGCAGGAGCAGAGCGGTCGTGCCACCCTCCTCCGCCGCAAGCTGGAGGCGCCGCGTCGCCGTCATGCCAACCCGCGTAACCTCGCATACCACTGCGGCAAGCGCACCATGCCGGAGCGCCTCTTCCATTACCGCAAGCGCATCCTCGTCCTTGCCCGCCTCGACCTGAATGAGGCGATCGGCAGCGATTCCCGCGCTGGCAAGGCCAGGCGCAAAAAGATCGGGGCGTGCCATGATCCAGAGGATATCCGCCGTAGAAGCACGCGAGGCTATGCCGGCCGCGAACAGGCTCGCAGCCGCATCATCTCCCATACTGGCAGTCTGACCGGCGAACTCGTGCAAGGCTGCCGATGCGAGCCCTCCCCCGGCGAGCCGCTCGTCCAAGGCTGCGACCGCAAAAGGCAGATACTCCGCCTCAGGCCGAAGCACAGGCGAAATTGCCTGGATTTCAGCCATGAGGGCTTGAAGCCTTTCAGATTTGGACGCGATCGACATAGCAAAGACGGGGACTCGTTTGTTCGCTATATGTTCTCATCCTGCTTTCCGGGAGTCAATTGATTCGGTTCCAGCGATTGGAAGGTTTGCGACCAGCGGATCAGCTTGATCCGGGTTACCGAAAAGCGGCCCGCCAGCTTCGGGTGGCCGGGCGTTCCCGTCCTGATCGGCCGATCCGCACCACGTCAGCAAGAACCGGCGTTCGAGCGCGACCGCTATGCGCTCGACCATCTCGACGCGCGCGCCGCGGGCCTTGATAGGGTTGCGATCGGCAAGCGCTCTCCTCAGCCAGGCAGGCGCGAGGGAGATGGCAATCGAAATATCAACACGCATCTGGTGGGCAAGGCCAAGACGATCGCGCCCCTCCGGGACGATGATGTCGTCAGGCAAAAATTCCTCGGGGTCATTGGCATCCATCGCGCCATGGAACATAGTGTGAACATGAGTCGCAAGCGCTGAATCGGGTGGGGGTCTGATATCCACAGGAGAAGGTCCAGCGCTCTGCTGCGGAAGCGCGATTAGAACTCGGCAGCGCAACGACAGATCGCTAATAGTCCAGAGCGGACCGCACAGGGCACGCCTGATCGAATGAATTTGGGGTTTTCATGACTTTCGAGGAATATCAGCAGGACGGTCGTACCCGCTATCTGGCGCTTGTCGATGCAATCCAGAATATTCTTCAACACATGCTTATACAACACGGCTTGATGGCTCACACCATTACCGGTCGTGCGAAAGAGGTGGGGTCACTCGCCAAGAAGCTCAAGAACCGCGGCATCGACCCGGCCGATGCGATTGACGAGAGGCTCAAGGATCTGGCCGGATGTCGGGTCGTGTTCCTGACCAATTCGCAGGTCGAGGCGTTCAACCATACAGGGGCGCTGCACGAAAACTTCGAGGTCCTCGACGTTAACGTCCACCATCCCGTGCCGGGCACGGATACAGAGACCAAGCTCTTCGACAGTACCAATTACCTCGTCTGTCTTAAGCCCGAACGCCTGGCCCTGCCCGAATATCGCGCATTCGCGGGGCTGCGCGCTGAAATCCAGATCCAGACGCTGCTCAACCATGCCTGGGCGGAGATGGGGCATGACACAATTTACAAGGAGCCCAACCTCAAACATCTCGGCGCCGCGCGTATGGCCGATATTGGCGAACGGATGAACCGCGTGATGCAAGCGCACCTCGTGCCCGCCGGCCACGACTTCGACAAGATCGCCAGTGATTTTCGGCGCCTGGTTCAGGCGGATGGCGCCGTCGACGCTGTGACCGCAACGATCGTCGCGCCTCAAGATAACAACGCTCTCGAAGATGCCCTCGAGACCTATGCCGACCTGGTCCTGCCCCATTATGACGATCCGGCAGCGCATTTCCTAGAGATGTTCGAGGCACTGATCACAGCGGTTGAACGCTCGCGCGATTTCCCGGTAGTTCCCATTGAAACTTCGTTCGGTGCGCTGCCCGGGAATACGAGCATTCAGGTTGCCCGCCGGGTCAAGGACCTGATCAGCGCATACCGCCATTGCGATGCAGAGCGGACGTTCCAGGCATTGATATGCCTGTACATGGGAGCTTGGAGCGAGGAGGAGCGCCACCTCTGGATCGAGCTCGGCGAGAAGCTGACAAAACATGATCTCGCGATCTGGGAGAGGTTCGGCGCGGCAGCGCAACAGGTCGTTCTGGACGGCGTCGCTTCCCTGACGGCGGACGAAACGCAAGCATCCCGCCCGTTACTGGTTGCGATGCTCAAGGAAGTCCTCTCACCCGATCTTGGGGGCACAAGCTGGAAATCCGACGCCGTCATTTTTCACCAGGGCGTAGTGCCTGCCAGTGATCATGTCCGCGACCTGCGCACCAGCGTGATCGATTGGCTTGAAAAATGGCTTGACGAGAGCACCCAGGATAAGGACCGATTGAAAATTCTCTGTGGGTTGCGAGAAGCCTGCGCGGCGCCAGCGTACGGCAACTTCGATGCAGGTCTAGCGAAAATCCTTCTGGACGACACCTCGCGGGTCTGCAGTATCATGACTGCCCGAGCCGCAGCATGGGGCCTGGAGCTGCGGCGCTGGTGCGAGGTCGATGCGCTCCACACCCATTATCGCTATCACGTGCTGCGACCAGATCTGGCCGAAATGCCAGACTTGGTCGCAGCCCAGAAGGCTGCGGTGGATGCATTGCTGTCGCTGCGGGATCTGTTGAACGCAGACGCTGAGTTCTTTCTGTATAAGACCCTCATCGGCCATGACACGGTGCGTCCCGCAGCCTGGGATGGCGACCACTTCGACTATCAGGCGACCGATGCATGGCGCGCCGAGCGCTATGCCGTGATCGTCGAGGAGATTACCCCGCCGGCTGTGGCCGATTGGATGACGACCCTGTACCGGTTTATCGAAGCGGTAGGATCGGACGGCGGGCATCTGACGCCCTTGCGTAACTGCATGCATAAGCTCGCACGCGAGAAGCCGGACGTTGCCATTTTGATGCTTGATGGGATCGAGGCGACCGGAACGGCTTTTCTTGCCCAGCTTCTTGTCGGGCTTGACGAAGCGGGTCGGAATGATGCGGTCGATAGGCACTTTGACGCCTGGCTTGAGACAGGCGCGCAGTTACCAGGGATTGGCGACTATCTGCGGCTGCGGGCCGCGCCCGATCCCGAGCGGCTTGCGGCCTATGTTGCGCGCGCTGTCGCAGATGAAGATGAACAGTCGATCATCGCCGGGGCAACGACGGCCGCCGTCTGGTATGATCGCGAGGCCGATCAGCTTCTAATCGAGCGCGGGCTGATGCCGACCGTCGATTTCTTCACCGCGCGGACTAAGCCGTCCTGGATCAAGCAGTTCTGGACGCCGGGAAATGCCAAGATTGTTCAAGCGCTGAGCGCGGGCGAGGCAGAGCGCTTTCTCGCCTCGTTCGTTTCAATCGAGGGCGTGGGTCATCGGGACGTTCGCCTTCTGGCAGCCATCGCGCCGAACTTTCCGGACCAGGTGATCGATTTCTTCGGCACACGAATTCGGCACGGGAGGCAGACGAACCGACGGCGCTTCGACGCTGTTCCGTTCGACGCCCACGACCTGCCCGAAGTCCTTTCTCCCCATGTGGACCTGTTGATCCCCGCGATCCGCGACTGGCATGCGGAAAACTCTGACTGGCACGAGTACTGCGGCGGGCGCCTGTTCAGGCACGCCTTCCCCGAACTGTCAGCGGCCGTATCGGAAAAGCTGATCGAGATCGCTCGCGAGGGCAGCAACACCGATCTGGAGTTCATCCTCAAAACGCTTACGACCTATGAGGGCGATGAGGGTATCTATCCTGTCTGTATGGAGGTGGTCGATCGTCTGGAACCTGGCGCCAACCTGCTGGAAAATGTTTCGCGGGTGTTGGGGGCGACTGGGGTCCTGACGGGCGAGTTCGGGCACGTCCAGGCCTATGCCGAGCGCAAGCAGCGGATCGACCGATGGAAGGACGACCCGCGCCCCCGCTGTTGATTTCCACTGAGAAGTGACCCGGGTTTTCCATCGAGAAGTGACCCGTCTGCGGATTATGTTTCGGGTGTCACGGGTGGGTCAACC
>NZ_MKWJ01000018.1:0-78920 GCF_001899725.1 Sphingomonas sp. 67-41 | reverse complement strand
ATGGCATCGACCCCGCCGAGCTGGAGAAGCTCGAAGCCAAGCTGAGCCGCGATCGCGAGATCGTCGAGCGCCGCGTGTTCCAGACCGCCACGCTCGACGACCTGTCGCTCGAAACCGGCGTGACCAAGGAGCGCGTCCGCCAGATCACCAAGCGCGCCGCCAAGGCGATCGCCGAGATCGCGGCGAACGACCCGCGCTTCGCCGTGATGGCCGAATATGGCCAGCCGGGCGCCCCCAAGCGCCGCCCCGCCCCGGCCGCGCGCACCACGCCGATCCTTCCCGACGCCAGCCTGCCGCACAATCGCCTGGCCAGCGTCCGCGCCGTCGACCCGAGCACGCTCTCGCCCGCCGCCACCACGGTCGCCGCCGAGCAATCGGAGCGCGTCGAAGCGGTCCAGCTCGCGGTCGCCCCGGCTCCGTCGAGCGCTTCGCTCCACTGATCGCATCGGAACGCCGAGCGCGTCCCGCCATATCCTATAATGCTCCCGAGAGGGCTGGAGGAACCGATGCATCGCAATTTCGACTGGCATGGCACCGAGGATTTCCCCGGTTCGCTGCCGCGCCCCAATCGCCGCCTGACCGCGCTCGCGCAGGACGTGGCGCGACTGGCGCGCCCGTTGCTGCCGGCCGGCAGCGAGCTGATCCTCGGCCTGGAAGCGACCGCCGACGGCCAGATCCACCTGCTCTGGTGGCGCCGGCGCGATTTCCGGCGGGTGGCGATCATCTCGGCCACGCCCGATGCCTTCTGCCCGGAGGATAGCGACGAGGGCGCGCTGCAAGATGCCGCGGCGGCACTGCTCGACTATCTCGCCGGCCGCTGGCCGACGCCGCCGGGCGCGCTGGGCGCGATCACCGATGGGACCGGCGTGGCCTTCGCCCCGGATCATCCCGCGCCTTCGGCCGAGGGCTGGCTGCTTCGCCACGCCACCGGCGAAAGCACGCTGGCGATGATCCTCGACCTTGATCCGGCCGGCCCGTGCGGGCTGCTGACGGGGGCCCAGGCGGCGGGTTCATTCCACTAACGGAATGCCGTTTACCTTGTATTATCCTTGAATTGCTTCAAGATACCCTCAGAATCGAGGGGATCGGTCATGGCAAGCGCGAACGGCAAGGGTAAGATGCGGGCGGGACCCGCAGGCGAACCCATGATCGACTTCTATCGTGCAATTGTCTTTCCGAACCGGGTGCGCGAGCAGCGGCAGCGGCATGGCTTTGCCAAACTGCTCCGCCTCTCGGCGAGGATTCCGGAAATCCCCTATATTCGTCTTTCGAAGATCGAACGCGGGGAAGTCGTCGCGCGCGCGGACGAGCTGCGCCGCGTCGCCGCCGCGCTCGGCATTGCCCCGGCCGAGCTGCTGCTCGACATCGATGCCGCCGATTTCGACATCGCCGCCTGGGCCGAGCCGTTCAGCGACGGCGCCCAGATCGACCTGAAGGAAGAGCGGTTCGCCGTGCTGCTCGGTGCCGCACTGCGCGCGCGCCGCACGCTCGATCCCGCGCTGACCATCGCCATGATCGAGCGCGACTACGGCCTGCCGCCGGTCAATCTTTCGCGCGTGGAGAACGCCCAGAAGCCGTTCGGCCGCTGGAACTCCGCCGTGCAACGCGCGCTGTTCGCGCTGTTCGGCGTTGCCGACGAGCCCGCGTTGCGCGCCGAAGTGGAGAAGCGCCGCGCCGCCGGCGTGCTCGACAGCTTTCTGGCCACGATCGCCAATCCCGAGACCCGGATCTCCCGCACGCGCGAGCGCGTTGCCGAACTCCTGGCGGCGCTGCGCGAGGAAGCGCCTGCGCCGGCCGTCGCCGCGACGGCGGCCCTGTTGCCGCTTCCCGGCGCGCCCGTGACTGCGATACGCTTGCTGCCCGTCTTCGGCGCCCCCCTGCCCCATGGCCTGATCGGCGACCAGCCGACCGGCAGGACCGTGGAGGCGCCGCATATCGCGGGGCCGCGCGCCTTCGGCCTGAAGGTTTGCCGCGCGACGCTGGGCGGCGGCCTGCCCGCCCAGGCGATCGTGGTCGCCGATCCCGATCGCCTGCCCGTGCCCGGCGGCATCGCCGCGTTGCGCGAGGAGGAGGGCTGGCGGCTGCTCTCGGTCGCTTCGGGCCGGGACGGGCGGATGATCGGCTACAGCATCAATCCCGACATGGAAGTATCGCTCGACGATTGCGATCCGGCCCGCCTGGCCGCGATCGTCTCTGCCGTCTTCCTCTGATCGCGGCGCCCGTGCTAGGGCGCCCTGCCATGGGGATCATCGTCGCGATCGAAGGCGCCGACGGCGTCGGCAAGAACACTACGTCGAAGCTGCTCTGCGAAACGCTCCAGGCAGCGGGCAAGACCGCCACGGTGATCGGCTTCCCCCGCTATGGCGAGACCGTCGCCGGCGTGACCATCGGCCGCTACCTGGCCGGGGACATGCCCGTGCCGGTGGGCCCCCATGCCGCCGCGACGCTCTATGCGCTCGACCGGTTCGAGTGGCGCGAGCAGATCCTCGCCGCAGCCGCGGCGCACGACGTGCTGATCTTCGACCGCTATGTCGCCTCGAACATGGCCTATCAGGGCGCGCGCGTGCCGGCGGAGGAGAGCCGCGCGCTGATGGAATGGATCCTGGCGCTCGAGACCGGCCAGTTCGCCCTGCCCATTCCCGCCCTCTCGATCTATCTGAACACGCCCTGGGAGCTCGCCCGCGCACTGATCCTGCAAAAGGCCGAGCGCAGCTATACGAGCAAGAGCTTCGACGAGTATGAAGCCGATGTCGCGCTCCAGCAGCGCGTGCGCGGCAATTACGAGTCGATCGTGGCGGCCGGCCTGCTCGGCCCCTGGCAGATGGTGCATGCCAGCAGCAACGGCACGATGCGCCCGCCGGCCGAGATCGTCGGCGAGATACTCGCGCTTCTGGAAGCGGTTCCGCAACAAGGCTGAAAGCGGCGCGACCGGCTTGACAGCCCACCCCGCGGCGCCGCATGGTAGCGCTATCAAAAGCAGATATTGGGGCGAGAGGATTTGAAAGCGTCTCCGGCGGAAGTGCTGCCTGTCGATCATGCCAAGGCGATTCTGGTTGGCCGTATCCTGACGGAAGCGGGGCCCAGCCCCGTGATCCTGCGCGGCGGCCGGATCCTTGACGTATCGGCCAGCGCGGCGACGGTATCCGACTTGCTCGACCATGCCGACCCGGCGGCGGTGGCCGGCGTCGACATCGGTGCCGTGTCCGACATTGGCAGCGATGACGGCCCCGTCCTGCTCGCTCCGATCGACCTGCAGTGCGTCAAGGCCTGCGGCGTGACCTTCGCCCTCTCGGCGATCGAGCGGGTGATCGAGGAACGCGCGCGCGGCGATGCCGACAAGGCGGTGGCGATCCGCGACGACCTGGAGGCCAGGATCGGCTCGGGCATCCGCGCGGTCGCTCCCGGCACGCCCGAGGCGGCGAGCCTCAAGGCGGCGCTGATTGAAGCGGGCATGTGGTCGCAATATCTCGAAGTCGCGATCGGCCCCGATGCCGAGGTGTTCACCAAGGCCCCCGTGCTCTCCGCGGTGGGCTGGGGCGCGGACATCGGCGTGCGTTCGGACAGCGACTGGAACAATCCCGAGCCCGAAGTGGTGCTGATCGTCGACCGGCACGGCACGCCGCGGGGCGCGACGCTGGGCAACGACGTCAACCTGCGCGACTTCGAGGGGCGCAGCGCCCTGCTGCTGGGCAAGGCCAAGGACAACAACGCCTCGACCGCGCTCGGGCCGTTCATCCGCCTGTTCGACGACGGCTTCACGATGGACGATGTCCGCGCCGCCGAGATCGACCTCGTCATCGACGGGCCCGAGGGCTATCGCCTCGAGGGCACCAACAAGATGAGCCAGATCAGCCGCGACCCCACCGAGCTGGTCCGCCAGGCGCTGAGCGAGCACCAATATCCGGATGGCTTCGCGCTGTTCCTGGGCACACTGTTCGCCCCGATCCAGGACCGCGACCATCCGGGCCGCGGCTTCACGCACAAGGACGGCGACCTGGTGCGCATCGCGAGCCCGAAGCTTGGCACGCTTGCCAATCGGGTCACCACTTCCAAGGCGGCCCCGCCCTGGACCTTCGGCATCCGCGAGCTGATGCGCAACCTGGCGGGCCGCGGCCTGCTGTGAGCGATTTACTCGGACAAATTAAACGCTATTCCAGGGTACCCTATTCTCATGTCGGAAGCTGATCCCATGCACGTGCCGCTCACTCGCGATCAGCGCGCCCTCTATCCGAGCCTGAAGGGCAAGCGCGTGCTGATCACCGGCGGCGGCTCCGGCATCGGCGCCGGCATGGTCGAGGGCTTTGTCCGCCAGGGCTGCGACGTCACCTTCTTCGACATCGCCGATGCGGAGTCGCAGGCGCTGATCGCCGGCCTTGCCGGCCTGGGGCAGCCGCCGGTCTACGAGCATGTCGACCTGATCGACGTGGCCGGCGCCAGGGCCCGGATCGCGCAGCTGATCGAGGATCATGGCAGCTTCGACATATTGGTGAACAACGCCGCGAACGACGATCGCCACAGGATCGAGGAAGTCACGGAAGAATATTGGGAAAACCGGCTCAACGTGAACCTGAGGCACTTGTTCTTCTGCGCCCAGGCAGTGATCCCGGGGATGAAGGCCAAGGGCGCCGGCGTGATCATCAACCTGGGCTCGATCTCCTGGCACCTCGCGCTGGAGGAGCTGACGCTCTACCAGACCGCCAAGGCCGGGATCGAGGGCCTGACCCGCAGCTTCGCGCGCGAGCTGGGCCCCGACAACATCCGCTCGGTCTGCATCGTGCCGGGCAATGTGAAGACCCCGCGCCAGATGAAATGGTACACGCCCGAGGGCGAGGCCGAGATCGTCAAGGCCCAGTGCCTGAAGGGCCGGCTGGTGCCCGACGACATCGCGGCGATGGCGCTGTTCCTCGCCTCGGACGATGCCCGGCTGATCACCGGCCACGAATATTTCGTCGACGCGGGCTGGCGCTGAACCATGGGCGTGGTGACCTCGGCACCTGCGAGTGTCTGGTCGCTCGCCGCGCCGCTGCTCGAAGGGCCCGTCTGGGTGGCGCGCGACGCAGCCCTGTGGTTCGTCGACATCAAGGGCCATCGGGTCCATCGCTATGATCCCGCGACGGGCGACAAGCGCAGCTGGGCCGCGCCCGGCCAGCTGGGCTTCGTGCTGCCGGCGGCAAGCGGCGGGTTCGTGGCGGGGCTGCAGACCGGGCTCGCCCGCTTCGACCCCGCCGACGGCAGCTTCACCCCTCTGGTCGATCCCGAGCCGGAACGGCCGGGCAACCGGCTGAACGACGCCACCGTCGATCCCGCCGGCCGGCTGTGGTTCGGCACGATGGACGACAGCGAGGCAGCCGATACGGGCGCGATTTACCGGCTGGCGGCGGACGGCCGCTGCATCGCCGCGAGCCCCTTCGTCTCGATCACCAACGGCCCGGCGGTTAGCCCTGACGGGCGGACGCTCTACCATATCGATACGCTGGGCGGCGTGATCCATGCCTGCGACCTGGCCGCGGACGGCAGCCTGGCCAACCGGCGCGAATTCGCCCGTATCCCCAACGAACAGGGCTATCCCGACGGGCCGACCATGGATGCCGAGGGCTGCCTGTGGGTGGGGCTGTACAAGGGATCGGCGGTACGCCGCTATGCCCCTGACGGGCAATTGCTGGAGACCGTGCGATTTCCCGTCGACGCGATCACCAAGATCGCCTTTGGCGGACCCGACCTCAAGACCGTCTATGCGACCACCGCCAACAAGCACCTCTCCCCCGCGGAGAAGGCGGCGAACCCCCATGCGGGCGACCTGTTCGCCTTCCGCGTCGCAGTGCCGGGGGTGGCGGGGACATTGATCCGCGAAGGCGCCTGATTCCGGGCCCCCGTTGGGCGACTATATAGTCAATTACATTGACTATCATGTGAATTGACTGTAAACGACTCACATGCCCGACGAACCCGCCATCCAGATCCCCCTGCCCGCGCTGCTGCGCCACGCGCGCCACACCTATGGCGCCGCGATGCGCGCAGCACTGGCGGAGGGCGGCTATGACGATATCCCCGGCAACGGGCTCTATGTGATCGGCGCGCTGGCGCTGGGCGAAGCGCCGCTTTCCCAGATCATCCGGGAGCTGCGCGTGAGCAAGCAGGCGGCAGGCCAGCTGGTGGATGCGCTGGTGCTGCGCGGCTATCTCGACCGACAGGTCGATCCCGCCGACCGGCGCCGGCTGACCGTGACGCTGACCGAGCGCGGCCGCGCCGCCGCCGACACCCAGATCGCCGCACGCATGGCGATCGATGCCGAGCTGGCCGCATGGGTGGGCGCGGAGAAGATCCGCCATGCCCGCGAAGTGCTCGCGGCGCTAATCGACATCGGCCGTAGCGGCGAGCCCGGCAGCGACTGAGCTCTCCCGCGCGGGGGGACGACGAACGAAATCAAGGTCTTCCCTAAGCCGGCACCAGCACCGTCACGTTGACGTCGATCCGGTGGCGATAGCCGAGGCGCTCGTACAGGGCGATTGCCGATGCATTGTCCGCATAAGCGTGCAGGAAGGGTATATCGCCTTGCTCCACGATGCGGGCGGCGACCGCGCGCATCAGCCTGCCGGCAAGGCCGAGGCCGCGGAAATCGGGGTGGGTGCAGACCCCGCTCACTTCGGCGAACCCAAGCGTCCGCATCCGCTCGCCGGCCATCGCGATCAGCCGGCCTTCGCGACGGACGCCGATGAAGCGGCCGAGCCGGTGGGTGCGGGCGAAGAAGGGGCCGGGCTCGGTCAGCGTCGCGAGCGCCAGCATCTGGGCCGCATCGGCATCACCCAGTTCCTCGAAGGCGAAGTCCGGATCGGCCGGCATCGGGGCCTCGGCAAGCATCTGGACGCCCATGCGGTGCTTCCGGACGATCGTGCCCGGGACCGGGGGCAGCGGGTCCTTCTCGATGACGATCGCCGGACCGGTGGCGGCGACCAGCGCACCGAGCATCACCAGCGGCTCGTAATTATGGCCAACCGCGGTGGCGAAGGTCGCATGATCCTGGTCGTAGCGGAGCGCCAGGCCCTGGCCGCGCGCGAGATGCTTCTGGCTGGTGCAGAGCGCGGCCCAGGCGGGATTGTCGAGCGAATGCATGGGAGTGGCTTAGCCCAATCCTCCCCCGGAGGGGGAGGATTTGCGACTAATGATTGTGCCTCGGCACCTTCTCGCTCGTCCGCCGGTATTTCAGCGCGAAATCGAGGACGCCGCCCTCGCCCAGCTGGCCCACCTTCTCGCGATAGAGCTCCTCCCAGGGCGTGTTGCTCTCCGGGATCGGCGGGGCCGGCTCGGCCTTGCGGCGCGCGATCTCGTCCGGCGCGACCAGCGCATCGCAGGTGCCGGCGTTCAGATCGATGCGGATCGTATCGCCGGTGCGCAGCCAGGCCAGGCCGCCGCCCGCCGCGCTCTCCGGCGAGGCGTTGAGGATCGAGGGGCTGTCGGACGTGCCCGACTGGCGGCCGTCGCCCAGCGTCGGCAGGCTCATGATGCCCCGCTGGATCAGGTGATCCGGCGGCTGCATGTTGACCACTTCCGCCGAACCGGGCCAGCCGATCGGGCCCGAGCCGCGGATGACGAGGATGCAGTTCTCGTCGATGCCCAGCGCCGGATCGTTGATGTTGTGGTGATAATCGTCCGAGCCGTCGAACACGATCGCGCGGCCCTCGAACACGCCTTCATGCCCCGGACGCGAAAGATAGCGGGCGCGGAAATCCTCGCCGATCACGCTGGTCTTCATGATCGCCATGTCGAACAAATTGCCCGACAGGACGAGGAACCCGGCCTTCTCCTTGAGCGGCTTGTCCCATGCGAAGATGACGTCGCGATCGCCGACATGGCTGTCGGCGATATTCTCTGCGAGCGTCCTGCCGGTGCAGGTCATCACCCCGCCGTCGAGCGCGCCATTGGCGAGCATCTCGGCGAGCACGGCCGGGATGCCGCCGGCACGGTGGAAGCGCTCGGAGAGATATTGGCCGGCGGGCTGCATGTTGACGACGAGCGGCAGGTCATAGCCTGCGCGCCAGTCGTCCGGCGTGATCGCGATGCCCGCATGCCGCGCCATCGCGTCGAGATGCGGCTGGGCGTTGGTCGAGCCGCCGATCGCGGTGAGCAGCCGGATCGCGTTGAGGAAGCTCGCACGCGTCAGGATCTTCGAGGGGCGGAGATCCTCATAGGCCATCTCGACGATGCGCTTGCCGGTCTCGTACGCCATCTGGCCACGCTCGCGATAGGGCGCCGGGATCATCGCGCAGCCGGGCAGCGACATGCCGAGCCCTTCCGCGATGCTGTTCATCGTCGAGGCGGTGCCCATGGTGTTGCAATGCCCCGAGCTGGGGGCGCTCTCCATCGCGCGGCGGAGGAACTCGGCCTCGTCGATCTCGCCGGCGGCCATCTTGCGGCGCGACCGCCAGATGACGGTGCCCGAGCCGACCAGCTCGCCTTCGTGCCAGCCGTCGAGCATCGGGCCGCCCGACAGGACGATCGCCGGAATATCGACGGTGGAGGCCGCCATCAGCGACGAGGGCGTGGTCTTGTCGCAGCCGGTGGTGAGGATCACCGCGTCGATGGGATAGCCGTTGAGGATCTCGACCAGGCCGAGATAGGCGAGGTTGCGGTCGAGCGCCGCAGTGGGACGGCGGCAATTCTCGAAGATCGGGTGGAGCGGGAATTCCATCGGCACGCCGCCCGCCGCGAGGATGCCGGCGCGGGCGCGCTTCACCGTCTCCAGATGGATGCGGTTGCACGGCGCGATGTCGGACCCCGACTGGGCGATGCCGATGATCGGCTTGCCGCTCGTCAGTTCCTCCGGCGTGATGCCGTAGTTCATGAAGCGCTCGAGATAGAGCGCCGCCATGTCGGCGCGGCCCGGCGCGGCGAACCATTCGCGCGAGCGGAAGGGGCGGACGGGGGTGCGGGTCATATTTCCTCTTCATCCTCCCCGGCACGGGGAGGGGGACCGCCGCGACGCGGTGGTGGAGGGGGCTCTCCTCGAAGGATGTGGCTGGTGGAGAGCCCCCTCCACCAGCCTTCGGCTGGTCCCCCTCCCCGTGCCGGAGAGGAATTGCGAACTCACCCCTCCATCGCCTCCAGTTCCTTGCCCTTGGTCTCGTGGATGAACTTCTGGACCAGGAAGAAGCTGATCACCGCGCAGGCGCCGTAGAAGACATAGCTGCCGGCGAGGCTCTGCGAGGCCATCCACGGGAAGGTCTGCGCGATCAGATAGTTGGCGAACCACTGGGCGAAACCGCACACCGCCAGCGCCGAGCCGCGGATCTGGTTCGGGAACATCTCGCCGAGCATCACCCACATCACCGGGCCCCAGCTGACGTTGAAGAAGATCACGTAGAGATTGGCCGCGATCACGGCGACCATGCCGAGATCGCTCGACAGCACCAGCTTGCCGTTCGTGTCGAGCGTGCCCTGGCTGAAGGCGAAGACCATCACGAACAGCGTGGCCGCCATGCCGGCCGACCCGATCAGCAGCAGCGGCTTGCGGCCGATCCGGTCGATCACCGCGATCGTCACGAAGCAGGCGGCGATCGAGACCGCGCCCGAGATGATGTTGATCAGCAGCGCATCGCTCTGCTTGAAGCCGGCGAGCTGCCACAGCGTCTCGCCATAATAGAAGATCACGTTGATGCCGACGAGCTGCTGGAACACCGCGAGCAGCAGGCCGGCCCAGACGATCGGGCGGATGCCGAGAAAGCCGCCGTTCGGCGCGAGCACATCGGCCAGGCGCGGACGATGGTCGCTCGAGAAGCTGGCCTGGATCTCGGCGAGCTTGAGCGCGCCGTCCGTGGCGCCGAACAGGCTGGTCAGGACCTTCAGCGCCTCGGGGTTGCGGCCCTTGGCGACGAGGTAGCGCGGGCTCTCAGGGATGAAGAACAGGGCGACGAGGAATACCGCGGCAGGCACCGCCTGGGCGAGGTACATCCAGCGCCACGCTTCGATCCCGCCAAGCTCGTTGAGCGAATTGCCCGCCGCCTGGGCGACGAAATAATTCACCACGAACGCGGCGGTGAGGCCGGAGATGATCATGATCTGCTGCACCGTCGTCATCCGGCCGCGGATGCTGGCGGGGGCGACTTCGGAGATATAGGCGGGCGACAGCACCGAAGCCGCGCCCACCGCCATGCCGCCGCACAGGCGGGCGATCAGGAAGATGAGATGGTCGTGCGAAATGCCCTGGACGATCGCGCCGCCGAGGAAGAGCAGGGCGGCCAGGCGCATCACGTTGCGGCGACCCATCGAATCGGCGAGCGTGCCGGCGAAGAAGGCGCCGATGAAGCAGCCGATCAGCAGCGAGCCGACGGTGAAGCCAAGCCACCAGTCGTCCAGCGCGAATGCCGCCCGCAAGCCGTCCTGCGTGCCGTTCACCGCGCCGCTGTCATAGCCGAAAAGCAGTCCGCCGATCGTCGCCACCGCGACGATGGCGCCGATCAGGCCCATATTGGCCCTTTGCGCCGCATCATTCATTCGCTCTATCCCCTCCATCGCGCCCCGTCCGGGCGAATTGTTAGCGGTAACGGTGGCGCTATCCGAGGGGAAAAGCAAGTAGGGTTGCTTCCGCCGGGCGACTCTGTCCCACGTTGTCATGCTGGACCTGTTTGGGCCGGGGGCCAAGCCCCCCCGATATCGTCATGCGGGGGCCAGGGTTTCTCCGACCGTCTCGCACACGGCTCTGGATCCCCGCCTGCGCAGGGATGACGAATGGCCGGTGACGGGAGTGGCCTAGCGCCAGCTCTTCTTCCCCGCCGCCGGCGCGCGCGCGGCGCCGGGCGGCGGGCCGGAGGACTCGCGCAGGATCAACTCGTGGTCGAGCACCTGCTCCTCCAGCTTGTCGGTGGTGCCGGCGCGGTGGGCCCGCAGCCGGGCGAGCAGCAGCGTCAGCGCGCTCTCCGCCATCGCGGCGATCGGCTGGCGGACGGTGGTGAGCTCGGGCCACATGGTGGTGGCGAGCGACGTGTCGTCGAAGCCGACGATGCTGATGTCCTGCGGCACGTGCAGCCCGCGCCGGTGCGCGACGCCCACCGCAGCCGCGGCCATGTCGTCGTTCGAGGCGAAGATCGCGGTCGGCGGATCCTTGCGGTCGAGCAGCCGCTCGGCCGCGACGATCCCCGAGCGGAAGGTGAAATAGCCCTGCTCCACCGGCATCGCCTTCACGTCGAGCCCGGCGGCCTCGACCGCTTCCACGAAGCCGCGATGGCGCTCGGCGGAGCTGGTCTGGTTGGGGTTGCCGCGGATGAAGCCGATCCGGCGATGGCCGAGATCGATCAGGTGCCGGGTCATCGCGGCGGCGGCGGCGGCATCGTCGATCCGCACGTTGAGGCTGCGCTCGGGCGGCAGCCCCATCGCGACCGAGACCCAGGGGATGCCGGCCGTCTCCAGCTCGGCGCGGACCGGCGCGGCTTCGGACAGCGGCGGCGGCAGGATCACGCCTTCCACGCTGGTGGAGGCGAACTGGCGCGTCGCCTCGGCCTGCTCGTCCGCCCGCTCGCCTTCGCAGGCCTCGAGCACCAGGTGGCAGCCGGCCCGCCTCGCGGCGGCGAGCGCGCCGATCAGGAATTGCGAGAGATAGGCCGCGGACGGGTTCGAATAGAGCAGGCCGATCTGGGTCGCCTCGCCCGCCGCGAGGCTGCGCGCCGCGCTGTTGGGCGAATAGTTCAACGTCGCGATCGCCTCGAGAACCGCCTGGCGGGTGGTTTCCCTGACATTGGATCCGCCATTGACCACGCGCGAGACCGTCATCGCGGAAACGCCGGCGGCGCGCGCGACGTCCTGTACGGTGACCGTGCCTCGGCTTCTGCGGCTGGGTCTGCTCATCGTTTCGGGGATATGCCGCGATTAGCGTAAATGCAATCGGCGTGACCCGGTTGACCGCTACGGATTCCCGCTGATAGTGATAGCGCTACCATAGATCAACGAAGCCGGCGCCCGAGCGCCGCGACCCAGAGGAGAGGAACGTGCGCAATTTCCGCCGCATCGCCGCGCTTGCCATCGCCGCCACGGCGCTGACTCCCGTTATCGCCCCCGCGGCGCACGCCCAGACCGCCAAGGCGGAGCGCCCGCTCTACAAGGAAGCCGGCCAGCCGATCGATGCCCGCGTCGAGGACCTGCTCGGCCGGATGACGCTGGAGGAGAAGGTCGCCCAGCTGGTCGCGATCTGGCTGAAGAAGGACGCGATCCAGACGCCGGCGGGCGATTTCGATCCGGCGAAGGCGAGCGCCGCCTTCCCCAACGGCCTGGGCATGATCTCGCGCCCGTCGGACCGCAAGGGCGTGGCGGCGGGCACCGCCAATGCCGGTGCCGATGTGGCGGCCAATCGCGGCCCGGTGGAGACCGCGACCTATATCAACGCCGCGCAGAAATGGTCGATGGAGAGGACCCGGCTCGGCATCCCGATGATCATGCACGAGGAGGCGCTGCACGGGCTGGTCGCCCCCGGCGCGACCAGCTTCCCCCAGTCGATCGCCCTCGCCTCCACCTGGAATCCGGGCCTGCTCGAGAAGATATTCTCGGTCGCCGCCGCCGAGGCGCGGGCGCGTGGCGCCAATCTGGTGCTGGCCCCGGTGGTCGACGTGGCGCGCGACCCGCGCTGGGGCCGCATCGAGGAGACCTATGGCGAGGACCCCTATCTCGTCTCGGAAATGGGGCTGGCGGCGATCCGCGGCTTCCAGGGCACCACGCTGCCGCTGGCCCGGGACAAGGTGTTCGTCACGCTGAAGCACATGACCGGGCATGGCCAGCCGGACAACGGCACCAATGTCGGCCCCGCCTCGCTGGGCGAGCGCACGCTGCGCGAGGATTTCTTCCCGCCCTTCGAAAGCGCGGTGACGCAGCTGCCGGTGCGCGCGGTGATGGCCAGCTACAACGAGATCGACGGCATCCCCAGCCACGCCAACAAATGGCTGCTGCATGACGTGCTGCGCGGCGAATGGGGCTTCAAGGGCGCGGTGGTGAGCGATTATTTCGCGATCCGCGAGCTCGTGACCCAGCACAGGATGTTCAAGGACGTGAAGGACGCCGGCGCGCGCGCGATCGATGCGGGCGTCGACGTCGAGACTCCCGACGGCGAAGGTTTCAACTTCCTGGTGCAGCTGGTCCGCGAGGGCAAGGTGAGCCAGGGCCAGATCGACAATGCGGTGCGCCGCGTGCTCGAGATGAAGTTCGAGGGCGGGCTGTTCGAGAATCCCTATGCGGACGCGAAGCTGGCCGCCAAACGGACCAATACGCCCGAGGCGATCGCCCTGGCCCGCCAGGCGGCGCGGGAGTCCGTCGTCCTCCTCAAGAACGCGAACGGACTGCTCCCGCTCGACGCCGCCGGCATCAAGCGGATGGCGGTGATCGGCACGCACGCCAGGGACACGCCGATCGGCGGCTATTCGGACGTGCCGAACCATGTGGTCTCGGTGCTGGAGGCCATGCAGGCCGAGGGCAAGGGCAAGTTCCAGGTCGATTATTCGGAAGGCGTGCGGCTGACCGAAGGGCGCGTCTGGGCACAGGACAAGGTGACCCTCACCGACGCCGCAACGAACGCCAGGCTGCGCGCCGATGCGGTGGCGGCGGCGAAGGATGCCGATGTCGTGGTGATGGTGCTGGGCGGCAACGAGGCGCTGAGCCGCGAGGCCTGGGCCGACGAGCATCTGGGCGACAGCGACACGCTCGACCTGCCCGGGCCCCAGGACCAGCTGGCGAAGGAGATCTTCGCGCTGGGCAAGCCGGTGGTGGTGATCCTGCTCAACGGCCGGCCCTATGCGGTCAATTATCTCGCCGAAAAGGCCCCGGCGCTGATCGAGGGCTGGTATCTGGGCGAGCAGACCGGCAACGCGCTGGCCGACGTGGTGTTCGGCCGCTTCAACCCGGGCGGCAAGCTGCCCGTGTCGATCGCGCGCGGCGTGGGCCAGCTGCCGATCTACTATAACCGCAAGCCGACCGCGCGGCGCGGCTATCTGTTCGGCGACACGACGCCGCTCTATCCGTTCGGCTATGGCCTTTCCTATTCGACCTTCGAGATGGGTGCGCCGGTGCTGGGCGCGGGCACGATCGGGGTCTCGGACAAGGTGACGGTGAAGGTGGACGTGGCCAACACCGGCAAGCGCGCCGGGGACGAAGTCGTCCAGCTCTATGTGCGCGACGACGAGGCGAGCGTGACCCGGCCGCTGATCGAGCTGAAGCGCTTCCAGCGCGTGACGCTCCAGCCCGGCGAGAGGAAGACCGTGTCCTTCGAGCTGACGCCCCAGGACCTGTCGCTGTGGAACGTGCAGATGAAGCGCGTGGTGGAGCCGGGAACCTTCACCATCTCGGCCGGGCCGAATTCGGTGGACCTGAAGAGCGCGACCCTGACGGTGCGGTGACGTTTCAACTCAACCCTCTCCCGCCTGCGGGAGAGGGATAGGGGTCATTCCCCCCGCCCCGCAAAGACCCCGAACACCGAGCCGACAAAGCCACCGGCAACCTTGGTCGTCAGGCTGTCGGTCTCGACCTTGCCGAGATGCTTCCACACCGGCTTGGCACCGGGGGCAGCATAGCTGAAGGCGTAGCTGCGGCCCTGCACCGCGATGCGCAGGCGGACCGGACCGGTGGGCGCCGGCGCGGTGGCCAGCGTCCTGCCGAGCTTCGGGGCGTTGGGCCCTTCGCGCTGGTCGAGAGTGATCACGTCCTTGCCAGCGACGCGCTTCTTCCCGACGAAGAACCAGTAATCGTCGTTCTGCAGGACGGCGAGGCCGGCGCGGTCCCCGTCCTTTTCGGGGGCGAACCGCACCACCGTCTCGGCGACGGCATCGACGTGCTGCTGGCGGCGGGCAAGGAACGACGGATTGCCATTGTCTCCCAGGCCGACGGGCCGCGCCTCGAGCATCAGGCCGGCGGCACCGGTGCGGTACCAGTCCTCGCGCGGGTTGCGCAGCATCATCCAGTAGGACGGGAGCTTGCCGCGGAAATCGTCGCGGATCGTGAACGCGCCCGAAGTCGGGACCGGCGCCTTGCCGGCGGGCAGCGCCGGGCGGGCATGCGACCAGGGGATCGGCGTGGCGGGCGGCAGGATCACCGGCCAGCCGTCCTTCCATTCCACCGGCAGCAGGAAGGTCTCGCGCCCGGTAGTATAGAAATCGCCTTCGTACGGCCGCACGGCGAGGAAGGTCGCCCACCATTTGCCGTCGGGCGTGGTGACGAGCTGGGCATGGCCGGCGGAGGTGATCGGGTTCGGGCGATCGCGCGGCAGATCGCGCTGGGTGAGGATCGGGTTGCCGCTCCACGCCGCGTACGGACCGGTGACGCTCTTCGCCCGCAGGATCACCTGGCTGTGCCCCTCGGCGGTGCCGCCCTCGGCGCAGCTGAGATAATACCAGCCGTCCTTCCTGAAGATGTGCGGCCCCTCGATCCAGATCGGCTTCCTTGCCAGGTCGATCCCGCCGTTCACCAGCACCTTGCGCGGGCCGAAGGTCTTCAGCGCCTTGCGGTCGAATTCCTGCACCCAGATTGCGCGGTGGCCGGGATAGAGCGGCGTGCCCTCGGGCGGCCCGTTATTGACCACCCAGGTCCGGCCGTCGTCGTCGAAGAACATCGAGGGATCAATGCCGCCCTCCAGGTCAGGCAGCCAGACCGGATCGGACCAGGGGCCGGCGGGGTTCCGCGCGGTGAGCAGGAAATTGCCGCCGCAATCGACGCAGGTGTTGAGGAGGTAGAAGACGCCGTCCCGCGCCTGGATCGAGGGCGCGAAGACACCGCGCGAAAGGCCGAGCCGCTTGAAATCGAGCATGCCGGGCCGATCGATCGCATTGCCGATCTGCGTCCAGTTCACCAGGTCGCGGCTGTGGAAGACCGGGATGCCGGGGAACCAGCCAAAGGTGGAAGTGACCAGGTAGAAATCCTCCCCTACCCGCGTGACGCTGGGATCGGGATAGAAGCCCCTGAGGATCGGGTTGCGATACGCGCCGGGCCGCAGCGGCACGCCGTCGGGCGCGTCCTTGCCGCTATACTGGAAGGACGGAAAGGTCGCGACCGGCTGCGCGGCGGCGGGGGCGGCCAGGAGCAGCGCGGCGAAGGCAGTCGAGGGGTTTCTCATGCGGCGCAATGCTCCCGGATGAAGTCGCGGTGTTTCGGCATATAGTCGGCACTGTTGGCGACGGCCTCGCGGATATGGGCGAGGCGCGCGCGCGTCTCGTCGAGGGGCATCACGTCCGCCACCGGATCGTGCGACGCGGGCTCGATCAGCTGGCCCAGCATCACCGCGAACCAGCTGGTGTCGTTGAACAGCTCCTCATTCTCGCGGAATGCGCGGCCATGGCTGCGGAACACGCGCATCTTCTCGGCCAGCCGCTCGGGGATCTCCATCGTGCGGCAATAGTCCCAGAAGGGGGAATCGGTGCGCTCGGTCGCGTGATAGTGGAGGACGAGGAAGTCGCGGATCTCCTCATAGTCGGTCTGCATGATCCGGTTGTACCGGTCGATGTCGGCCTGGTTGAAGTCGCGGTCCGGGAACATCGTCAGGAAGCGCGACAGGCCCGACTGGATCAGCCAGATCGACGTGCTCTCCAGCGGCTCGAGGAAGCCGCCCGCCAGGCCGAGGGCGACGCAGTTCTTCACCCACATCCGGTTGCGATGGCCGGTGGTGAAGGGAACGGTGCGCGGATCGGCGAGCGGCTCCCCGTCGAGATTGGCCATCAGGATCGCGGTCGCCTCGTCGTCGGACATATGGTTCGAGGAGAAGACATGGCCGTTGCCGATCCGGTGCTGGAGCGGGATGCGCCACTGCCAGCCTGCCGCATGGGCGGTCGAGCGGGTATAGGGCGTCCAGGCATCGACGCTGGCGCAGGGCACCGCGATGGCGCGGTTGCAGGGGAGCCATTGCGACCAGTCGGTATAGCCCGCCTTCAGCGCCTGCTCGATGATCAGGCCGCGAAAGCCCGAGCAGTCGACGAACAGGTCGGCCGCGATCTCGCTGCCGTCCTGCATCGTCACCGACTGGACGAAGCCGTCCTCGCCGCGCAGCTTCACGTCGACGATCCTGCCTTCCCGGCGGACCACGCCGCGTTCCTCGGCATAGCGGCGCAGGAACCTGGCATAGAGGCCGGCATCGAAATGATAGGCATAGGCGATGTCGGAGAGCGGCGAGTTGCCCGCATCGATCCCGCGCATGAACTTGTCGTCGCGCGCCGCCATCGCCTGGAGCGACCATGCGTCCACGTCCGGCGCCTCGCCCAGCTGGCGCAGGCGGAGATAATAGGCGTGGAAGGACACCCCCTTCATGTCGAGCCCGTAGCGGCCGAAGGGATGGAAATAGCGATGCCCGATCCGCCCCCAGTTCACGAACTGGATGCCGAGCTTGAAGCTGCCCTTGGTCTCGCGGACGAACTGGTCCTCGTCGAGCCCGAGCATGCGGTTGAAGGTGGCCATCTGGGGAATGGTGGCCTCGCCCACGCCGATGATGCCGATCTCGTCGCTCTCGACCAGCGTGATCTTCGCATAATCGGGGCCGAGGATACGGGCGAAGGTGGCGGCGGTCATCCAGCCGGCGGTGCCCCCGCCGACGATGAGGATGGAGCGGATGTTGCGGTCATCGGTCATGCGGTTGTCCCTGCGGGCGCGTTGCGGGCGAGCCATTCCTCGTGTCGGGGCATCGCCCGGGCGGCGCGAGCGAACATTTCGTGGATGCGCTCGAAGCTGGTGGCTAGCTTGTTCTCGTCGAGCCCGTCGGCCAGCGGATCCCAGCCGGCCGGGATCACGCCCTGCCCCAGCAGCACTGCGATCCAGCTCGATTCGGCGAACAGCTCGTCCTCATGGCGGAAGAAGCGGCCGCGGCCGCGGAACAGGTCGAGCTTACGCCGGAGCGTCTCCGGGATCGCCATCTCGCGGACGCGCCGCCACAGGTCACCGTCCCGCCGTTCGTTGGCGTGGTAGTGCAGGATGACGAAGTCGCGGACCTGCTCCATCTGCGCGTCGGTCAGCCGGTTATATTCGTCGCGCTCCACGGGCGAGAAGCCGCTGTCGGGGAGCAAGGCCATCAGCCTGTGGATGCCCGACTGGATCAGGTGGATCGACGTGGACTCCAGCGGCTCCAGAAAGCCGGAGGACAGGCCGAGCGCGACGCAGTTCCGGTGCCAGGCCCGCTTGCGGCGGCCGGCCTCGAACCTGAGGAGGAAGGGATCGCGCAGCGGCGCGCCGTCAAGGTTCGCCAGCAGCGTCTCGCAGGCCGCGTCGTCCGAGATATCGGCGCTGCAATAGACATGGCCGTTGCCGACGCGGTGCTGGAGCGGAATGCGCCATTGCCAGCCGGCCCGGTGCGCCGTGCTGCGCGTGAAGGGCGTGATCTCCGGGCCCGGGCTGGCGCTGGGCACGGCGACGGCGCGGTCGCATTGCAGCCAGTGCGCCCAGCTTTCCCAACCGGCCCCCAGCGCCTGCTCGATCAGCAGCGCGCGGAAGCCGGTGCAATCGAGGAACAGCTCGCCTTCGACGCGGCGATCCCCTTCGAGCACCACTGCCTCGATGAAGCCGTCCCCGGCACGCAGGGGGACCTGCGCGACCTTGCCCTCGACCCGGACGACGCCGCGCCGCTCGGCATGGGCCCGCAGATATTTCGCATAGAGCGAAGCGTCGAACTGATAGGCATAGGCCATGCGCGACAGGATCGAGCCGGGATCGGCGACCGGGGGCTGATAGCGCCCCGCCGCCATCGCCAGCGCGCAGACATTGTACGCGTCGATCTCGCGGGCGCGGCCCTCGGCGTGGAGCTTGCGCCAGATCTGGTGGAACTTCACGCCCTCCACATCGAAGCCGAACTCGCCAAAGGGGTGGACGTAGCGATGGCCCTCGCGCGTCCAGTCCACGAACGCGATGCCGAGCTTGATCGTGCCCTGGGTCCGGCTGAGGAAGTCGCGCTCGTCGAGGCCAAGCAGCGCGTTGAAGTTGCGGATCGGCGGGATCGTCGCCTCGCCGACGCCGACCGTGCCGATCTCCTCCGACTCCACCAGCGTCACCGAGACGCCGGCGGGGATCAGCCGGGCGAGCGCGGCCGCCGCCATCCAGCCGGCGGTGCCGCCCCCGACGATGACGATCCGGCGGATCGGCGCGGGAGCGGTCATGCGATCAGTCCTTCGGCGCGGAGCGTGGCGCCGTGATGAGGCATGGCGCGGACGGCGTCCAGGATCAGCGTGCGGACGCGCTCGGCATGGTCGAGCAGCCGCGGCTCGGCCATGGCATCGGCAAGCGCATCGTAACGGCGCGGGCGCACGCCCTGGCCGTCGAGCGCGGCGATCCAGTCGTCCGCCCCGAGCAATTCCCCATCCTCCAGCGGCACGCGGCCCCGGCTCGCATGGAGATCGAGCTTGCGCCGGAGCGCCTCCGGGACGGGCATGGCGCGAGCGGCATCCCAATATGCCTCGCCGGTGCGGCCATTGGTCTTGTAGTGGAGGATCGCGAAATCGCGGACGCTATCGGCCTCTGCGGCGGCCAGGCGGCTATATTCGGCTGGCTCGGGACCGCCCGGCGCGGCGGGGAGCAGGCCGATCAGCCGGGCCAGCGCATTCGCGAGCAGCGCGAGGTTCCAGCCATGGAGCGGCTCGACCAGCACGGCCGCGGCGCCAAGCGCGACGACATTGCCGGTCCAGGCGGCCGCGCGGCGCCCCTGGGCGAGCGGGATGGCGCCGGGCTGATCGGGCAGCAGCGCGGCGGCATGGAACAGCGCCCCGCCCTGCCCGCCGACCAGCGGCACGGTGCGCTGCCAGCCGGCCTCGAAGGCGCCGGCATGGGCGTGGGGCGGCGGCACGCCTTCCATCTGGATCCAGGTCTCGACAACGCGGTCGCAGGGAAGCCAGGCGGACCAGTCCTCCCAGCCTTGGTCCAGCCGGCTGGCGAGCAGCGCGGCCGGGCCGGAGCAGTCGAGCCAGAGATCGGCGACCACCCGGCTGCCGTCGCGCAGCTCGACAGCGGTGACGGCACCGTCGACGATCGCGCGGTTGAATTCACCGGCCGGCTCCAGCCCGGAAGCGGCACGCAGCGCGGCAGCCAGGCCGGCGCGATCCAGATGCAGGCCATAGCCATAGCTGGACAGGATCGAGCGCGGATCCGGGCTCGGCCGCGCGAAACGACCCGCGGCGGCGGCGACCGCGGCGAGCGAGAAATCGGCGAGACGGAGCGCCCGGCCGGTCTCGCGGATACGGGCGGCGAGTTGGTGGAAGGCGATGCCGGCGAGCGGCGCCCCGATCGTGCCGAACGGCAGGAACCAGTCCGCCTCGCGCGCCGCCCAGCCGGAAACGGCGGTGCCGAGCGAGAAGCTGCCGCGCGCGGCACGGAGGAGCGCCCCTTCGTCGACGCCGTGATCGCCGAGCCAGGCGGGGAAATCCGGCAGGCTGGCCTCGGCGGGACCGAAGGGGCCGAGGCTCCAGTCCGGGCCCTCGGTCTCGATCAGGGAGACCCGGATGCCGGGGAGCGCCCGGACGAGTGCCAGCGCCGCCATCCAGCCGGCGACGCCGCCGCCGACGATGCCGATGCCGATGTCGCGGATCATGCCGGCATCCCCAGCGCGGCTTCATGCGCCGGCATCGCCTCGGCCGTCGCGGCGATCCCGGCCCGCATCGCGGCCATGGCGGCAGCGGCGCCCGCTCCGCCCGCGCGCGGATCGCAGCGGCGCGGCGTCACATGCTGGCCGAGATAGACCGCGAGCCAGCTCGGCTCGAGGAACGTGCCCTCGCGATACTGGACCACCACGCCGCGCTCGCGGAACAAGGCGAGCTTGTATGCGAGAGAATCTGGCAGGCGCATGGTGCGGCAATGGCGCCAGAATTCGGAATCGTCGCGCTCGGTGCAATGATAGTGCAGGATCAGGAAATCGCGGACCCGCTCATATTCGAGCGCCATCAGCCGGTTGAATTCGGCCGCGTCGAGCGGATCCCAGTCGCGGGTGGGGAAAAGGTCGAGCAGCCGGCCGATCGCCAGCTGGATCAGATGGATGCTGGTCGATTCCAGCGGCTCGAGAAAGCCCGAGGACAGGCCGATCGCGACGACATTGCCGACCCATTGCCTGCGCCGCTTGCCGGCGACGAAGCGAAGGCGGTTGGGATCGGCCATCGGCGGTGCGGCGATCGCGCCGAGCAAGGTCCGCAGCGCCTCCTCGTCGCTGGTGAAGCCGCTCGCATAGACATGGCCGTTACCGGTGCGATGCTGGAGCGGGATCCGCCAGGTCCAGCCGGCATCCTGCGCGGTCGCGCGGGTCAGCGGCGCGATCGGGCCGACATTGGCGCAGGGCAGCGCGATCGCCCGGTCGCAGGGCAGCCAGTGCGTCCATTCCTCGTAGCCGGCGTGGAGCGCCTGCTCGATCAGCAGGCCGCGAAAGCCCGAACAGTCGACGAACAGATCCGCTTCGAGCACTTCGCCGCCTTCGAGCGTGACCGAACGGACGAAACCGCTCTCGCCGTCGCGCGCGACATCGATCACTTTGCCCTCGCGCCGGACGACGCCGCGCGCTTCCGAATAGCCGCGCAGGAACTTCGCATAGAGGCCGGCATCGAACTGATAGGCATAGTTATAGGGATCGCCATCGGGCCGGCGGAAACGCCCGCGGCGGGCGGCCTGGATCGGCAGCGAATATGCCTCGAACGGCCCGGCTTCCCCGCGCGCGGCGCACCATTGCTGGTGGAAGGGCACCCCGCCGATGGGCGCGCCGAATTCCGCGAAGGGATGGATATAGGAATCGCCCTTGCGGCCCCAGTCCACGAATTCGATGCCGAGCTTGTAGGTGCCCCTGGTGGCGGCAAGGAAATCGGCCTCGTCGATGCCGAGCGTCGCGTTGAAATGGCGGATGTGCGGGATCGTCGCCTCGCCGACGCCGACCGTGCCGATCTCGGCCGATTCGACCAGCATGATCCGCGCGGGCGTGCCGGCGAGCTTGTGCGCCAGCGCCGCGGCGGTCATCCACCCCGCCGTGCCCCCGCCGACCACGAGTATGCGCGCTGCCAGCATGCTTGCGATGCCCCTCTCCGCCGCGAATGTTAGCGCTCCCGTCGCAAAATCGTCAATCGCATCCGGGCACGATTCGAAGCTGGAATCCGCCCTTCGCAGATGCGGGATCCGTGCCGCGACGCAACGAAACCGTTGCGAAATCGCCACAAATCCGTGGCTTGCGTCGAAGCATCACAAGACGGCTTGATCTTTCGATAACTCCTACTTTAGGTTCAGCCCAAACAAGAAACGCGCCAATATATGGTAGCGCTAACACGGGAGGGGACAGCGCGATGCGAAAGCACGATTCTATTCATCATGCGAGCAAGGCGGGCAGGTTCCGCACGGGGGCGCTGCGCGCCGGCGTTTCCGCCGCCGCGCTCGCCTGCCTGTCGGTCGCCGCGCCGGCCTGGGCGCAGGACACTGCCGCGGGCGATGCGCAGACCCCGGAAGACACGATCGTCGTCCAGGGCTATCGCCAGTCGCTGCAGAGCGCGCAGACGCTCAAGAAGAATGCCGACGTGATCGTCGATTCGGTGACCGCCGAGGACATCGGCGCCCTGCCCGACCGCTCGGTGACCGAGACGCTGCAGCGCATTCCCGGCGTGTCGATCAACCGCTTCGCCGCCGGCGTCGATCCCGATCACTTCTCGGTCGAGGGCTCGGGCGTCGTGGTGCGCGGCCTCACCTATGTCCGCTCGGAGTTCAACGGGCGCGAGGCATTCACCGCCAATAACGGCCGCTCGCTCAGCTTTGCCGACGTGCCCTCGGAAATGATGGGCGGCGTCGACGTGTTCAAGTCGCCCTCGGCCGACCGCATCGAAGGCGGCATCGCCGGCGTGGTCAACCTGCGCACCCGCAAGCCGTTCGACAACAAGAAGGGCCTGATGATCGCCGGTTCGCTCGAGGCGAATTACGGCGACTACAAGAAGGAATGGACGCCGACCGGCTCGCTGATGGTCAGCGACCGCTGGGAGACCGGCATCGGCGAGATCGGCATCCTCGGCAACTTCTCCTATTCGCAGCTGAAGAGCCAGTCGGACCGTTTCCAGGTCTCGAGCTTCCGCATCCGCAACCTCTATTCGGACGGCGACGTCATCAACAACGGCAATGGCGCGACGGTCCAGCGCCAGGTCTATTTCCCGCGCGGTGCGGTGATGGGCCGCCAGGAGTTCAACCGCGAGCGCTACGGCTATGCTGCGGCGCTCCAGTATCGCAGCAACGACGGCTCGATCGAGGCAGTCGCCCAGTTCCTGCGCTCCGACGCGCGCCAGGCCTGGACCGAGCGCACGATCGAGATCGCCACCGACAACGTGTCGTCCAACGGCGATTCCCGCCGCGTGCCGGGCACCACGCTCGACTTCGACAGCGACGGCATGTTCGTGAGCGGCACCATCACCGGCCCGACCGGCTGGCGCGGCGACCAGAATATCGGCGGTGGCAACAGCGGCCTGATCCCGCGCGTGCCGATGCTGGGCCTCCAGTCGAACAACCAGCGCCGCGACCACCAGGAGAAGCTCGTCACCGACGATTACGGCTTCAACCTGAAGTGGAACGCCAGCGAGCGGCTGGGCGTGGTCTTCGACTATCAGCATGTGAAGTCGAGCACCAACCTGCTCGACAACACGGTGTGGAACTCGACCTATCAGAACGCGTCGATCCGGCTGAACGGCTCGAACTTCCCGACCGTGGCCTTCCTGCCGCCCCAGGTCTGCAGCGGCCCGGCCGCCAACATGCAGGACGCGCAGGGCACCGACAATGACTGCCGCGCCGGCGGCAACCCCAACCAGTATACGCCGAACTATTTCGGCGCCGGCCACACCAGCTTCACCGATCCGTTCAACAACTTCCCGCGCGCGGCGATGGACCATATCGAGCAGAGCGAAGGCAATTCGGACGCCTTCCGCCTCGACCTCGACTATGCCATGCCCGAGGGCAGCTTCCTGAAGTCGATCCAGGGCGGCGTGCGCTATGCCGATCGCGACCAGGTCTCGCGCTTCTCGCGCTACAATTGGGGCGTGCTCTCCGAACAATGGGGCAATAACGGCCCCGTGTGGATGGACATGCCGGTGAACGGCAACAATGCCAGCCGCACCGACGGCCAGCCGTTCAACGCCAACTCGCCCTATTATTTCAACAACTTCTTCCGCGGCCAGGTGACCAATCCGCTCGGCGGCGACGGACGCCTCTATTATTCGGGCAACACCGTCAGCGATTACGACGCGATGGTGCGCTATGCCAATGCGATCGCGCGCGAATGGCAGGGCACGACCACGTGCGCCGCCGATGGGCGGACGGTCAATGCGGGCTGGAACGCGCTGGCCAATCGCTGCGGCGTGATCTCCGGCACGCCGTTCCTGCCCGACGAGATCAACCCGATCCGCGAGCGCAACTATGCCGCCTATCTGATGGCGCGCATCGACACGCATCTGGGCGGGCTGCACCTGACCGGCAATGTCGGCGTGCGCTACACCAAGACCAAGCGCTCGACGGACGGCTATATCTCGTTCAGCAACACCACGGCGCTGCCGACCGACACGACTTGCGCCACGCCGCCGCCGGCCGGGCAGACGGCTTCGCCCTTCTGCTCGTTCGACCAGACGACCCGCGACAAGGCACGCGCCTTCGTCAACGGCGCGCTGATCCCGTCGCACGTCCAGTTCGACTATGACTATTGGCTGCCGAGCGTGAACTTCAAGCTCGAGGTGGGCGGCGGCCTGCAGTTCCGCGCCGCCTATTTCAAGGGCGTGTCGCCCCCCCAGACCGGCTATATCCGCAACTATCTCCAGGCCAATCTGAGCGCGGTGCAGAATGTCGACTCCAGCGGCACGCTCATCCCGGGCAGCTTCCGCCTGCAAGGCGTCACCACCGCCGGCAATCCCTATCTGATGCCGGTGAAGGCCGACAATTTCGACCTGACGGCGGAATGGTATTTCTCGCGCGTCGGCTCGCTGACCGTCTCGGCCTTCTACAAGGTGCTCGACGGCGTGGTGACCAACAACACCCGCCGCGTGGACCTGACCAACAACGGCCAGACCTATCCGGTGGTGATCACCACGCCGATCAACGCCACGCAGAAGGGCAAGATCAAGGGCGTCGAAGTCGGCTATCAGCAGACGTTCGACTTCCTGCCCGGGCCGCTGAAGGGCCTGGGCCTGCAGGCGAACTACACCTTCATCGACAGTTCGGGCGTGCCGCAGTCGACGCTGTCGGAAACCGATCCGGACGTCGCCGCCGGCCGCGTCACCACGGTCGACCTCTCGCTGCTGCCGTTGCAAGGCCTCTCGAAGCACCAGGTGAACATCACCCCGTTCTTCGACTATGGTCCGGTGTCGCTGCGGGCGAGCTATTCGTGGCGATCGGACTTCGTGCTGACGATCCGCGACGTGATCGTGCCGAACGACCCGATCATCAACAAGGCGACCGGCCAGCTCGACGCGTCGATCTTCTTCACCATCACGCCGCAGATCAAGATCGGCGTCCAGGGTTCGAACCTGACCAACGAGATCACCCGCACCACCGCGGTGATCACGAAGATCGGCGACCCGAAGGGATATGTGGAGGTGCCGCGCGGCTGGTACATGAACGACCGCCGCTTCGCCGCGATCGCGCGCTTCAACTTCTGACCCTGCGAAACACCCAGCCTGGCGCTGCCGGTTCCCAGCCGGCGGCGCCGATTTTTTCAGGCCGGGCGATAGGTCAGGAAGATGTTGGCGGTGAGCCGGCCATGGCGCGGATCGGCCGAGCCGGCGCCCGCGACCAGCCCCGAATGCAGCTGGCGGCTGCGATAGACGAGCAGCCGGTCGAACGCGGCGTCCACCGCGGCGATCCGTTCGAATTCCGCCGTGTCGCCCCGGATATAGCCCGGCGCCGGCACCGGCTCGGCGGCGCGCGCGGCCTCGTAGCGCGGCGCGCGCTCGGGGGTGATCGCTTCGAAGCCGGTGGCGCGGTGGCGATAGAAGCCAGTGCCGCCCTGCTCCGGACCGCACAGATAGTGCAGGAAGGCGAATTGCAGCGGATCGGTGGTATCGATGTGCGGCGCGCGCTGCGACGGCAGGAGCGCGCCGGGCGCGAGCGTGACCAGCGAGAAATTGCATTCGGCCCGGCCCAGCCGGACCGCACCCAGCCCAAACGCATCGCGCACCGCCGGATCGAGCGCACGGACCACTGCCTCGACATAATCGAGCGGCGCGGGCGCGCGGATGCCAGGATAGCCGCCCTGCGGACCATGGACGGGCGCGAACCGGGTCTCGCGTGCGGCATAGTCGATCAGCGCCGCGGGCGTGCGCATCAGCCCGTCGAGGCAGAGCAGCGGCTCCCCTTCCCGCCCCAGGCGCGAGAGCCGGGCGGCGGGGCGCGGGCTGAGCGAAAAATCGTGCGACGACACGGACATGCCGGGGACACGAACCACCCGGATATGACCAGCGCATTTCCAGGATAGCGAAAATGTCGGGGCGGGAGGAAACACGGATCCGCGAGGTCGAGGGGCCGCTGGACGCCCCCGGGCTGGCCGCGCTCGTCCGGGGCTATGCGCCCGTCGTGCTGCGCGGCGTGGCCAAGGATTGGCCGCTCGTGGCGGCCGGCCGGCAGTCGGATCAGGCCCTGTGCGACTATCTGCTCGGCTTCGATCGCGGCGCTACGGCGGAGGCATTCGTCGGCCCGCCGGCGATCCGGGGCCGCTTCTTCTATTCCGAGGACATGCGCGGTTTCAATTTCGAGCGGCGCAAGGGCCGCTTCGCCGACCTGCTGCGCTATGTGCTGCAATTGCAGGGCCGCGACGATGCGCCGGCCGTCTATGCCGGCGCGGTGGAGACGGCCCGGGCGCTGCCGGGCCTTGCCGGTGCCAATGCCCTGCCCGCCCTGTTCGGCACGGGCGCCGAGCCACGAATCTGGATCGGCAACCGGACGAGCATCGCCACGCATTTCGACGCATCGGACAATATCGCCTGCGTCGCGGCCGGGCGGCGGCGCTTCACGCTGTTCCCGCCCGACCAGACGGCGAACCTCTATATCGGCCCGCTCGACCATAATGTGGCGGGGCAGCCCCTGAGCATGGTCGACATCGCCGCCCCCGACTTCGCGCGTTTTCCGCGCTTCCGCGACGCGCTGGCGGCGGCGCGGACGGCCGAGCTCGAACCGGGCGACGCGATCTACGTCCCTGCGCTCTGGTGGCACCAGGTGGAGGCGCTCGCGCCGTTCAACATACTGGTGAACTTCTGGTGGCCGGACTCGCCCGACCAGGACGCGCGGTTCGACGCGATGGTCTATGCGGTGCTGGCGCTCAGCCATTTGCCACCCGAGCGGCGCGCGGCCTGGTCCGAATATTTCGACACCTTCGTCTTCCGCGAACATGGCGATCCGGCCGCGCACCTGGCGCCCGAGCATCGCAGCGTGCTCGGCGAACCGACGCCGCAGCTGCGCCAGTACATCAAGCAATATCTCGCGCGGGGGCTGGCCAGGCCTTGAGGTCATGCCCCATTCCACAAACACCGTCATCCCCGCCTTCGCGGGGATGACGAATATGAATGTCGGCGCCACGCCCCTCGAGGAAGACAGAGCGAATTACTTCCCCTGCCCCGGCGCATAGGGCGTGGTGATCGCCTTGTAATGATCGAGATCATGGGCCGGCGGCTTGTGCCCCTCCGGCAGCGGGCGCTTCGCGATCGACTGGAAATACGCCACCGAAGCGTCGCGCCACCAGATCGCCTCGTCCAGCTGGATCGCCAGGAAGTCGCGGACCTCGGCCCAGCGAGTCTCGTCGACCTTGCCGCGCAGCCCGGCCCAATCGGCCTGCATGCGGCGGACCTGGTCCACCCCGGCATCGTAGCGGACCACCAGTTCGTCCCACAGCGTGCGCCCGGACTTCATCCGATGGTCCCAGGGAAGATGGTGGAACCAGAGCAGCAGTTCGTCCGGCACCGTCGCCAGGCTGCCCCAGTTCCTCGCGACCTGCGGCGCATATTGGGAGAGCGCGTCGCTGCCCTTGGCGGTGCGGTCGAAGCCGATGCCGTCGGGGCGGGCCTGCGCATAATAGACCGGGTTCCATTCGGGCCGCTTGAGGTCCGCGACCCAGGGCCCCGGGCCATAATGATGGCCGGTCGCCATCTGATGCGTGAGGCCGAGCGGCGTCATGTAATCGACCACCGCCTCGCGCGAGCCCATCATCATGCGGACGACCGTATCGGTCACCACGGGATCGCCGCCCCAGGTCATCCGCGCCCAATCGCGGGCGATCGCCTCGGCCTTCGCGTCCGGGTCCCAGGCGAAACGCCCGAAGGCGTACCAATTGGCCTGGTCGAATTGCGATCCCGACCAGTTGCGGTCGCTGCCGATATTGGCGACGCCCGCCATGCCGGTGGCCGCGCCGGCATCGACCGGCGTCTCGATCACCTTGGCCACGGTGGTGCCCCTGGCCGGGCGGAAGGTATCAGCCTCGAGCACCTCCTCCCACATCGTGCCGAGATAGGCGAGGTGCGTGGCGAAGCCGAGATATTCCTTGGTGATCTGGAATTCCATCATCAGCGGCGTCCTGGGCATGGCGCCGAACAGCGGATGGAAGGGCTCGCGCGGCTGGAAGTCGATCGCGCCGTTCTTGACCTGGACGAGGACATTGTCGCGGAACCTGCCGTCGAGCGGCTGGAATTCCGTATATGCCTGCTTGTGCCTGTCCTCGGCATTCTCGGCGGCATAGACGAAGGCCCGCCACATCAGGATGCCGCGATGCGGGGCGAGCGCATCCGCCAGCATGTTCGCCCCTTCGGCATGGGTGCGATGATAATCGGCCGGGCCCGGCTGGCCCTCCGAATTGGCCTTGACCAGCAGGCCGCCGAAATCGGGGATGACGGCGTAGATCTCGTCGATCTTGGCCTTCCACCAGGCGCGCACCGCGGGGTCGAGCGGATCGGCCGTCGCGAGCCCGCCCAGCTCGATCGGCGCGGAGAAGCGCGCGGTGAGATAGACCTTGATGCCATAGGGCCGGAAGGCGTCGGCCAGCGCCTTCACCTTCTGCAGATAGTCGGGGCGCAGGATATCGGCATTGGCGTTGACGTTGGTCAGCACCGTGCCGTTGATGCCGATCGAGGCATTGGCCCGGGCATAGTCGGTGTAGCGCGGGTCCTTGAAGCGCGGCAGCTTCTGCCAGTCCCAGATCGACTGGCCGGCATAGCCGCGCTCGACATGGCGATCGAGATTGTCCCAATGGTTGAGGACGCGGACCTGGAGCTTGGGCGCGTCGGCGATGTCGAGCTTGTCGATCGGCTGGCCGGCCTGGAGCAGCTTCAGGAAACGGAACACGCCGTAGAGCGCGCCGATATCGCGGTTGCCTGCGATGATGGTCACGCGCTTGCCCTGCACCGTGGCGCTGCGGAGGAGATAGCCCTCCCCGCCCAGCTTCGCGAACGGCAAGTCGAGCCCTTGCACCAACGGCGAGCCGGCGCGGACGACCAGCACCGCGCCGTCCCGAAGCTCGGCACCCTGCTGCGTCAGGTTCCCGCCGAACATCCCCCGATAGCCCCGCTGGAGCTCGTCGACGGCAGCGCGGATCGTCGGGCTGTCGCCGGGCGCGACGATGCCGCCGATCTGCGGTTCATACCGCGCCTTCGCGACGGATTCGAGCGGCCGATAGCGCAGCCAGAGATCATATCCGTCTTCGGCATAGCCTTGATTCGCAAGGCCGAAACACAAAAACGCAGACAAAATAGCCAGCAATTTCCGAAGCATCGCTCTTCCTACCAGTGCGCGGTCATACGCCGCCGTTGACAAGCTTGTAACAGGGCAACAATGGTAGCGCTACCAAGCATGAAGGCGCGCGACGGACGATGCGCCGGACAGGAAGGGGAAGCAGGGCACGTCATGGCCGAGATCATATCCGCGCGCGTGATCGTCACTTGCCCCGACCGCAATTTCGTGACGCTCAAGATCGAAACGGCGGACGGCACCACCGGCATCGGCGACGCGACGCTCAACGGGCGCGAGCTGGCGGTGGTCAGCTATCTGCAGGATCACGTCATCCCCTGCCTGATCGGGCGCGACGCGCACCGGATCGAGGATATCTGGCAGTATCTCTACAAGGGCGCCTATTGGCGGCGCGGCCCGGTGACGATGTGCGCGATCGCCGCGGTGGACGTGGCGTTGTGGGACATCAAGGCCAAGGTGGCGGGCCTGCCCCTCTACCAGCTGCTCGGCGGGGCGAGCCGCGAGGGCTGCATGGTCTATGGCCATGCCAATGGCACGACGATCGAGGAGACGATCGCGGAGGCCGTGCGGCATGTGGAGCAGGGCTACAGGGCAGTGCGCCTGCAGGCGGGCGTGCCGGGGCTGAAATCGACCTATGGCGTCGCCAAGCCGGGCCAGCGCTACGAGCCGGCGGACGGCGCGCTGCCGACCGAGAGCCTGTGGTCGACGGAGAAATATCTCCGCTCGGTCGCGCCCCTGTTCGAAAGGGCGCGCGAAGTGCTGGGCTGGGACGTGCACCTGCTCCACGACGTCCACCACCGGCTGACTCCGATCGAGGCGGCGCGGCTGGGCGTGGAGCTGGAGCCCTATCGCCTGTTCTGGCTGGAAGACCCGACGCCCGCGGAGAACCAGGCCGGCTTCCGCCTGATCCGCGAGAAGACCACCACCCCGCTGGCGGTGGGCGAGATCTTCAACACGATCTGGGACTGCAAGCAGCTGATCGAGGAGCAGCTGATCGACCATGTCCGGGCGACGATCGTCCATGCGGGCGGAATCACCCATATGCGGCGCATCGCATCGTTCGCCGACCTCCATCAGGTGCGCACCGGCTGCCACGGCGCGACCGACCTGTCGCCGGTGTGCATGGCGGCAGCGCTGCATTTCGGCCTGTCGGTGCCCAATTTCGGCATCCAGGAACTGATGCCGCACACGGCGAAGACCGATGCGGTCTTCCCCCATGCGTACAGCTTCAAGGACGGGATGATGCATCCGGGCGACGCGCCCGGGCTGGGCGTGGAGATCGACGAGGAACTGGCGGCGAAATACGAATATCGGCGCGCCTATCTCCCCGTCGCTCGGCTCGAGGACGGAACGCTGTTCAACTGGTGAGCGGGAGAGGCTTGCGATGATCGAACTGACACGCCGTGGATTGCTGGGCACGGGCGCCGCGCTGGCCCTGCCCTTCCCCGCGATCGCGCAGGCGGCCGAGGGGCTGAACGCCGTCGCCAAGGCCAAGGGCATGCGTTTCGGTTCCTGTGTCGCCTGGGGCCCGCCGGGCGCGGATCGCGGTTCCTTCGCCAATCCGGGATATGCCGCGCTGCTGAAGCGCGATTGCGGCGTGCTGGTGCCCGAGAACGAGTTCAAGTGGCAGGCGATCCGGCCGGATGCCAAGACCTTCCACCTCGACCATTTCTCCGACATGCTCGACTATGCCGAGGCGAGCGGCATGGCGATGCGCGGCCACACGCTGTTGTGGCACAAGACGCAATATTTCCCGAAATGGCTGAACGACCATGATTTCGGCGCCAGCCCCGCAAAGGAAGCCGAGCGCATCCTGGGCACGCATATCCGCACCCTATGCAAGCTCTATGCGAGCCGCATTGTCAGCTTCGACGTGGTCAACGAGACAGTGGAGGAAGGCACGGGTGCGCTGCGTACCTCGTCGCTCTCCAGGGCATTTGGCGGGACCGAGGCGATGCTCGACTTCGCCTATCACACCGCGCGCGAACATGCGCCGGGAGTGGAGCTGGTCTATAACGACTATATGAGCTGGGAGCCCGGCAATGAAGGGCACCGCGCCGGCGTGCTCAAGCTGCTCGAGGGGTTCCGCAAGCGCGGCATCCCCTGCGACACGCTGGGGGTCCAATCGCATATCGGGCTGACCGGCGACGGCACGGTGGGCGCGCTGGTGCACCGGCAGGAAGGGCCCTGGCGCGGCTTCCTCGATAGCGCGGTGCAGATGGGCTACAAGCTGGCCATCACCGAATTCGACGTGAACGACAAGGCGCTGCCGACCGATGCGAAGGTGCGCGACGGGATCGTCGCCAATTATGCCGCGGCCTATCTCGAGATCCTGTTCTCCTATCCCCAGCTCAGGGACGTGCTGGCCTGGGGCATGTGCGATCGCTTCACCTGGCTCAACGGCTTCACGCCGCGCAAGGACGGGACGCGGCAGCGCGCGACGCCCTATGATGCGGAATATCGGCCCAAGGCACTCTATGGCGTGATCCGCGACGCCTTTGCGGGCGCCGTGGCACGATAGATTAGGTCGATCTTGTCCAAGATCGTTCAGGAAACTCATGCTAGGGGCTGATTCGAAGGATCCGGAACGAGGGGTGGAACGATGGCGGCGGTGGCCGCGAGCCAGGAACCAAGCTTCGAGGCGCTGCTGGCCGGCGATCTCGACCCGGATCAGTTGCACGCCTTTGCCGACCGTATCGCCGCGCGCCACGCCGCATCGCCCAAGGGCGACGGCGCCGCCTTTCGGAAAGCGCTCGCGCTCGCTGCCGCCAGCGATGCCCAGCGCGCCGAGCTTGCCCGCCACCAGGATTCGATTGCCCGCCGCATCGCCGCCGGCCGGGTGCGCGCGGTGATGGGCGAGTCGGCGGACCTGCTCCACGATTTCGCCGGGCCCGTGCTGGAAGTGATGCGCGGCGGCATGGCGGGCGAGGCGAACACGCTGGCCAACCGCTATCTCGACATCGCGCCGCAGGGCGCCGCCGGCTGGTCGCTGCTCCCGCTCTATCTTTCGCTGCGCGCAAGCGCGGACGGCGACGCCGAACTGGCCGACAGCCTGCTTGCGCCCGCCAGGCCGCGGCTGGTGGTGATCGGCGGGCTTTCGGGCACCGGCAAGTCGACGCTGGCGCGGCTGCTCGGCAGCCGGATCGGCCGCCTCCCCGGCGCCCGCGTGCTGCGCTCCGACGTGTTCCGCAAGCGGCTGGCCGGCGTGGGCCCGGAAACCAGGCTGCCGCCCAGGCATTACACGCGTCACAATGACGACGAGACGTATGAAGCCCTGTTCGAATCCGCCGACGATCACCTCGCCTGCGGCAACAGCGTGATCCTCGACGCGGTGTTCATGAGCCGCAGCGAACGCGACGTGGCCGAGGCGCTGGCCGATCGCTATCGGGCGGCGTTTACCGGCATCTGGCTGGAAGCGCCCGAACGCGACCGGATCGCCCGGGTGAACGCACGCACGAACGACGCCTCGGACGCGACGGAGGCAGTGGTGCGCGAGCAGTCGCGCCGCTCGGTCGGCGAGATCCATTGGCACCGCATCCGCGTGAACCGCCCGCAGGAGCTGATCGTCGCCGCCGCGCGCGCCGCACTGGACCGGACGCGCTGATGACGATCGCGACGTTGACGCTCAACCCGGCGCTCGACGTAACCACCTGCACCGAGAAGGTGCGCCCGGGGCACAAGCTCCGATGCACCGCGCCGCGCTTCGATCCGGGCGGCGGCGGGATCAACGTGGCGCGCGTGGTGACGCATCTCGGCGGCCGGGCGATGGCGGTATTCCCCAGCGGCGGCCCCACCGGCGCGACGATCGTCTCGTTGCTGGAGGATCAACGGGTGCCGATCCTGCCGGTGCCGATCGCGGGCACGACCCGCCAGAGCTTCACCGTCGACGAAGGCCGGCCGGGCGACCAGTATCGCTTCGTGCTGCCGGGCCCCGAACTCGGCGCGGACGAACAGGCCAGGCTGCTCGACGCGCTGTTCGGCGTGGCGAACGCGGATCACATCGTGGTGAGCGGCAGCCTGCCGCCGGGCTGCGACCCGGCGATCCTGAAGCGCATCGCCGAACGCTGCCACCGGGCCGGCGTGAAGCTGGCTATCGACACTTCGGGGCCGGCGCTGGCTGCGTGCGAAGGCGCCCGCGCATGGCTGATCAAGCCGAGCCTGCGCGAGGCGGCGGACCTGCTCGGGCGCGAAATCACCGGCGAGGCGGACGAGATGGCGGCGGCGCACGCGCTGCACGATCGCGGCTTTGCCGAACTGGTGGTGATCTCGCTCGCCGAACGCGGGGCGCTCCTCGTTGGCGAGAACGCGGAATTGCGCCTGCCGGCTATCCCCGTGGAAGCCAAGGGCACGGTGGGCGCCGGGGATTCGATGGTGGCGGCTATCATCCTCGCCTCGGCCGAGGGCAAGGGGATCGAGGAAGCCTTGCGCTACGGCATCGCCGCAGGCGCGGCGACGCTGATGACCCCCGCGACCGAGCTGGCCCGCAAGGAAGACGTGGAACGGCTCTATGCCGGGACGGTTTCCTGAGCCGCATCGGCGCGGCAGAACAGGCTGTGCATCGCTTCCAGCATGTGCCGCGCCTCGTCGCTGGCCAGCGAATAGAAGATCATCTGGCCGTCGCGACGCGCGGCGACCATCCCCTCGCGACGCAGGAGCGCGAGCTGCTGCGACACGGCGGTGTCGCGCGCGCCGGTGAGGCGCGCGAGTTCGCCCACCGACTTCTCGCCATCGAGAAGGTGGCATAGCAACAGAAAACGGCTTCGACCCGACAGCGCCTTCAGGAACGACGAGGCGCGATCGACCACGGCGATCATTTCGTTCTTCACGGGGCGAACAGCTAGGGCGCCGCAACGCCGGTTGCAACCGCTATCTTGCGGGAAAGACAAAGGAATTCCATTCGAGTATGAAGGTATCCCAGGCTGGAAGAACATAGACCGGGCTCCCATATCCCTGCGGTGTCCGCTTTGTTTCCCGCGCTTTTCGAAGAGTCCCTGCCCCGCGGCATCGAACAGGCGAAGAATATCCTCGGCCCGCGCGAAGAAGCCGATCTGATTCGGTTTGTCGACGCAGCCGGGCTGGCGCCGTTCCGCTTTCGGCAATGGCAGGGCAGGCGGCTGACGCGCAGTTTCGGCTGGCGCTACGACTTCGCCGATTCGAGCTTTGCCGAAACGGAAGCGATCCCCGACTGGCTGCTGCCGCTGCGCGCCGCCGCACTGGCCGGGCTGGAGGCGGATGCCCTCGTCCAGGCGCTGGCCATCCGCTATGATCCGGGCGCCGGCATCGGCTGGCACCGCGACCGGCCGGTGTTCGAACATATCGTCGGCGTTTCGCTCGGCGCGCCCGCGGTGCTGCGGCTGCGCCGGCGGCGAGCGGACGGGAAGTTCGATCGGGCCGAACTGCCGCTGGCGCCGCGCGGCGCCTATCATCTCTACGGCGAGGCGCGACATCTCTGGGAACACAGCATCGCGCCGATGGACGCGCCGCGCTGGTCGATAACGTTCCGGAGCCTGGCCGAGCAGCGCCGCTGAAAGGGAGGGGAGCCGGGCCGGAAGCGCAATTCCCTCTCTCGTCATTCCCGCCTGCGCGGGAATGACGAAGGAAGATCAGATACTTGCTTGGGCTCTCGACCTAGAGTGCTCCGAAATCGATCGGCCCATCCTTGTCGAGCATCTTCGACTGATCGGCGAGCGGATATTTCAGCCCCGTCGCGCAGTTGAACAGCACCACTTTCTCCTCAGGCGAGACCAGCCCCTCGGCCAGCGCCTTGCGCCATGCCGCCAGCGTTGCGCCGCCTTCCGGGCAGAGCAGCAGCCCATCCTTGCGCGCGGCATCGTCGACTGCCCGGGCGATGCTCTCGTCGCTCACCGCCATCGCCACGCCGCCGCTTTCCCGGACGGCGTCGAGGATCAGGAAATCGCCCACCGCCTGCGGCACGCGAATGCCCATCGCGATGGTGTGCGCATCCTCCCACCGGGTCGCATGGCGCTCGCCCGCCTCGAAGGCGCGGACCATCGGCGCGCAGCCTTCGGCCTGCACCGCGATCATCCGCGGGCGCTTCGCGCCGATCCAGCCCAGCGCCTCCATTTCGGCAAAGGCCTTCCACATGCCGATCAGGCCGGTGCCGCCGCCCGTGGGATAGAAGATCGCGTCGGGCAGCTCCCAGTCGAGCTGCTCGGCCAGCTCGAGGCCCATCGTCTTCTTGCCTTCGATGCGATAGGGCTCCTTGAGCGTGGAGAGATCGAACCACCCCCGCTCCTTCGCCCCCCGGCCCACCAGCTTGCCGCAATCGTCGATCAGCCCGTTGACGCGGTAGACGCGCGCGCCCTGCGCGGCGATCTCGCGCACGTTCACCTCGGGCGTGTCCGCCGGGCAGAAGATCACCGACTCGATGCCCACCCGGCTGGCATAGGCCGCCGCCGCCGCACCGGCATTGCCGTTGGTCGGCATCGCGATGGTGGAGACGCCCAGTTCCTTCGCCATGGCGATCGCCATGACGAGCCCGCGCGCCTTGAACGAGCCGGTGGGCAGGCGCCCCTCGTCCTTGACCCAGAGATGCGCCGCGCCGGCCTCGCGCGCCAGCCGGTCGAGCGGGAGGATCGGCGTGGCGATCTCGCCCAGGCTGACCAGATTCTCCGTCCGGCGGACGGGAAGCAGCTCGCGATACTTCCACAGGCCGGCGGGGCGGCCGGCGAGCGCTTCCCTTGGCAGCGCGGCCTGCACGCCCGCGAGATCGTAGCGCACCAGCAGCGGCCGGCCGGCGCGGGAAAGGCCGTGCAGCTGGTCCGCCTCGTAGCGCTCGCCGGTCATCGAGCATTCGAGATGGGTGACGAAGGTGGGACGGTCGGTCGTCAGATTGGCGTCGTGGCGCAAGATGCTACTCCGGATGGGCGAGCGATTCCTCCGTCGGCGTATAGGCCGATCGTTTCCCCGGCACATCCGGAACATCGGTGGCGAAATAGGCGACGCCGGTGCCGGCGGCGCGATCGATCCACAGGCCCGATTTGAGGCCATAGGCATCCCCCGAATGGCCGAAGCGCCGGCGGCCGTCGCCGAACGGATCGTCGCGGCATCCCGGCGCGCCGGTGGCAGTGAACATCACCGCGAGGCCGTAGCCGCAGGTGGCGCCGGCGCTGGGCACCGCGACCGAGATGTCGCCGCCGACATCGCCGTTATGGCCGTCCCAGGTCCAGAGCGGCGTCTCCAGGATGCGGACCGACGCGGGGCGCAGGATGCGCGCGCCGTCGAGCCTGCCCTCGCCGAGGAACATGCGGCCGATCCGCGCCAGTCCCCGCGCCGAGATGCGCAACCCGCCCTGGGGCGAGAAGATCGCGCCATTGATGCCCGGGCGCCAGGCGGCCAGGCTGCAGCCGCCGTCCCGCGCCGGGGTAACCGGACATGCCGGCGCCGCGCCGTGATTGTCGTCCTTGGCGGCGACGCGCCCGCGATACTGGACGACGGCGCGGGCGGCGGTCCCCGGCTTGCAGTTCGCCCAGTTGTAGCAGGCATCGAGCTTCATCGGCGCCAGGACCAGACGATCCATCAGCCGGTCGAACCGCTCGCCGGTGGCACGCTCCATCACGGCGGCGATCACGGGGAAGTTGAAGTTGGTATAGGCCCACCAGCTGCCGGGGGCATGGCCGGCGTCCCAGGCCTTCGGATCCGCCAGCACCGCGCGCATGTCCGCATCGAGGGGCAGGACATAGTCGACCCGATCGGTGAGGCTGGAGCGATGCGAGAGCAGCAGGCGCAAGCTGATCGGCGCATCGGGAAAGGCCGGATTGCGCAGCCTCCAGCCGAGCCAGCGCGAGACATCGGCATCGAGATCGAGCCTGCCCTGCTCGACCAGGCGCATCACGCCGATCGCGACGACCAGCTTGGAGATGGAAGCGATCCGCACGGGATCGTCGGCAGTGACGGGCCTGGATACGGAAATGTCGGCCAGCCCTTTCGCGCTGACCGACATTTCTCCCCTCGCATTGAACGTTATCCGGACCGCGGCGACCGGATCCGATGCCGCGGCCAGCAGAAGTGCCGCGGCGATCATGCCGGCCCCATCGCCCGGGATGGAGCCGGCATGCCGATTACTTCAGGCTGATGCGGATGCCGGCGCGGAACTGGCGGCCGAGCATATCCGAATAGGTGGTGTTCGCCGCCATGCCGGTCTCCGGCACCAGCAGCGGCCAGCGATTGAACAGGTTGGTGACGTTGACGAAGAACTGCGCCTGGTTCCCGCCAAAGGGCACGGTCTGCGTCAGGTTGAGATCGACGTAGAACAGGCCCGAGACGCGGTTGTTGTCATAGGTCGGGAAATTGGTGGTCGAAACCGGGCAGCCGCTGGTGCACTCGACACCGTTGGCGACATATTTGCCCGCGCTGACGCCGCGGCCGGTGACGGTGGCCGAGAAGGTCTGGGTCTCATAGGTCGCGCTGCCGCGGAAGATCCAGGTCGGCGTGCTGGCCTGGCCACCGTTCGCGCCGACGGTGTTCACCGCCACGCTCCCGGCGATGCCGGTATCGGAGAGGTTCTCGATATAGCGCGTCGCCACGCCCTTCAGCGTGAAGGTGCTCGCGGCGCCCAGCGGGATCCGGTAGGCCGCGTCGAAATCGATGCCGCGCACCAGCTTGCGCACGAAGTTGAACGGCTGGGTGCGGATCAGCAGATACGGCGCACCCGGCAGCGAGCGGACCGGATCGTTGGTGATGGCCGCGCAATAGATGGCATTGCCGTCGGAGCAGCGATTGACGGTTTCCTGCGCGGAGATCGAGTCGATCGCACCCGCCAGATCGATGCGGAAATAATCGACCGATGCGGTAAAGCCCGGCAGGAGGCGCGGCGACATCACCGCGCCGATGTTCCACGAATTGGCGACTTCCGGAAGCAGGTTCGGATTGCCCGTGGTCAGGCCCGAATAGCCCCAGGTCGCCGGGCCGTTCAGGCCGTCCGAAGTGTATTTCGGATTGCGCACCGAATCGCTGTTGGCCGTGCCGGCCTGATACAGCTCGTTCAGGTTGGGCGCACGGATGTCGCGCGAACGCGTCACGCGGAAGCGGATGTCCGGGATCGGCGCCCAGGTCGCGCCCAGCTTCCAGGTGGTGACATAGCCCGAGTTGGAATAGTCGGTCGCCCGGACCGCACCGTTGAACTCGAGGCCGAAGCCCAGCGGGATCACCGTCTCGAGATAGGCTTCCTTAACGCTATACTCGCCGGTGAAGGGCAGATAGTTGCCGACCGACCATGCGTTGGTCGTGCCGGTGGTGGTCACGATCGGCTGGTATTCCTTCGGCACGGTGCCGCGGATCTTCTCCTTGCGGACCTCGCCGCCGACGGAGACGCTGACGTCGCCCGCCCAGGTGGCGAACGGCGTGACCGACCAGTTGGTGCCCGCGACGAACTGCTCCATCACCTGATCGCGATACGGGTTGCCGAGCACATAGTTGATCGCATCCTGGCTGGCGACGCCCACGCCCATGCGGTTCAGCGGCACGCAGTTCGGATCGTCGTTGGTCGAGATGGCATCGACGTTGATCAGGCACTGGATCGAACCGACCGTATAGCCGCGCGCATTGCCCGCCGGCGCGAAGGCGGCGTTGGTGGCATTGGCCATGCGGGTCAGGTTCATGATGTTGCGGAGCTGCTCGCGCAGGTCGGAACGGCCATATTGGGCATAGACGTCCCAGTGCGCGGGCCTGCCGAACGCTTCGAAACTGCCCTCGGCGCCGACGACGTAGCGCTGTACCTTGCGCTCGTTGGCGATCGCGCGGAACGGCAGGTCGGCGGCGGTGGTCGCCAGCGTGATGCCGGTGACGCCGGCAAGGCGCGCCGCGCCGAGCGACTGCAGCGCGAAGGCGTTGCAGGTCACGGGGACGGGAACGGTGGTGCAGCCGGTGGTGTTGATCGCGATGCCGGTCGACAGGTTCGGGCCCGCGTTGAAGAACACCTTCTGCCGGTTGTACGACCCTTCGGCGAAGAGTTCGACGCCGTCCGCCACCTCATAGCTCAGCCGCCCGAAGACGCCCCAGCGATCATCCTTCGGCATCAGGCCGATGCGCGTGCCGGAATCGTTGACCTGCCAGGACCCGCCCTGGACGAGGCTGGGCGCCGAAGACCCGGACGCCCGCGTGAACGCCGGATAGGTGAAGCTGCCATAGTCGAAGGTGTTCACCGCCCCGCCATAGCCGAAATACAGGCCGCGCAGGGCGTTCGCGCTGCCGCCGGCCGAGCCGGTGATGAGGCCGCCGGGCGTCGAGTTCGCCGCGCCGATCTGGCGCCGGGTGGTGATGAACTGCGGCGTGGTGCTGGCGCTCGTCCAGTTGGGATCCTGGATGCGTACATAGCCCGTATGATTCCACTCGCGGTCGTCGCCGACCTCGAAGATGCCGTCCTGGTGCGCGATGTTGGCGCTGAGCAGGATGTGGCCGCGGCCGCCGGCGAACGACTTTCCGCCCGCGATGCTGGCCGAATAATTGCCGCCGTCGCCATAGGTGGTGATGCCCGAATCCGCCTCGATCTTCAGGCCCTCGAGCTTCTTGTTGAGGATGAAGTTCACCACGCCCGAGACCGCGTCCGAGCCATAGGCCGACGAAGCGCCGCCGGTGACGACCTCGACGCGATCGACCAGCGCCTGCGGGATCGTGTTGATGTCGACCCAGCCATAGATGGTCGAGCCGACCGAGCGGCGGCCGTCGAGCAGGACGAGCACGCGGCCCTCGCCCAGGTTGCGCATGTTGAGCGCATTGATGCCCGCCGAGCCGTTGGACAGGTTGAGGCGCGAATTGGCCGGCTTGGTCGAGCCGGCGAGCTGCGGCATCTGGTTGACGAAGTCGGCGATGTTGTTCGTCGGCGACGTGTTCTGGATGTCCTGCTGCGTCAGCACGGTGAGCGGCGTCGGGGCCTGGAAGCCGTCGCGGCGGATGCGCGTGCCGGTGACGAGGATCTCGCCTTCCTCGGCGGGCGCCGCCTGGGCGGCCGCCTGCGGCGTCTGCGGATCGCTGGCCTGCGCCCAGGCCGGCAGCGCGATCGCCATGGCCGCGAAAGCCGTGCTGCTGGCCAGAGCCTTCCTAAACGCCGTTGCTTCGATCATTTCCTAAAACCCCCTGAAGCCCGCAATATCCCGCGCGGTGAAAGGGCATTAGGTACCAAGAATGTTGCGGCGCGCCATAGTTTCTGTTCCCCGCGCCATAACCCCGGGGCATCAAATGTGACAATTGCCTGCGAAAACGTGACAGGACTGCAACACAAGCCTGCCAGACTGGCCATTGACTGCGTGCCCGCCCCGGCCGAGCGTTAGGGAAACCAGCCCCAGGGGAACCCTTGATGCCGCATTTCGACCGTCCGGTGCCGCGTGACTGACGCGCCGAGTCTTTCCGCGGCACCGGCGATCCGCCCGGGTTTCGGCCGGCTGGCGCTGTACCTGCTGCTCGGTTTCGCCGCCGGCCTGCCCTTCTACATGTTCAACGCCGTGCTGCTGCTGCGGCTGGCCAAGCACGGCGTGGACATCGTGACGGTGGGCTTCTTCGCCTGGGTGGCGCTGCTGCCAACCTTCAAGTTCGCCTGGGCGCCGCTGCTCGACAAATATGACGTGCCGGGCTTCGGCCGCTTCTGGGGCAAGCGGCGCGGCTGGATCATGCTGTCGCAACTGGGCATCTTCCTCTCGACCGTGGCGATGGCGCTCACCTCGTCCGATGCCAATCTGCAAGTCACCGCGCTGTTCGCGGTGCTGCTCGCCTTCTGGACCACTACGCTGGAAGTCGCCGCCGATGCCTGGCGCATCGAGCTGGCGCCGACCCAGGAGGAGCAGGGCCCGATGGTGGCGGCGAACCTGTGGGGCTATCGCAGCGCCATGGTCGCGGCCGGCAGCGGCGCGATCTACATCGCGGCGAAGAGCGACTGGACCACTGCCTATCTGGTGATCGCGGCGGCCGCCTTCCTCCCCTTCCCCATCCTTGCCTGCATGCGGCCCGATCCCGCGCATGGCGGCGGGCGCGGCACGGCGCTCGTCACCGGCATCCTCGCCAGCGCGGTGGTGCTCGGCGGGAGCCTCGTGGTCACCGCCGCGGTTGGCTGGGCGCTGCTTGCCGCGATGGGGTCGGTCGGGCTCGATAATCCGGACATCGTCAAATACTGGGTATTCGCGGTTGCGCTGCTGCCCTTCGTCGCGCTGGGCGCGGCGGTGCCGTGGATCAGGAATCTCCCGCCGAGCCACCGGCTGCTCACCACCTCGGGGCTCGCCCCCTATCTCAATGTCGCCTGGCGCTATGGGCTGGTGGTGATCCCGATCCTCTTGTTCGTCTCGGTCTATCGCATGGGCGACGTGATGGCGCTCACCCTCTCGCATCCGCTGTTCAACGCGCTGGGCTACAGCCTGGAGGCCATCGCGGTGGCCGATGGCGCGGTGGCACTGCTCTCGTCCATGCTCGGCGTGGCGCTGGGCGGCTGGCTGGCGGCCAAGGCGCCGATGGGCTGGGCATTGGTGATCGGCGCGATCATGTCGGCGCTCAGCAACTGGATCTTCGCCTGGCTCGCCTATCAGGCGCCGGGCGGACCGGTCTGGTTCTCGCTCCTCGGCGTGCAGGTGACGGCGGGCGATTTCGACCTGTACCTCGCCATGGCGCTCGACCAGTTCGGGCATGGTTTCGAGGGAGCGGTGTTCGTCGTCTACCTGTCCCTGCTGGTGAACCCGCGCTTCCCGGGCACGCAATACGCGCTGCTCTCCGGCCTCGCCTTCCTGATCCCCAGGCTGCTCGCCGGCCTTTCGGGCGTGTTCCAGAAGGCGATCGGCTATGACGGCTTCTTCATCATGGCCGGCACTATGAGCGTCGCGGCGCTGGTCTTCGTGCCGTTTATCGTACGGGCGAAGCCCCGGCCCGACGGCGAGGCGGTGGCGGCATGATCGACACAGCCTTCGCCCCCGCCGCCGAAGCGGTGGCCGCCGGACGCATCCCCGGCGCCACGCTGGGCGTGGTGGCGGCGGACGGGCGCCGCTGGGTGACGCATGCCGGCATGGCCGCGCTCGTCCCCGAGCCCGAGGCGCTGACGCTCGACCATTGGTTCGACCTCGCCTCGGTCTCCAAGGTGGTGGCGACGACCACGATGGTCCTGCGCCTGGCCGAGGAGGGGCGGATCGACCTCGACGCCCCGCTGACCACCGCGATCCCGGACCTGCGCCAATATGACGTGGCGGGCGCCTATGAGCGCACCCTGACGTTCCGCGACTGCCTGGCGCACCGCACGCTGTTCCCCGCGGTCGAGCCGATCTACACCTATGGCGACGATCCGCAGCGGCTGCGCGCCTTCGTGCTCCAGCGCGAATGGAAGCATATCCCCGAGCCGGTCTATTCGGACATCAACTTCCTGCTGCTCGGCATCGCGATCGAGCGCGTGACGGGCAAGGCGCTGGGCGAATGGCCGCTGGGCCCGGGCCTGCACTACGGCCCGCCGCCGGGGCCGGCCGTGGCGACCGAGCGGTGCATGTGGCGGAACCGCGTGCTCAAGGGCGAGGTGCATGACGAGAATTGCGCGGCGATGGGCGGGCAGACCGGCCATGCCGGGCTGTTCGGCACCGTGGCCGGGGTGCTCGACTTCGCGCAGGGCGTGCTCACCGGCAGCTTCTCGCCGATGATGCTCGAAGCGATCCGCACCCCGCAATATTCGCACCGCACCTGCGGCTGGGAACGCAAGTTCGCGGGCTGGTCGGGCGGCCAGGCCTGTTCGGACGAGACGATCGGGCACACCGGCTTCACCGGCACCGGGCTGTGGATCGACTTCGGGCGCGGCATCGCCTGGACCCTGCTCACCAACCGCGTCCACCCGACGCGCCATTTCGACAGCGGCATCTTCGTGCTGCGCCCCGCGACGGGGGATGCCGTCATCAACGCCTGGGAGGCCCCATGATCTCTTTGCTCGCGCTCGCCATCGCCCTGTCCGGGCCGGATAGCGATACGCCCACCCCTGCCGACCGGCTGGCGCACGACCAGATGCTGGTGCTGGACACGCATCTCGACACGCCCGAGCTGTTCGAGCATCCGGGCTGGAAGTTCGATCGCTGGCACGACCGCGATTTCGACAAGAGCCAGGTCGACCTGCCGCGCATGGAGCAGGGCGGGCTCGATGGCGGCTTCTTCGTGATCTATACCGGACAGGGTCCGCTGACGCCGGAAGGCTATGCCAAAGCGCGCAACGCGGCGCTCACGCGCGAGATGTGGATCCAGCGCGTCGTGGCCGCCAATGCCGACAAGATGGAGTTCGCCACCACCCCCGAGGATGCCCATCGCATCGCCAAGGCGGGCAAGCGCATCGTCTTCCAGTCGATCGAGAACAGCTATCCGCTGGGCACCGACCTGAGCCTGCTCAAATGGTATTACGACCAGGGCGTGCGGATGGCCGGGCCGATCCATTTCCGCAACAACCAGTTCGGCGACAGCGCCACCGACAAGGTGAAGCAGTGGAACGGCCTCTCCCCCCTTGGCAAGCAATGGGTGGCCGAGATGAACCGGCTGGGCATGCTGATCGACGTCAGCCATTCCTCCGACGACGTGTTCGACCAGGCGCTGGCGCTCTCCAAGGTGCCGATCATCGCCTCGCACTCGGGGCCTCGCGCGATCTTCAACCATCCGCGCAACCTGGACGACGAGCGCATGCGCAAGCTCGCCAAGGCGGGCGGCGTGCTGCAGGTGAACAGCGTCTATCTGGTCGAGGGCGACCATGACGAGGCCCGCAACAAGATCTCCGACCGGCAGGACGACTGGTGGGCGCTTTCGGCCGCCGACCAGCGCCAACTGATCGCCGACAAGGCCAAGGCGGACGCGACCAACCCCTATCAGGGGGCCGATTTCGAACTGTTCATGAAGAGCCTGCTCCACTGCATCGCAGTGATGGGCGTCGACCATGTCGGCATCGGCGCCGATTGGGACGGCGGCGGCGGCGTGCGCGGCATGGAGGACATCACCGCCCTGCCGAAGATCACCGCCCGCCTGCGCCGCGAGGGCTTCTCCGATACCGATATCGAGAAGATCTGGAGCGGAAACGTGCTGCGCGTGCTGAAGCAGGCCGAGGACTGGGCGGCAAAGAACAAGTGACGCAATATCCCTCTCCCGCTTGCGGGAGAGGGAAAGATCGTCAGTTCCCCGCGGCGACCAGGTTCAGCGCATCGTCCATATATTTCGTCGCGCTCGCATCCTGCGGCACGTCGTTGGCGTAGAAGGCGAAGGTGTAGGTCCTGCCGCTCGCGCCGGTGAAATAGCCCGCCAGCGCGTTGGTGGCGTTGAGCGTGCCCGTCTTGGCGAAGACCTTGCCCTCCAAAGGCGTGCCCTTGAAGCGGCGGGCGAGCGTGCCGTCCACCCCGCCGATCGGCAGCGTGTCGCGGAACTGCGCCCCCCAGGACTGGGCGGCGACCCAGCGCAGCAGCTTGACCGAACCGCGCGGGCTCACCCGGTTGTAGCTCGACATGCCCGAGCCGTCCGAAAAGTCCCACGCCGTGCGCGGCAGGCCGGCCGTATCGAGCAGCTTCGCGACCTGCGCGACGCCATCGGCGATCGAGCCGCTGCCCTGCAGGAAGGCGACGCGGCGCAGCGCCAGCTCGGCATGGAGGTTCTGGCTCACCTTGTTGATGTGCTTGAGGTCCTCGGCGAGCGGCGGCGGCGTGAGCCTGGCGAGGACATTCCCGTCGGGCGTTGCCCGCGCGAGCGCCACGCCCTTCTTCGCGCGATATTCGGGATCGTCTTCGGGTCGCAGCGGCCGGTGGCGCGCGCTGACCGTGCCCTTCACCTGCACCCCGCGCGCCTCGAGCAGCGCCTTCAGGCGCCAGGCGGCATAATCGGCCGGATCGTCGATACCGAGCTTCCAGCTCTTCGGCCCGGCATCGGCGCCGATCGTGCCGGTGATGCGGAGCCGCTTGCCGTTGGGATCGCGATCCCAGCCGAGTTCGGTCTCCCCGCCCGGCACCGTCTTCGCCTGGTTGTCGATCGTGAAATAGGGCCAGAGCTCGACCCTTGCCGCCTCCCCGGCCTTGGCCGGCGCGACGGTCAGCTTCAGCTCATTGTCGTCGAGCGTCAGCGCCGAGGCGCCGGTGCCCGACGAACTCGGGATGTTGTTCCAGCTCATCCCCGGCCCCCAGCGCTGGTCCGGGAACAGCGTGTCGTCGCCGATGACGTTGCGGACGCGCTTGGTCTTCGCGGCGATCGCATCGGCGAGCGTGGCGAGGCAGTCGACCGTGCAATCGTCGGCGCTCGACAGGCGCGCGTCGCCCCGCCCTTCCAGCACCACGTCTTCGCCCACCAGCCGCACCGCGGCACCGCCGGTCGCGTCGGGCGCATTGATGCCGGGCAGGTTCGCGAAGGCCGCGGCGGTGGTGTAGATCTTGGTGTTCGAGGCGGGGATGAAGCGGCCGTCGGGATTGATGGCGACGATCTCCCTGCCCGTGTCGTCGGCCACGACCAGGCCGAAGCGCGTGCCCGTCGGCGCCTCGGCAAGCTTGGCGGCGACGCGCTGCTCCAGCGTCTGCTGGGCGAGCGCGGGCGTGGCGAGCGTAAGGGCGATGCCTAGGACGAAATGCTTCATGCCGCGAGCGTAACTCCCGCCGCCGGGCCTGCAAACCCGCGATCATTCAGAGGAGTCGCCCGGGCATAACCATGGCGCATGCCGGCATTGTACGGGCAACATCGGCCCGGCACCTTCGCGGCATGAACCTGATGCGGGCCACCCTGAAACCCCTGGCCGCGATGGTGGTGGCGTTCGCCCCGCCGGCGCTGGCGCAGACCGACGACCTGGCCGCGGCGCTCGCCCTGCCGGTTGCCAGCCAGATGGCCGGCGCGCGCGACGTGCCGCGCTTCGCCTGGGTGGAGAACCGCGCCGGCGTGCGCAACCTGTGGGTGGCGGATGCGGGGCAGCGGGCCCGGCAGGTCACGCGCCATGCCGAGGACGACGGCATGATGCTCTACGATCCGGCGCTCAGCCCCGACGGCCGGCGCCTGGCATATGTGCGCGGCGGGGACGACGAGTTCCCCGACGGCAAGATCCCCAATACCGCCTCGGCCGCGTTCACGCCGGGGCAGCAGGTGTTCGTCGTTGAAGACGGTGGAGATCCCACACCGATCGGAGACGGACACCTGCCCGTTTTCTCGCCCGACGGGCAGCGCATCGCCTTCACCCGGCGCGGGGAGCTGTGGCTGTGGCAGGCCGGCAAGGCGGCCCGGATCGCGACCGTCACGGGCGAGGTCAGCGACCTGAAATGGACGCCCGACGGCAAGAGGCTGCTGTTCGTCGACAATCGCAACGACCGTGCCTTCGTCGCGCTGCTCGATGCGGACGGCGGCCGGCTGACCTATATGGAACCGGCGCTCGGCTATTCGGTGGAGCCGGCGCTTTCGCCCGGCGGAGACCAGGTCGCCTATATCCAGTATCTCGATCCGCCCGCGGGCGCGGCGCGGGACGGCGGCCCCTATTGGTCGATCCGGGTGGCCGATGCCGCGACGGGCAAGGCCCGCACGGCCTGGACCGCCCCCCAGGGCATGGGCGGCCGCTATTACGGCACGCGCCAGCACAATCTCTGGTGGAGCAAGGGCGGCCAGCTGCTCTTCCCCTGGGAGCGGAGCGGCTTCCTGCACGTCTATGCGATCGACCCGGCCAAGGGCGGCGAGCCCCGGGCGCTGACCTCCGGCGGGTTCGAGGTCGAGACCTTCGTGCTCGGCGCCGACGACATGGTGACCTTCGCCGCCAATGCCGACGAGGCCGACCGGCGACATTTCTGGCAGGTGCCGGCGCGCGGCGGCACTGCGAAGCGCGTGACCGAGGGCAAGGGCAGCGAGAGCCTGCCGGTCCTTGCGGGCGGCCTGCTCGCGGGGATCGCCGCCGATGCGCGCCATCCGGCCCATCCGGTGCTGGCGAAGGGGCTGGCCCCGCTGGGCGAAACGGCCGAGCTGCAGGGCGCGATCGTGCCCGAGGCGGTGGCCTATCAGGCCGAGGACGGCGTGACCGTCCATGGCCAGCTGTTCCGCGGCCAGGGCAAGGGCCCGCGCCCGGCATTGATCTTCGTCCATGGCGGGCCGCGGCGCCAGATGGTGCTCGGCTTCCATCACGCGCAATATTATTCGAACGCCTATGTGATGAACCAGGCGCTGGCGGCGCGGGGCTATACGGTGCTCTCGGTCAATTATCGCAGCGGCACCGGCTATGGGCAGGCGTTCCGGGATGCGCCCGGGATCGCCCGCGACGGCGCTTCCGAGTATCGCGACGTGCTCGCCGGCGGGCACTGGCTGGCGGCGCGGAAGGACGTCGATCCGAAGAAGATCGGCATCTGGGGCGGCAGCTGGGGCGGCTATCTGACGGCGCTGGCGCTGGCGCGGAACAGCGACCTGTTCAAGGCGGGCGCCGACTTTCACGGCGTCCACACCCTGTTGCGCAACGTCGAGAACAACCTGTCGCCCGAGCAGCAGGCCGCCGCGCGGCAGAAGCAATGGGACAGCTCGCCGATGGGCGCGATCGGCACCTGGCGCTCGCCGGTGCTGCTCGTGCACGGCGATGACGACAGGAATGTCGATTTCGGCCAGTCGCTGCTGCTTGCCCGCGAGCTGGCGGCGCGGCGCATCCCGCACGAGGAACTGGTATTCCCCAATGAGCGCCACGAATTCTTCCGCTATGCGGACTGGCTCACGGCCTATCGCCGCACCATTTCCTTCTTCGATGCGCATCTGAAATGAGGTGGCTGATGGCGGCGGCGGCACTGGCCGGGGCGAACGGGGCACAGGCGCAGGAGCGCGCGACGCTCATCCATGGCGCACGCGTGTTCGACGGCACGGGCACGCCCGCGAAGCCGAAGGACGTGCTGATCGAGGGCGACCGGATCACCCGGATCGGCAGGAAGCTGCGCGTGCCCGAGGGCACCGCGGTGATCGACGCCACGGGACTGACGCTGATCCCCGGGCTGCACGACCTGCACATCCACACCCGGCGCGAAGCCTTTGCCGACGCCGCCGCGCTCCACCGCTTCTACCTGCCCTATCTGCGCGCGGGCGTGACGAGCGTGAACGAATTCTCGGTCTCGGGCGCGATGATGGCCGGGATCCGCGCGCTCCGGGCCGATACGCCGCGCCTCACCCTGGCGGTGCGCCTGGGCGTGCCGGACGGGCACGGCACCGAGAGCCAGTTCACCAATGCGATCACGCTCCAGGTGACCAGTCCGGCCGAAGCCCATGCGGCGATGGCCGGGGCCCTGGCCTACAAGCCCGACATGGTGAAGGTGTTCAACGACGGCTGGCGCTATGGCGACCCCGACCGGCCCGACCGGCCGAGCATGGACGAAGCGACCCTGGCCGCGATCGTGGCGGATGCGCACAAGGCGGGCATCAAGGTGATGACGCACACGGTGACGCTGGAGGGCGCGAAGATCGCCGCGCGGGCGGGCGTGGACTCGGTGGCCCACGGCGTGGGCGACGCCCTGGTCGACGACGAGCTTATCGGCCTGATGCGGAAGCACCACATGGCCTATGTCGCCACGCTGGCGACCTATGAGCCGCTCGAGACGCGTGTGCTGGCACCCGAAGAACTGGCGCTGCTCACGCCCGAGCAGCGCGACCGCGAGGCGGCGCGGCTGGCCAAGGGCGGGGCGATAGCGCCCTATGACAGCAAGCGCTGGGAGATCATGCGGGAGAATATCCGCCGACTGAAGACGGCCGGAATCCGCATCGGCGTGGGCACCGACACGGGCATCGAGGGCGTCTATCCCGGCTTCGGCGCGCTGCGCGAGATGCGGCTGCTGACCGAGCTGGGCTTCACCCCGGCCGAGGCGATCGAGGCCGGCTCGCGGGTGAGCGCCGACATCATGGGGCGCAGGAAGACCGAAGGCAGAATCCACAAGGGCATGCGCGCCGACCTGGTGCTGACCGGCGGGACGCCGGACCTGACCTTCCGGGACCTCTACTCGGTCAAGCGGGTATGGGTGGCGGGGAAAGAGGTTTCGCTGGACTAGAACTTCAGAGACACAAAGGGCATTGTCCTGTCATCCAGGATCCCCGCTTCATGGGGTTGGCGATATCCTTGCCGTATCGACACTCCGCGTACCGGGCCCAAGCGGTTCCCCGGCCTTCGCCGGGGAACCGGCATTGCCAACGGCATGTCCGCGTTACGCCCTGTCCGCCGCCCGGTAGACTTCCTCGTCCAGCTCGCCTTCCCAGCGCGCCACCAGGGTCGCCACGGCAAGATTCGCCGAGGCGCTCGGCACCGTCCGCGTCATGTCGAGCAGCCGGTCGAAAGGCAGGACGAAGCCCACCACCAGGGCGGTCTGCTCCGGCGAGACGCCCACTGCGCTCAGCACCGCCGCCAGCATGAACAGCGAGGCCGACGGCACCGGCGCGGTGCCGAACGCGGCGAGCGCGCCGGTGAACAGCACCGTCGCATAGACGGTGGGCGTCAGGTGCACGCCAAAGGCCTGGAGCGCGAACATCGAGAGCAGGCCGACATACATCGCCGTGCCGTCCTTGCCGATGCTGGCGCCGAGCGGCAGCACGGTGGAGAAGACCGAGCGGCCGATGCCCAGATTCTGCTCGGAAACGCGCATCGCCACCGGCAGCGTGGCGCCGCTCGATGCAGTGGAGAAGGCCACCGCCAGCGCGTCGACGATGCCGCGGAAGAAGGGCAGCAGCGGCAGGCGCGCGACGAAACGCAGGAGCAGGCTGTGCACCACCAGCATCTGGATCAGCGAGCCGAGCACCACTGCCAGCGCCAGCCAGCCGACATGGACGAACACCGCCGCGCCGTTCGCCGCGACGGCATTGGCGATCAGCGCGAACACGCCGAAGGGCGTCGCCTCCATCACCAGGCCGACGACGCGCAGCAGCACGGCCGAAGTCGATTGCAGCAGGTTGGCGAAGGGCTTGCCCGCCTCGCCCGCCACCACCGTGCCGCAGCCGATCAGGATCGACGTGAAGATCAGCGCCAGCATGTCGCCCTTGGCCAGCGCATCGAAGATGTTGGTGGGGATGATGTTGATCAGCTGCTCATAGGGCGTGACCGGCTTGCCGAGCACATGCGCCTCGGCCGTGCCGAGCGGCGCGCCGATGCCGGGCTGGACGATGGTCGCGACCAGCATGCCGACCGAGACGGCGATGAAGGTGGTCAGCGCGAACATGCCGACCGTGCGCCCGCCCAGGCTGCCGAGCCGCTTGGGATCCGCGAGCGTGGTGATGCCCGAGGCGATGGTGACCAGCACGATCGGCGCCACCAGCATGCGGATCGCGCGGACGAACAGATCGCCGACGAACTGCACCCAGGGCGCGCCCTGCGGCACCAGCAGCGCGAAGACGACGCCGAGCAGGAGGAAGGCGAGCACGCGCTTCCACAGGGCGATGCCGAACCACCAGCCCATCAGTTGCACGTCCCGGGCGCGGGCTTGTGCGCGAGCGCACGACCGGCGGCCTTGCCGGTCATCGCCCCCTTGTCGACCGCGAGCACGCCGTTGACCAGCACGGTCCGCACCCCGGCCGCCAGCAGGGCCGGCTGCTCATAGGTGGCGCGCGAGGCATAGGTGCGCGGATCGAACACCACGACATCGGCGAAGGCGCCGGCGCGCAGATGCCCCCGGCCCTCCAGCCCGAACGTGTCCGCCGTCAGCGCCGAACTTCGCTCGATGAACTGGCGCAGGGTGATCACATGATCGGTCTTGACGTATTTGTCATATTTGCGCGCGAAGGAGCCATAGACGCGCGGATGGCCGCCCGAGGCGTCCGATCCGGTCATCACCCAGGGCTGCTTCATGAAGGCGGCGATGTCGGCCTCGCTCTGGTTGAACGAGACGGTGCCGGGATCGCCGATGCGGATCACCGCGATCGCGGCCTCGACCGGATCGAGCTTCATTTCCTTCGCGACGGCGTCGAGATAGCGGTTCCGGTACTGGCCCTCGACGATCAGCAGCTTGCCGGCCCCGCCGCGCTTGCGGAGATTCTCGACCATGCCGTCGTGAAGCTTCCGAACGAGCGAGGGATCGTCGAAGCGCTTGAGCAGCGCCGGGCGCCCGCCATCCTGGGCCCAGAGCGGGACGAGCGACGCGACCAGGCTGGTGCCCGATGCCGACCAGGGATATTGGTTGGCGGTAACCTTCTCGCCGCGGGCGCGGGCCGCGTCGATCTTGGCGATGATCGCGGGCGCCTGCCCCTGCACGTCGACGCCCAGTGCCTTGATGTGGCTGATATGCGCGGGCAGCCCGCCCTCGCGCCCGATGCGAATCGCCTCGTCGATCGCGGCCGCAAGGCCCACCGTATAGCTGCTCTCGTCGCGGATATGGCTGTCATAGCTGCCGCCGCGCCTGCCGGCTTCCCTGGCAAGCGCGATCACTTCCTCGGTCTTGGCGAAGCTCTGGGGGGCGTAGAACAGGCCCGTGGAGAGACCGAGCGCGCCCTGGCACATGGCCCCGGCGACGAGGCCCTTCATCCGCTCCAGCTCGGCGGGCGTGGGATCGCGCGCATCCTCGCCCACCACCCTCTCGCGCACCGCGCCGAAACCGACCCAGGCGGCATAGTTGATGCCTACCGGCCGAGTCGCCGCGCTGCCGAGCACCTTGGCCAGGTCCGGGCTGCCGCCGCCGTCATTGCCGATAAAGGCAGTGGTGACGCCCTGCATCAGAAAGGCCGGGATCAGGCGCTTGCGCGGATCCGCCGATGCGAGATCGTCGCCCATATGCGTATGCGGATCGATGAAGCCGGGCGCGACGATCATCCCCTTCGCATCGATCACGCGCGCGGCGAGCACCCTCGCATGCGCGCCGACCGAAACGATGCGATCGCCCTTGACCGCGACGTCGCCGACAAAGGGCGCGTCCGAGCCGGTATAGATCGTGCCGCCGCGGATCAGCAGGTCGACCTTCTGCGGCGGAAGCGGCGCGGCGGCGCCCAACGAGAGAGCGGCAGTCCCCAGCAGCAGCGCGATCTTCATGGCGTTCCCCAAAATCCCGGAAGTGGCGGATAGAGCGTCCCGCCCCGGTCCTCGACCCCACCGGGGCGATCCTTGGCGAGCCAGATCGGACCGTCAAGGTCGACGAAATCCGACATGCGGGCGATGTGCAGCGCCGCTGCGATCGACAGGGAGGAACCGACCATGCAGCCGCTCATCAGGCCAAGACCGCGGGCGCGGGCGGCCCGGGCGAGGTGCAGCCCCTCGGTCAGGCCGCCGGCCTTGTCGAGCTTGACGTTCACCACCTGGTAGCGGCGCGCGACCCGGTCGAGATCCTCGCGGGTGTGGAGGGACTCGTCGGCAGCGATCGGCACGAGCGGGCGGAAAGTCTCGAGGCATGCGTCGATCCCGGCCGGCACGGGCTGTTCGAGCAGGTCGACCTTCAGCGCCGCCAGCACCGGCTGCATCGCCTCGACCAGCCGGGCGTCCCAGCTCTCATTGGGATCGACGATCAGCCGGGCATCGGGCGCGGCGGCGCGGACTGCGCGGATCTGCGCGTCGGGCAGGCGGCCATCGACTTTCACCTTGAGCAGCGGCGCGTGCGCGGCGCGGCGGGCGGCACAGCCCATCATCATCGGCGTATCGATCACGATGGTGCGCGCGCTGGCGATCGGCTCGGGCTCCGGGGCGCCGAGCAGCGCGGCGACGCTTCTCCCGGTCTCACGCGCCTCCAGGTCCCAGAGCGCGCAGTCGACCGCGTTGCGGGCGGCGCCGGCGGGGAGAAGCCCCAGCAGCTCCTCGCGCCCCGCACCCGCCTCGACCGCGGGGCGGATGCCCTCGATCGCCGCGAGCGCATCCTCCACGCTCTCGCCATAGCGGGAACTGGGCACGCCCTCTCCCCTTCCTTCCAGCGCCCCGGCGCGGATGGAGACCGTGACCGTATCGGCCTCGGTCTTCACTTCGCGCGCAATGCGGAAGGGCCTGCTCAGCGCGAAGCGGTCGTGGCGGGCCGTGAGGGTTCGGTGCATAGCAACTCGTCGATGATCGCCTCGACCCCGAAGGCGATTGGATCGGTACAGGGCAGACCGAGATCGGCTTCGATCTGCCGGCAAAGCGCACGCGCCGCTTCGACCTCCATCCGGGAGGTGTTGAGGCAGACTCCGACTGCGCGAACCTCCGGGCTGGTGAGGCGCGCGACCTGGAGATTGGCCTCCAGGCATTCCCTCAGGCCCGGCAGCGCCCGGCCCGGCAAGCCGCGCATATGGCTGCGGCTCGGATCGTGGCAGAGCACGATCGCTTCGGGCTGGGCGCCGTGAAGCAGGCCGGTCGAAACGCCGGCGAAGCTCGGATGGAAGAGCGACCCCTGGCCCTCGATCAGGTCCCAGCCGCCATCGGCACGTTCGGGCGCGAGCATCTCGATGCCGCCCGAGATGAAATCGGCGACGACCGCGTCGATCGGCACGCCGGCACCGGCGATCAGGATGCCGGTCTGGCCCGTGGCACGGAAATCCGCCTTCTCGCCGCGCGCCCTGAGCGCGTCCGCGAGCGCGATCGTGGTGTACATCTTGCCGACCGAGCAATCGGTGCCGACCGTCAGCAGGCGGCGGCCGGCCCGGGCATATCCGGTGCCGACCCGCATGTCCGCGGGGGGATCCCGCACGTCGAACAGCTGCAGGCCCTTTTCCATGGCGAGCGCCGCCAGTTCGGGCACGTCGCGCAGCCGCTGGTGCAGGCCGGCGGCGATGTTCATTCCCGCATCGAGCGCCGCCGCCGCATCGCGCACCAGGTCGCCGCCCAGCGTGCCGCCCGAATTGGCGATGCCGAGGACGAGCGTCCTCGCGCCCGCCGCTGCGCCTTCCGCGATGGTCATGCGCGGCAGGCCGAGCGTGAGCGGGCTGTCGTCGTGGCGGAACTCGCCCACGCAATCGCCGCGCCGGAATTCGGCCAGGCCGCGCGAGGTCTTGATGCCCACGAAATCGGTGCTGTGACCGAGGTAGAGGAGGTAAGGTGCCGGTATCATTGGGTGATAACGCTATCCCGCCCGCATCGGGCACCGCGCATAGCGAGTGCGCGCCTCGGCATAGCCAGCCGTTATGGCGTATCGATCACCTTGGCGAGCGCCTTGAGGAAATCGGTGGCAAGCGCGGTGGGCGGCCGGTTGAGCAGGAACATCGCATGCACGTCGAACGTGAGCTGCGGCTTGAGCGGACGCATCGCGAGCCCGGGAACGAGCGAGGCCTGTGCGGTGAAGCTGTCGACCACCGTCATCCCCACGCCCTGCGCCACAAGTGCAGTGGCGATGTAGAAGGTGCGCGCGGAGATGACTTCGTCGAGATCGAGCTCGAGGCGCGCGCATTCCTGGCTGAACAGCTGGCCGATCGGGCCGCTGTTGGCGAGGCTGATGAACGGGCGTCCGCGCAGCCGCTCGAGCTCGATGCGCGGCGGCGCGTCGGGCATGTCCTCCTCGCGATAGAGCACCACCAGCTCGCCCTCGCCCAGCCAGCGATGGCCGATCGGCGCGGCATGGGGCACTTCATAGGCGATCGCGACATCGGTCTCGCGCTCGTAGAGCTTGCGCAGCAGATCGTCGTGATGGACGGTCTGGAGGTCGAAGCGGACCCCCTCATGCCCCCGCATGAAGCGCGAGACGGCGGTGGGCAGCGCATTGAGGGCCAGCGACGGCAGCGCCGAGATGCGCAGCATGCCGCCGGCGCCGCGCTTGAGGTTCCGGCCCGCCTCGCGCAGCGCATAGACGCGGTCCTGGATCTCCGAGACTTCGGTGAACAGGGTGTGCGCGTCCTCGGTGGGGACGAGGCGGCCATTGGTGCGGTGGAAGAGCTGGAAGCCGAGCAGGCTCTCGGCATGGCGCAGCATCTTGGAAACCGAAGGCTGCGACACGTTGAGCGCGCGCGCGGCGCCGCTGACCGAGCCGTTCACATAGACGGCGTGGAAGATCTCGATGTGCCGCAGGTTCATCCGGCCAGCCTATCGAACTGCGCGAAAAGGGGAAAGGCCCCGGTTCGGTGTGATTGTCCCGCCCTGTTTTCGTCACCCCCCCGGCGTGAACTCCGCGACCAGATCGTAGCGATCCCCCGGGAAAGTCTGGCGGACGAACGTGACCGCCCGGCCGGTGCGCCAGGTCCAGCGCTCGACCTGGAGACACGCCGCATGGGCGTCGAGCTTCAATTTCCTGGCCAGCGGGCCGCCGGCGGAGACGGCGCGGATGCGGTGGCGCGCGTCGGTCCAGGGGACATGGTGGAGCAGCCAGGAGCCGGGTGCCTCGGCCTCGAAGGTGTCGGCCCGCGGGACCGGCACGGTATCGAGCGCGATCAGCCGGCGCTCGATCGCGAAGGGCTGTTCCCCGGCGAAATGCACGCCCTCGATCAGCAAGGCGGGCGCCGGGATGCCGGAGACTTCGATGTCGGGATCGCGATTGACCACCCGGCAGGTATCGAGCGCCCAGCCATAGCGCTCGCCCCGCGCCGCGATCAGCTGCGCGAGATCGGGCACCGCCAGCACTGCGGCATGGACCTGGGGATGCGCCACGAAGGAGCCGGCCTTGCGGCGCCGCTCGATCAGCCCGGCATGGGCGAGCCGCTCCAGCGCCTTGCTGACCGTGGCGCGCGCGCAGCCATATTGCGCCACCAGCTCGTGCTCGAAGGGGATGCGGTCGCCGGGGCGCAGCGCGCCCGAGCGGATGCGCTCCTCGATGTCCGAGCGGATGCGTTCCTGCAGCGTCACCCGAGCAAGCGCCCCAGGGTTTTGTGATAATGATTAGCGATACCTTCGCTCGCCCGGTGCTTTCCGCGTACGACTTGCAGCGCGCCGGCACGCCAGACGCAGTCGATCGCGCCGGCACGGCCGGCGAAGATCCAGCGATCGAGAAGCGTGCCAGCCGAAGCGCCGGCAAAGCCTGGATGGTCCATGTTCAGGCTCACGATATCGGCGGATGCGCCTGGCGCAATCCCCGTTTCGACACCGAGCGCCTGCCCCCCGCCTGCGAGCGCGGCGTGGAACAGCGTCTCGCCGACCGAAGCGCCTTCGGGCGACAGGATCGCGCGGCGCCGGAGCGAGAGGCGCTGCGAATATTCGATCGCGCGGAGTTCGTAGGCGGCGTCGATCTGGATGTTGGAGTCGGTCCCGGTGGCGATTGTCCCGCCGGCCGCAAGATAGCGTTCGGCCGGGAAGATGCCGTCGCCGAGATTGGCCTCGGTGACCGGGCAAAGGCCCGCCACCGCGCCCGAAGCGGCGAGGCGGTCGGTCTCGGCCTCGGTCAGATGGGTGGCGTGGATCAGCGTCCAGCGCCGGCCGATGTCCAGATTGTCGAGCAGCCACTCCACCGGCCGCGCCCCGCTCCAGGCGAGACAGGCTTCGACTTCCCTGGTCTGCTCGGCGGCATGGATATGGAGCGGGCCGGCGGTCAACGCGCTCACCACCGCCAACGCCTCCGGCGTGACCGCGCGCAGCGAGTGCGGCGCCACGCCCAGCACTGCGTCGGCAGGCAGCTTGGCCCGGCTCGCCTCGACCAGCTTCGCAAAGCCGTCGACGTCCGAGAGGAAGCGCCGCTGGCCGGGCTTGGGCGGCTGTCCGCCGAAATCGCTGTGCGCGTAGAAGACGGGCAGCAGCGTGAGGCCGATGCCGGCCTGCCCCGCGGCATGGACAATCGCGCCGGCGGTCTCGGCGGGATCGGCATAGCGCGCGCCGTTCACATCGTTGTGGAGATAGTGGAACTCGCCGACGCGCGTGTAGCCGGTCTCGAGCATCTCGGCATAGGCCAGGGCAGTGATCGCGGCGATGTCCTCGGGCGTGAGCCGGTCGAGGAACCGGTACATGATCTCGCGCCAGCTCCAGAAATCGTCGTCGGGCCGACCGCGGCGCTCGCTGAGCCCGGCCATGCCGCGCTGGAAGCCATGGCTATGGACGTTGCCGAGGCCCGGAATCGCGACGCGGTGGCGCTCGGCGCCCGGTGCCGGATCGGTGCCGGGCAGCACTTGCGAAATGCGCCCCTCGGCGATGCGCACGGTAACGCGCCCGGCCCAGCCGGTGGGGAGCAACGCATTCTCGAACCAGAGATCCATGCCCAGCCTTCCTCATAGCCGCCGCCCCGGCATGCGCCGGGATGACGATGGATTGGTTTTAATATGTCTAGACATAACCGCATCCACAGGCAAGGATGCGCGCATGGACCGACTCTGGACCAATGCACGGATCGCGACGATGGCGGGCCCTGGGATGGGCATCGTCGAGCATGGCGCAGTGGCGGCGAAGGATGGCCGGATCGCCTGGATCGGGTCCGCGCGCGAGGCCCCCTCCGCGGTCGAGACGATCGACTGCGAGGGCCGCTGGATCACTCCCGGGCTGATCGATTGCCACACGCACCTGGTCCATGGCGGCGACCGCGCGCACGAGTTCGAGCTGCGCCTGCAGGGCGCGAGCTATGCGGAGATCGCGCGGGCCGGCGGCGGGATCGTCTCGACGATGCGCGCCACCCGGGCGGCAGGCGAGGCCGAGTTGACGGCGAGCGCGCTGCCCCGGCTCGACGCGCTGATCGCCGAGGGCGCGACCACCGTCGAAGTGAAGTCGGGCTATGGCCTCTCGCTCGATGGCGAACTCAAGATGCTGCGCGCGGCCAGGGCATTGGGCCGGGAGCGCAAGGTCCGGATCGCGACGACCTTTCTTGGCGCGCATGCGCTGCCGCCCGAATATGCGGACGACCGCGCCGGCTATGTCGACCTCGTCTGCGAGGCGATGATCCCGGCCGTGGCCGGGGCGGGGCTGGCGGATGCTGTGGATGCCTTTTGCGAGAATATCGGTTTCACTGCCGACGAGACCCGGCGTGTCTTCGAAGCGGCCCGCGCGCATGGGCTGCGCGTGAAGCTCCATGCCGAGCAGCTTTCCAACCAGCATGGCGCCGCGCTCGCCGCTTCGCATGGCGCGCTGTCGGCGGACCATCTCGAATATCTCGACGATGCCGGGATCGCGGCGATGGCGGAGGCGGGCACGGTGGCCACGCTCCTGCCCGGCGCCTTCTATTTCGTCCGCGAGACCCGGTTGCCGCCGGTCCAGGCGCTGCGCGACGCGGGGGTGCCGATCGCCCTCGCCACGGATTGCAATCCCGGCACCTCCCCGCTCACCAGCCCTCTGCTCGTCATGAACATGGCCGCGACGCTGTTCCGCCTCACCGTGGAGGAGTGCCTGGCCGGCATGACCCGCGAGGCGGCACGGGCGCTGGGCCTCCATCGCGAGATCGGCACCATCGAACCCGGCAAGTCCTGCGACCTCGCGATCTGGGACGTCGAGCGGCCGGCCGAACTTGTCTATCGCATGGGGCTCAACCCGCTCCATGCCCGCATCTGGAAGGGCCAATGACCGAAATCCTGCTGATCCCCGGCGCGGTGCCGCTGGCCGAATGGCGCGCGATCTGGCGCGGCGCGGTGCCGAAGCTCGATCCCGCCGCCGCCCCGCGGATCGCCGAAAGCGCGGCCGCGGTGGCGCGCATCCTGGCGCGTGGCGAACCCGTCTACGGGATCAACACCGGCTTCGGGAAGCTCGCCAGCGTCAAGATCGAGGCCGAGGACCTGGCCACGCTCCAGCGCAACATCGTGCTCAGCCATGCCGCGGGCGTGGGCGCGCCCTCGCCTGGTCCCGTGGTCCGCCTGATGATGGCATTGAAGCTCGCGAGCCTCGCCCAGGGCGCATCGGGCGTGCGGCCGGCCACGGTGGCGCTGCTCGAAGCGATGCTGGCCGGGGGCCTCACGCCGGTGGTGCCGAGCCAGGGGTCGGTCGGCGCCAGCGGTGATCTCGCGCCCCTCTCGCACATGGCTGCGACGATGATCGGCGTCGGGCAGATCGAAATGGGGGGCCGCGTGCTGCCCGCCGCACAGGCGCTGGCCGAGGCCGGCCTCACCCCGCTGACGCTTGGGCCCAAGGAGGGTCTCGCCCTGCTCAACGGCACCCAATTCTCCACCGCCAACGCCCTGGCCGGCCTGTTCGAGACCGAGACGCTGTTCCAGGCGGCGCTGGTGACCGGCGCGCTCTCGACCGAGGCGGCCAAGGGCACCGATGCGCCGTTCGATCCGCGCATCCATCAGCTGCGCCGCCATCCCGGCCAGATCGCGGTGGGCGAGACGCTGCGCACGCTGATGCAGGGCTCCGCGATCCGCGCCTCGCATCGCGACAATGATCCGCGCGTGCAGGACCCCTATTGCCTGCGCTGCCAGCCCCAGGTGATGGGCGCGGTGCTCGACCTGCTGCGCCAGGCAGGCACGACGCTGGAGACCGAGGCGAACGGAGTCTCCGACAACCCCCTGATCTTCCCGGAGACCGACGAGGCGCTGTCGGGCGGCAATTTCCACGCCGAGCCGGTGGCCTTCGCTGCGGACATGATCGCGCTGGCGATCTGCGAGATCGGCTCGATCGCCGAGCGCCGGATCGCAATGCTGGTCGATCCCGCCCTTTCCAACCTGCCGGCTTTCCTCACGCCCCGGCCGGGGCTCAATTCGGGCTTCATGATTCCCCAGGTGACCGCCGCGGCGCTCGTGTCCGAGAACAAGCAGCGCGCCACGCCGGCCAGCGTCGATTCGATCCCGACCTCGGCGAACCAGGAGGATCATGTCTCGATGGCCGCGCACGGCGCCCGCCGCCTGCTCGAGATGGCGGCGAACGCCGGCGCAGTGATCGGCATCGAGTTGCTCGCCGCGGCACAAGGCTGCGACTTCCATGCCGGGCTCGCTTCCTCCGCGGCTCTGGAACGCGTCCGCGCCAGGCTGCGGCGCGACGTGCCGACGCTCGACCATGACCGGCACTTCCATCCCGATATCGAGGCCGCGACCGCGCTGGTCCGCGCCGGCGCGGTGGCCGAGGCGGCGGGAATCGCGCTGCCGGGGGTCGCATGAGCCGGCCCCAGGTCCATCGTGGCGAGGCGCCGCTGATCGTCGCCTTCCCGCATACCGGGACGGACATTCCGGCGGAGATCGCGTTCGCCTCACCTTGGCTCGCCCGCAAGGATGCCGACTGGTGGATCGACCGGCTCTACGATTTCGCCGCCGGCCTCGGAGCGACCACGATCCGCACCGGCATTTCCCGCAGCGTGATCGACGTGAACCGCGATCCCTCGGGCGCCTCGCTCTACCCGGGCCAGGCGACGACCGAGCTCTGCCCCACCACCACCTTCGACGGCGAGCCGCTCCAGAACCCGGATGCGGACGAGATCGCCCGGCGGCGCACCGCCTATTTCGATCCCTATCACGCCGCGATCGAGGCGGAGATCGCCCGGCTCCGGGCGATCCACCCCAGGGTCGTCCTCTACGACGCCCATTCGATCCGCAGCCATGTGCCGCGACTGTTCGAGGGCGAGCTGCCGCAGTTCAACATCGGCACCAATGGCGGCACGACCTGCGCCCCTGCCCTGCGCCAGGCCGTGGAAGCCGCCTGCGCCGCGACGCCCTGGAGCCAGGTGACCGACGGGCGCTTCCGCGGCGGCTGGACCACCCGCCATTATGGGCGGCCCGGAGGGGGCGTCCACGCCATCCAGATGGAGCTGGCCTGTCGCGGCTATATCGACGAGCCCGCCAGCTTCGACGAAGCATGGTGGCCCACGCCCTATGACAAAGCCCGCGCTGCCCCGATGCGCGCGGCGCTGACCAACATCCTCCAAGCCTGTCTCAATTTCGCCGGAGCCCCGGAATGACTCGCCTCGACAATAGCCGCATCATCAAGCCCGCCACCGGCACGGAGCGCACCGCCAAGAGCTGGCTCACCGAGGCGGCGCTGCGCATGCTGATGAACAACCTGCACCCCGATGTCGCCGAGCGGCCCGAGGAGCTGGTGGTCTATGGCGGCATCGGCCGCGCGGCGCGCGACTGGGAGAGCTATGACAGGATCGTCGCCGCGCTGCGCGATCTCGAAGCCGACGAGACGCTGCTGATCCAGTCGGGCAAGCCCGTCGGCGTGTTCCGCACGCACGAGAACGCGCCGCGCGTCCTCCTCGCCAATTCGAACCTCGTGCCGCATTGGGCGACCTGGGAGCATTTCAACGCGCTCGATCGCAAGGGCCTGGCGATGTACGGCCAGATGACCGCCGGCTCATGGATCTATATCGGCACCCAGGGCATCGTGCAGGGCACCTACGAGACCTTCGCCGAGATGGGCCGCCAGCATTATGGCGGCGACCTGAAGGGCCGCTGGCTGCTCACCGCCGGCCTGGGCGGCATGGGCGGGGCACAGCCGCTGGCGGCGGTGATGGCGGGTGCCTCGTGCCTCGCCATCGAGTGCCAGCCCAGCCGGATCGAGATGCGCCTGCGCACCGGCTATCTCGATCGCGCCGCCGAGACGATCGACGAAGCGCTCGAGATCATCCGGAACGCCGACAAGCCGGTCTCCGTCGGCCTGCTCGGCAATGCGGCCGAGATCCTGCCCGAGATGTTCGCCCGCGGCATCCGCCCCGACCTGCTGACCGACCAGACCTCGGCGCATGACCCCGTCAACGGCTATCTGCCCGTGGGGTGGTCCGTCGCCGAATGGATCGAGCGGCGGGAGCGCGACCCGGAAGCGACGGCCAGTGCCGCCAGGGCTTCGATGGCGCGGCATGTCCGCGCGATGCTCGACTTCCATGCGGCGGGCGTGCCGACGGTCGATTACGGCAACAATATCCGCCAGGTCGCGCTCGACGAGGGCGTGGCCGATGCCTTCGCCTTTCCCGGCTTCGTCCCCGCCTATATCCGCCCGCTCTTCTGCAGGGGGATCGGGCCGTTCCGCTGGGCCGCGCTTTCGGGCGATCCCGAGGACATCGCCAGGACCGACGCCAAGGTGAAGGCGCTGCTGCCCGACGACGCGCATCTCCACAACTGGCTCGACATGGCCGCCGAGCGCATCCGCTTCCAGGGGCTTCCGGCCCGCATCTGCTGGGTGGGACTGGGCGACCGGCACCGGCTGGGCCTGGCCTTCAACGAGATGGTGGCGTCGGGCGAACTAAAGGCGCCGATCGTGATCGGCCGCGATCATCTCGACAGCGGATCGGTCGCCAGCCCCAATCGCGAGACCGAGGCGATGCGCGACGGATCGGACGCGGTTTCCGACTGGCCGCTGCTCAACGCGCTGCTCAACACCGCGAGCGGCGCGACCTGGGTCTCGCTGCATCATGGCGGCGGCGTCGGCATGGGCTATTCGCAGCATGCCGGCATGGTGATCGTCGCCGACGGCACGCCGGAAGCGGCCAGGCGGATCGAGCGGGTGCTGTGGAACGACCCCGCCACCGGCGTGATGCGGCACGCCGATGCGGGCTATGACATCGCGATCGATTGCGCGCGGGAGAAGGGGCTGGACCTGCCGGGGATATTGTAGGGCGGCGGCCGCAGCGTCTCCCCTCCCAGGAAGATAGGGGGAACCTAGATCTCCACGAACCTGCCCGCCTCGCGGTCCTTCACCACCTTGCCGGCTTCGAACACGGTGCCGTTCATCGTGATATAGACGCCCGGCTTCGCGACCTGGACGGTGGCGAAGGCCATGCCGAGGTTGAAGGTGGCGTCGCTCTCGGCGAAGCGCGCCGGGGCGAGCGCGCCGACCAGCACGATCGTCTTGCCTTCGATGCCGGTCAGCGCCCCGGCGGTCTCGGTCATCGTGTCGGTACCGTGCGTGATGACGATGCGCTTCGCATCCGATGCGGCGGCGCGCGCCGCGATCAGGGCGCGATCGGCATCGTCCATCTCCAGGCTGTCCTTGCGCATCACTTCCTCGACCTCGAAGGGATGCAGCACGCGGCCCAGCTCGAGCAGCCGGGTCACCATGGTGCCGACGATCGTGTATTTGCTCGACGCGTCGAAATATTGCTTGTCGATCGTGCCGCCGGTGGTGAGCACGAGGATGGGCTGGGTGCTGGTCATGCGCGGCCCTTACGCCGGTTCTTGCAACAGGAAAAGCATCCCCCACCGCCATCCCCCGCCGCGAAGGGCTTGGACAATATGCCCGGCCCCTGTCCCCCAATACGGACGTGACACGCGGCCCCGAAGCGCGTAGCCGGGGCGTCCATGGGGGCATGGCGCGTCTTCCTGAAGGAACATCGCCGGCTGGCGCTGTGGCTGATCGCCATGGCGCTGGCGATGAAGGCGCTCGTTCCCCAGGGCTATATGCTCGCGGACACCGGCGGAAAGACGCTCACCGTGGCGATCTGCGATGGCAGCGGCCCGGCGACGATGACCATCGAACTGCCGATGGCGCCCGATCACGCCAAGGCGCCCGACGGCGCCAAGCAGGACGGCGGCTGTGCCTATTCCTCGCTCGGCCATGCCATGGCAGGCGGCGCCGATCCGGTGCTGCTGCTCGCCGCCATCGCCTTCCTGCTTGCGCTGGGCTTCGCACCCGCCGCGCAACCCAGGATCCGGCGCCGGGCCTTTGCCCAGCCGCCCGCCCAAGGACCCCCTGCCCGCACCTGAACCCGTCGGACTTTCCTCGTTCAGGTGATTTCCCATGTCTTCCCATCGTCGCGCGCGCCTCTGCGCGCTGCCGCTCCTGTGCATCGCCGCTCCTGCCCTGGCGCAGGAAGCGGAGAATGATTCCTCCATCCTCGTCATCGGCCAGAAGGGCGCGCCGATCACCATCGACCCGCGCGGACTCTCGGTGAGCCTGGGCGACGAACAATTCGCCGGCGTCAACGCCCAGAACGTCGAGGACCTGATGAAATACGCGCCCGACTTCTTCGTGCGCAAACGCTATGCCGGCGACTCCAATGGCGTCCCCGGCTTTCGCGGCACCCATTCGACCCAGAGCGCCCGCACGCTGGTGATGGTCGACGGGTTCGTGGTGTCGAACTTCCTCGGCAACTCCTTCGGCTTCGCGCCGAAATGGGGCGTGGTCGGCCCGGGCGAGGTCGAGCAGTTCGACATCGTCTACGGCCCCTATTCGGCACGCTATTCGGGCAATTCCATGGGCGGGATCGTCAACATCACCACCCGCTCGCCGGAGAAGACCGAGGCCTTCGCCACGGTGCAGGGCCTGGCCGAGCCCTATGGCCAATACGGCACCCGCGCGACCTATTGGGGCTGGTCGGGCGAAGCAGGCCTGGGCTGGCGGCAGCAGGACGGGCCCTGGTCGGCGCGGATCTCCGGGCGACACTTCCGCAACGACGGCCAGCCGATGAGCTGGTACGGGCTCGCCCCGGCCGCGGGTGCGACGGGCACGCCGGTGACCGGTGCGGTGGTCGATCCGGGCCAGGCCATCCCCAATGCGCCGGGAAGCGCGAGCAATCCCGTCTTCGCCGCGCAAAGCCCGGCGGCGACGACGCAGGACCAGGCCAAGCTGCGGATCGGCTATGACGGCGCATCGGGCGTTACCGGCGAGATGCTGTTCGCCTATTGGCACAACCTCGATGCCCAATATGCGCCCGACTGCTATCTGCGCGACGCGGCGGGCGGCAAGGTCTGCGAGGGACGCGTGACGACGCTGGGGCGGACCTGGACGGCTTCGGGTGCCCGCTGGTCGCGGACGGTGCGGGACGAGTTCCTCGCCGGCGCCAGGATCGCGGCGCCGGTCGGTGCCGGCATGACTGCGAAGCTCAACCTCTCGACCTATCAGATCGCACGGTCGGACGGGTTCACGTCGGCGAGCTGGGCGGCGGGTGCCGCCGACGGTGCGGGCTTGCTGGCCCGGCAGGGGCCGACCGGCTGGTACACTGCCGAACTCTCGCTGGACGGCAAGGCGGGCGCACTCGACCTTGCGGCGGGAGCGAGCGCCAATCTCTATCGAACCGACCTGACCAACTACACGCTGCCGCACTGGCGCTCGGACGGCGGACGGGCCTTCTCTACCCGCACCTTCGGCAAGACGCGGCTGCTCGCCGGCTGGGCCGAGGCGCGGCTGCATGCCGATGCGCTGGTATTCGCGCTGGGCGCGCGGCTGGAGAGCTGGCGGGCGTTCGACGGCGGGCTCGGGCGGATCGGCACCTCCGGCCAGCCGGTGACCAACCGTTATGCGGCGCGCGGCAAGACGGCGTTCGATCCGAAATTCTCGGTCGAATGGCATGGCGGCGCGACCAGCGTGCAGCTGAGCCTGGCCGAGGCGACACGCTTCCCGACGGTGGGCGAGCTCTTTCAGGGAAGCCTGAACGGCGACGGGAGCTTCAACCGCGACAGCTTCGATCCGAACCTGAAGCCCGAGCGCTCGCGCGACGCCAACCTGGTGGTGGCCCATGACTTCGGCAGGCTGAAGCTCACCGGTTCGGCCTTCTGGCAGCGCGTCGACGACACGATCTTCTCGTTCGTCGGGTTCAACCAGAACGGGATCACGACCTCGAGCTTCAAGAATATCGACGTGACGCGGCAGATCGGGCTCGAACTGATCGCGGAGGCGCGCGACGTCGGCGTGCGCGGGCTCGCCCTGGATGCCAACCTTGCCTGGATCGATTCGAGGACGGTGCGCAACGCCAGCGCGCCGGCGGCGGAGGGCGTGCAGTTCCCGCGCATCCCGCGCTGGCGGCTCAACGCGAATGTCCGGTATCAGGTGACGCCGCGGGTACTGGTTGCCATGGGCATGCGCTATGCGACGCGGCCCAATACCGATCTGTTCGGGCTCCAGCGCGGCGATACCTTCGGCTATACGTCGGAGCTGTTCGCGCTCGATGCCCGAGTGAACTGGAAGATGACCGACCGGTTCCGGCTGAGCGCAGGGGTGGACAATATCACCAACGATCGCGCCTGGGTGTATCACCCCTATCCGCAGCGCAGCTTCCTGGTCGAAGCGGGGTGGACGCTGTGAGCGGGCCCGCCCCCGCCCGGCACGAGCGCTGGTTCCGCGCGGTGTGGCGCTGGCATTTCTATGCCGGCATCTTCTGCGTGCCCTTCATCCTGTGGCTCTCGGTGACGGGCGGAATCTATCTGTTCAAGCCGCAGATCGAGGGATGGCTCTATGCCCCCTATGCGCATGTCGCGGTGCCGGGCCGGCCGATGCTGGCGCCCGACAGGATCGCCGCGGCGGGCACGGCGGCGGTGCCGGGGTCGGTGCTGCACAAATATGTCCTGCCCGAAGCACCGGACGACGCGGTGCAACTGCTCGTCGGCAAGGGCGCCGAGGAGACGCGCGTCTGGGTGCATCCGCAGACCGGGCAGGTCCTGAAGGCGGTGCCCGAGGAAGACCGGTTCATGCGCGTGATCTTCCGCCTGCACGGCGAGCTGCTGGCGGGCGACCGGGGGTCGGCGCTCGTCGAGATCGCCGCCTGCTGGACGATCGTGATGATCCTCACCGGCCTGTTCCTGTGGTGGCCGCGCGGGCGCAAGGGCAAGGGGCCGGGCGGGATCCTGTGGCCCCGGCTCGGCGCCGGCAGGCGCGTGTTCTGGCGCGACATGCACGCGGTGACGGGGCTCTGGGTATCGATCGGCGCGGTATTCCTGATCGCATCGGGCCTGCCCTGGGCCAAGAACTGGGGCGACTATCTCCGCCAGGTGCGCGTGGCGACCGGCACGGCGGCGGGCCGGCAGGACTGGTCGGCGGGGTCGACGGCGGACGCGGCGGCGCGCGCCGAGCTCGACAAGGGCGCCCGCGCGATGCTGGACGAACATGCCGGGCATCACGGGATGACGATGGTGCATGTCGTGCCCGCCGGGCCGGCGCTCGACCGGGTGGTGGGCAAGGCGATGACGCTGGGGCTCGCGGCACCGGCCGAAGTGAGTCCACCGACGCGGGCGGGCGGACGCTGGCTCGCCCGGTCGCAGGCCGAGGACCGGACGCGGCGCGTCTCGGTCGAGATCGGCGAGGACGGCGCCGTGATCGGATCGCAGGGCTTTGGCGACCGGCACTGGATCGACCGCGCGGTGGGCTTCGGCGTCGCCGTGCACGAGGGAGCGTGGCTGGGGCTGCTCAACCAGCTGGCCAACCTGACGATATTGATCGGGCTGGTGACGCTGGCGGTGTCGAGCCTGGTGCTGTGGTGGCGCCGGCGGCCGCACGGCCGGCTGGGCGCACCGGCGGCGAAGGATCCGCTGCGGCACAGCTGGGCGCTGGTCGGCCTGACAATATTGCTCGGGCTGCTGATGCCGCTGTTCGGGATCACGCTGGCGATCGCGGCGACGTTCGAACTGGGTGCGCGGCGCACGGCGCCGGGGCTGGCCCGCTGGCTGGGGCTGCGCGTGCCTGACCAAAATGTAACCTGACGGCCACCGCCCCGATACCGGCAAGGGCGCATTTCCCATCCACGGTCACCGAGAACGACCAGAGAGGAGTAAGGCAATGCCCCATCGCCGCACCACGATCGCGCTGCTGGCCATCGCCACGCTGGTGAGCGGATCGGCAGCCTGGTCGACCGCGGATGCCCGCCTCGTCGCCCACGCGCCGGCGGCGGTGGCCGCGCACGGGCGCTGACCCCGAGAGTTTCGGCATCGCCCACTCTCCCTGTTCGGGGCGATGTCAGCGGGTGCGGGTTTCCTCTTTTCCCGCACCCGCAATACCTGAACGGCCGGCGCGCCCCCCTCCCGCGCCGGCCGTTTTGTTTTGGCCATCCGCGCACATGACAGTAAGTTAATCTGGAAGGCAGGTCCGGGAAGGGCGGGCAAGGCTATCCCGAACGGGCAGGCCATATCCGCGTTCATGGCCGGCAAACCGCGGCGCCCGGCCCTCCTGCACTCCTCGGGCCGGGCGTCGCACCCAGACATTGCAACCAGGGCATATAGGCGATGGAACGTCCGATCTTCTTCGATGCGAGCGGCAAGCGGAACCGCTGGACGATGCGTGCCTTCTTCGCGCTGCTGCTGGTGATCGTGCTCGCCGCCGGCGCCTTCGCGATGACCGTGGTGCGGGTGCCCACGCCGGGCCCTCTCGCCATGGCGCTCGAGCATCCCCAGCCGCGTTCGCTCAAGCAGCAGGCCAACCGGCTGCGCCACAGCTTCGCGTCCTGGCTGCCGCAAGGACCGGCCAAGGCCTCGGCCGCACCGCTCGCGGTGGGCTTCTACGTGCCCTGGGACGATGCCAGCGGCGCCTCGCTGCGCCGCCATATCAACGAGCTGGATTGGGTGGTCCCCTCGCTCTACACCGTCACCGGGCCGCAACACCGCATCGCCACCGCGCCCGACACCGAATTCGACCCGATCCTCGCTTCGGCCACGCGCCGGCCCAAGGTGTTGCCGATGGTGCAGAACGCCACCGGCGACAATTGGGACAGCGTCGGCGCCGCCGCGCTGCTGCGCGACCCCAAGGCGCGCGCCGCCTTTCTCGACGAGCTGCAGCGCACGCTGGTGGCGCGCAAGGCGGACGGCGCGGTGTTCGACTTCGAGGAACTGCCCACCGCCTCGCAGCGCGACTATCTGGCGCTGCTGCGCGAGGCGCGCGCCCGCTTCGCCGCGGCGAAGCTGAGCATCGCGGTCACAGTGCCGGCGCAGGACGACGACTGGAACATGAAGGCCTATGCCGCCGCGGCCGACCATGTGATCCTGATGAACTATGACGAGCACGCGCCGGCCACCGCCGCGGGCCCGATCGCCAGCCAGGCCTGGTTCGTCCGCCAGATGAACGCCGCGCTGACCCAGGTGCCCGCCGAGAAGCTGATCGTCGGCATCGCCAACTATGGCTATAACTGGACGGCGCCGGGCAAGGCGGACCCGATCTCGATCGAAGAGGCCTGGCTGATCGCGCATGACAGCGAGGCCACCGTCACCTTCGACAAGGCGAGCGGCAACCAGAGCTTCGCCTATGAGGAGAATGGCACCGAGCACACCGTGTGGATGGCCGACGCCACCACTGCCTGGAACCAGCTGCGCGCCGCCAACATCAAGGGCGTGGGGGGCGTCGCCTTGTGGCGCCTCGGCTCGGAGGATTCCAATTTCTGGGCGGCGCTGGGCGCGGCGCATTCGGGCAAGATCCCCGATCTGCGCCGGATCGAAGCCGTCGGCGATGTCGACGTGGAAGGATCGGGCGAGATCCTGCGCATCACCAGCACGCCGAGCGTCGGCGCGCGCACGATCGTCCAGAATCCGCAGGGGCTGATCGTCGACGAGATCTTCCAGTCGCTGCCGACCCCCTATGTCGTCACCCGCACCGGCTATATGCCCGGCAAGATCGCGCTGACCTTCGACGACGGCCCCGATGCCGACTGGACGCCGAAGATCCTCGACGTGCTCAAGCAGAAGCAGGTGACCGGCACCTTCTTCATGATCGGCGAGAATGCGATGGCCGAGCCGTTCCTCGTCCGCCGCGTGGTCGACGAGGGCCATGAGATCGGCAGCCATACCTTCACCCACCCCAACCTGGCGCTGACTTCGTCGCGCGGCACGCGGATAGAGCTCAACGCCACGCAGCGGCTCATCGAGGCCTATACCGGCCGCTCGGTCCGCCTGTTCCGCGCGCCCTATTTCGGCGACGCCGAACCGACCACCGCGGACGAACTGATCCCCGCGCTGACGGCGCAGCGCGCCGGCTACACCAATGTCGGCCTGCACGTGGACCCGAACGACTGGCAGCGCCCCGGCGTCGACGCGATCGTGGACACCACGCTGCGCGAGGTGGAAGCGGGCAATGCCGAGCAGTCGGGCCAGATCATCCTGCTCCACGATGGCGGCGGCGATCGCTCGCAGACGCTGGCGGCGCTTCCGCGGATCATCGACGGGCTGCGGGCCAAGGGCTATCAGTTCGTCCCCGTCTCGCAGCTCGCCGGCCTCACGCGCGACCAGGTGATGCCCGAGGTGCAGGAAGGCGACCTGGCCGCGGTGCGGATGGACGTGGGCATCTTCCTGGTCGCGGCCACGCTTGGCTTCATGCTGAAATGGTCGTTCTTCCTGGCGATCGCGCTCGGCATCGCCCGCGCCCTCGTCCTTGCCGGGCTGGCAGTGAACGGCAATCGCCGGAAGAACCGCCCGGTCGCGCCGGAGATCGCGCCCGATCGCTTCGTCTCGGTGCTGATCCCCGCCTTCAACGAAGCGAAGGTGATCGAAGCCTCGGTCCGCCGCGCGCTCGCCAGCGAGCAGGTGAACGTCGAAGTGATCGTGCTCGACGATGGGTCGCAGGACGGCACCAGCGATCTGGTCCGCGCCGCCTTTGCCGACGAGCCGCGGGTCAAGCTGCTGACCCTGGAGAATGGCGGCAAGGCGCGCGCACTCAACCACGGGCTGGCCCTGGCCAAGGGCGATATCGTCATCGCGCTCGATGCCGACACCCAGTTCGAGCCTTTGACCATCGCCCGCCTTGCCCGCTGGTTCGAGGATCCGGAAGTCGGCGCCATCGCCGGCAATGCCAAGGTGGGCAACCGCATCAACCTGGTCACCCGCTGGCAGGCGGTGGAATATGTCACCTCGCAGAATCTCGAGCGGCGCGCGCTGGCCAGCCTCGATGCGATCATGGTGGTGCCGGGCGCGGTCGGCGCGTGGCGCAAGGCGGCGCTCGACGATGTGGGCGGCTATCCGGTCGACACCCTGGCCGAGGACCAGGACCTGACCATCGCGATCCAGCGCAAGGGCTGGCGCGTTGGCTATGATATCGACGCGGTCGCCTGGACCGAAGCGCCCGAGAGCTTCCGCGCACTCGCCAAGCAGCGTTTCCGCTGGGCGTTCGGCACGCTCCAGTGCCTGTGGAAGCACCGCGCGATCCTGCGCACCCGCAAGCCGGCGGGCCTGGCCCTGGTCGGCATTCCCCAGGCCTGGGTGTTCCAGATCGCCTTCGCGCTGATCTCTCCGCTGATCGACCTGGCGCTGATCGCCTCGATCGTCGGCACCGCGATCCGGGTCTGGCAGCATGGCTGGGCGCAGACCGAGAGCGACGTACTGCGCATGGGCATCTACTGGATCTCGTTCATGGCGATCGACTTCCTGTGCGGCTGGGTCGCCTATCGGATGGAGAAGCGCGAGAAGCGCTATCCGGGGCTGCTGCTGCTCGCCCAGCGCTTCGTCTATCGCCAGCTGATGTACTGGGTGGTGATCCGCGCCGTCGCCAACGCGCTGCGCGGCCCCTGGGTCGGCTGGGGCAAGCTGGAGCGCAGCGGCCGGGTGGAGGCCCAGGCGACACCGGAAACGCAGGCAGCGCAGGACACGCGGGAGACGCAGGCAACCGCCGCATGAGGAAATCGCCCGAGGAAAGACCCAGCCAATATGTGCTGGACGAACGCGCCTGCCGGATGATCTGCCCGATCGCCGCGGCGATGGTGGGCGTGTGCCTGACGGCGATCGGCATCCTGCGCGTGGTGATCGCGGTGCGGCGCGCCAACACGCTTGCCGACGACCTGCTGGCGCTGGACGCGGTGCTGTTCCTGATCGCGACGCTGACGTCCTATTTCGCCTTGCGGACAGTGACGACCAAGCGGATGCACGAGCTGGAACGCGTCGCCGACGTGACCTTCATCGCCGCGATGCTGCTGATGACCGTGGCCGCGCTGGTGATGACCTATGCGCTGGCGGTCTAGGTCGGGAACGCGCGCAAGCCTGTGAAACCAGCGCCCCCCCCGGCGCAGGCGGGGATGCACGGCGGCAGGAAGCGAGGTCAGAACCGGATCGCCGCGCGTAGCCCCGGTGCGTTGTCCTCGAGCGTGAAACTGCCCTGATGGAGCCGCGCCACCGCCTCGACCAGCGACAGCCCCAGGCCCGAGCCGGTGACGTGGCGGGCGGGATCGAGGCGGCCGAAGCGGCTCAGCGCCTCGGCTCGGCGTTCGGCGGGAATGCCGGGGCCATCATCGGCCACCGACAGCGTGATGCCGCCTGCCTCGTGCGCGGCGCCGATGACGATGCGGCGGCCGCCCTCGGCATATTTGGTGGCGTTCTCGATCAGGTTGCCCAGCGCCTGGCCCATCAGTTCGCGATGAAGCGGCGCGTGCAGGCCCGGCTCGGCCTCGACCGCGATCTCGAAGCCGCGATCCTCGGCGAGCGGACCATAGACTTCGGCAAGATCCTCGAGCAGCGCCGCGATGTCGGTATCGACGAAGCGGTCGCGCCCGATCCCCGCCTCGGCCCGGCTGATCAGCAGCGCGGTGGAAAGCATGCCGAGCAGGGTCTCCGCCTCGCCCGACACGCGCTCCAGCGCCGCGAGCGCGGTCTCGTCCTCGGTCTCGATGATCGCGCGTTCCAGCGTGACCTTGATCCGCGTGACGGGCGACCTGAGGTCGTGCGCCAGCCCGTCGGTCATCATGCGCAGCTGCGAGACCAGCGCCTCGATCCGATCGAGCATCGCGTTGACCGCTTCGCCCAGCGCATCGAACGCGTCGCCGCTGCCGTCGATCGGCACGCGGCGGCCCAGCCGGCCTTCGCCCACGTCGCTCGCGGTGGTGACCACCGCCTGGATCTGGTTCGAGAGGACGCGGCCGATCAGCAGCGCACTGAGCAGCGCGAAGATCACGCCGATCACCAGTGCCGCCGTGATCGCTTCCTCGTTCACGCGCGCCAGGCGAACGCTCGAGGTGATCACATGGCCGGCGAGGAGCCGCTCGCCATTGGGGAGCGTGGTGGAAGAGACGCCCATCAGCTCGGCCCGGTCGCTGCCGGTGCGATAGAGCTCGATCGCACGCCAATCGGTCTCGGCCGGGATCACCGTGGGCCAATCGCCCAGATTGCCGCGGATCGGGTCTTCCTTGGCGGTGGCGAGCAGGATCACCAGCGGGCTGGCATGCGCCTGGGCGAGCCGCGCGTCGATGATCCGGATGAGCGCCGCATCGCCGCCGGCATGCCAGGCGGAGACGAGATCCTCGCGCAGATCGGTGACGAGCGCCTTTTGTTCGGCGGCGAGCGCGCTTTCGCTCGATTGCTGGACGAAGAGCAGGATGCCGCCGGTGACCGTGAGCTGCACCAGGAAGGCGATGATCACGAAGCGCGCGATGACCGAGCGCGCGAGCTGCCCCCAGCGCAGCGTCACCTCACGCCGCCGGGCCGAGACGATAGCCGGCGCCGCGGATCGTGTGGAGGATCGGCTCGCCGCCATCGTCCAGCTTCTTCCTGAGCCGGCTGATATGGACGTCGATCACGTTGGTGCCGGGATCGAAATGATAGTCCCATACCCCTTCGAGCAGCATGGTGCGCGTGATCACCTGGTCCGGATGGCGCAGGAAATATTCGAGCAGACGGAATTCGCGCGGCTGGAGATCGATCACCTTGCTGCCGCGCTTCACGCGCCGCGAGAGCAGGTCCATCTCCAGATCGCCGGAACCCAGCTTGGTCACCGCAGTCTCCGCGGCGCCGCGCTTGCGCAGCAGCAGGCGGACGCGGGCCAGCAGTTCGGCGAAGGCGAAGGGTTTCACGAGATAGTCGTCGGCCCCCGAAGTGAGGCCGCCGACCCGGTCGTCCGGCGTGCCGAGCGCCGAGAGGATGATTACCGGCGTCTCGATCCTGGCAGCACGCAGCGCGCCGAGCACGGCCATGCCGTCCATCCCCGGCAACATGCGGTCGAGCACGATCGCGTCGTAGCTGCCGTCGCTGGCGAGGAACAGGCCGTCGCGCCCGTTATCGGCACGGTCGACCGTGAACCCCTCTTCACTCATTCCCTTGACGATATAGGCGGCGGTGGGCTCGTCATCCTCCACCAGCAGCAGCTTGTGCCCCATTCTCTCCACTCGCACTTCGCAAGAGCTTGAGATGGCGTAGCTGCTTTTGGTGCACCAAGTCGAGATATACCTGCGGATGGGGATCGTTGCGCAGATAGCGCCGGGCCTGGTCGAGCGTGTCCACCCCGCGTCCGTCGATGGCGATGATCGCATCGCCCACTTCCATCCCGTCCCTGGCCGCCTCGCTTCCCGAACGCAGGCTGGTCACCACCAGCCCGCGCGCCGTGTTGCCTGGCGTCTCGGCGGTGAAGCCCGGGAACAGGCTGGCGCCGGTCTGCGCGGCGAAGACATGGTTGATCCCGGACCGCCAGGCCCAGCCCAGGATCACCATGGCGCTGAGCGCGAAGGAGAGGACGAGGATCAGCACGAAACCGTCGGTTCCGCGCATCGTGCGGGCGGCGGAAGCGGCGTTGTCCTGGATGTCGCGGCTCGTCATTGCGAGCATGGGGATGCCCCTGGCGCCGGGGCAAGTCACGTTAAGCTTTGGTCATGATCTCGTCACGGGAAAGCGAATTGCGTGTATCTATGGAAGCTGGACTTTCAAGGAGTTCGCCATGCGCCTTCGCCGCCGCAAGCTCGGCATCGCCCTCGCCGCCCTGGCCCTGATACTCGCCGGCTTCACCGGCTTCCTCGCCTATATCGGCTATCTGGGCGGCCCGGTCTATTACGACATCTCGCCCACGCGTCCGGCGCCGCCGGCACTGAAGGGGCTGGCGGTGGTGCTGGTATCGGGCGACATGGGCTTCAAGATCGGCATGGGGCCGGATATCGCGCAGCGCTTCGCCGCGGACGGCGTGCCCGTGGTGGGCGTCAGCTCGCTCGCCTATTTCCGGCACCAGCGCACGCCCGCCGAAGTGCGGGCGCTGATCACCGACGCGGCGCGGCGCGCACTCGCCTTCGGCCATGCGGACCGGCTGGTGATGGTCGGGCAATCCTTCGGTGCCGACATGACGCATGTGGGCCTGACCGGCCTGCCCCAGGACCTGCGCGCCAAGGTGAAGCTGGTCGCGCTGGTGGTGCCGACCGATACCGTCTTCTACCACGCCTCGCCCTCCGAAATGTTCAACTGGGTCAAGCCCGACGCCATGGCGCTGCCCACCGGCCGCCAGCTCACCTGGGTGCCGACGCTTTGCGTGCAGGGGGTGGAGGAGAAGAACAGCCTGTGCCCGATGCTGACCCAAGCCAATGTGCGGCGCGTGGCATTGCCGGGCGGGCACATGCTTCACCACGACCCCGATACGTTGTACGATACGCTCCACCGGGCGGTTACGGACATTACCAAAAATTAGGATTGCGACCACGCCACCGACAGGCGCGCAGGGCCAAAGAGCGTCACGAGAGATACCGAGGGAGTTTCGAAATGCGCTTCGGCAAGATACTGGCCGGCATCGGCATCGGGGCCATTCTGCTCGGCGCGGTGCAGGCATCGGCCCAGGCGCCGGCGGCCGCGACCGGCGTGGTCGGCACCTGGGTCAACCCGCGCGGCTCCGTGAAGGTGCAGACCGGCGCGTGCGGCGACAAGCTGTGCGGCTGGGTGGTCTGGGCCAATGACGAGGCCCAGCGCGACGCGCGCGACAGCGGCGTCCAGAAGCTGATCGGCACCGAACTGCTCCAGGACTATCACCCGACCGGCAACGGCAAATGGCAGGGCCGGGTCTATGTGCCCGACATGGGCCAGACCTATTATTCGAAGATCGAGCAGCAGGGGCCGAACAGCCTGAAGATCAGCGGATGCATCCTGGGTGGCTGGATCTGCAAGTCGCAGGTCTGGCAGCGCGGCTGAAGCCGACCGCGATGCGCCCCGCCTACAAGACCGCACTACAGGTCGGCGCCGTCGTCGCGATCGCCGCGCTCGCCTTCGCGGCGCTGCGCGGCCTGCTCCACGAGGTGCACTGGCGCGACGTGCGCCACGCCTTCCGCGCAATCAGCGCATGGCAGATCGCCGGCGCACTGGCGCTCACCATCGGCAGCTATGTGATGCTGACGCTGTACGATGTGCTCGCGCTGCGCATCATCGGCCGGCCGCTGCCCTATCGCACCGCTGCGCTCGCTTCGTTTACCAGCTATACGCTGAGCCACAATCTGGGCTTCGCGCTGCTCACCGGCGGATCGGCGCGCTACCGCGTCTACAGCGCGGCGGGGCTCGACACGGCGGAGATCGTCAAGGTGATCGCCACCGCGAGCCTCACCTTCTGGTCGGGCGTGGTGGTGATGGCGGGCGCGGCGCTGGCATTGCACGCCGGCGGCCTGGAACTGGCCGGCTTCACCATCCCGGCCGGCGTACAACGCGGGATCGGCATCGCGATCCTGGTCGTGACGCTGGGCGTGCTGGCGATGCTGCGCGGCCCGGCGCGCGAAGTGAAATTGTGGCGCTGGCGGCTGCGCTGCCCGAGCCTGGCCCAGGCGCTGGGCATGATCGCAACCTCGGCGATCGACCTCGCGCTGGCCAGCGCGGCATTGCTGATCCTGGTTCCCGGCGCGGGGCTGCACGCGTTCCCCGCCTTCTTCCTCGGCTATGCGCTGGCGATCATCGCGGCGCTGGTAACGCATGTGCCCGGCGGCGTGGGCGTGTTCGAGGCAGTCATGCTTGCAGTGCTGCCCAGCGCCGACCCGTCGCGCATCGTGGCGGCACTGATCCTCTACCGGCTGATCTACTATGTGTTCCCCCTGCTCGTCGCGGGCGCGCTGCTCGCGGTGCACGAGCGGCGTCAGTTGCGGAAGCCGCTCGCCGCGATCCGCGCAGTGGGGTTGGCGATGCACGGGCTGGCACCGACCTTCCTCGCGGCGCTGGTCTTCGTCGGCGGGGTGGTGCTGCTCGTCTCGGGCTCGCTGCCGGCGATCCATGCCCGCCTGCGCGACCTGCACGCCTTCGTGCCCCTGCCCTTCGTCGAAGCCTCGCACATCGCGGCGAGCCTGGCGGGCACCGCGCTGCTGCTGATCGCCCCGGCGCTCTACCGGCGGCTCGATGCGGCCTTCCACCTCTGCCGTACCCTGCTGCTGGCGGGCGCCCTCTTTTCGCTGGTGAAGGGCGTCGATTATGAGGAGGCGATGATCCTGCTGATCATCGCGGGGCTGCTCCAACTCTCGCGCACCGCCTTCTACCGCAAGACCGCGCTCACCAGCACGCTCTCGACGCGGGCACTGCTATCCGTCGCGGTCGCCGTGGCGCTAGCGACCTGGATCGGCTTCTTCGCGTTCAAGAACGTGCCCTATCAGGACGATCTGTGGTGGGAATTCGCCTGGCGCGGCGACGCTTCGCGCTTCCTGCGCGCAAGCTTTGCGGCTGCGGTGGCGCTTACCTGCGTCGCCGTGACTCAGTGGTTCGGCTATGCCCAGCCGAAGCGCGAGGAACATGCGCCCGATACCGAGCTTCCGCGCCTGCCGCTCGTCCATGCCAACCGCACGGACGCGCTGCTCGCCTATGCCGGCGACAAGCGCTTCCTGCGCTCGGAAAGCGGCCAGACGCTGTTGATGTACCAGGTGCAGGGGCAGAGCTGGATCGTGATGGGCGACCCGGTGGGCCCTGCGGAGGAATGGGGCGACATGCTCTGGCAGATCCGCGAGATGGCGGACGCGGCGCAGGGCCGGCTGCTGCTCTACCAGATCTCCACCGATGCCCTGCCGATCGCGATCGACCTGGGCCTGCAGCTCGTCAAATATGGCGAGGAGGCGCGTGTGGCGCTGCCCGGCTTCACCATGGAGGGGCCGGAGAAACGCTCGCTGCGCCATTCGGAGCGCCGCGCGGCCCGCGAGGGCGCCTGCTTCGAGATCGTCCCCGCGGCACAGGTGCCGGCGCTGATGGCCGAGCTTCGCACCGTTTCCGACGCCTGGCTGCACGACAAGGGGCAAAGCGAGAAGGCGTTCTCGGTCGGCCGCTTCGATCCGGCCTATCTCTCCCGCTTCGATTGCGCGCTGGTGCGCCACCATGGGCGGATCGTCGCCTTCGCCAATATCTGGGCGACGGACAATCGCGAAGAACTCTCGGTCGATCTGATGCGGCATCTGGCCGAGACGCCCTATGGCACCATGGACTTCCTGTTCGTCCAGCTGATGCAATGGGGCCGCGACCAGGGCTATCGCTGGTTCAACCTCGGCATGGCGCCGCTATCGGGCATCGAATCGCGCCGCCTGGCGCCGATGTGGGCGCGGATCGGGGCACTGCTCTATCGCCATGGCGACGCGTTCTACGGCTTCGAGGGGCTGCGAGCGTACAAGGACAAATTCTCGCCGGCATGGACCGCGCGCTACATCGCCGCCCCTCCGGGCCTGGGCTTGGCACGCGGGATGATCGACTTGCAGACCTTGGTGGGCGGTGGCTCGCGCAGCGCCGCGATGCGGCGGCGATTGCGACTGGTGGCCTGACCCGTCGGTTCAGTACCGTCCCCAGACGAAGCGCGAGGACAGGGCGAAGTTCCACACGGCGGCGACGGCGATGCCGGCCAGCGCCGCGAAGCGCCAGTCGCCGTGCTGGACGTTGTGCAGGAACGCCGCGACCCCGACATTCGCCGCCGCGCCCACGCTGCAGACGAAGCAGAAGCTTGCCCAGCCCCGCAGCAAACGGCCGCTCCCCTTGAGGCGCTGCTCGCGATAGGTGAGCGCGTTGTTGAGGAAGAAGTTGAACGTCATCGCCGCCAGCACCGCCAGCATCGTCGCCCCGACAAAGGGCCAGGCCAGGCCGCGGAACAGCACGCCAAGCACCAGGAAATGCACGCCTGCGCCCAGCGCGCCGATGCCCGAGAACATCACGAAGCGCACCGGCACCACCCGGCCGAACATCCGGTCGTAGAGCGCGATGAGATATTCCATCGCCACCACGTAATCGAGCTTGCTCTCCCCCAGCGCCCGCGTGCGGAACACATAGGGCAGCTCGAGGAACTTCAGCGGCCGCGGCGAGGCCGTCATGATGTCGAGCAG
>NZ_MKWJ01000017.1:0-173561 GCF_001899725.1 Sphingomonas sp. 67-41 | reverse complement strand
AAGCTTGGGAAGCTCCTGTGATACCATTTCACCATACCCGCTCGGGCTCGCCGAAATCCCCGCTTTTGCCGATTCTGTCAAGCTGCTCCGCTCAGTGTCGAAGCTTCAGATGATGCGGCAGCGGCCGGCGCCTGCGGAACAGCAGCTTCAGGCACACCCAGAGCAGCAGCCACTCCCATAAGGTCGGCACCCGATCGGCACGCATCATTTCGGCTCCCATGGCTCGAGGAAAGCGGGCGGCACCTGCTCGGTCAGCCACACCCCGTTGCTGGTGAGGAAGAAGTCCCGGCCCGTCTCGGCCAGCGCCGCCGCGCGAACCGCCAGGATAGCCGCCGTCCCGCGCCGCTGCCCCACGCGCATCGAGACGCGAATGGCGTTCACTGCTCCGCTCCCTCGATGGCGACCGCCGCGCCGGGCCATTCCTCCGCCGCGACCTGGTCGATCGGCCGGGCGATGCCGCGCGTCAGCTCGGCCGGTACCGTCACCCGGAAGCCGCGCGCGATCAGTCCCTCGACTGCCCAACGCACGCAATAGTCCGCCGCGACGCCGACCACGGTCACCGCCTCGATCCCCGCGCCGCGCAGCCCGGCGAAGAATGCGTCGCGATCCGCCGCCTCGCGCGCGCCGACCCGCTCGATCGCCAGGCCCGGCTCGGCCCACATGTCGAACACGCCCTTCTCGAGTCGCAACACCGGGATCGCCGGATCGACCGCATCGGCATCGACCACCAGCTCCCAGCCGGGCGTGCCCTTCTCGCAATGCGGCGGGAACTGCTTCGCCTCTTCGGATATGGCGTAGATCGCCGGCACATGCGTGTCGAAGGTGAACAGCACGCCGGCCGTTTCTTCGGAACGCAGCCCGGCCAGCCAGGCCCGCATCGGCGCAACGATCCGCTCGGCGCCCGGAACCGGCAAGGCACCGTCCGCCGCCACGAAATCCCGCTGCATGTCCACCACGATCACGAAGTCCGGCATCGCTAGCCTCCACATTCCGCATTTGACATATATTCAATCTGGACATAAGTAAAGCGCATAACGCACATAAGGGTGACGTGATGGACCAGGCCGCCTTTCTCGAAAGCTACGATCCGGCCGCGTTCGCGCGCCCGTCGGTGGCGGTCGACCTGATCCTGATGAGCGTGGTCGACGATGCCCCCGTGGTGCTGCTCACCCGCCGCGATCAGCATCCCTTCCAGGGCGCATGGGCGCTCCCCGGCGGCTTTGTCGGCATCGGCGAGAGTCTGGATGACGCCGCCCGCCGCGTCCTCGCCGAGAAGGCGCGCATGGCCGATGCCTGGATCGAGCAGCTCTACACCTTTGGCGCGGTCGGCCGCGACCCGCGCATGCGGATCATCAGCGTCGCCTATTTCGCGCTGATCCCCGCTACCGCCTTCGCCGCCGCGCTAAGGGCTGCCCCCGAACTGGCACTGGCCGAGCTGGCCATCCCCTGGCATGGCGAGCTCGGCGGCCCGGTCGAGGCCCGCCTCGCCGAGGGCGAACCGCTCGCCCTCGCCTTCGATCATGGCGCCATGCTCGGCGTCGCGATCCTGCGGCTGCGCGGCAAGCTCGATTACTCCGGCATCGCCTTCGCCCTGCTGCCCGAACGCTTCACCCTGCGCGCCCTCCAGCAAGTGTACGAGGCGATCCTCGATACCCGCCTCAACAAGTCCGCCTTTCGCCGCCGCATGCTCGATCGCGGCTGGCTGGAGCCGACCGGCGAGCGCGAGACCGGCGCCTCGTTCCGTCCCGCCGAGCTCTATCGCTACCGCCCGCCCGGCGAAGCCCCTCGCTGAGCCGCGCCGCCGCGTCTATCGTCGCCGGCCACATCCGGAGGAAGCCTTGCCCGTCACCGACATCGCCACCCGCGTCTACAATCATGGCTGGCGGCTCGATCCGATCGTCCGCAGCCTGCTCGACACCGATTTCTACAAGCTGCTGATGCTGCAGATGATCCGCCATCTGCACCCGGACGTGCAGGCGACCTTCTCGCTGATCAACCGCACGAGGAGCGTCCGCCTGGCCGAAGTGATCGACGAGGCCGAGCTGCGCGCCCAGCTCGATCATGCCCGTACCGTGCGCTTCTCGAAGAAGGAGCTCATCTGGCTCGCGGGCAACAGCTTCTACGGCAAGCAGCGCATGTTCGCGCCGGACTTCATCGCCTGGCTCGCCGATTTCGAGCTGCCCGAATATGACCTGCACAAGGTCGACGGTCAGTTCGAGCTGCACTTCGCCGGCCCGTGGACTCACACGATGATGTGGGAAATCCCGGCGCTGGCCATCGTCAACGAGCTCCGCTCGCGCGCCGCCTTGAAGGGCAAGGGCCGGTTCGAGCTCGACGTGCTCTACGCCCGCGCCAAGGCGAAGATGTGGGACAAGGTCGAGCGCCTGCGCCGGCTTCCGGACCTCGTCATCTCGGACTTCGGCACGCGCCGCCGCCACGGATTCCTGTGGCAGCGCTGGTGCGTCGAGGCGCTGAAGGAAGGCCTGGGCAGCCGGTTCATCGGCAGCTCGAACGTGCTGCTTGCGATGGACAACGACCTGGAAGCGATCGGCACCAATGCGCACGAGCTGCCGATGGTCCTCGCCGCGCTGGCGGACAGCGACGCGGAAGTCGCCGCCGCTCCCTATCGCGTGCTGGAGGAATGGCGCGCCCATTATGACGGCAACCTGCTGGTCGCCCTGCCCGATGCGTTCGGCACCACCGCGTTCCTGCGCAACGCACCGGACTGGGTTGCCGACTGGACCGGCTTCCGCCCGGACTCGATGCCGCCGATCGAAGGCGGCGAGCAGATCATCGCCTGGTGGCAGGCGCGCGGGCGCGATCCGCGCACCAAGCTGCTGATCTTCTCCGACGGCATGGACGTCGACAGCATCGAGGCGACCTATCGCCACTTCCATGGCCGCGTCCGGATGAGCTTCGGCTGGGGCACCAACCTGACCAACGACTTCCGCGGCTGCGACCCCGCCGGTGGGCACGACCTCGAGCCGATCTCGCTCGTCGCCAAGGTGACCAGTGCGAACGGTCGCCCGGCAGTCAAGCTCTCCGACAATCCGTCCAAGGCCACGGGCGACCGGGCCGAGATCGCCCGCTACCTGCGCATCTTCGGCGGCGAGGGCCGGACGGCGCAGGCGGTGGCGGTTTGAACCGTCTCCCCTCCCCTGCAGGGGAGGGGAGGCGGAGAGACGCGCCGAGTCAGAACCCGATCGGGGACGCGGTGCCGGGCCGCGCCGCCGCCTCTGCCCGCAACCGCGCGAGGATGTCCGCCGCGCCCTGCGCCGGCCGGTGCCGAAGCTGCCGCGCCACCACCGCGAAATCGCCGGGAGTCAGCCCGTCGAGCCCTGCCGGAGCGTCCATCCCGAAGAAGCGCGCGAACGCCTTTGCCGCGCGTTCGACCCCAAGCGGCCGCAACGCCAGCTTGAACACGAACCGCCGCAACGTCGCCGGATCGAGCTTCCCCGGATGGTTGGTCGCCGCGACCACCGGCAGCGGGTGCCGGTCGAGCCAGGTGAGCAGTTCGTTGACTTGCCCCACTTCCCAGCTCGCCTGCGCCGTCGTCCGGTCGAAGAGGAGCGAATCCGCCTCGTCGAACAGCAGCACCCCGCCCCGCCGCCGTGCCTCGGCAAAGGCATCGGCGATGTTCGCCTCGGTCTCGCCGACCCATTTGGACAGCAGGTCCGACGCGCGCTTCACCACCAGCGGCCGATCGAGCCGCCGCGCCAGGTGCCAGGCGAGCGCCGTCTTGCCCGTGCCCGGCGGCCCGGTGAGCAGCAGCGAGACATCGGCCGCGCCCGCCGCCGCGATGCCCTCGATCACTTCCGCCACCGGCGGATCGCTTTCGTAGAGCGCCACGTCGAGCGCGCCCGGCCCCGGCTGCGGCAGCTCGCCGCCCCGGAGCGCCTTCACCAGCGCCTCGGCCGAGCGCACGCCGCCATCCGCCTCGCCCGCCAGCCGCCCGGCCCGGGTCGCCACCCGCAGCACCGTCGCCGCCTCGGGTGCGGCGTCGAGCAGCCGGACGAAGCCGTCGCCCGGCGCCACGCCCTCGTCCGCCGCCACCCGCGCCAGCATCCGCTGCCCGGCGCTGCGCGAAGGCAGGCCGAGCCGCAGCACATGGCTCATCCGCCGCAGGATCGCGCCGTCGACATTGCCGATCGCGTTGGTCGTCCAGATCACCGGCACCCTGTTGGTCTCCAGCATCCGGTTGACGAACACCTTGCTGCCCGTGCGCTTCTGGAACCAGTCGCCGTCGCTCGGGCTGGACTCGCCGATCAGGTCCTCCATCTCGTCGAACAGCAGCGCCGCGCCCCGCCGCCCGCCGAGCACCCGCTGCGACAGCTGCATCGCCGCGATGCGTTCCCAGCGCTTGGGCTCGGCACCGTCCTCGTCCGCTTCCGCCACCGCGTGCAGCCGCGCGCCCGCGGCCGCCGCCAGCGTCCGCGCGAACTCGGTCTTGCCGGTGCCCGGAGGCCCGTGGATCAGCAGGTTGATGCCCACCGCCCGTTCGACGATCGCGCCGCGGAGCAGCCGGACGAGATAGTCCGCCTCCTCCACCGCGAAATCGTCGAGCCCGAGCCGCGCGACCTGGCAGGTGCCGGCCAGCGCCTCGAGCAGCGGCCGGCCGGGCCTGGGCGCCGCGTCGAGCACCCGCTCGAGCGACCAGCTCAGGTTGATCTGGTCCCGGCCCTGATAGTCATGGCCGAAGCTCGCCAGCCCGAGCCGCACCGCCGCCGAGCGCCGGGCCAGCCGCCCGGCATCGACCGGCTCTGCCCCGACCAGTGCGCCGAACAGCCCGGGCAGGTCGATATCCGCCCGGCACATCGCCTCGACCAGCCCATAGACGCGCGGCACCCGTTCGGCCGCGATCATCAGCTCGAGCAGCGCATGGTCGAGCGGACCGAAGCCGAGCAGCAACGCCAGCTCGTCGGCGATCTGGAGCACCTGCGGGCGCACCTCGCCCAGCGGCCGCCAGCGCAGCGTCGCCGCCAGCAGCGCGTCCCAGCCGATATCCTCGCTCGCTGCCGACGAGCCGGTGAGCCAGTCGACATGCGGCAGCGCCCATTCGTGCACCGCCTTGGCGAGCGGCGCGGTGGCCGGCAGATTCCGGCCGATCCGGCGGAGCATCCGCCGGACGATCTGATGTTCGTGCATAAATTCCCGTGCTCGCCCCGGGCGCAGGCGCGCGTCTTCGCGACGCGCGGCTCGGCCGGCGCGGTTCTCTGATTGTGTTATCGAGACGGATGCTGCGGGCGCCGCTCGGCCCCCACAGCGCTCAGGCGAGCACTATCGGAACGAAGCGACGCAGGGCAGAAGGCCGTTTCGGGCGTTCGTGGCCAACACGTCATTTCTCCACATCGCCGGGCGGAAATGGTCCCCCGGTCGGGGCGGGCTCCTAGCCGCGTTCGCGCCCAAATTCAAGTTTGACCTGCCCCGGTCCGGCGCTAGCGTCGCGGCCAGGCAATGGGAGAGACGGGTAATGCGGGTTCTTGCAGGTGCGGCGCTGGTCGCGATGGCGTTCACCGGAACGGCAGCCCGGGCGCAGCAGAACCCCCAGGCCGAGGCCCAGGCGCTCGAACTGCTCAAGCGCGGCATCGCCTTCCGCACCGTTGCCGGGCCGGGCAACCAGACGCCCGACTATGCCGCCTATCTGAAGACCCAGCTCGTCGCCGGCGGCTTCGATCCTGCCGACATCCGCATCGAGCGGATCGACGACACCGCCTGGCTGGCCGCCCGCTATCCGGGCACGGACCGGGCCGCCAAGCCGATCTACATCTCCGGCCATATGGACGTGGTCGAGGCGAAGCCCGAAGACTGGACCCGCGATCCGTTCACGCCGATCGTCGAGAATGGCTATATCTTCGGCCGCGGCGCGACCGACATGAAATACGACCTCTCGACGATGGTCGCCACGCTGATCCAGCTGAAGCGCGAAGGCTACAGGCCGTCGCGCGACATCGTCCTCCTCGCCTCGGGCGACGAGGAGACCAGCATGAAGACCACCGCCGCGATGGCCGAGCAATATCATGACGGCGAGCTGCTGCTGAACATCGATGGCGGCGGCGGCGCGCTCGACGAGCACGGGAAGCCCGAGATCTTCGGCCTGCAGGGCGCCGAGAAGACCTATGCCGATTATGAGCTGACCTTCACCAATCCCGGCGGCCATTCCAGCGCGCCGACCAAGAGCAACGCGATCTATTCGCTCGCCCATGCGCTGGAGAAGATCGAGGCGTATCAATTCCCCGGCGAGATCAACGATATCACCCGCGCCGGCTTCGTCCAGGGCGCCAGGACTGCCGATCCGGAAATGGCCGCCGCGATGCGTGCCTTCATGGCCAATCAGCGCGACGCCAAGGCGCTTGCCGTGCTGCGTTCCGAACCCGGGCTGATCGGCCAGACGGGCACCACCTGCGTGGCCACCATGGTCAATGCCGGCCATGCGACCAACGCGCTGCCCCAGCGCGCCACCGCCAACATCAATTGCCGCATCTTCCCCGGCACCTCGGTCGCGGCGGTCGCGGCGACGCTGACGAAAGTGGTCGGCGATCCCGAGCTCAAGCTCCGGACGCTCGACAGCGGCACCGTCGCCAGCCCCGCCTCGCCGCTGCGGCCCGACCTGATGAAGCTTGTGTCGGATGGCATCCACGCCCGCTTCCCCGGCGTGCCGATCGTGCCGGCGATGTCGGCGGGCGCGAGCGATTCGATGTGGTTCCGCGCCAAGGGCGTGCCGAGCTACGGCGTCAGCCCGATCTTCATGAAGGGCTCGGACAGCTTCGCCCACGGCCTCAACGAGCGCACCCCGCTCAGCGAGATCGCGCCGTCGATCGTCTATTACAAGTTCCTGCTCCGGGGCCTGACGAAATAGCGCCTCCGCGCCGGCATGCGCTGCCCCCGATCCGCTGCAAGCGTATTAGCTTGATAACACGCACCGGATCGTGCAGAAATCGTCTCCAGTGGGCATCGAGGCCGAAGCCCTGGGGGAATCACATTGTCGACAGACGAACCTGGCGGCGCGCCAGCGCTGGAGTTGCGCGCGCTCGGCAAGACCTATGGCCGCGGCGCCGGCGCCAAGCGGGCGGTCGATGACGTTTCGCTCACCGTCCGCGGCGGCGAGGTCTATGGCTTTCTCGGCCCCAATGGCGCGGGCAAGAGCACGACGATTCGCATGGCGTTGGGCCTGATCCGCCCGAGCGACGGCGATGCCCTGCTGTTCGGCCGGCCGGTTTCGGACCGGCAGGCGCTGCGCCGGGTGGGATCGCTGGTCGATGGCGGCACTTTCTATCCCTTCCTTTCCGGGCGCGACAATCTGCGCGTGCTCGCCCGTACCCAGGGCCATGACGGCGCACGCATCGAGGCGGTTCTCGAACGGGTGGACCTGGCGCGGGACGCGAAGCGCAAGGTGAAGGGCTATTCGACCGGCATGAAGCAGCGCCTGGGCGTCGCCGCCGCGCTTCTCGACGATCCCGATCTTGTGATCCTCGACGAGCCGGCAAACGGTCTCGACGCCGCGGGCATCCAGGATATGCGCACGCTGCTGCGCGGCCTGGCTGCGGACGGCAAGGCAGTGTTCCTGTCGAGCCACCTGCTCCACGAAGTCGAGCAGATCTGCGACCGGGTGGCGATCGTCCACAAGGGACAGTTGCTTCGCGAGGCGACGGTTCGCGAGATGCTCGACCAGGGCGAGGCGCTGCGCATCGAGGCGGAACCGCTCGACGCCGCGGCCGCCGCACTCGAGGGGCGCTGGCCGGTCGAGCGCATCGCCGGCGCGCTCAAGGTGCGCGCGCGCCGGGCCGAAGCGCCGGCGATCGTGCGCACGCTGGTCGAGGCCGGCGCCGACATTTTCCATATGGGGCCCGACGATCAGAGCCTCGAGGAAATCTTCCTGACCATGACGAGGGACTCCGATGCTTGATGCCGTCCGTGCAGAGGCGCTGAAGCTTCGCCGTCACCGGGCGACCTGGATGATGGTCTGGATCTATCCGATCGCCATCACCCTGATCGTTGCCGGGATGCTCGTCTACGGCGCGTTCCGGGCGCATGGCGTGCCGGCGCCCGCCCAACCCGCCCTGGAATGGATCCGGGAGAGCACGACTCTGTGGAAGCTCCCGGCCTCGCCGCCCGGACGCTTTCTCATCGCCGGCTTCTGCGCAGTGGTGTTTGCCGGCGAATATGGCTGGAATACCTGGAAGCTGATCATTCCGGCACGCGCGCGCTGGCAGCTGATCGCGGCCAAATGGGTCGTTGCGCTCGGCTTCCTGACGATCGCCCTGATCGCAGCGGACCTCATCACGCTGATCGGCAGCTGGCTGGGATCCTTCCAGGGCGACGGCATCCCCGCCGGCGTCACGCTGGCCGCCGTCCTCGAAGCGCATTGGCAGGCGGGCGCGCATGCGCTGCTGCCCATCGTCTACACGATCGCCTTTGCCGGGCTGTTCGCGATACTCACCCAGTCGATCCTCGCGACGGTGATCCTGTCGATCGCGCTCGTCGTGATCGAGGGGCTCTGGCCGCTGATCGGCCTCTTCCTCCATCAATATGTGCCGGCGCTGACGGAGACGCTGGTCAGGGTGCTGCCCTTCTATCACCTGGCCAATCTGAAGACCTGGGCCAGCGGTGCCGGCCTGACGATGCCGCTCGGGCCGGATGCCGTCGTGTCGATGTCCTGGGCGATGTCGTTCGCCGTGCTGATGGGCTGGATCCTCGCCGCAGCGGCCGCCACGCAGCTCCGCTTCCTCCGGCAGGATCTCAACTGAGGCAGCGCTCGCCCCGCTCGATCCCGGGGCTCGCCTCGCTACCCAACCGCTCAGGCCGGATCGCCGCCATCGGGGGCCGGCTCCGGCATCAGCCGGGAGGGCCAGCCGATGCGGATCAGCATGCCGTCCGGGCCGGCGATACCCACTTCGTACAGGCCCCATTCGCGATGCCGCAGCACGCCGCCCGGGCGGATGATCAGATCGTCGACCAGCGCGGCGACGGCATCCACTTCCGGGGTGCGGATGAAGACGCCGAACGGGTTGTGCGCCTCCGGCACCTGCCACGGGCCCGGGCCCGCCTGGGTGAGGTGCACCTCGCACCCCCAGCCGCTCATGATCGCATAGGCGGCATCGCCGCCGACGCGAGCGAAGCCCAGCCGTTCCCAGAACGGCATTGCGGCCCCGAGGTCGTTGTGGGGAACTATGGCGAACGCGCCCACCGTCGCGGGGATCGGCATCGTGCTTCTCCTTGCTTTCCGGACGATCCTTCGCATGGTCTGGCAGCCCGTGCACGAACGTCGCGGCGGACCGCTTGCGGCCCGTTCGCCGTATAAGCCGATGGCGCCAGGAAAGGGAGGCCGATGACCGCCAGATACGACGCCCTGATCATCGGGGGCGGCCATAACGGCCTGGTCTGCGCCTTCTACCTCGCCCGCGCCGGCCTGAAGGTCCGTGTGCTCGAGCGCCGCCATGTCGTCGGCGGCGCGGCGGTGACCGAGGAATTCCATCCCGGCTTCCGCAACTCGACGGCCAGCTATACGGTCAGCCTGCTCCGCCCCAAGGTGATCGCCGACATGAAGCTCCCGGCACGCGGCTGGCGCGTGGTCGAGCGGCAGATCTCCAACTTCCTGCCGCATGAGGGCGGCTATCTGAAGCTGGGCGGCGGACATGAACGCACTCGCGCCGAGTTCGCGCGCTTCTCGGCCAGGGATGCCGAGGCGTTTCCGCGCTACGAGGAGGCGCTGGAGCGCGTCGCCGCGGTGCTGCGCGACATGGCCCTCAAGACGCCGCCCAATGTCGGCGGCGGCATCCGCGCGCTGCTCGCCGCCGCGGCGCAGGGGCGCAAGCTGGCGCGCATGCCGATCGAGGCGCAGCGCGACACGATGGACCTGTTCGTCAAGTCGGCGCGCGACTTCCTCGATGGCTGGTTCGAGAACGACTATGTCAAGGCGGCCTTCGGCTTCGACGCGGTAGTCGGCAACTATGCCAGCCCCGATACGCCGGGCAGCGCCTATGTGCTGCTCCACCATGTCTTCGGCGAAGTTAACGGCAGGAAGGGTGCCTGGGGCCATTCGATCGGCGGCATGGGCGCGATCACCCGCTTGATGGCGGAAGCCTGTACCGAGGCCGGCGTCGAGATCAGCCTGGAGGCTCCCGTCGCGAAGCTGCTGGTCGACGGGAACCGGGTCGCCGGCGTGCGGCTGGAGAGCGGCGAGGAGATCGCCGCCGGGACCGTCGCGGCCAATGTCGGCCCGGCCCTGCTCTATCGACGACTCGTCGACCGCGCCGACATGCCTGCCGACTTCGCCCGGCGGATGGACCATTACAAGGCCGGCTCGGGCACCTTCCGGATGAACGTCGCACTCTCCGAGCTGCCGGACTTCACCGTCCTGCCCGGCGCCGGCGAGCATCATACCGCCGGCATCATGATCTGCCCGACGCTCGACTATATGGACCGCGCCTATGTCAGCGCCAGGGCCAGGGGCATGTCCGACGCGCCGATCGTCGAGATGACCATCCCCTCCACGGTGGACGACAGCCTCGCCCCGCCGGGCCGGCATGTCGCCGCGCTGTTCTGCCAGCAATTCGCGCCCGACCTGGACTGGGATCAGGCGCGTGAAGCCGCCGCCGACCGCATCATCGATACCGTCACGAAGCACGCGCCCAACTTCAAGGCATCGGTGATCGCGCGCCAGATACACTCGCCGCTCGATCTGGAGCGCAAGTTCGGCCTGGTCGGCGGCGACATCATGCACGGCCACATGTCGCTCGACCAGCTCTGGGCCGCCCGCCCGGTGCTGGGGCATGGCGACTATCGCGGACCGATCCGGGGGCTCTACATGTGCGGCGCCGGCACCCATCCCGGCGGCGGCGTCACCGGCGCGCCGGGGCACAATGCCGCGCACGAGATCCTAAGGGATCGCAGCCTCCTCGGCCGCCTGCTCGGCTGAACCGCGCATCAGGTAGAGCGGGATCGCCGTCGCCATCAGCAACAGGCTGAGCCCGATCGCCTCATAGCCGGCGCCCCAGATCGCCCAGAGCGCGAAGACCAGCCCGATCGCAGCGGCGGGCCGCACGACGCCCAGCACCAGCGCGGACAGGCAGGTGCCGGCATAGAACCACAGCGTCGCCGCCGTCGTCACGCGCAGCATGAAGTCGTAGATGGCGGCGGTATCGCGCGAGACGTTGCTGAGCACCAGCACGCTGGCGAGCGCGCTCGACGCGAGCAGCGCCGCCACCGGCACGTCGCGCCCGCTGGTCCGCCCGATACGGGCGGGGATCACGCCGGCACGCGCCATGCCCAGCGGCACCTCGCCCTGCAGCAGCACCCAGCCGTTGAGCGCGCCGATCGCGGCGATCGCGGCAAAGCCCGCCACCGCCAGCCCGGCCCAATGCCCCCAGAAGGCCTCGACGAACAGCGCCACCGGCGCATTGGCGCCCGCCACCGATCCTTGCGGCATCGCGAAGATGATCCCCGAACAGGCGATCAGGTACAGCAGCCCGGTCAGCCCCACCCCGGTCAGCGTGGCACGGGGAATGGTTCGGGCCGGATCGCGCACCCGCTCGGCCGCGACGCCCGCACATTCGAACCCGACCATCGCGAAAAAGGCCAGCGTCACCGCCGATGCCAGCTGGCTCGAATCGAACGGCGTGTGCGGATGCGCGCTCGCGGCAAGGTCGCCCTTCGCACCGAGCTGGGCGAGCAGCAGCACGATGGCGACGAGGGGCACCAGCTTGACGAGCGTGGTGACCACCTGGAACTCACCCGCCGCCCGTGCGCCGCGCAGGTTGAGCAGCGTGATCCCCCAGAGCAGCCCCACCGCCGCCAGCACCAGGCTGAGCGAAGACTGGGCCAGGGGCGGCCAGAACACCGCCAGATAGCGTATCGCGGTGAGCGCGATGAACGCGTTCGCCGCCCATACGCCGACCCACATCGTCCAGGCGATCAGCACGCCGGGGAGCGGCCCCAGCGCGCGCGCGCAGATCGCCAGCGTGCCCGTCGCCTCGGGCATCGCGCGCGAAAGGCCGGCGATCACCCAGGCGATCACCATCGCCCCCGCGATCGCCGCGATCCACGCCGCCACGCTGGTGAAGCCATAGGGCGCGAGCTGCGCGGGCAAGGCGAAGAAGCCCGAGCCGATCATGTTGCCGATCACCAGCGCGGTCGCCGTCCAGAAGCCGAACGGCCGCTTCGATTCCGTCATGCCCCATTCCCCCGGAAAGTCAGATCCCGCCTTCGACCGCCTCCAGCCCCCGCTCGGCCAGCCCGCGGAGCAACGCGTCTCCGCATGCGTCGAGCGGCGCCTGCTCGGTCGCCCGCACCACGAAGTTGGCGCCGGTGCGGCCGTCGCGGAAGAAGGGATAGCTGCCGATCGCCACGCCTTCATGGGCGCGCTCGGTCTCGCCCAGGAACTCCGCGATCTCGCTCTCCGCCACCCAGGCGCCGATCGTGCGCGAGAGCAGCGGGCGCCCGCCCTCGAGCGTGCCGGTCAGCGCGTCGAGCATGCCCGCCGTGATGTGCGGCACCCCCGCCAGGATGAAGAGATTGCCGACGCGGATACCCGGCGCGCCGGACATGCGGTTGGGGATCAGCTCGGCGCCCTCCGGCACCCGCGCCATGCGCAGCCGCGCATCGGTGAGCCCGCCGCGCGTCTCGTAATAGCGCTCCAGCACCGCGCGCGCCTGGGGGTGGATCACCACGCCCAGGCCCAGCGCCGCGGCGATCGCGTCGACGGTGATGTCGTCATGCGTCGGGCCGATGCCGCCGGTGGTGAAGCAATAATCGTAGCGGTCGCGCAGCGCGTTGACCGCCTCGACGATCCGCGCCTCGACATCCGGCACCACGCGCACTTCGGCCAGGCGGATGCCCTGCACGTTCAGCCAGGTCGCGATCTGGGCGATGTTCTTGTCCTGCGTCCGGCCCGAGAGAATCTCGTCGCCGATCACCGCCAGCCCAGCCGTCCAGATGCGTTCGCCCATATCCCCGGCATAGACGCATGCGGCGTCCGCGCCTAGCGTCCCCGTCATGCTGCTCGCCATCGCCGCCCTCGCGCTCTCCGCCGCCGCCTCCACCCCTGCCCCCTGTCAGGCCGAACTGGTCGTGCTCGGCACCTCGCAGGATGCCGGCACCCCGCAGATCGGCCATCCGGAGGACCCCGCCTGGCGCGATCCCGCGCTGCGGGCCTGGGCCGCCTCGCTCGCCCTGGTCGATCATGCCAGCGGTGCGCGCTACCTGTTCGACGCCACGCCCGACCTGCGCGAGCAGCTGGAATGGCTCGACGTGCACGATCCGAAGCGCACGCCGGGCCTCGGCATCGACGGCATCTTCCTCACCCATGCGCATATCGGCCATTATGCCGGCCTGATGTTCCTCGGCCGGGAATCGGCGAACGCCCGGGGCGTTCCCGTCCATGCGATGCCGCGCATGGCCGAGTTCCTGAAGAACAACGGCCCGTGGAGCCAGCTGGTCAGCCTGGACAATATCGCGCTCCGGCCGCTCGCCGCCGGCACCGCCACCCGGCTGCCCGACGGCATCACGGTCACGCCCTATCTCGTGCCCCACCGCGACGAATATTCCGAGACGGTCGGCTTCGTCATCGCCGGCGCCGGGCGCAGCGCGCTCTTTCTTCCCGACATCGACAGCTGGGAGAAATGGGACCAGCGGCTCGAGGACATGCTGGCCCGGGTGGACGTCGCCTATCTCGACGGCACCTTCTTCGACGATAGCGAGCTTGGCGATCCCGCACGGATGAAGAGCGTTCCCCATCCCCGCATCGCCGACACGATCCGCCGCCTGCCGCCCGTGCTCGCCGCGAAGGTCCGTTTCATCCATCTGAACCACACCAACCCGGCCCGTTTCCCCGATGCGGCGAAGCGCCGGGCGGCGGAGCGCGGCGGCGCGGGCTTCGCCCGGCTCGGCGAGCGTTTCTGCCTCTCGAAAAACGGCGCCGACCAGCCTATATCGCCGCGATGACCGAATATGTGACCGTTACTGCCGACATGCCCCAGGCCCGGGATGGCGCGATCAAGCTCCATGGCCCCGCAGGCTTCGAGGGCATGCGCCGCGCCGGCCGCCTCGGCGCCGAGATTCTCGACGCGCTCGTGCCCCATGTCGTACCCGGCGTCGCCACCGCCGAACTGGACGACATCGTCCGCGAGATGACCGTCGCCGCCGGCGGCGTGCCCGCCACGCTCGGCTATCGCGGCTACACGCACAGCTGCTGCATCTCGATCAACCATGTCGTCTGCCACGGCATCCCGAGCGACAAGACGCTCAAGGACGGCGACATCGTCAATATCGACGTGACGCCGATGCTCGACGGCTGGCACGGCGACACCAGCCGCATGTTCCTGGTCGGCGATGTCGGCATCAAGGCGCGCCGCCTGGTCGACGTGACCTATGAATGCCTGATGCTCGGCCTCGAACAGGCCAGGCCCGGCAACCATCTCGGCGACGTCGCCCATGCCATCCAGCGCCATGCCGAGAAGCATCGCTACGGCGTGGTCCGCGATTTCTGCGGGCACGGCCTGGGCCAGATCTTCCACGACGCGCCCGAAGTCGTCCATGTCGGCCGCCCCGGCACCGGCCCGGAGCTGCGCCCCGGCATGTTCTTCACCGTCGAGCCCATGATCAACATCGGCCGGGCGGACGTGAAGCTGCTCGACGACGGCTGGACCGCTGTGACGCGCGACCGCTCGCTCTCGGCGCAGTTCGAGCATTCGATCGGGATCACCGAGGACGGCTGCGAAATCTTCACCAGGAGCCCCAGGGGCCTCGACCACCCGCCCTATTGAAGCGTTCCGCAACTTGCCTGGGGCGCTACGCAACGGGTTGCGTCCGCCAGCGGCCGGAAGGCCGGGCGGACGCATGCGGCGGGTGGAGGGAGTGGGCCGCACCGCCGCCGGGGCTCATTCGCTCGCTTATAGTCAAGCGCGAACCGATTCGAACAACTTGTGCAAGGAATCCCCATATCGACTGGGGAGTCAATGCAACTTCCTGGGGACATTATTCCCATTTTGGACAATATTACTTCACGGCAATAGTAAACGCTATTACGTAAATTATGATATTTACTGAGGCAGGCCGCATCTCAGTGCGCGGCGCGCGACCAGAACGACAGTTGCTCCTCGGCAGCCGCCGCATCCAGATCGCCGATCTCGCTGTGGATCCAGCAGGTCTTGCGCGCCTCGGGATCGAGGGCCAGCAACCCGTGCGCCATGATGACAAGCGGCCCCGTGGCGACGATCACATCGCCGTCCGGCAGGTCGTTCCCACGCCGATGCAGTTCGGCGGGCAGGTCCATAGGCATAGGCTGCATACATCGCACCCCGGTACGCTCGCCGCCCCCAACGCGATTACACCGAAATGGTTCCACAAGCCGGTCGCCGATAATTTGTTGCCGCGGGGCAACGCTTTCGCCGCTGCCCCCAAATCCGGCACCGCATGCGGCGCTGCCCATTTGATAGGCACTTGTTAAAGCGGCGCGGCGCGTGCAACCGAGAGGGCGAGCCGAGTCCCGCCTCTGGCACGAAGTTTGCCAGACGCGCGGATAGGCAAGCCTCATGTGCCTCGGGGGAAACCGTGAAAAAGATCGAAGCGATCATCAAGCCGTTCAAGCTCGACGAAGTGAAGGAAGCGCTCCACGAAGTGGGCGTCTCCGGCATCACCGTCACCGAAGCCAAGGGCTTTGGCCGCCAGAAGGGCCATACCGAGCTCTATCGCGGGGCCGAATATGTCGTGGACTTCCTTCCCAAGGTGAAACTCGAGGTGGTGGTTGAGGATTCGCTTGCCGACCGCGTGGTCGAAGCGGTCGCCGCCGCGGCGCAGACCGGCCGGATCGGCGACGGCAAGATCTTCGTGATCCCGGTCGAGACGGCGCTCCGCATCCGCACCGGCGAGCGCAACGAGAACGCGATTTGACGCGCCGCAACATAGCGTCGATGTAACGCCCGATCTGGGCAAGATTCTTTCCCGATTCGTCGGGTCAACGAAAGAGAGCGAAAGGGCTTAACAATGGCGAATTCGGCCAGCGACGTTCTGAAGATGGTGAAGGACAACGAGATCGAGTGGATCGATCTCCGCTTCACCGATCCCAAGGGCAAGTGGCAGCACCTCACCATGGTCGCCAAGGTGATCGGCGAGGACGAACTGACCGACGGCCTGATGTTCGACGGCTCCTCGATCGAGGGCTGGAAGGCGATCAACGAGTCCGACATGATCCTGAAGCCGGATCTGGACGCGGTGTGGATCGATCCCTTCTCCGCCACCCCGATGCTGATCCTGGTCTGCGACATCGTCGAGCCCTCGACCGGCGAACTCTATGCCCGCGACCCGCGCAGCACCGCGAAGCGTTCGGAGGCCTATCTCAAGTCGCTCGGCATCGGCGACACCGTCTATGTCGGTCCCGAGGCCGAGTTCTTCATGTTCGACGACGTCCGCTTCGAGAACAGCTACTCCACCAGCTATTACGCGATCGACGACATCGAGCTGCCGGGCAATTCGGGCAAGGAATATGAGGCCGGCAATCTCGGCCACCGTCCGCGCGCCAAGGGCGGCTATTTCCCCGTCGCCCCGGTCGACTCCGCCGTCGACATCCGCGGCGAGATGGTCGCGACGATGCTCGAAATGGGCCTGCCCTGCGACAAGCATCACCATGAAGTCGCCGCGGCGCAGCACGAGCTGGGCCTGACCTATGGCACGCTGGTCCAGACCGCCGACCGCATGCAGATCTACAAATATGTCGTGCACCAGGTCGCGCATGCCTATGGCAAGACCGCGACCTTCATGCCGAAGCCGATCAAGGAAGATAACGGCTCGGGCATGCACACGCATATCTCGATCTGGGAGAAGGGCGCCAACACCTTCGCGGGCAATGGCTATGCCGGCCTGTCGGACGCGTGCCTCTATTTCATCGGCGGCGTGATCAAGCACGCCAAGGCGCTCAACGCTTTCACCAACCCGACTACCAACAGCTACAAGCGCCTGGTGCCGGGCTATGAGGCGCCGGTGCTCCTCGCCTATTCGTCGCGCAACCGCTCGGCTTCGTGCCGCATCCCATACGGCGCGGGCACCAAGGCGAAGCGCGTCGAGTTCCGCTTCCCGGACGCGCTGGCCAACCCGTATCTCTGCTATGCGGCGCTGCTGATGGCCGGCCTGGACGGCATCCAGAACAAGATCCACCCGGGCGACCCGATGGACAAGAACCTGTACGACCTGCCGCCGGCCGAACTGTCGCAGGTGCCAACGGTATGCGGTTCGCTCCGCGAGGCGCTCGACAGCCTGGAGGCCGATATGGACTTCCTGCTCAAGGGCGACGTGTTCTCGAAGGATCAGGTCGAGGCCTATGTCGAGATCAAGCGCGGCGAGGTCGCCCGCTGGGAGATGACGCCGTCGCCGGTCGAGTACGACATGTACTATTCGGCCTGAGCCGCGGGAAATCGGACGATTCGGAAGGGCGTCCGGGGAAACCCGGGCGCCCTTTCCGTTTCGGGAGCCGCGCGCGCCGCCGCCGGACTCGACGCGACCGGCCCGTGCGCATTAGGCTGGCCCCATCTGCCCGCCCCGCAACGAGGAGCCGAGATGGACGAGGATGACCGCCCCAACGACAAAGGGCCGCCGCACGGGCCGGGGCCTGCGACCCCGCTCGAGATTCCGGGCCTGGGCTCGATCCCGCCCATCGGCGCGCTGCCCAATCCCCTTGGCCGCCTGCCCGCGGACGCGATCGCCCAAGGCCTCGGCATCACGGGCATCGCGGCGCAATCCCCCGGCATCGGCCTGCCGTTCCCGCCCGTCTCGCCCCAGGCCGCGCCCCAGGGCATCTTCGGGCATCCGATCGGCAACCCGGCCGCTCCGCTGGGCGCCGCGCTCCCCATCCATCCCGGCAACCCGGGGGCGACGGGGCCAGGCATCCAGATAGGGAGCATAGCAGGCCAGCTCGGCTCGCTCCTCCCCTTCTCCGCTGCGCCGACACCGGGTGGCATGCCCGGAGCCGCGCCGGCCGCCGGGGACAAGGACGACCCGCCGCCTTCCTGACGCGCTGCCCGAACGCGCTACGGCTGGTAAAAATACGCCCGGCCCCGAAGGACCGGGCGCATTCCCCCTTTTAACTCGTCGGCGCCTGCCGCCCGCTTGCCCACGCCGTTGGCCCCGGATCATGACATCCCTGTTGCGTTGCGGCGTAAACCGCGTGACTTTCCTTGCCGCCGGAACGGTTCCTTTCCCGGAGACGGAAAGAAAGCGCGTCTCACCAGTTAAACAATCGTCCCTAGAATGATGGCCATGCGCAGCCTCTCGACGATCCCTGCCCTGCTCCTCGTCGCCGCGTGCAGCGGAGGCGGCGGCAATGGCGGCACGCCGACGCCCGCCAATACCGCGCCGAGCTTCACTTCGCCGGCCGCCACGAACATGGTCGAGAACGGGACCGCCGCCTATCAGGCGGCCGCGATCGATGCGGAGGGGAACCCGATCACCTTCTCGATCGCCGGCGGTGCAGACGCGGCGCGCTTCGCGATCACCGCCGCCGGGGCGCTCAGCTTCGTCGCGGCGCCCAATTTCGAGGCGCCGACCGACGCGGATGGCGACAATGTCTATCGCGTCCAGCTGCGCGCCAGCGACGGCAGCGCCGCCTCGACGCTCGACCTGGCCGTGACCGTCACCAACAGCCGGGAGGGGATCGCGGTGAAACGGGTCGCGACCGGGCTGAACCAGCCGACCTTCGTGACCGGGATCCCCGGCAGCAGCGACGTGTACGTGCTCGAGAAGGGCGGCAACCTCTATCGCCTCGCCCCGGCCACCGGCGCGCGCACCCTCGTCTTCACGGTGGGCGATCTCAGCACCGACGGAGAGCGCGGGCTGCTCGGCATGGCCCTGCTGCCCAATCCGCTCAACGCCGATCGCTTCATGATCTTCTGCACCGCGGCGAACGGCGATATCGAGCTTCGCCAATATGCCTTCCGCGCCGCCGGCTTCCCGCCGACGGTGCTGGCCAGGATGGTGATCCCGCATCCCGGAGCGAACAATCACAATGGCGGCTGGATGGGCTTCGGGCCCGACGGCTATCTCTATGTCGGAATCGGCGATGGCGGCGGTGCCGGCGATCCCGGCAACAATGCCCAGAACCCCTATTCGCAGCTTGGCAAGATCCTGCGCATCAACGTCGTTTCCGATCCCTATGCCGGCGCCGCCCCCACCTTCTTCGCGCCGCCCATGAGCAATCCGTTCCCATTCGGCAGCGGCGGCGATCCCTATGTCTTCGCGCTCGGCCTGCGCAATCCCTTCCGCGCCAGCTTCGGCCCGGACGGGCGCCTCTATATCGGCGATGTCGGCCAGGGCGCGATCGAGGAGATCGACGTGCTGCGGCCGGACCAGCCCGGGCTCAATTTCGGCTGGCGCTATCTCGAAGGCACCCGGCCCTATACCGGCACCGCGCCGGGCGGGCTGACGCCCCCGGTCTCGCAATATGATCATGGCAACGGCCCCAAGCAGGGCGCGTCGATCATCGGCGGCTATGTCTATCGCGGCCCTGTGCCCTCGCTGCAGGGGCAATATGTCTTCGGCGACTATGTGAGCGGCAACATCTGGACGCTGCCGGCGGCCTCGCTGGTGCAGGGCCAGCTGTTCCCCGCCGCCGGCTACGAACGGCGCAACCTCGATTTCACGCCCGACGCCGGTACGATCGGCAGCCTGGTCTCGTTCGGGGAAGACGCCGCCGGCAATCTGTTCCTCGTCGATATCGGCGGCAGCGTCTTCATGGTCCAGCCGGGCTGAGTCGCGCACTTGCGTTGCGAATGGCAACTGTCCATCTAAGCACCATACCGGGTTTTCGAGAATTGGAGAGGCGAGTGATGCGCAGCTATCTGAAGCAGTTCATCGGGGGCGAATGGGTCGAGAGCCAGGGCGGCACCCGGCACGAAGTGATCAACCCGGCCACCGAGGAAGCCGTCACCGAGATCACGCTCGGCTCCGCGGCGGATGTCGACCAGGCGGTCGCCGCGGCGCGCAAGGCCTTTGAGAGCTTTTCGCGCACCAGCGTCGACGAGCGGGTGGCGCTGATCGAAGCGATCCTCGCAGAATACAAGGCGCGCGCCGGCGACATGGCCGAAGCGATCAGCCAGGAAATGGGTGCCCCGATCAGCCTGGCCAGAACCGCGCAGGTCGGCTCCGGCCTCGGCCACCTGATGTCGGCCGCCAACGCGCTGCGCGAGTTCCGGTTCGAGGAGCAGATCGGCAACAGCCTGGTCGTGCACGAACCGATCGGCGTCGTCGCGATGATCACGCCCTGGAACTGGCCGCTCAACCAGATCGTCTCCAAGGTGGCGCCGGCGCTCGCCGCCGGCTGCACCATGGTGCTCAAGCCCAGCGAGGAAGCGCCGCGCTGCGCGATGATCTTCGCCGAAGTGCTCGCCGCCGCCGGCGTGCCCAAGGGCGTGTTCAACCTGGTCAATGGCGACGGCCCCGGCGTCGGCACCGCGCTCTCGCGCCACAAGGGCGTCGACATGGTGAGCTTCACCGGCTCCACCCGTGCCGGCGTGCTCGTCGCCAAGAATGCGGCGGAAACGGTGAAGCGCGTCCATCAGGAGCTGGGCGGCAAGTCGCCCTCGCTGATGCTCGAAGGTGCCGATCTCGGCCGCGCGGTCCAGACCACCTTGTTCAGCGTGCTGATGAATTCGGGGCAGAGCTGCATCGCCCCCACGCGCCTGCTCGTGCCGAAGGGCATGCAGGAACAGGTCGCCGCCGCCGCCGCCGAAGTGATGAAGGCCACCCACACCGGCGATCCGGCCGAGGAGGGCCGCCATATCGGCCCGCTGGTCAACAAGGCCCAGTGGGAGAAGGTCCAGGGCCTGATCGCCCGCGGCATGGAGGAAGGCGCCAAGCTCGAGGCGGGCGGCCCCGGCCGTCCGGACGGAGTCGAGACCGGCTATTTCGTCCGTCCCACGCTCTTCTCGGGCGTGCGGAACGACATGACGATCGCCCGGGAGGAAATTTTCGGGCCGGTGGTGACGATCATCCCGTACGAGGATGAGGAAGACGCGGTCCGCATCGCCAACGACACCGATTACGGCCTGTCCGCGGTCGTCTTCGGCGATGCCGACGCCGTGAAGCGCGTCGCCCCGCAGCTGCGCGCCGGCATGGTCTATGTGAATGGCGGCCAGCCGGATCCGAACCTGCCCTTTGGCGGCTACAAGCAGTCGGGCAATGGCCGCGAGCACGGCAAGTTCGGCCTGGCCGAGTTCATGGAAGTGAAGGCGATGGTCGGCGCGCTGGCATGATGCGCGCGGCCTTCCTCCTCCCCTTCGGGCTGCTCGCGCCGTCCTTTGCGGCGGCGCAGCAGGCCGGGGACCAGTTCCAGCTCGTCCGCACCACCCTGGTCGAGCAGCGCGGCCCCGGCACGATGCGCAGCTCGCAGAACAGCGACGCACTGATCGAGCGCATCGTCGCGGTGACGCCGGCCGGGGTCGAACTCGAATACGGCCTGCCGCCCGGCAGCCAGGGGGGCGACTGGACCTTCCCGGTCCGCGTGTTCCAGCCCCAGGGCGGCGCGCTCCAGCTGCGCGACCGCGCCGCGCTGGAGGCCCGCATCGACAAATGGCTGAAGGACGCCAACCTGACGCGCGCCGCGTGCGGCCATTGGGTTGCCGGCTGGACCGCCTTTCGCATCGAGTGCGACCCCGACACGGCGCTGCGCACGGTGGATGCCTTTGCGATCGGCCAGTTGAAGCTCGTCGACGGCGCCCCCTATGCCGATGCCCAGGCGGCGCGCCCCGCACCGCTCAGGGCCAGGCCCGACGGCAAGGGCTTCACCGCCGAGCTGGCGGTCGACCCCGCCGCCATCCGCGACGAACTGGCCCGGGCCGATGTCGCGGCAGCCGAGATCGGCGGGCAGGAACTTACCCTCGACGCTGCCCGCAAGGCGCATGCGGGCGACCAGGTCTCGGGCACGATCAAGGTGACGATCGACCTGGCCGGCACCGTCAGCCGCCGCACGCGCATCGTCACCTGGACGATCACCCGCAACGGCCGGACCGAGACGCGCACCACCACCGAAAGGGTCGAGCGCCGCCCGATCCAGCAGCGCGTCGATCCGAACAGCATCTAGGGTCGCGACCCGATCCGCAAACCCCGTCGTCCCGCCTTTGCGGGGATGACGGTGGCGGCCATTTGCCGTGCCTGGATCTCACGCCCTCCATTGCAGGCAGATGCCGTAGCCATCGGGATCGGCAAGATAGAGCTGGCGCATGCCATAGGGCGTCGTCACCGGCGCCCGTGCCGATGCCACGCCCCTGGCCTGAAGTTCCGCCCAGGCGCCGTCCAGGTCCGCGCAGCCGAGATACAGGCAGATATCGTCGCCCAGCCGCGCCGTCCGCGCCGGATCGCGCGCCGGCGGACGCTCGCCCGCATCGTGCAGCGTGTTGAGCATCAGCTCGCCCCCGCCATTGCGCAGCCAGCACCAGTGGAAATAGCGCCCCTCCGCCGCTTCGATCTCGGGCGAATGCTCGACAAGCTCGAAGCCGAGCACGTCGCGATAGAATGCCACCGATTCCGCCATGTCGAACACCTGAAGCAACGGCGCCAGGCCTTGCAGCTTCATCATGACCTCCCCTTTCTCAGGGCAGCAGGAGCGTCGATCCCGTCGTCTGCCCGGCCTCCAGCGCCCGGTGCGCCTCGGCCGCGTCCTCCAGCGCGAATCGCTGGTTGACGTCCACCCGCACCGCGCCCGAGCGCAGCATCTGGAACAGCCGGGCGCTGCCCGCGGCGCGCTCCTCGGGCGTCACATAATAGTCGAACATCGTCGGCCGGGTCACGTAGAGCGAGCCCGCCCGGGCCAGCGCGCCCAGCGCCACGCCCTCCACCGGCCCGCTGGCATTGCCGAAGCTCACCACCAGCCCGCGCCGCCGGGCAGAGGCCAGCGATGCCTCCCAGGTCGCCTTGCCGACGCCGTCGAGCACCACTTCCACGCCTGCGCCGCCGGTGATCTCGCGCACCCGCGCGGCAATGTCGTCCTCGCGCGCCAGCAGCACATGGTCCGCCCCCGCCCCGCGCGCCAGCGCCACCTTGTCGCCATGCCCCACCGTCGCGATCACCGTCGCGCCGATCGCCTTCAGCCAGCGCACCGCGATCTGCCCCACGCCGCCCGCCGCGGCATGGACCAGCACCGTCCAGCCCGGTTCGACCCGGGCGCAGCGCTCGACCAGGAACTCCACCGTCCCGCCCTTGAGCAGGGCCGCCGCCGCCGTCTCGTCGCTGATGTCGTCGGGCAGCGCGAACAGGATCTTCGCCGGCACGTTGCGCGCGGTGGCATAGGCGCCCAGCCCCGGCCCGAAGGTCGCCACCCGGTCGCCGGCCGCGAAGTCGGTCACGCCTTCGCCCACCGCCTCGACCACGCCCGCCGCCTCGCCGCCCAGCCCGCTCGGCAGCGGCACCGGGTACAGGCCGGAGCGATGATAGGTGTCGATGAAATTGAGTCCCACCGCAGTGTTGCGCATCCGCACTTCGCCGGGGCCCGGCGGGGCCAGCGCGACATCGCTCCACCCGATCACCTCGGGCCCGCCCGTCCGCTCGATCCGCGCCATCCGTTCCATATGTGCGACTCCCGTCAGAATACCGGCCATACCCATAGGATCAGCGGCGTTCCCACCGCCAGCACCAACACCGAGAGCGGCGCGCCCAGCCGGGCATAATCGCCGAACCGATAGCCCCCCGGCCCCATCACCAGCGTGTTGCACTGGTGGCCGATCGGCGTGAGGAAGTCGCAGCCCGCGCCTACCGCGGTCGCCATCAGGAACGCCTCGGGGCGATAGCCGAGCTGCCCGGCAAAGGTCGCGGCGATCGGCGCCATGACCAGCACGGTCGCGGCGTTGTTCAGGAAGGGCGTCACCGCCATCGCCGCCGCCAGGATCAGCGCCACCGCGCCCCAGGGCGGCAGGGTCGCGGCGAGCTGGCCCAGCCAGTCGCCGATGATCTGGCTCGCCCCCGTGGTCCGCAGCGAATCGGAGACCGGGATCAGCGCGCCCAGCATCACCAGGATCGGCCATTCGATATGGTCGTACGCCTCGCGCACCGGCAAGGCGCCGAGCAGGATGGTGAGCCCGGCAGCCGCGAAGAAGGCCACCGCCACCGGCACATAGCCGAGCGCGGTCGCCGCCATCGCCGCGGCCAGGATGGCGACGGGCAGCAGCCCCTTGCGGGCGCTGCCCAGCCGCAGCGTCCGCTGGGCGAGCGGCAGGCAGCCCAGCTCGCCCAGCCGCTCGAACAGCAGCTCCAGCGGGCCCTGCAGCACGATCACGTCGCCCGCCTGCAGCACGATCGCGCCCAGCCGGCTCGCCAGCCGCTCGCCCTGGCGCGAGACCGCGATCAGGTTCACGCCGAAGCGCTCGTGCAGCCCCAGCCGTCCGGCGCTGCGCCCGATCAGCGGGCTCTCGGTGCCGATCACTGCCTCGATCACGCCCGGCTCGCCCTCGGCGCCCTCCGGCCGCTCGCGCTGCGAGCCCTCGAGCGCCAGCCGGTCGCCGGCGATCACCCGCTCCAGGCTGTCGGGCGCGCCGGTGAGGATCAGCAGGTCCTCGGCCCGCAGCACCGTGTCGGGGAAGGGCGTCGCGCGGATGCCGGCGCGCAGGATCGCGGTGACCTTCACTGCATCGTCGTGGCGCGCGCGAAAGGCGGCGACGGTTTCGTCCACGGCCGGCGATCCGGCGGGAATCTCGGCCTCGGTCACATAGTCCTGGATGTCGATCGCCTCGCCCAGCGTCGGTGCCGCCCGCCGATCGCGCGGCAGCAGCCGATAGGCGAAGCGCAGGAAGACCAGCCCCATCAACGTCAGCCCCAACCCGACCGGCGCATAGTCGAACATGCCGAAGGGCTGCCCGGTCATCTCCTCGCGCACCCGGCTGACGATGATGTTGGGCGAGGTGCCGATCAGCGTGATCAGCCCGCCGAGCAGCGAGGCGAAGGACATCGGCATCAGATAGGCGGCCGGCGATATGTTCGAGCGCTTGGCCATCTGGAAGGCGACCGGCATCATCATCGCCAGCGCCCCGATATTCTTCACCAGGGCGGAGGCGAAGCCGACCGAGGCACAGAGCAGCAGCAATTGCGAGCGGATCCGCGTCACGCGCCGCTGGAGCACCAGCATCGCCCGCTCGATCACGCCCGAGCGCTGCACCGCCCCCGAAAGCACGAGCGCGCTGGCCACGATGATCACGATGTCGTCGGAAAAGCCGGTAAAGGCCTGTTTGGGCGAAACGATCCCCAGCGCCAGCGCCGCGAGCAGCGCGATCACCGCGACCATGTCGTAGCGGAAACGTCCCCAGACGAAGAGCAGCATCATGCCGGCGAGCACGCCGACGGAGAGCAATTGGGGCGTGTTCATCGCTGGAGGAACGCCGCGCGATGGTTTCGGGTCCGTGCCCTTTCGTCTCCCCGCCCTTCCGGGCAGGGGAATGCACTCAGTGCACCGTCCCCACTGCCCGGCCGACCGACATCAGCACGATCAGCCGCTCGATCTGGCGCCAGCGACAGAAATGGATGTGGTTGCCAAGGTCGCGGCTGCGATCGGCAAGCGCGGCGGCCTCGCTGCCGGCCAGCTCGCCGAATCGGGCGATGAGTTCGTTGGCGTCGGCGATTTCGCGGCGATCGCCGAGATAAGGCATCATGTTCATGCGCGCAGACACTCACGCATCATGCCAGTTCCGCGGAATCCCGGCTTCGCGCGCCACATGATGCTGAATTTCCGCTAACCATGCCGAAAATGCCGTATCGCCTGCCCCGGTTCGGCACAGGTGGCGTCCCGGCCCGGGACGTGGCAGAGGAGCGGCCATGACCAAGCCCCCCTCCAAGACGCCGATGGCCGGCGGCTTCCTGCTCGCGCTCAGCCTGATCGTCGGCGTGTTCGCCGGCATCGCCCGCGGCGAAGCTTCGTTCGGCTTCCTCATCGGCCTGGGCGTCGGCATCGCGCTGCTGATCCTGGTGTGGCTGGCCGATCGGATGCGGACGGGGCGGTAGTCCGGCCCCTCCTCCGAAGGGAGAGGATCAGATCGCCCGGCCCAGCCAGGCCACCCGCCCCACCACATCGACCAGCGCCGCCGGCACGACCCGCGCTTCCCAGGCCGGATTGTCCGAGATCACTTCGATCCCGCCCACTCCGGTGCGCAGCCGCTTCACCATCAGTTCGCCGTCGAGCCGGATCACGAACACCCCGCCCCGCCCCTCGATACGGCGCCGGTCGCGATCGACCAGTATCTCGTCGCCATCCTCCAGCGTCGGCGCCATCGAATCGCCCTTCACCCGGATCATCGAGGCGGCCTCGGCGCGCACGCCCAGCGCGCGCAGCACGTCGGGCGAGAAGCTGCCCGGCCGCCGCCGCGCCTCGCCCTCGACCAGGCCGCCAGGGCCCGCCGAGGCGCCCACGTCGAGCCGCGCCACCGCGACCATCCCGGCCACCTCGGGCCCACCCAGCCGCGCCTCGGGCACCCCGAAATAGCGCGCCAGCAACGCGCGGTCCGCCTCGGCCAGCAGCCGCGGCGTGCCGCGCACCACATATTGCTGAAGATAGGCCAGATTGCGCCCGAGCAGCCGCGAAAGCTCGGAAAGGCTCGTGCCATTCTCCGCGATCAGCGCTTCCAGCGCGGCGCGTTGCGCTTCCGGATCCATGACATCTCCATACCCGTAGGATTTTTCCTAGACAAGTAGGAAATACGGAACAAATTAGGAACGATCTTCAGCGAATCGGACGGGAGACAGGCGGATGTCGGTGCATCGCAAGATCGAGAAATTCCTTCGGGCGACGGACATGCCGCCCACCAAGTTCGGCCGGCTGGCAGTGCGCGACCCGCGCTTCGTGCTCGACCTGCGCCGCGGTCGCGAACCCGGCCCGCGCATCGTCGCGCGAGTCGAGGCGTTCCTGGCCGCCCAGCAACCGGCGCAGCCCCGGCAGGGCGAGGCCGGGCAATGAGCCGCGGCCCCGATGCGGAAGCGCTGTTGCGCCGAGCGCTGGAGGCGAGTGCGGAAGCGGCGGGCTGCCCCGCCGCGCTGGTCGCATCGGATTGGACGCGATGGGCCAGCGCCACCTTTACCGGCGCGCGCCACCTCCTCACGCTCGCCGCCCCGCCCTCGGCCGCGCTCGACGCCTGGATCGCCGACCTGCCCGATGCGGAACTGCGCCTGCGCCGCCACCTGGTGGCGGACCTGGTAGTCGATCATGTCCGCCGCGCGGGCGATCGGGTGACGATCTCGCTCGAAGTGCTGACGGTGGAGGAAGGGCGGTGAGCGCTCACCCGGGATCCGTCATCCCGGCGCGCGCGGATGACGAAAGAGACGATCCGGCGCGGTATCAAGCCGTCCGGCGCGCCAGGTTGCGCAGCGTGACCAGAGCCTCTTCCAGTCCGCGTTCATGCTGCTTCGACGTCGGCGGGGTCGCGGGCGCCAGGCCCTTGTCGGCTACCCCGCGCTCGAGCCGTTCGAGCAGCGCGTGGATCGAGGCATCGGTTTCCGGCCGCACGATCCGCTCGCCCCTGGGCGGCAGCACCGGGGCTTCGGCCGCGGGTTCCGGCACATGGCGGCGCACCGCCGGCGTCAGTTCGAATATCTCGAACCGCTCGCTCTCGTCGAAGATCGACGGGCGCGGCGCGCGGCGTAGCGGGGCGAGCGGCACCGGCGCGGGCTTGGGCACGGCCGGAATGGCCTGCGGATCGAAGGCGGAGAGCGGCTGGTCGAAATCGACCGGCAATTCCTGCTCGGCGAGCGGCTGGCGTGCCCGCGCGTGGACATCGCGGCTTTCGCGACCTTCCGGCGCCTCGGCGATCGGCTCGGGAGCGGCAATCGCGGCCGGCTCGGGATAGGCTTCGGAAACTTCCGGTACCGCGATCACAGGCTCGGGCGCGGCGACCTCCACCGGCGCGAGCGGCACCACAACGGGCTCGGGCGCCTGTGCCACCGGCTCCGGCGCCTTGGGCGGCGTGATCGCGCGCGGCGGGAAGATCGCGTCGAAATCGATATGCTCGTCCTCCGGCGCGGGCGCCGGCGGCGCGGGCGTTGCGGCGCGAATCTCGAGGAACGGCCGGCCCAGGTCGCGCGTGGCGAGCAGCGGCGGGCGCGGCGGCGCGTCGGGATGCGCATCGGCGCGGCGGAGCACCGGCAGCGGCACTTCTTCCGGATCGAGCGCGATATCCTCCGCCTCGCCGATGGTCAGCCCGCGCGAGCCGAGCAGAATGAAGGCCGAGAGCCACATGAAGGCGCCGACGAACGCGCCGGTGCCCAGCGCCACCGCGAGGCGGGCAGTGGCGCCCAGCGGCGGCTCGGCCGCGGCGAGGATGGAGGGAAGGCCGGAATCCATCACCAGCGCCTCGAGCGCAGGCACGGGGATCATCGCCACGCCAAGCGCGGCGAGCCCCCCCGCGACCGCGGCGATCAACGGCGCCAGCGGCAGGTTCATGCGCTCACCATGGGCGTGTGCGACCACGAGTCTTCCATGGCCCCGACTTTGGCGAGTCTTTGGTAAACGGAGTCATAACGCCCGACATTCCTCGCCCAGTTGCGCTCCGCCTCGACAAAGGCTCGGCCACGCTCGCGCCGCGCATCCCATCCGTCGCGCTCGGCGAACAGCCGGGCCACGGCCTGTGCGAGCGCCATGGGATCGTCGGGCTTGAAGAGCGTCCCGGTGTCGCCATCGCGGATCAGCTCGCGATGCCCGCCCACGTCGGACGCAGCGACCAGCCGGCGCTGGGCCATGGCCTCGAGCGGCTTCAGCGGCGTCACCAGGTCGGTGAGGCGCATATGCTTGCGCGGATAGACCAGCACGTCGATCACGCTGTAGTAACGCTCGACCTGCTGGTGCGGCACCCGGCCGACGAAATGGATGCGATCGGCGACGGGCGACGCTGCCGCCTGCGCCGTCAGCGCCGGGTCGCACGGCCCGCCGCCGACGAGCACCAGGTGCATCTTCGGCCGCGCGGCGACCAGTGCCGGCATCGCCTCGATCAGCACGTCGAGCCCCTCATAATCGTAGAAGCTGCCGATGAAACCGATCGTCTCGGCACCGTCGATCCCCAGCTCCTTCGCCAAGGCCCGGTCGTAAGGCAGGGGTTCGCCGAACACGCCCAGATCCACGCCGTTGGGCGAAATCATGATCTTGCCCGGATCGATCCCGCCACGGGCGACCAGGTCGTTCTTCAGCCCCTCGCAGATCACCGCGACGGCATCGGCCTTGCGCACCGCCCGGGTTTCCAGCCAGCGCGTCGCCCGGTATTTCCAGCTGCCTTCGGTCCCCGTGCCGTTGCCCACGGCCGCGTCCTCCCAGAAGGCGCGGATCTCATAGACCAGCGGCAGGCCGAGCTTGTCCGCCACGCGCTGGGCCGCCATCGCGCCCAGCACCGGCGAATGGGCATGGAGCACGTCCGGCCGCCAATGGCGCGCCACCGCTTCGATCCGCCTGGCGAACGCCGCGACCTCGCGCAGTTCGCCGATCACCGGCGGCCCGGAATTGACGCGCGGCGTCCGATAGAAGCGGATACCGTCGATCGTCTCCTCGTCGGTGTCGAACTTGCCATGGCGCGGACTGGTCACCGCGGCGACGTCCCAGCCGCGCGCCATCTGCGCCTTCAGGATCGCCCGCGTCCGGAAGGTATAGCCGCTGTGGAGCGGCAGGCCGTGATCGAGGATGTGGAGGATCCGCATGGGGGCTCCCATGCCATGCGAGCACTTAACGCCGCGTCAACCGCATCCCGCTACACCGGCCCGACAAGCAGGAGCGCCGACGGGCACATGATTGACAATCTATCGCTCGCGATCTCGCACGGGCTGATGCTGCTCGCGGCCTTCCTGCTGCTGCGCCGCCCCGATCTCGACCACGAACCCGGCCCCGACGACCAGCCGTCCAAGGCCAAGCCCAGCCGATGGGGCAAGCCCGGTGCGTGATCTCGTCTTCGTCGCCTTCCTGCTGGCCTTTTTCGGGATGGGCTTCCGCAAGCCGTTCCTCTTCGTGCTCGTCTACGCCTATATCGACATCGTCTCACCGCAGCGGCTCACCTATCTCCTGCTCAATTCGGTGCCGATCTCGCTGATCGCAGTGGGCCTGTCGGTGCTCGGCTGGCTGGCGATCGACGACAAGAAGGACGTGCGGGTGGCCCCGCGCCAGCTGATGATCGTCCTCCTCCTCGCCTATTGCTTCTACACGACCAAGAATGCCGACTTCAAAGTCGAGGCGCTCGACAAATGGGACTGGGTCTGGAAGGCGCTCGCCTTCGCCGCCTTCCTGCCGCTGACGCTGCGCACCAAGCTGCGCATCGAGAGCCTGCTGCTCTTCATGATCCTCTCCGCCGCCTCGATCATCATCGTCGGGGGCATCAAGACGCTCGGCTCGGGCGGCGGCTATGGCGAGCTCAACCTGATGGTCGCCAACAATTCGGGCCTCTACGAAGGCTCGACCATCTCCACCGTGGCGATCGCGATCGTCCCGTTGATCATTTGGTTCATGCGCTTCGGCACGATCTTCCCGCCGGACTGGAAAGTGAAGGCGTTCTGCGTCGCGCTGATCTTCGCCTGCCTGCTGATCCCGATCGGCACCTCGACGCGCACCGGCCTGCTTTGCATCGGCCTGGTCGCGCTGCTGATGCTCCGCGATACCAAGCGCAAGTTCGTCTATCTGGCCGCGCTGGGCTGTCTCGGCCTCGTCGCCGTGCCCTTCCTGCCCTCGGCCTTCACCGAGCGCATGGGCACGATCAAGACCTACAAGGCGGACGCCTCGGCCTCCACGCGCCTTGCCGTGTGGCAATGGACCATCGACTATGCCAAGACCCATCCGATGGGCGGCGGGTTCGAAGCCTATCGCCAGAACCATATCCGCTACGAGAAGGTGGCGGTGGAGAACGACGGTGCCGGCCAGGCGACCGTCGACCGCAGCCTCGAGGTGGACAAGGCCCGCGCCTATCACAGCGCCTATTTCGAGATGCTCGGCGAACAGGGCTATCCCGGCCTGGCGCTGTGGCTGACGATCAACCTGCTCGGCATCTTCCGCATGGAAGTGCTGCGCCAGCGCTACAAGAAGCCCGAGCCCGGCCAGGAATGGGTCGCCCCGCTCGCCTCGGCGCTGCAGACCGCGCACATCGTCTACATGCTCGGCGCCACCTTCATCGCCATCGCGTTCCAGCCCTTCGTCTACATGCTGATCGGGGCACAGATCGGGCTCGACACCTATATGGCCCGCAAGCGCGAGGAAGCGCGCTGGCGGCCGCTGCGCAAGGCAAGGCCGGCACTGGCATGAAGGGGGAACAGACCAAGGGGGAACAGGTCAAGGGGGAGCTCAGGGCCCTGACCAGCGTCCGCGGCATCGCGGCCTGGTTCGTGGTGTTCTTCCACATCCGCTTCGCGCTGGGCCTGCCCGATCCGGAGCTGCACCTGCTCGCCAAGGGCTATCTGGCGGTCGACTTCTTCTTCCTGCTCTCCGGCTTCGTCATCTGGATGACCTGGAGCGAGCGCGTCCGCGCCGGCGGGCCGGCGGCGATCCCCGGCTTCCTGCGGCGCCGGGTCGCCCGGGTCTGGCCGCTCCACCTGTTCATGCTCGGAGTGGGCGTGGCGATCGCGGCGGCGCTGGAACTCACCGGCCGGGGCAGCGACCAGTTCCCCTGGCACGAGCTGCCGCTCCATGTGCTGCTGCTCCAGAACTGGGGCTTCACCGAGCATCTGACCTGGAACGATCCCGCCTGGTCGATCTCCTGCGAGCTGGGCGCCTATCTGCTCTTCCCGCTGCTCGCCCTTGCGATCGACTGGCGCCGCGTGCCGAGCTGGGCGGTGATCGCCGCCATCGCCGCGCTGCTCGGCCTGCTCCATGCGATCTTCGCCAGCCGCGGCGCCTGGGCGCTCGGCCAGGAAATCACCAGCCTGGGCCTGGTCCGCTGCGTGATCGAGTTCGCCGCCGGCACTGCGATCGCCGCGCTGTGGCTGCGCTGGCGCGACCATTGGCGCCTCCCCGCGCTGGCCGGCTTCGGGCTCGCGTTCGCTCTGGGCATCGGCTGGGCACTCGGCCTGCCCGAGACCTTCGCCGCGCCCGCCGCTTTCGCCGCCCTGCTGCTCGCCCTGGGGCTCACCGCCGCGCGCCGCGGCAATCCGCTCGAGGCGGGCTGGATCCATTATCTGGGCGAGATCAGCTACGCGACCTATCTCTCCCATTATCTCCTCTGGTTCGCCTTCAAGCTCGCCTTTGTCGAGAACGAGCATGCCGTACCCTGGCCGCTGGTCGGCGGATTCCTGCTGCTCGTGCTCCTCGCCTCGATCGCGCTCTACCATCTGGTCGAGCGCCCGGCGCAGCGCTGGGTGAACGCGGCCGGGCTCCCCCGGCGCGCGCCGAAACGGGCCCTCCCCTAGCCCGCGTCCGGAACGAAGCGAAAGGCCGCGCATTGACCGGGACATTGCGAGGAGGCCCATGCCCGATACCGAGATCGTCTATGTCGACGACCAGCAGCCCGGCATTACCCGGCGCAAGGTGCGCCACGGCTGGGGCTATCGGGATGCGGACGGCAAGCGCATCGCCGATCGCGACACGATCGACCGGCTGAACGCGATCGGCCTGCCCCCGGCCTATGCGAATGCCTGGTTCTGCCCGGATCCGCACGGCCATATCCAGGCGACCGGCCAGGACGAGAAGGGCCGCAAGCAATATCGCTACCACGCCGCCTTCCGCGAGGCGCAGGAGGCCGCGAAATATGATCGCTGCGCCGATTTCGGCGCGCATCTGGCAAGGCTCCGCGCCCGGGTGGCGCGCGATCTCGGCCTGCGCGGCCTGTGCAAGGAAAAGGCCGTCGCCGCCGTGGTCCGCCTGCTCGACCTCGGCAGCATCCGGGTGGGCAACGAGCAATATGTCCAGGCGAACAGGAGCTTCGGTGCCACCACGCTCCGCAAGCGCCACGCCCGGGTGACGGGGCGCACGCTCCGCCTGCAGTTCCACGCCAAGTCGGGCCGGCTGCGCGTGCTGACGATCACCGACGGCTCGCTCAGCCGTTTCGTCAGGAAGTGCCAGGACCTGCCCGGGCAGCACCTGTTCCGCTGGCTCGACGAAGCCGGCGAGGCGCACCCGGTCACTTCGACTGACGTCAACGCCTATATCCGCGCGGCCATGGCGGAGGACTTCACCGCCAAGCATTTCCGCACCTGGGGCGCCAGCGTGCTCGCCTTCCGCGCGCTGGCCGAAGCGAGCGCCCCTCTCGGCCTCAAGGCGATGCTCGCGCCGGTGACCGCGGCGCTGGGCAACACGCCCGCCATCGCCCGCAAATCCTATGTCCACCCCGCGCTCGTCGATCTCGCCAAGGATCGCGAGGCCCAGGCGGCGTGGCGCGCCGGTCTCCACTTGCCCCGCGCCACGCGCTGGCTCAATCGTTACGAACGCGGCCTGATCGCCTTTCTCGACGATCTCGCCGCGCACCAACAGTCCCGAAAGGCCGCATGATCATCAACCGCACCGCCACCGGCTTCCCGCAGAGCGACAACCTCGAGATCCAGGCAGAGGCCTTCGCCAACGACAGCTGGGCCTGGGCCCAGTCGCACTGGCTCCAGATCCTGATCGCCACCGGCATCGCCATCGCGGTGTTCTTCCTCCTCCAGGCGATCAAGGGCTGGGGCGCGCGGGTGTGCAAGAAGGGCGAGGGCGTGGCCAACTGGTACGCGGTCATCGGCCGCGCGGTCGCCAGGACCGGGAATTTCTTCATCCTGATGGTCTCGATCCGGCTGGTTACCGGCTATGCCAATCCCCCCCGGATGGTCGAGAGCACAGTCGAGTTCCTCTTCACCATCTCGGCCGCGTTCCAGTGCGCGATCTGGCTGCGCGAGCTGATCTTCGGCGCGATCGAGCGCAAGACGACGGCCGACAATTATCACGGCTCCGGCCTTGCCAGCGCGCTCGGCATCATCCGTGTCCTGATCACGGTGGTGCTCTTCGCCATCGCGACGGTGATGGTACTCGGCAATCTGGGCGTGAACGTCACCGGCCTGGTCGCCGGTCTCGGCGTCGGCGGCATCGCCATCGGCCTTGCCGCGCAGGGCATCTTCGCCAACCTCTTCGCCGCGCTGACCATCCTCTTCGATCGGCCCTTCCGCGTCGGCGACAAGATCCGCTTCGACCGCAACAGCGGCACCGTCGTGTCGATCGGCCTGATGAGCACGCGCATCCGCTCGTTCATCGGCGAGGAGCTGGTCTTCTCGAACAAGCAGCTGCTCGACAAGCTGATCGAGAACCTCTCGCTGCGCCACCATACCCGCACCAAGCTGCCGATCGGCGTCGCCTATGAAACGCCGGTCGAGAAGCTCGAGGCGCTGCCCGCGATGTTCCGGGAAATCGTCGAGCAGGCCGGCGGCACGCTCTCGCGCGCCAGCACGGAAGGCTTCGGCGCCAGCTCGATCGATTTCGTGATCGAGTTCGACGTGGCCGGCGACGACGTGCCGCACGCCCAGCTGGTGCGCGACAAGATCATGTTCGCGATCCTGCGCCGGTTCGCCGCGGAAGGCATCTCGATCCCCTATCCCACCCAGACCAGCTATACCGCCGATCCCAGCGGCAAGTTCATCCTGCCCTATCCGGCGGAAGCCAGGGCCTGAGCGCCCGCGCCGGTGACGATCTGGAGTGAAGATCCCATGCTCAAGGACCATAGCAGCCACGCGATCCTCCCCTGCCGGGACATCGCCATTGCCAAGGCCTTCTACACCGGGACGCTCGGCCTGCCGCTGGTGGCGGATCATGGCGAGGTCTTGCTGCTGCGCACCGGCACCACGCTGCTCAACGTCTATCGCAGCGACTTCGCCGGCACCAACCAGGCCAATGCCGTGGTCTTCGACGTGCATGACGATCTGGAAGCGATCGCCGCCGCCTTGCGCGGGAAGGGCGTGAAGCTGGAGGAATATCCCGGCGGCTTCGACCGGGTGGAGGACGGCGTCCATATCCTCGGCGATTTCCGCGCCATCTGGTTCAAGGACCCGGACGGCAACATCCTCCACGCCAACAGCGGCGGGTGAGCGCTCAGGCGGCGGGCGCCATCCCGGCCGCACTCAGAAAGCCCCGCCAATTCTCCACCGTCAGCCCGGCCCGGTACTCGGCCTGCATCTCCGGCGTGAGCACCTCGATCATCCGGCTGCCCTCGACCCACAGCTCGAGCACGCCGAACACGCCCCCGCGCTTGCGATACTTCACCGGCCAGCCTTCGCGCTTCGCCAGCGCCAGCACCTCCTCCACGCCCTTGTCCGTCGCGATGGCGAGATGCGTGGCCGAGCGCGCGCCGTTGCCGCCGATCACGCCCATCGCATCGGCATCGCCCTCCGCCTCCACCAGCTCGGTGCCCCGCGGATAGACCTCCACCGTGGTGCGGCGGTCGTCGCCCGCCATCGCCATCCAGCTGCCCGCGATCACCGGCGGAAAGGGCAACGCCACTCCGCCCCACAGCTCGGCGATGACTTCGGCGACATGTCGCGGATCGTCCGCGTCGATCGAAACATGAAACAACATCCGCACACTCCCGGAGTTTGTGTATTATTCATCCAATACGCATGGCACAATTTGTGTCAATCCATATTTGACACTTTTTGTGCCACGGCTATGGGATCGGCATGTCCAAACGGAATTTCCTGCTCGCCGACCCGGCCAGGCCCGAAGGCCCCGACAATGCCCATACCCGTGCGAGGATCGACGATGCGATCCTGGCGCTGATGGCGGAGGGGGACCGGCTCAACCACGACCTGGTCGCGACGCGCGCGGGCGTCTCGCGCCGCACCGTCTATCGCTATTGCCCGGATCAGGAGGCGCTGCGCGCGGCGGCCTGGGCGCGCATCGGCCCCGCCGGCGGCATTCCGAAGACCCTCGGCGAATTCGTCGGCGGCGTGGCCTCGCGCTTCGCCAATTTCGACGACAAGGCGGATGCGATGACGGTGGTGATGGCCAGCGCCGAAGGCCGCGCGATCCGCAACGTGATGAAGGAGGAACGCGTCGCCGCCTTCCGCGCGATGCTTGCCCCCCGGGTCGAGGCGCTCGCCGAGCCCGATCGCACCCGCGCGATCGCGATGTTCCAATATCTGGGCAGCGGCTTCGCCTGGCGCGAGATGCGCGACCAATGGGACATGGACGGCGCCGGGGCCGCCGCCGCCTGCACCTGGGCGATCGAAGTGCTGCTCGCCGATCTGGAAAGGCGCGGCGCCAGGCCACTAGCCGACGGCCCGGCCTGAGTCGCTGACCGCTTTCGAATATCGGGTTCGGAAATTCCTCCCCGTATCTCCGGGGTTTGCTGCCAGCGGACGCTACGTCAGCCCCATCTTTCAAATTTCCGGTCGGCCGAGGCTTGCGGGAGGCCCCGCCCCGCCCCTAGATGGGCGCGAAACAGGCGAGAGGACCGCTATCTTGGCGACGATCACCGTGCAGCAGATGGCCGAGAGCATCGGCACCGAACGCGTTTCCGACTGGGTGGAAGTGACCCAGGCGATGATCGACCAGTTCGCCGAGGCGACCGGCGACCACCAGTTCATCCATGTCGATCCCGTCCGCGCCGCGCAGACGCCGTTCGGCGGCACCATTGCCCATGGCTTCCTCACGCTCTCGCTGATGCCGATGCTCGCCGCGCGCACCGATGCGCCGGCGATCGAAGGCACGAGGATGGGAGTCAATTATGGCGGTAATAAAGTCCGCTTCATGCAGCCGGTACGCTCGGGCAAGCGCGTCCGCGGCCGTTTCAAATTGCTGAAATTCACCGAGCGCAAGCCCGGCGTCTGGGAACAGGTCCAGGAATATACGCTCGAGATCGAGGGCGAGGCGAAGCCCGCGCTGATCGCCGAGTGGATCGCGCTGGTATATGTATGAGCGCGCCCCGCATCGCCCCCCTCGAAAGGCCGTTCCCGCCCGCGTTCGATGCCCAGATGAAGGTGCTGATGCGCGGCGCCGAGCCGCTGCGACTGTTCACCACGCTGGCCAGATCGGATCGCGCCTGGACGAAATTCTCGGCCGGCTCGCTGCTCGACCGCGAGGGCCCGCTCTCGCTTCGGCAGCGCGAGATCGTCATCCACCGCACGACGGCGCGGTGCGGCTGCGAATATGAGTGGGGCGTTCATGCGGCGATCTTCGCGCCGGCCGTCGAACTGGACGCGGCCCAGCTCCACGCCACCGTGCACGGGCCTGCCGACGCGTCGATATGGAGCCCGGCGGAGCGCGTGCTCCTCGCCACGGTCGACGCCTTGCTCGACGAACGCCGGCTGGGCGATGCCGCATGGGCCGACCTCAAGGCACATTTCAGCGACGAGCAGGCGTTCGAAATCGTCCAGCTCGTCGCCTTCTACCACGGCGTGGCGCTCATCTGCGGCGCGTTCGATCTTCCACTTGAAACCCAAGCGGCACGCTTTCCCGCCGCCTGAAGGAGAATAAGTCCATGTCTCGCTCCGCAGTCATCGTCTCCACCGCCCGTACCGGCATCGGCCGCGCCTATCGCGGCGCGTTCAACGCCACGCCGGCGCCGACGCTCGGCGCCTATTCGATCAAGGCCGCGGTCGAGCGCGCCGGCATCGATCCGGCGGAAGTGCAGGACGTCGTGTTCGGCGCCGCGCTCCAGCAGGGCAGCACCGCCGGCAATATCGCCCGCACCGCGCTGCTGCGCGCCGGCCTGCCCGTCACGGTCGCCGGCATGTCGGTCGACCGCCAGTGCGCCTCGGGCCTGATGGCCATCGCGACTGCCGCCAAGGAGATCATCGTCGACAATATGGACATCGCCATTGGCGGTGGCCTCGAATCGATCAGCCTGGTCCAGACCCCGCAGATGCGCGTCGAGCCCGATCGCGAGCTGCTCGCGATGCACGGCGACATCTACATGCCGATGCTGCAGACCGCCGAAGTGGTCGCCGCCCGCTACGGCATCGGCCGCGACCGTTGCGATGCCTATGCCCTGCAGTCGCAGCAGCGCACCGCCGCCGCGCAGGCCGCGGGCAAGTTCGACGACGAGATCGTGTCGGTCACCGCGACGATGAACGTCGTCAACAAGGAGACCAAGGAAGTCTCCCAGAAGGAGATCACGCTCGCCAAGGACGAGGGCAATCGCCCCGAGACGACCGCCGAGGGCCTGGCCTCGCTCCAGCCGGTGCTGCCGAACGGCACCGTCACCGCCGGCAATGCCTCGCAGCTGTCGGACGGTTCGTCGGCCAGCGTGCTGATGGAGGAGAAGGTGGCCGAGAAGCGCGGCCTCACCCCGCTCGGCCGCTATGTCGGCATGGCCGTTGCCGGCACCAAGCCGGACGAGATGGGCATCGGCCCGGTCTTCGCGATCCCGAAACTGCTCGAGCGCTACAACCTTAAGATGGACGATATCGGCCTGTGGGAGCTGAACGAGGCTTTCGCGGTGCAGGTGCTCTATTGCCAGGACCAGCTCGGCATCCCGAACGAACTGCTGAACGTGAACGGCGGCGCGATCTCGATCGGCCACCCCTATGGCATGAGCGGCGCGCGCATGACCGGCCATGCGCTGATCGAAGGCAAGCGCCGCGGCGCCAAATATGTGGTCGTCACCATGTGCATCGGCGGCGGCATGGGCGCGGCGGGCCTGTTCGAGGTGCTGTGAGCCGCGTCATTGAAAATTGACGCCTGCGGGATTGCAAAGGTTTCGCAAGACTCATTGGGCTTGTCCCGTTGATATGGGCCTCGGTCGTGGCAGCGACCGGGGCCCAAATCGTTCGGGGCCCGGCTGGCAGGCCGAGCCCCTCCCGTCGCTGTTCATTGAAGATCGACGCCCGCCATGGTATCCAGCCGACAGGCGATGACATAGGCGCCTTTCTGTGAGCCCCGGTTGTGTCAGCAACCGGGGCTCAAACGTTTGGGGCCCGAGTGTCAGCTCGAGCCCCGCCCGTGTACCTATTTCTTTCGAGCCATCTCGATCGCCTTCACGACCAAAGTCGCAAAGGCAAACAGGACGCCCAGGAACAGGCACAGATCGGCGAATGACATAGGTTCACCTTTCTGTTGCGGCGGCGGGATTGCCGCCATGCCAACCCTACATCCGGAGCGGTCGCGTGCGGCGAGACTGGCCCGTAATGGATATGTCTACCGGACCCGCGTGAAATAGTTCGTCCGCATCACCGGCTTGCCGCCCTCGCCGATATAGCCGGCGGTCTCGATCATCGTCTTCCCGTCCGGCGCGACCGTGTAGACCCGGGTCGAGGCGGGGATCCCGCCCTTGCCCAGCACCATCACCAGCACATTGGGCGCCGGCAGCTGCACCGCGGCGATGTCCGCCTCGGGGCTACCCTCCACGACATAGGGGGTCCCGTCGGGCGTGTAGGTGCCGGCCGTGTGGTTCTCATAGTCCTTGCCGACGATGTCGACACTGGTCCGCCACTTGCCGCCGCCGATATCGGCATAGCTGATCGTCACGCTCTTCGGCCGCGCCTCGGGCGGCATGGGCAAGCGCTCGACATCCACTGCCCAGCTGCCCAGCAGCGGTGACGGCGCGGCGGACTGAGCAAGGGCCGGCGCAGCATGGCCAAGGCCCACCGCCAGCAGAATCGCGAAAGGCACCTTCATCCGTCTCTCTCCCGAAGTTGGTCGGCGAGAGGATATGTCGGAATCCACGCCCCCGTCCTCCTGTAACTCCCTGTGTAACGCTGTAAATTCGCTTGTAACAAAGCCGCTTGCACGAATGGCTTTGTTCGCTTTACTCTCTGACAACGCTGCCAATCGCAATCTTGTTGCTCATGGGGTGACTGTTAGCGATAACAGTATTCGGACTCCGCAAAGCGGGGCCGATCGGACAGGGGGTGCGTCGATGGGCGAAGGCTTGGCGTTGGTGGCCGATATCGGCCGCCAATCGGTGCGGTTCGGGCTAACCGGCGGCGAGGCGGGGCCGGCGCCACGCGACATCCGGCGGTTCTCGACCAGCGAGCATCCCACCTTCACCAGCGCTCTCGTCTCCTATCTGAGCGGCCTGGGACTTCAGGACGCGCGGCTGCCGAGCGTGCTGGCCGTGGCCGGCGCGGCGCGCGGCGACCTGATCAACCTGACCGGCAGCCGCTGGTACATCTCGCTCGCCGGCGTCGAGGCTGTGCTGCGCGCGCCGCCTCGCGCGCTCAACGAATGCGCCGCCAATGCGCTGGCGCTCACCACCCTGCCGCCCAGCGCCTTCACCCCGCTGCACGGGCCGCCGCCGCGCGCAGTGGAGCCCGGCGGCACCTATGTCGTGATCGGGACCGGCACCGGGCTCGGCGTCGCCGCGTTGATCAGCGCGGGCGGGCGGCTCGTCCCCGTGCAGAGCGAGGCCGGCCACATCGCCTTCGCGCCCGAGACGGCGGACGAACGCAAGTTCGCCGAGTTCTGCCGGAAGCGCGGCCATGCGCTCGACGTGGAGACGCTGGTCAGCGCGCCGGGACTGTGCCTCGCCTATGAAGCATTGTCCGGAGGCATCAGGATGGCCTCGCCCGAGGACATCACCCGCAGCACCGCGCGCGACCCGATCGCGGCGGCGGTGGTGCGCATGTTCGTCGAGCACCTCGGTGCCTTTGCCGGGGATCTCGCGCTCGCCTTCGGCGCCTGGGACGGCGTCTACCTCACCGGCGCGATCAGCCGCGCGCTCCACTCCCATCTCCTGGATCCGGGCTTCCGCCGCCGGATGGAGGGCAAGGCCGCGTTCCGCCGCCAGCTCTCCGACGTCCCGGCAGTGCTGGTCAACCGCAACGATCTCGAACTGATCGGCGCGGCTGCCGCCTATGGGAACGCCTGACGCCATCTGCCGCGTGTCGCCGCCGGGGTGATGGATGGCGCTTGACGCTGGGAGCGGCCCGAGCCACCCCGTCTCCATGACCGGCCCATCGCTAGCGCACCGCATTCGCACCGAAGCGCACGCCATCTGGTTCGCGGTGCGCGATCCGCGCACGCCGTTGCTCGCCAAGCTGGTCGGCGTGCTGGTCGCCGCCTATGCGCTTTCGCCGATCGACCTGATCCCGGATTTCATTCCGGTCCTCGGCCTCGTCGACGATGCGATCGTCATTCCGCTCGGCGTCTGGCTGTTCGAGAAGCTGATCCCGCCCGCGCTCTTTGCCGAGCACCGCGCCCGCGCCGAGATCGAGACGCAGCGGCCGGTCAGCTGGCCCGGCGTGCTGCTCATCCTGGCGATCTGGATCGGCGTCGCCTGGCTGATCTGGAGCATAGTCGCGACCAGCGAATATAACTGATCCGGTCTCCCCTCCGTTCCAGGGAGGGGAAGAGCCACGCCGCTCAGCCCGGATTCGCCGCCATCCACTGTTCCAGGATCGGCGCGATGCGATTGCGCCACTTGGAGCCGTTGAAGATGCCGTAATGGCCCACGCCCTCGGCGAGGTGATAATGCTTCAGATCCTCGGGAAGCGCAGTCGCGATGGTCAGCGCCGCCCTGGTCTGGCCGATGCCCGAAATATCGTCCTTCTCGCCCTCGATCGCGAGGATGGCCACATCCCGGATCGCCGCCGGATCCACCTTGCGCCCGCGATGCGTCATCGTGCCCCGGGGCAGCGCATGCGCCTGGAACACCGTGTCGATCGTCTGGAGATAGAATTCGGCGGTCATGTCGCAGACCGAGCGGTACTCCTCGTAGAATTTCATCGTCGCGTCGGCGCTCTCGTCATCGCCCTGGACGAGATGCTTGAACATCTCCCAGTGCGAGATCATGTGGTTGCCGAGGTTCATCGTCATGAAGCCCGCGAGCTGCAGGAAGCCCGGATAGACTTTCCGCCCCGCCCCGGCATAGCTCATCGGCACGGTGGCGATGACGTTCTGCTCGAACCAGCTGAACGGCCGCTCGGTGGCGAGCGTGTTCACTGCGGTCGGCGCTTCGCGCGTGTCGATCGGGCCGCCCATCATGGTGAGCGTCGCGGGGCGATTCGGATGCGCGTCGGCGCTCATCACCGCGACGGCGGCATAGGCCGGCACCGAGGGCTGGCATACCGCCAGCACATGCGGCCGCGGATCGCCGTCCTTGCCGATGAAGGCGAGGAACTCGACCAGATAATCGATATAGTCGTCCAGGTCGAAGCGGCCATGCGCGAGCGACACCAGCTTCGCGTCGCGCCAATCGGTGATGTAGACGTCCGCCACCGGCAGCATGCGCTCGACCGTGCCGCGCAGCAGCGTAGCATAGTGGCCGGACATCGGCGCGACGATCAGCAGCTTCGGGCCGCCTTCCACGCCCGTGCGCACGAAGCGCTTGAGCTGGCCGAACGGCTTGCGCAGTACCACTTCCTCATGAACCTCGACCTGCCGGCCGTCGACCGTCGTATGATCGAGCCCGAATTCCGGCTTGCCGCGGGGAGCGGAGGCATGGGCGAACACTTCGAGCGCCGAGGCGAGCACCGGTCCGCCGCCGAAATAGGCGAACGGATTGGCCGGATTGTTCAACAGCCCCGCGGAAAAATTGGCCAGCGCGCTCGCACCTGCGAGAAGCGAGCGCTGAATCTCATAAGCGTCGTACAGCATTGCGTCCCTTCCGCCGTCCCCCTCCCCAAAAACGGCGGCGGCTATGTTAGCGTTATAGGCGAGCCGTGCTGCGGCGCAACGCCGGGCAAGGCCGTAATGCGACGGAACGATGCGCAGCTCCCATACCGTAACCACGAAATCGCAGTCGATATCCGGCTAACCCCCTCTGTACACACGACGAACTGGCCGTTCCGGAATTCCTGTGGATATCCGGGCAACCCGTCCCGGCAAAGGACGGTTCCCCTCTCTCTCCAATCGCGCTAGTCCGCCGCGCATGGCCGAACCCGTCCCGCCTGCGCCCGCGCTCCCCCCGTCCGATGGGCCGCAGCGGCGCAAGATCTCCAATCTCCTGGTCGTTTGGGGCTTCACGCGGCGCTATCCGCTTCAGCTGCTGATCGCGATCGTCGCGCTGATCGGCTCGTCGCTGACGACGCTGCTGATCCCCCGCACCTTCCAGAAGATCGTCGACCATGGCTTCGCCGCCGGAGCGGACACCAGCCGGATCGGCATCTATTTCCAGGGGCTGCTGCTCGTCGTCGTGGCGCTCGCGGCCTTCACCGCGGTCCGCTTCTATTTCGTTTCCTGGCTGGCCGAGCGCACCGTCGCGGACCTGCGCATGGCGGTGCACCGCAACCTGCTCCGCCTCCCGCCCAAATGGTTCGAGGAGAACCGCCCGTCCGAGATCGCCTCGCGCCTCACCGCGGACACCGCGGTGGTCGAGCAGGTGGTCGGCTCCACCGTCTCGATCGCGCTCAGGAACCTGCTCACCGGCGCGGGCGGCGTCATCTATCTCTTCGCGCTCGCGCCCAAGATCGCCGCCTATCTGGTCGTCGGCATCCCGGTCACCATCCTGCCGATCGTCTGGCTGGGCAGCCGGGTGCGGCAATTCTCGCGCACCAGCCAGGACCGGGTGGCCGATGTGGGCGCGATCGCCTCGGAGACGCTGGGCGCGATGCGCATCGTCCAGGCCTTCGGGCAGGAGCAGCGCGAGGCCGAGCGCTTCCAGGGCGCCGTCACCCGCACCTTCGAAGCCGGCAAGCGCCGCTTCGGCCTGCGCGCGATCATGACGGCGCTGGTGATCGGCTCGCTGTTCACGGCGATCACGCTGATCGTATGGGCCGCGGTGGCCGATGTCGCCGCCGGCCGGCTATCGGGCGGCTCGATCATGGCGTTCGTCCTCACCGCCGGCCTCGTCACCGGCTCGTTCGGCGCGCTTACCGAAGTCTATGGCGACCTGCTGCGCGCCTCGGGCGCGGCCAGCCGCCTCGCCGAACTGCTCCATCAGCAGCCCGACATCGCGGCCCCCGCCAGTCCCGTGCCACTTCCCCAGCCGCCCCAGGGCGCGCTCGCCTTCGACCGGGTCACCTTCCGCTATCCCACCCGCCCGGACAGCGCCGCGCTCACCGACTTCTCGCTCGAGGTCCGCCCCGGCGAGACGGTGGCGGTGGTCGGCCCCTCGGGCGCCGGCAAGTCGACGCTCTTCCAGCTGCTCCAGCGCTTCTACGATCCCGATGGCGGCGAAGTCCGTGTCGACGGTGTACCGGTCCCTGCGGCCGATCCGGCCGATATCCGCGCGCGCATGGCGATGGTGCCGCAGGAGACGGTGATCTTCGGCGCCTCGGCGCGCGACAATCTGCGCTATGGCGCCTGGGGCGCGACCGACGACCAGATCTGGGCCGCCGCCGAAGCCGCCAACGCCGCCGATTTCCTGCGCGACCTGCCCCAGGGCCTCGACACCTTCCTCGGCGAAGGCGGTGCGCGGCTTTCGGGCGGACAGCGCCAGCGCGTCGCCATCGCCCGCGCGCTGCTCCGCGACGCTCCCATATTGCTGCTCGACGAAGCCACCTCCGCGCTCGACGCCGAGAGCGAACGCCTTGTCCAGGACGCGCTCGAGCGGCTGATGGAGCACCGCACCACGCTCGTCATCGCCCATCGCCTCGCCACGGTGCGCGCCGCCGGCCGGATCATCGTCATGGAGGAAGGCCGCATCGTCGAGACCGGCACCCATGCCGAGCTGGTCGCGCGGGGCGGCCTCTACGCCCGGCTGGCCGCGTTGCAGTTCCACGAAGCCTGACACGGGCTTCGCGGCGGACCGAACCGGCCGATCCCGATCGGCTGCCGGCCCGCAACGGTGCCGGGGCTCCGAGCCCCGGCGGGCCGGCAGCGATCGGGCGGAAGGATGCCTCAGGCGATCGTCAGGCCCACATCGAGGTTGTTGCGGGTCGCATTCGAATAGGGGCAGATCTGGTGCGCGGCCTGGACGAGCTTCTCCGCATCGGCGCGCTCCACGCCGGGCAGGCTGATTTCCAGGTCGGCGGCGATGCCGAAGCCGCCCGCCGCGCGCGGTCCGATGCCGACGGTCGCGGTCACGCTGGTTTCGGCCGGAACCTTGATCTTGAGCTGCGCGCCCGCAACCTTCAGCGCGCCGATGAAGCAGGCCGAATAGCCGGCTGCGAACAACTGCTCGGGATTGGTCCCCTCGCCGCCCGCGCCGCCCAGTTCCTTCGGCGTCGAGAGCCTGGCGACGAAACGCCCGTCCTCGCTGCGGGCCTCGCCGTCGCGGCCGCCGGTGGCCGTGGCGCGGGTGCTGTACTTTACGTCAACCGACATGCTCGATCTCCTCATTTAAGCTCGCGATATTGTTTATCGCGATATCATTCAGCTAATGGGCGAATCGGGGCTTGTCCAGCGAATTCGTTATCGCGATATGGTTTTTGATGATATCGGCCTCGGCCAAGGAGACGACCATGCCTGCCGCGATGCCCCTCGACGACCAGCTCTGCTTCTCGCTCTACGCGACGAGCATGGCGATCACGCGCGCCTACAAGCCGATGCTCGACCGGCTCGGCATCACCTATCCGCAATATCTGGTGCTCCATGCGCTGTGGGAGCAGGACGGCCGCACCGTCGGCGCCATCGCCGATCGGCTCGCACTCGAATCGAGCACGGTGACCCCGCTGGTGAAGCGGCTCGAAGCGGCAGGCTTCGTCACCCGCGAACGCAATCCGCAGGACGAGCGCCAGGTCCAGGTGCGCCTCACCGATCGCGGCCGCCACATGCGCGAGGAATGCGGCTGCCTGGCGGAGGAACTGCTGGCCCGCTCGGGGATGCGCGGCGAGGAGCTGGGGGCGCTCAACCGCGACGTGAAAACGCTGTGGAATGCGCTGCGCGAGGCGCGGGACTGAACGCCGTGCCAGCTTGATGCGAAGCAGCGGCGACGCGCTCGATCACCATACCGCCTCTTCCAATATTGACCTTCCTCTGCTTCACTCAAATCCGTTCGGAGCCATCGCTTCGGGCAGAGGGCAAGGCGCGGCACTCCCGTACGTGCGATCGGGAGCGTCAACGGAATCAATGAATCGTTCAACTACGCGGTTGAACGTCAAGGAGCAGGAAACGAGCAGATGGCAGACCGCGAATTCGATATCATCGTCTATGGCGCCACCGGCTTCACCGGCCGCCTCGTCGCCGAATATCTTGCGGGCCATTATCCGGACGTGAAATGGGCGATGGCCGGGCGCTCGCTCACCAAGCTGCAGGAGGTCCGGGACGAGATCGGCGCGCCGGCATCGACTCCGCTGCTCACCGCCAATGCCGATGATCCCGCCGCGCTGAAGGCGATGGTTGCCCGCGCCACGGTGGTGATCACCACGGTCGGCCCCTATCAGCTCCATGGCGAGGCGCTGCTCGCCGCCTGTGTCGAGACGGGCACCGCCTATGTCGACCTGTGCGGCGAGCCGGCGTGGATGGGCCAGATGATCCGCAAATACGAAGACGCGGCCAAGGCCAGCGGCGCGCGCATCGTCTTCTCCTGCGGTTTCGATTCGATCCCCTTCGATCTCGGCGTGTGGACCGTGCAGCAGGCGGCGATCGCCCGCTTCGGCCGGCCGGCGCCGCGCGTGAAGGGCCGGGTGCGGGCGATGAAGGGCACCTTCTCGGGCGGCACCTTCGCCAGCGGCAAGGCCTCGATGGCCGCGGCGGCCAGGGACCCCGCGATCCTCAAGCTGATGCTCGATCCCTTCGCGCTCACGCCGGGCTTCGCGGGGCCCGCCCAGCCAAACGGCATGGTTCCCTATCATGACGAAGCGATCGACGCCTGGGTCGCGCCCTTCATGATGGCAGTGATCAACACCAAGAACGTCCATCGCTCGAACTTCCTCGCCGGCCAGCCCTATGGCGCGGACTTCCAATATGACGAGATGCTGGTCGTTCCCGGCCTTGGCGAGATCGGCAAGGCCGCGGCCGAGGCGATGGCCAAGATCAATCCGATGGCGGCGGACAAGGGCCCGGCACCGGGCGAGGGGCCGAGCAAGGAGGAGCGCGAGACCGGCTTCTACGACATCGCCTTCGTGGCGGAGATGCCCGACGGGCAGCGCCTCTCGGCCATAGTGAAGGGGGACCGGGATCCCGGCTATGGCTCGACCAGCAAGATGATCGCCGAGAGCGCGCTCTGCCTGATCGAGGATGTGCCGGCGGCGGGCAAGGGCGGCATCTGGACGGCGGGAGGCCTGATGGCCGCGCCGCTGGCCAGGCGGCTGGAGGCGCATGCCGGCCTCAGCTTTGCGGTCGACTGATCAGTAGAACAGCATCGTTACCCCGGCGGCGGCGAGGCAGAGGACGATCACCACCGGCACCATGATCGCCCGGGTACGGTCCAGCTGCTTCCGGAAGGCGGCGAGGTCGAACCAGTAGCGCCCCGCCTCCACCTCGTGGACGAGGCCGGCGCCGCGCATGCGCTCGAACTGGGTTCGCTCGATCCGGTCCTGGGGCACGAAGGAGACCGCCTCCTCGGCGGTCACTGCGTGCTGGGCAAAGAAATGCGCGCGGATCCGCTGCCGCGCCCGCATGGCCAGGGCGCCGATGGAGACTGGCGCATGGGACCTGAACATCATCGGGACATCCCCGGCCTGCCCCATGCCGGTGAGGCGGCGCGGGCCGGAACCAAGAGGACGGGCGTCGACATCGGGTCGGTTCCCCCGGAATATTAGGATGCGAGCATAAACCCCTGCGCCCGCCGGTTCAATCGTCCTCGCTCAACGGCTCTTGTGCCGGATATTGGGCGGCCGGCCGCGGCGCTTGATGGGGCGGGGGCGCCCCTTGCCGCGATCCCTGGCAAAGGCGGACGGGCCCGCCGAGCCCTTGCCGTCGGGCAGTTCGAAGCGGAGCGCGCCGGAAACCGGATTGGCCTCCACCAGCCGGAGCCGGAGGCGCTGGCCCAGGGTGAATTCCTCGCCGCTCTCGTCGCCCACCAGCCGTTGCCCGGCCTCGTCATAGCGGAAATATTCGGTGCCCAGGTCCCGCGCCGCGACCAGCCCGTCGCCGCCGACGCCGTCCACCGTGGCGAAGAAACCGAAGCTCTGCACCCCGGTGATCCGCGCCTCCAATATTTCGCCGACATGGTTGGCGAGATAGGCAGCGACATAGCGGTCGATGGTCTCCCGCTCGGCCTCCATCGCCCGGCGCTCCAGGCTGGAGATGCTCTCGCCGATCCGCTCCATTCCCGCGGCTTCCTCGGCCGTCAGCCCGCCGGGGCCCAGGGCATAGGCCTCGACCAGCGCACGGTGGACGATCAGATCGGCATAGCGGCGGATCGGCGACGTGAAGTGCGCATAGCTGCCCAGCGACAGGCCGAAATGGCCGTGATTGGCAGGGCCATAATAGGCCTGGGTCTGGGTGCGCAGCACCTGCTGCATCACCTGCTCGCGGAAGTCGCTCTCCCCCACCCGTTCGAGGATGCGGTTGAAGGTAGCCGGCTTGATGACCTGGCCCAGCGCGAACTCCACCCCGAAGGTCTTCAGATACTCCCGCAGCGCGACCAGCTTCTCCCGGGCCGGCGGCTCGTGGATGCGGTACATCACCGGCGCCTTCTTCGCCTCCAGCGCCTTGGCCGCGGCGACGTTCGCCGCGATCATATAGTCCTCGATCAGCTTGTGCGCGTCGAGCCGCTCGCGCGGCGCCACGGATAGGATGCGGCCCATCTCGTCGAGCACGATCCGGCGCTCGGGCAGATCGAGGTCGAGCGGCTCGCGCTTGTCGCGCGCCTTATTGAGGGCGTGCCAGCAGTCCCAGAGCGGCCTGAGCGCCGTCTCGGTCAGCGGGTGATCGAGCGTGCCGTCGATCGCCGCCTGGGCGTCCTCATAGGCGATGTTGGCCGCGATGCTGACCACGGCGCGGGTGAAGCGCCAGCTCTTCAGCTCGCCATGCCTGCCGATCTGGAGGTGGCAGGCGAGCGCAGCCCGGTCCTCGCCCTGCTTGAGCGAGCAGACTTCCGCCGAGAGGATCTCGGGCAGCATCGGCACGACGCGATCGGGGAAATAGACCGAGTTGCCGCGCTTGCGCGCCTCGCGGTCCAGCTCCGAGCCGGGGCGGACATAGAAGGACACGTCGGCGATCGCGACGACGGCCTTCCAGCCGCCGTCGTTCTTCGGATCCTCGTCGGGCGCCGCCCAGACCGCGTCGTCATGGTCGCGCGCATCGGCCGGGTCGATCGCGACGATCGGCAGGTGGCGAAGATCCTCCCGCTTGCCCAGATCGAGGCGGGACACCCGCTCGGCCTCGTCGAGCAGCTCCTGCGAGAAGATATTGGGGATCGAGTGCCGGTGGATCGCGATCAGCGAGAAGCTGCGCGGCGCGAAGGGATCGCCCAGCACTTCGACCACCTTGGCGGTGATTCGCGGCGGCCGGCCGGCCTTCTCGGCGAGGACGAGGTCGCCCGATTGGGCGCCGCCGGCATCGGAGACCGGCCAGTTGCGCCGCTCCTTCTTCTCCACGCCCTGCAGCCAGAGCCGCCCGGCCTCTTCCTTGAGCACGCCGAGCATCAGCTCCTCGCCGCGGGCGAGCTTCTTCATCGGATGCGCGATCCAGCCGTTGCCGGCCTCTTCGGTGCGAGCGAGGATGCGGTCGCCGATGGCGAGCGCGGAACGCTTGCCGCGCGCTTCGCGGACGCGGAGCCGCGGCACGGGCACGCCTTCGGCCTCCCAGCGCTCGGGCACCGCCCAGGTGGTGTCGCCGTCCGCATCGGTGACGCGCAGCACGGTGACCTTGGGCACGCCGCCCATCCTGTGGAAGGCGCGGCCCGGGGCGACGTCGATCAGCCCCTCGTCGCTCATGTCCTTGAGCAAGGCCTTGAGCAGGATCTTGTCCTGCCCATGCAACCCGAAGGCCTTGGCGATCTCGCGCTTGCCGGCCGGCGTATCGGAATTGGTGATGAAATCGAGAATCTGCTGCCGCGTGGGCAGCCCTGCTTTGATTTTGGTTTTTGCCATTGACCCCCAAGATAGGGACTCGCGGGCTCGCTGCCAACGCCGTAACCTGCCTCCGTGGCATATGACCTGCTCATCGCCGGCGGCGGGATCAACGGGTGCGCGATCGCCCGCGAGGCCGCGTTGCTCGGCCTGAAGGTGCTGCTCGTCGAGAAGGACGACCTCGCCAGCCATACCAGCTCGGCCTCGACCAAGCTGATCCATGGCGGGCTGCGCTATCTCGAAAGCTACGAGTTCCGCCTGGTCCGCGAGGCGCTGCACGAGCGCGAGCGGCTGCTGGAGGCGGCACCGCACCTGATCCGCCCGCTCACCTTCGTGCTGCCCCATGCCCATGCGGTGCGGCCCTGGTGGATGGTCCGGCTCGGCCTCTATCTCTACGACGCGCTGGCGGTGGGCGGCGATTCCACCCTGCCCCGCTCGCGGAGCCTGCGTGCCAGGGACAAGGCGTTCACCGGTCCCCTGGCCGGCACCCATCGCGGCTTCGTCTATTCGGACTGCCGGGTGGACGATGCCCGCCTCACTCTGGCCAATGCGCTCGACGCCGCGCATCACGGCGCCGAGATCGCGACGCGGACCGAGCTGCTTGCCGCCCGGCGCGAAGGCGGGGCCTGGCGCGCCGAGCTGTCCGACGGCCGCACCGTCACCGCGCGCGGGCTGGTCAACGCCGCCGGCCCCTGGGTGCGGCGCCTCCTCGACACGCTGGCTATTGCTAATCATTCGCGGACCCGGCTGGTCAAGGGCAGCCATATCGTGGTGCCCAGGCTGTATGACGGCGACCATGCCTATATCCTCCAGCAGCCCGACCGGCGGATCGTCTTCGCCATTCCCTATGAAGGCGGCTTCACCGAAATCGGCACCACCGACATCCCGGTCGACCGGCCCGAGGATGCGATGTGCTCGCCGGAGGAACGGACCTATCTCTGCGAGGCGGTGAACCGCTATTTCACGCGCCAGATCGTGCCCGCCGACATCGTCTGGAGCTGGTCCGGCGTACGGCCGCTGCACGACGACGGCGCCGCCAGGGCCCAGTCGGTGACGCGCGACTATGTGCTCGAGCTCGACGAGGACGGCCCGCCCCTGCTCTCCATCTTCGGCGGCAAGATCACCACGGCGCGCGCCCTGGCCGAGGAAGCGCTGGGGAAGATCGGGCCCGTGCTCGGCGCGAAGGTCGAGCCGGTGACGCGTGCCCGCGTCTTCCCCGGCGGCGCGATCGCCGATTTCGACCGGTTCGTTGCCACCGCCAAGGCACGCTGGCCGTTCCTGGGCGATGCGCGGGCCGAGCGGATGGCGCATGCCTATGGCTGTGGCCTGGCCGACATGCTGCGCGACCTGACCGACCTGGGCGAGGATCTGGGCGCAGGGCTCACCGCCACCGAGATACGCTGGATGCGCGACCATGAATGGGCGCGCACCGCCGAGGACGTGCTGTGGCGGCGGAGCAAGCTGGGGCTGCATGCCGGGCCGGAGCTGGCGGAACGGGTGACGCGGGTGCTGGAGGAGAAATGATCGCCTCCCTGCTCGCCCTGACCCTGGCCGGCAGCCCTCCGATGCTCTGCCGCACCGTCCATGGCCGGCTGTTCGCGTCGAACGGCAACCCCGCGATGCGCATCTGGGTGGTGGGCACGAAGCGCATCCTCGGCATCGATGCCGACGAGGATCTGTTGCTCGACCGGTTGCCGGCCAATGTCCGCAAGCTCTGGGCACCGACCGGCAATCTGTTCAACGCCAGCATCTATGGCGACTTCCGCGTCTGTGCCCGGAAGCCGCAACGGCCCGGCGTGATGCAAAGAGTGATCGTCACCCACGCCGGCCGCCTCCGCCTCGATCGCTACGACGGAGGACCGCCTTAAGTGCTTGTTAAACCGTCCGCGGCAGGGTTGCGCCGGGGCGGAGAGAGATGGCGACCAAATTCTCGCAATATCGGACCGTGACACCCGCGCTCGTCGAACAGCGCGCGGCGACGCGTCACCGCATCCTCGTCACTCGCGCTACGGTGACGAAGCGCGGCAACAAGCCGGTCGAGGCGATGCTCCACGATCTCTCGGTCTATGGCTGCCGTCTCGCCTGCGCGGCCCCGCACGGCGCAGGCGACAAGGTATGGCTCAGCCTGCGCGACGATCTGCCCGTGCCTGCGACCATCGTCTGGAATGACGGCGCACATATCGGCTGCCGGTTCGACGACCCGATCGAGCGGAGCCTGGTGCGGCAGCTGACCCTGGTGATCCGCTGATCCCGCGCGGCGGGCCGAGTCGGTTCCCGAAGGGCGCGAAGGCCGCGCCATCCGCCGGAAAGGCGGCAACGGGCTAGAACCCGATCACATTGGCCCGAGTGAAGCGCTTCGCCGCTTCCGCCGTCAGCAACCGGCGATCGGCTCCGGCCGGCGCCGCGCCCGGCCCGGCATTGCCGAACTCCCATAGCCGCGCCTCGGGCGGGGTCAGGCGGCGCTGCTCGCCATCGGGTCCCTTATATCCCATCCAGGTCCAGCCTTCGCGGCGGATATGGGCGTCCATCCAGCATTGGAGGAACGCCGCCTGGCCCGTGAGCGCCATGTTGCCGCCGGCACGCCAGGGGCGGCCGAGCCAGGTCGAGCCATCCGGCACGCCGGCCTCGCGGCGCAGGCGGCAGCGAGAGAAGACCAGGCCGAATTCCTGCGCGGCGGGAGTACTGGGCGCAGCGACATAGCCGAAGCCATCGGCGTTCGGGACGTAGCGCGTGACGATCTCGCAGCCTTCGAACCAGGCCGCCGCGCCACCGAAAATGAAGTCCACCCCGCCGACGATACGGGTATCGGTGATCAGGCTGCGAGCCTGGAGGTAGAAGCTGTCCTGATAGCCGAGCAGCACGCAACGATCGACGATCATATGGTCCGCCTCGCGGCCCACCGCCAGCGCCACTGCCTGCGCGCCATTGCCGGCGCCGTCCCGGCGCGCACCGATATAGTCGAAGCTGTTGCGGATGGTGAGGCCGCGCAGCGTCACGTTCGGCGCGGCGATGGCGAGCGTCCCCGATCCGCCGGTACCCCAGCTGCCGCCACCGGGCTTCGCCGTGCCGGCCGCGGTGCCATATTGGAGGACCGTGCCGGGGCTGCCCTGAAGAGTGACGCCGGGCGCGCGCACCGTCAGCTTCTCGGTGAAGATGCCGGGCCGGAGCAGGATGCGGAAGGGGCGCCCCGCCTTCTCCGCCTGCGCCAGCGCAGCGCCGAGGGTGCCGGTGGCGGGGTCGACCACCGCATCCCATGGTTCGCCGGCCCGGGCCGAAAGCGGCAGCGCCAACGCACCGGCGAGCAGGGTGCGCCGCGCGATCATCCTCCGCCGATTCTCCGCGCGGCCCTGTGCCCGGCCGGAACCGCGCATCCCGTGGAACCGGCCAAGGGCCGGACGCTGGCGAGCAGCCGGTCAAGGGCTATCGGATACTGGCTGCGCCTTCGATCGCTCCGATAGAAGCTCAGATAGGCAGCGAGGGGCTGGTCTCGAAATACGAAGAACAGCGCGATGGTCTGCTCGCCCGGCTCGTTGGCATTGTCGGTCGACCGCGCCTCGACGGCTCGCGTGATGCCCGTAACCGACGCATGGGAAACGCTACGCGTCGAGGAAAATGCGTTGGCCCGGCGCCGCAGTTCCATCAGCTCCTCGATCGATTTCGCCTCGTCGGATCGCCGGCCGATCGCAAGAGTCGCAAATCCCCTTGGCAGGGTCTGCAGCGAATAGGGGCGTTCTCCAGGCGGCCCGGAGACAAGCAAGGGAATGGGGTTGCCCGCCACAACTTTCCATCCCGCCGGCACCTGGAAGCTGTAGCAGCTGTCCCTGTCGACAAGCCTGCCGCTTGCCGCGACATCATAGCCCTGCGCCGAGGCGGAAGCCCCGAACAGGCCCAGCACGATAGCGAGAAGCTCCATGACCGCGCTCCTGGAAAACCCCTGTGCGGCCCTCCGGAATATACCGATGGCTGTCCCGCGTCACCAGCGGACGGCAGTCATCCCCAGCGATAGTTGAAGCTGATGCTGATCCGCTGCGCCTTGCCCGATCCGGGCGGGACCTCGTGGCGCAGCCAGCTTTCCCAGAGCAGCACCGTGCCGGGCTCGGGCACGATCTCGACAAAGCCCTGCAGTGCCTCGGGCGCGTCTTCGAGGCGCGGGGGCGCGGCCATCATCATGGCGTGGCGCGGATCCTCGAGCTTCAGGCCCCGCGCGCCCGGGGGCAGCGCCACGTAGAGCGTGCCCGAGACGGCGCTGTGCGGATGGATGTGCGCGCCGTGCCCGCCCTTGCCGTCGAGCACGTTCACCCAGAGGCTGTCGAGCTTGAGCTTCCTGCCCCCCAGATCGAAGGCGCAGGCCTTGGCGAACTTCGCGACATGCTTGTCGAGCAGGCGCTTGAGATCGGCGAAATTGGGGTCGCGGATCGGCAGGTCGTCCAGCGAGGCGTAGCTGGTGTAGCCGCGATACTCATGCTCACGGCACCAGCGGCGGCCGGCCATGTCGTCCTCGGCGAGCTGGAGGCAGGATTGCTCCAGCGCCTCCAGGAGATCGGAGTCGCCCAGCGGCTGCTCGTACAGCAAGGTGGGGAAGAGCGTGCGCATGCCCCTATCCCGTCACCCCGTCACAAGGCCGGGGCGCGGATTTCGATCCGACGTGACGAGGCTCAATACGCACGCGCCACCAGGATGCGCTCGACCGCCGGCGCGCCGGTGAAGATGCAGGTGCCGGCGGCGGGCGCCGCATCGTTCGGCACGTTGCGGAACGTGAGCTTCAGCGCCTTCAACCGTTCGACCACCTTGTCGAGCTCGGCGCCGCTCGGCCTGGCCCATTCGACCTCGACCCAGCCGGGGAACTTGCCCGCGCCCTCGAAATAGCTCTCCAGCCCGGCAAAGTCGGCGACGTCGCGGACGATGTTCGCATCGGTGCGCGCCTTGGCTTCATCGTACAGCGCCTTCTGCACCGCTTCGAGCCGGCCGATGGCCTCGGCGAGGAACGCGTCGCGCGCAACGATGGCCGAATTGAGCTTGCCGTCCTCCTTGTACAGGTCGGTGCGGACGGTGACCGAGACGTTGCCGCCGGCCATGTCGCGCCCGCCGACCTCGACGACGAGCGGCGCCCCCTTCTTGATCCAGCCCCAACGCTTGGTGACCGCCTTGGCGGCGCGCAGATCGAGCAGCGCGCGAACGGGCTCGCCGAACGCATATTGCCGCGCCAGTTCCTGCTGGATGCCCTTGCAATAGTCGATCAGCGCGGCGTCGTCGTCATTGTCGCGCAGCATCGGCACGATCACCACCTGCCAGGGCGCGACGCGAGGCGGCACGCGCAGGCCGTCATCGTCGCCATGCGTCATGATCAGGCCGCCGATCATGCGGGTCGACATGCCCCAGCTCGTCGTCTGGGCCAGCTCGAGCTGGCCCTCCGAATTCTGGAACTTGATGTCCTGCGCGCTCGAGAAGGTGGTGCCGAGGAAGTGCGAGGTGCCCGCCTGGAGCGCCTTGCCGTCCTGCATCATCGCCTCAATCGAATAGGTCGAGACCGCCCCGGGGAAGCGCTCATTCTCGGGCTTCTCGCCGGCGATCACCGGCATCGCCACGCATTCCTCGGCGAAGCTGCGATAGACTTCGAGCATCTTCATCGTCTCTTCGCGCGCTTCCTCCACGCTGGCATGGGCGGTGTGCCCTTCCTGCCAGAGGAACTCGGCGGTGCGCAGGAACATGCGGGTGCGCATCTCCCAGCGGACGACGTTCGCCCACTGGTTGATCAGCACCGGCAGGTCGCGCCACGACTGGACCCAGCGGCTGAACGCGGCGCCGATCACCGTCTCCGAAGTGGGGCGCACCACCAGCGGCTCCTCCAGCTTCGCCTCGGGATCGGGGATCATCTTGCCGTCCTTGTGGATCAGCCGGTGATGCGTGACGACCGCCATCTCCTTGGCGAAGCCGTCGACATGCTCGGCCTCCTTCTCGAAATAGGAGAGCGGGATGAACAGCGGGAAATAGCAATTCTCGTGGCCGGTCGCCTTGATGCGATCGTCGAGCAGGCGCTGGATCCGCTCCCAGATGCCATAGCCCCACGGCCGGATGACCATGCAGCCGCGCACGCCGCTTTCCTCGGCCATGTCGGCCTCGGTGATGACGGTCTGGTACCATTCGGCGAAATTGGCTTCGCGGGTGACGTTGAGCGCATGCTTGATCATGATCGGGCGGATAGCGGCAAAGCTTGGCGCGGCAAAGAGGAGACACACTTGATTGTGCAGCCCTTCCCGCGCCAGTTGGACGGGTCGATGGTTTGGGGGATGCAGTGAGCGGACGGTGGCGGACCTTGGCACTGGTGCTGGTGGTGCTCGGCGCGATGGCCTGGGCGATCACCCAGGTTCGACCCGCGGGCCCGCAGAACCCCCTCACCGATCCGGCCTCGGTGGAACGCGAGCTGCTCGCCGACCGGCCCGGCGGGCTGCTGAGCGCGACCATCAAGCGGACCTTCCCCGAGGATTTCGAGGCGCTGAAGACGGTGGTGGCCGAGCGCGCCCGGGCCGGCGGCGGACCGCAGGACATCCAGCAGGCGGCAGGCGCGTTCGTCGGCGAGGCGACGCGGCGCCACCGCGCCGGCCTGATCCAGGCGCCGGCGCCGCAGCTGCGCGCCTATCTGGCGGCGGAGATCGCGCTGGTCGGCAAGCTCGCTGCGACATCGCCGGAGCGGTGCGACGCCTATTTCGCGGACCCGCTGGACGATGCCGGCTGGTTCGCGCCCGACCTGCGCGAACTGTATCTCCGGCAGAATATCGCGCTGTGGGAAGCCGCGGGGGAGGCGCGCGATCACCCCGCCGGCCGGGCGGCCTCACCGGCGGAAGCGAGGCCGGCGGCTTCGTGCGACGCGGGGCTGGCCGCGCTCGAAGCGATCGCGGCGCTCCCTCCGGCGCGGTTCGAACAGGTCTATCCGCAACTGCTCGCCACCGGCCATTGAGGGTTGCCGCCCGCGCGCCCCTGCCGCAAAGGCGGACAGGTGCAGGGCGATCAGATATTGAAGGGCATCTTGCTGCGGCTCTTCGCAGTCGCCTGCCTCGCTACGATGTCGGCGCTGATCAAGCTGGCCGAGATGCGCGGCGCCGGGCTGGTCGAGACGATGTTCCATCGCCAGCTCTGGGCAGTGCCGCTGGTGACCGCCTGGGTGGCAGCGGGCCCTGGCCTGGGATCGATCCGGACGCGGCGCTTCGGCGCACACGTCTCGCGCACGGCCGTGGGACTGACCGGCATGGTCTTCACCTTCGGCGCGGTGCTGCTGCTGCCGCTGGCCGAGGCAGTGACTTTCCAGTTCACCGTGCCGATCTTCGCGACGATCCTGGGCGCGCTGCTGCTCAAGGAGCCGACCGGCTGGCATCGCTGGGGCGCGGTGATCGCGGGATTCGTCGGCGTGCTGATCGTTGCGCAGCCGGGGAGCGCACATATTCCGGCGTTCGGGGCGATGGTGGGGCTGCTCGCCGCGCTTTTCGTGGCGATCGTGGCGATCCTGCTGCGCCAGATCGGCAAGACCGAAGCGACGGGGACGACGGTGTTCTGGTTCTCGGTCCTCTCCGTGCCGGTGCTGGCGATCCCCTATGCCTTCTCGTTCAAGCCGCATGACCCGGTGACCTGGGCGATGCTGGTGGGAATCGGGCTGATCGGCGGAGTCGGCCAGCTGGCGTTGACCGGATCGGTGAAGCACGCCCCGGTGAGCGCGGTGGTGCCGATGGACTATTCGAGCCTGATCTGGGGCACGCTCTATGGCTGGGCGATCTTCGGCATGTGGCCGAGCGCCTGGACCTGGCTCGGCGCGCCGGTGATCATCGCAAGCGGGCTCTACATCGTGTGGCGGGAGCGCAAGCGCGGCGTGGGCCCGGCGGTCACCAGCGCGGAGATGGAACCGGTGTGATCCTGCCGCTCCCCTCCGCTCCAGGGCGGAGCGCCCTAGGCCCGCCGGTACACCAGCATCAGATTGTTCGCCGGCATCTCGACCAGCCGTTCCAGCGACAGGCCGTGCGGCGCGGCCGCCGCGGTCACGGCTTCCACGAAACGTAACCCGAAGCGGGAATCCCTGTCCTTCAGCCACAGCTCGAACTGCTCGTTCGACGGCGCCGTCGCCACCCCTTCGCGACGATAGGGGCCATAGAGGATCAGCGGCGCCCCCGGGGCCAGCGCCGTGCCCGCCCCGGCGAGCAGCCCGAGCGTCGCTTCCCAGGGGCTGATATGGACCATGTTGACGCACAGGATCGCGTCCGCCGCCGGGAAGGCGCCCGTCGCCGCATCGATCTCCAGCGGCGCGCGGACATTGGCCAGCCCGGCACACCAGTCCGCGATCGAGGCCAGCGCATCGGCATCGGGGTCGCTGGGCTGCCAGACCAGGTCGGCAAAGCGCCCGGCGAAGAAGGCGCAATGCTCGCCGCTGCCGCTCGCGATCTCGAGCACATGGCCGCGCGCGGGCAGTTCCTCCGCCAGCACCGCGGCGATCGGATCGCGGTTCCGTTCGGTGGCGGGGGCGTGACGCCTCACCCGCCGCGCGCCTGCTCGAGCAGGCGGCGGGCGCGCAGGAACATCTCCACCCGCTGCACCGTCAGCATGCCGAGCGCGAAGGCGATCAGCACGTCGGTCATCGCCATCACGTCGAAATGCATGCCGGGGATGCCCAGCGAGTCGGCGTTGCGGGCCAGCGAGCGGATGAGGACCAGCGCAAGGATGAACGCCATCGCGGCAAGCGAGCCCCTTTGCGAAATCTCGTGCGTCTCCGGATTCACCTGGATGTGCATCATCCGGCCGCGCTGCCAGCCCAGCGCAGCTCCGGCGAGCAGGGCGGCCGCCGCCGCGGCCCAGGTCATCGGCGCCGGCGGGATGTTCCAGAAGGTGAAAGCGGTGATCGCCAGATAGAGCGCGGGCACGATCCACAGCCGCTCGATGCGCAACGGCCGTTCGCGCGTGAGCCGGCGGAAGCGCAGCGCGAGCACGACGAGGATGATCGCGATCGGGATGAGCTGGTAGAGCGGATTGGGATGGACGGGCTGCGTGTGCATCGATCGAGACCCCCGGAACTTGCAAGTGATCTATACAAGTAATACAGCATCTATGCCAGCCGAACTGGTTGGCAAAGGCAAGAGGATTGCGCATGCGGCCACGCCGGTCCATCAGGGCGCCCGGAGGGTTCATGGACGTCGATCACGATAGCGCGGGGGTGAAGTTCGCACCGCCGGCCGCTTTCCTTGGCACGCTGGTGGTGGGGCTGGCACTGGGCAAGCTGCTGGGCAGCCCCGACCTGCCGCTCGCCCATTCGACCGAGCGCGGCCTGGGCTCGCTGGCGACCCTGCTCGGCATCGGGATCATGCTCTCCGCCCTGGGGCTGTTCCGGGCCGCGGGCACCGATCACAAGCCGTGGAAGCGCTCCACCGCACTCGTCACCGACGGCGTCTATCGCTGGTCGCGCAACCCGATGTATTTCGGCATGGCGCTGGCCTATGCCGGCGTGGCGATCTGGATGGACAGCCTGATCGCCCTGCTGCTGCTCTTCCCGCTGATCATCGTGATCCAGCGCGAAGTGATCGAGCGCGAGGAAAGCTATCTCGCGCGCAAGTTCGGCGAGCGCTATCTCAGCTACAAGTCCGCAGTGCGCCGCTGGATCTGAGCCCGGCGCTCAGGGGTGCCGGGGGTAATCGCCGCGCACCGCGATGCAATAGCGCAGCTGCTTCTGCGGGTCGGTCGCCGCGGCGGGGATCACCTTGCGCAGGTCGGGCAGCGCGAAGTCCGTCCTGCCGTCGCCGCCATAGCTGTTGCCCAGCAGCGTGAAGAGCACCTGATAGTTGCGGATGGGCAGGAGCCGGCCATCGGCTTCGACCCAGCCATCGGGGCAATAGCGGACGGGAAAGAGCATGATCTCGCCGACAAAGGGGTCGTTGCCCGCATAGGCCGGCATCGGCGCGGAAAACGTGGCGGCGGCGATGGCGGTGGCGGCGAGCAGCGCGGTCTTCATGTCGGATTCCCCTTTGTCCGTTTCGCGGCACGCTGCCCCGGCGGCACGCGACAGGGCAAACCGCATTTGCACGGTTTCGGGGCTATCGGTCTGCGGCGCAAAGGAAAATATCCTATCGGCAGCAGACACCCAAGAGAAAGGGCCGAGGCATGAAGCCCCGGCCCTTCGCTATTCGGCCCTCCCCCGAGGCAAGAGGATGCCGGGGACTATTCCGCCGCTTCGGCTGCGGCCGGCGCCTTCCACGCCAGCACCGGCTTGCGCGCGGCGAGCGTCTCGTCGAGGCGGCGGCGCGGGGCGAAGTGCGGCGCGGTGCGGATCGTCGGGTCGCCGTTCTTGGCGCGGGCGGCCACGCTGCGGAAGGCGCCGATGAACTGGTCGAGCGTCGCTTTGCTCTCGGTCTCGGTCGGCTCCACCAGCATCGCGCCGTGGACGACGAGCGGGAAATAGACCGTCATCGGGTGATAGCCCTCGTCGATCAGCCCCTTGGCGATGTCGATGGTCGACAGGCCTTCGGGCAGGCCCCTGTCGCTGAAGATCGCCTCGTGCATGCACGGCCCGTACTTGGCGAAGGGCGCGTCGAGCACGTCCTCCATCGAGCGCAGGATATAGTTGGCGTTGAGCACCGAATCCTCGGCGACCTGGCGCAGGCCGTCGGCGCCGTGGCTGAGGATATAGGTCAGCGCACGCGTGAACATGCCCATCTGGCCGTTGAAGGCGGTCATGCGGCCGAAGGTGCCGGCATGATGCTCGCCTGCGGTCTCTTCCTCGACGAGGTGGAACTTGTCCCCCTGCTTCTCGACGAAGGGCAAAGGCGCATAGGGCGCCAGCGCCGCCGACAGCACGACCGGGCCCGAACCCGGGCCGCCGCCGCCATGCGGGGTCGAGAAGGTCTTGTGCAGGTTGATGTGCATCGCATCGACGCCGAGATCGCCCGGGCGGACCCGGCCGACGATCGCGTTGAAGTTGGCGCCGTCGCAATAGACATAGCCGCCCGCCGCATGGACCGCGTCCGAGATCGCCTTCATGTCGCGCTCGAACAGGCCGCAGGTATTGGGGTTGGTGATCATCACGCCGGCGATGTCCGGCCCCAGCCGCGCCTTGAGCGCTTCTAGGTCGACGCGGCCGTCCTCGGTGGCGGGGATGTCCTCGACCGAGAAGCCGGCGAACGCCGCAGTGGCCGGGTTGGTGCCGTGCGCGCTGGTCGGGACGAGCAGGATCTTGCGGTCCTGCTGGCCCTGCGCGTCGAGCGCCGAGCGAATCGCGAGGATACCGCAGAGCTCGCCATGCGCGCCGGCCTTGGGGCTCATCGCCACCGCCTGCATGCCGGTGAGCGTGATCAGCCAGTGCGCGAGCTGGTCGATGACTTCCAGCGCGCCCTGCACCGTGTCGACGGGCGCGAGCGGGTGGATGTCGGCAAAGCCCGGCAGCCGCGCCATGCGCTCGTTGAGGCGCGGATTATGCTTCATCGTGCACGAGCCGAGCGGGAACAGGCCCAGGTCGATCGCATAGTTCTGGCGGCTCAGACGCGTATAGTGACGCACCGTCTCGGGCTCGGACAGGCCGGGCAGGCCGATCTCGCTGTCGCGATAGAGATCGCCGAAGCGCGGCTTACCGATCGGCACCGAATCGAAATCGACGCCGGTGGTCTCGCTCGATCCGATCTCGAAGATCAGCGCTTCTTCGAGCATCAGTGCGCGGTTGCCGGTGAAGGTCGAGATATCGCTGGCCTCGCCCGCTTCCGGGGTGGTGGGGCGCCAGCCGGACTGGTTGATCGTGCTCATGCCAGCACCTCCTCGAGTGCGGAGGCAAGCGTCTCGACGTCCTCCCGCGTAGTAGTTTCGGTGACGGCGACGATCAGGCCGTTCTGGAGTGCGTCGGCGCCCGGATAGAGGCGGCCGAGCGAGACGCCGGCGAGGATGCCCTGGTCCGCGAGTTGACGCACAACCGGGCGTGCTTCCTTCGACAGCTTCAGCGTGAACTCGTTGAAGAAGGTCGGGGTGACCAGCTCGACGCCCGGCACCTGGGCCAAGCGGCCGGCAGCCTGATCCGCACCGGCATGATTGAGCATGGCGAGCTGGCGCAGGCCCTTCTCGCCCAGCAAAGTCATGTGCACCGACATGGCGAGCGCGCAGAGCACCGAGCTGGTGCAGATGTTGGAAGTCGCCTTCTCGCGGCGGATATGCTGCTCGCGGGTGCTGAGCGTCAGCACATAGCCGCGCTTGCCCTCGGCATCGACCGTCTCGCCGCAGAGGCGGCCCGGCATCTGGCGGACCAGCTTCTCCGAACAGGCGAACAGGCCGACATAGGGCCCGCCGAACTGGAGGCCGACGCCGAGCGACTGGCCCTCGCCCACCACGATGTCCGCGCCCATCTCGCCCGGCGCCTTGATCGCGCCCAGCGCCACCGGCTCGGTGACGACGGCGACGAGCAGCGCCTTCTTCGCATGCGCGGCCTCGGCGAGCTTGGAGAGGTCGGCGATGCGGCCGAGAATGTCGGGATACTGGACCACGACGCAGCTGGTGTCGTCGTCGATCCGGGCGATCAGGTCATCGGTATCCGGGGTCGGGCTCAGCGTCGGCAGCGACGTGACGAGCTGGTCGCCGGTGAACTTGGCCATGGTCTCGGCGACCGAGACATAATGCGGGTGGAGGCCGCCCGAGAGGATCGCCTTGCCGCGCTTGGTGACGCGCCGCGCCATGGTGATGGCTTCCCAGCACGCGGTCGAGCCGTCGTACATCGAGGCATTCGCCACGTCGCAGCCGAGCAGCCGCGCGACCTGCGACTGGAACTCGAACATCATCTGCAGCGTGCCCTGCGCGATTTCCGGCTGATAGGGCGTGTAGGCGGTGAGGAACTCGCCGCGCTGGATGATGTGATCGACGCTCGCCGGCACGTGATGGCGATAGGCGCCGGCGCCGAGGAAGAAGGGCGCCGCCCCCGCCGCCAGGTTCTTCGCCGCCAGCCTGGTCATGTGGCGTTCGACGGCAAGCTCGCTGGCATGCATCGGCAGGCCGGCGATCGGGCCGTCGAGCACCGCGCTGGCGGGCACGTCGGCGAAGAGGTCGTCGATCGACCTGGCGCCGACGACGCCGAGCATCGCCTCGCGATCGGGCTGGGTAAGGGGCAGGTAGCGCATTCAATTCCTCCAAGGCCCCTCCCCGTTTGGGAGGGGTTGGGGTGGGCCCCATCCACGAGCGCTGGCTCTGTGAGACCTCTCCCACCCCCAACCCCTCCCCCGAATGGAGAGGGGCTAAGTCAGGTCACAGCTTCGAGACGTATTCCTGATAGGCGCTGTCGTTCATCAGGCTCTCCAGCTCGCCGGCGTCGCTGAGCGTGAGCTTGAAGAACCAGCCTTCGCCCTCGGGGTCCTCGTTGACCAGCGCGGGGTTGTCGGCGAGCTCGGCATTGCCCTCGATCACCGTGCCCGAGACCGGCGCATAGACGTCCGAGGCAGCCTTGACCGACTCGACGACGGCGGCATCGTCGCCCTTCGACACCTGCTTGCCCTCGTCCGGCACTTCGACGAACACGATGTCGCCGAGCTGGCTCTGGGCATATTCGGTGATGCCGACGGTCGCGGTGTCGCCGTCGACGTCGATCCACTCATGGTCCTCGGTGAAATAGCGGCTCATCAGGCTCCCTTTCTGACGTAACGATGGGGGACGAAGGGCATCTTCACGACCTCCGCCGAATGGATCTTGCCGCGCTGGGCAAGGGTGATCTTCGTGCCGGGCTCGGCGCTGGCCGCCGGCACATAGGCCATGGCGATCGGCTGCTGCAGCGTCGGCGCGAAGCCGCCGCTCGTGACCTTGCCGACTTCGTTGCCGTCCGCATCGAGGACGAGACCGCCCTCGCGGACCGGCTGGCGCCCCTCCACGACGAGGCCGACCCGCTTGAGGATCGAGCCATTCTCGCGCTCGAGCATGATGCGGGCGTGGCCGGGGAAGCCGCCTTCCTCGCGGCGGCGCTTCTTGAGCGCGAAGCCGAGCGCGGCCGCCACCGGCGTGGTCTCGGCGTCGAGATCATGGCCATAGAGCGGCAGATCGGCCTCCAGGCGCAGCGAATCGCGGGCGCCCAGGCCGATCGGCTTCACTTCGGGCTGGGCGGTGATCGCATCGGCCAGCGCCTCGGCTCCCTCGACGGGCACGGAGAGTTCGAACCCGTCCTCGCCGGTATAGCCCGAGCGGCTGATCCACAGGTCATGGCCCTGCCACTGGAAGGGCGCGCCCTGCATGAAGACCAGGGCGGAGACGCCGGGGACCACGCGCTCCAGCGCGGCGGCCGCCTCGGGGCCCTGGAGCGCGAGCAGGGCATGGTCCTCCATGTGGTTCATGCCGACCTCGTCGGGCAGGAACTCGCGGAAATGGGCGATGTCGTCCCATTTGCAGGCGCCGTTGACGACCATATAGACTTCGCCTTCGCCAAGGCGGGTCAGCATCAGGTCGTCGAGGATGCCGCCATTCTCGGCCATCAGCAGCGAATAGACCGGGTGCGCGAGCTTCGCGGCCTGGATGTCCGCGGGCATCAGCGCCTCCAGCGCAGCCTCGACGCCTTCGCCGGTGAAGGTCAGCTGGCCCATATGGCTCACGTCGAACAGCCCGGCATGCGCGCGCACCCAGAGGTGCTCGGCCATGATGCCTTCATATTGGACGGGCATCTCGTAGCCGGCGAAGGGAACCATGCGGCCGCCCCTGGCGCGGTGCCACTGGTCGAGCGGAAGCAGGCGAAGCTCCTCGGTGCCGTCCCCGCCTTCGGGATCGCCGCTCATGGGCTGGTCCTGGACTTGCTGGCTCATCGCGGCACTCCGGATTCGAGAGGAACTCGACGAAACGGCGCGGAATCCTCGCGCACCGTTCCATCGCCCCCTCTGTCACGGAACCTGAGAGCTTTCGCCAGTCGCCTGGCTTACCCCTTCGGTGGGACGTGGCCGGGCCGCGTCCGCTTTCCAGAGTGTCGTGCCCGCGCGGTCCCTTGTGCCTGAGAGATTCCGGGGCGGTTGCTCCTTCGGCGGTGGGTAACCCCACACTCTCCCGCGCGTGCCTGTCGACGGTGCGCAGCCTTGGCCGCACCCTCGATTCGAGTCAATCGACGATGAAGAGCTTTGCGCCGGTTGTCGTCGAGGAGCGATGCGCCGCGTCGCCGAAATCGGACACCTGGTACGACATGCCCGCAGCCAGCCGGACATGCCGGCCGTCCTTGAGCTCGCTCACGATCTCGCCCTCGAGCACGAGCAGCACATGCCCGCGATCGCACCAGTGATCGGCCAGATAGCCCGGCGAATATTCCACCATCCGCACGCGCAGGTCGCCCGCCGTGAAGCTTTGCCACCAGGCCATCCCGGTTTCCCCGGGATGCTCGGTGCGCGGAATCGCCGCCCAGTCGGTAGCGGTGAAGGCCAGCTCGGGCAGCTTCACCGCGTGACGTTGTACTTCAGCTGGTCCTCGGTCAGCTGGAAGCCGACCAGCGCCTCGAACGTGGCCGAGAGCACCGCGCCGCGGATCGAGGGATCGGCCAGCGGATCCATCGCCGCCGCCTGTTCGCCGGCCTTGCGCTTCTCGGTGAGGCGCTTGCGGACCTCGTCCGGCAGCGTCGCCGCGCTGCGGTCGACATAAGTGGTGGCGGTGCCGCTGGTCTGGGCACGCAACTGGCCCGGTTCGAAATGCACGGTGACGCGGTTGATCCGCTTGGCGACCACCGACGTGCCGCCGCGCACCACCGTCACGAAATAGGGAAAGCTGACGTCGCGCGCGCCGTCGGCGCTCTGGCGGCGCGCCAGCACGTCGAAATTGACCGTGGTGACGACCTGCTGGCCGGCATCGTCGCAGGTCGACGTGACGTTGGTCATCACCGCATTGACGTCGATCGCGCTCGACTCGCGGCTGGTCGCCGGGTTGAAGATGGTCATGTCGCCCGTGCCGGCGGGAATCGCGACGTGCGGGCAAGCCGAGCGCACCGCCGTGACGCCGGCACCACCGCCATTGGCATCGATTTCGCCGGTACGGCTGCATGCGCCGAGCGCGAGCGGGATCAGAGCGAAAACGGCGAGGTTGCGGACCAAGACGGAAACCCTTTCAAACACACGGGACCAGATGGGGTCCAAAACGGCGCGCAGCATAGGAACCGCGTTGAGCCCGCGCAAGCAATCGCGTAGGTGCGAGGCGGAACTATGGCAGACCCTGTAAAACCCTTCCTCGAGCTGCTGATCGCAGCGCCCCGCGGCTTCTGCGCCGGCGTCGACCGTGCCATTCGCATCGTCGAGCTGGCGATCGAGAAGTACGGCGCCCCCGTCTATGTGCGCCACGAGATCGTGCACAACAAATATGTGGTCGACAGCCTGAAGGCGAAGGGCGCGATCTTCGTCGAGGAGCTCGACCAGGTGCCCGACGACGTGCCGGTGGTCTTCTCCGCGCACGGCGTGCCCAAGGCGGTGCCGGCCAAGGCGGAGGAGCGCGGCCTCGAATATCTCGACGCCACCTGCCCGCTCGTCTCCAAGGTCCATCGCCAGGCCGAGCGGCTGGTCGCCGCCGGGCGGCACATATTGTTCATCGGCCATGCCGGCCACCCGGAAGTGATCGGCACCTTCGGCCAGGTGCCCGCGGGGTCGATGACGCTGGTGGAGACGCCGGCCGATGCCGAGGCCGTGCAGGTCTCCGACCCCGCCAACCTCGCCTTCCTCACCCAGACCACGCTTTCGGTGGACGATACGGCGGCGACGCTGGCGGTGCTCCAGCGCCGCTTCCCGGACATCCTTGCCCCTGGTCCGAACGACATCTGCTATGCGACCACCAACCGCCAGGGCGCGGTGAAGGCGATCGCCTCGTCGGTCGACCTGGTGCTGATCATCGGCGGCCGGAACTCGTCCAATTCGCTCCGCCTCGTCGAAGTCGCCGAGCGGCAGGGCACCACCGCGCATCTGATCCAGCGCGCGGAGGACGTGGACTGGGACTGGTTCGCCGGCGTGGGCACGGTCGGCGTCAGCGCGGGCGCTTCGGCCCCCGAGCTGCTGGTCCGCGAGCTCGTCGACAAACTGTCCGAGCGCTTCGAGGTGAGCGAACGCGAAGTGGAAACGGTACCCGAGAACGTCACCTTCAAGCTGCCGCGCGGACTGGAAGCGGCTTGATGCACGCCCCAAGCACAACTGCGGTTGTGCGCGGGGCGCCGGCAGGAGATGGGTCGCCCCGCTCGCGGGGATGACGAAGGGGGAAATGTGGCAGTCTATACGCAGGTTTCGGCGGAGGCGCTGAGCGCGTTCCTCGACAGGTTCGACGTCGGCGAACTCGTCTCGGCCAAGGGCATCGCCGAGGGCGTGGAGAATTCCAACTACCTGGTGGACACGACGAAGAGCCGCTTCATCCTGACGCTCTACGAGAAGCGCGTCGCTGCTGGCGACCTGCCCTATTTCATGGCGCTGCTCGATCATCTGGCGGGCAAGGGCCTGCCGGTGCCGCCCGCGGTGCCCGACCGCGCCGGCACGCTGATCCACGAACTGGAGGGGCGCCCGGCCTGCCTGATCCAGTTCCTCTCGGGCGTCTCCGTGTCGCACCCGACACCGGCCCAGGCGCACGCCGCCGCCGAGGCGATGGGCAGGATGCATGCCGCCGCCGCCGACTTCCCGCTCGACCGGCCCAACTCGATGGGCTTCGACACCTGGCTGCCGCTGTTCGAGCGCTGCGGCCACAGCCTCGACGAGATCCAGCCCGGCCTCTACGACGATATCGGCTTCGCCCTCGACGATGTGCGCTCCGCATGGCCTGGCGACTATCTGGACCGCTGCGCGATCCATGCCGACCTCTTCCCCGACAATGTGCTGATGCTCGGCAATCGGGTCACCGGCCTGATCGACTTCTATTTCGCCTGTACCGACATCCGGGTCTATGATCTCGCGGTGATGCATGCCGCCTGGTCGTTCGACGCCAGCGGCCGCGCGCACGACAAGGCGGTCGGCGACGCACTGATCCAGGGCTATGCGCAAAGCTTTCCGCTCAGCGATCTGGAGCGGGCGGAATTCCCGGTGCTGGCAACCGGCGCCTGCATCCGCTTCACCTTGTCGCGCGCCTGGGATTGGCTCAACACGCCCGCGGACGCGCTGGTGACGCGCAAGGATCCCCTCGCCTTCTGGCGACGCGTGAAAACCTATGACAACGCCCTCGGCAGCCGGCTAAGGACGCTCGCCTGATGGAATTGCAACATGTCGAGATCGCCACCGATGGCGCGTGCAAGGGCAACCCGGGCAAGGGCGGCTGGGGCGTGGTGCTGCGCATGGGCGGCGTCGAGAAGGAACTCTCCGGCGGCGAGAAGCACACCACCAACAACCGCATGGAGCTGATGGCGGCGATCCAGGGGCTGAACGCGCTCAAGCGCCCCTGCCACGTCACCCTGTCGACCGACAGCCGCTACGTGATGGACGGCCTGACCAAGTGGATTCATGGCTGGCTGAAGAACGGCTGGAAGACCGCCGACAAGAAGCCGGTGAAGAATGCGGACCTGTGGCAGGAACTGCTCGCCGCCGCCAAGCCGCACCGCGTGGAATGGGTGTGGGTGAAGGGCCATGCCGGCCATCCCGACAACGAGCGCGCCGACAAGCTGGCCAGCGACGCCGCGCTCGCCGCCTAAGGGCCGGCGGCCCCGCCTCCGCCGCTTCAGGCGCCGAGCGCGCCCGCCATCAGCGTCTGGGTGATCTCCTGCAGCGGCGGCGCCGCATAGGACAGGAGCTGTATCATCCCCACGAACGCGAGATCGTTCTCGGGGTCGACCCAGAACCAGGTGCCCGCGGCGCCGTCCCAATGATAGGTGCCGCGCCCCACCGGCACCCCGGCAAGGGCGGGATCGGTGAAGACCACGCCGTTATAGCCATAGCCGAAGCCGGGCCGGAACTTCTGGTGCCCGGCGACGAAGCGCGTCTCGAGCAGCGCGTCGGGCAGGCGGTTGGTCATCTGCGCGCGCACGCCCGCGGCACTGACGATCCGGCGCCCCGCCAGCGTTCCGCCGTTCAGCAGCATCTGCGCATAGCGGGCATAGTCGAGCGCCGTCGAATAGAGCCCGGCACCCCCCATGGCGAGGCCGGGCTCGCGCTCCGGATCCGGGCGCATCGGATTGACCGCGAGCTTCTCCAGCGGTCCGTCCAGCGGCTTGAAATAGAGGCTGGCGAGGCGATGGCGCCGCTCCGGCGGCACGAAGAAGCCGGTATCGACCATGCCCAGCGGCTCGAAGATGCGCGTGCGCATGAAGTCGGCCAGGCGCTGGCCGCTCAGCCGCTCGACGATCGCCCCCTGCACGTCCATCGACAGGCTGTAGCGCCACAAGGTCCCGGGCTGGTGCGCGAGCGGCACCGTCGCCAGCCGGGCGACCATCTCGTCCAGATCCGCGGCGCCGAGGATGCGCGCCTGCCGGTACAGCGCCTCGATCCGGTCCTTCGGCTCGCCGAGCGGCAGGCCATAGGCGAAGCCGGCACGGTGCGTCATCAGTTCGGCCATGGTCGGCGGATGATCGGGCGCGACGCGGCCATCCTCTCCCGCCAGCACCTGGAGGTCGGCCAGTTCGGGGAGGTGGCGCGCGATGGGATCCTCAGGCCGCCACAAGCCCTGGTCGTGCAGGATCATCATCGCCGTGGCGGTGATCGGCTTGGTCATCGAGAAGATGCGGAAGATCGCGTCCTCGGCGAGCGGCGTGCCGGCTTCGATGTCGTCCAGGCCCAGGCTGCGGATGCGCGCGATCCGGCCATGGCGCAGCGTGAGCGTGACCGCGCCGGCGACCACGCCCGCATCGATCCGCGCCTGTATCGCGGCATCGACGGCATCGAGCCCGCCGGCGGCGAGGCCGACCTGCTCCGGGGCAACCCGCTCCATCAGTTGCGCCCGTTCCAGCTGGAGACCCGGATCGCTTCGGAGCGTATCTCGCCGCCGCCGGCACGCGTGATCGTGACGATGCGCTCCTCGCCCCCCGCCAGGTCGAAATGATTGTCGCTGAAGCGCAGCGCCGGATCGTCCGAGCGGAGCCGGACGGCGAGCGCATAGCGTTCCGCCGCGATGCCGATGCGCAGCCCGGCGCCCATCGGCTCGCAGCGCACCCGCAGCCCGGGATCGGGCGCCAGCGCCAGATCCTTCACCGGCGCAAGGAGCGTCCGGTTCGCGGGGAATGCCCCGCCGGCACTGCGCACCGTCAGGGCATGCGCCACGGAATGCGCGGCAGGGCCCCGCCAGATACAGGCGCTGCCATTCGCCGCCGCTTCGAACGGCACCCGCTCCTCCCGCTCGGCGCCGCCGGCCAGCCGCGCCAGCGCGATGACGGCGGTGTCGCGGACCGGCGCGAGCCCGTCATTGGTGATCCACAGCTCCGCGGCCTCGCCGTCCAGCCGGAACGACGCCAGCACCGGCGCGAAGGCGCGGCGGGTGGCGTACCATGCCGATTTGGCGACGCCGTCATGGTCGATCAGGCTCCAGCTGACGCAGGGCCAGCAATCATTGTGCTGCCAGATCAGCGCGCCCGAACAATGCGGCTTGCGGCGGCGATAATGCTCGATGCCGAACTTCAGCCCCTCGGCCTGGGTGAGCATGGTGAAATCGACATAATCGGCAAGCGTCGCCGGCAGGCCGGTGACCGGCACCATCATCGCGCTCGCCTTGTCGGCCACGTCCTTGATCCGATCGAGAAACCCCTGGCTGCCCAGCACCAGGTCCTCGGGCGCCATCCAGCGCTCGAGCGTGCCGATATCGGGCGCGCCCTGGATGCCGAACTCGCTGACGAAGCGGGCCATGTCCTCGGCATAGCGCGTGAAGGCGACGCCTTCGGGCGAGCTGTCGTTGCTGCCCATCGCATCGGCGTCCGGCACCAGCGGGATGCCGTGCCACACCGTCCAGTTGTGGACGTCGCCGCCGCGCATGGAATTGGGGCTCGGGCCGCCCCAGGGGCTGCTCGGCCAATAGGGCGTGGCGGGATCGAGATCGGCGAGAATGCCGGGAATCAGTTCGTCGTAGAATTTCAGCCCGGCCAGCGGCGTGGCGGTGCCGGCGGCGTGGTCGGCGAAGAACTGGATGCCCTGATTCTCGTTGTTGCCGCACCAGAGCGCCAGGCAGGCATGATGGCGCAGGCGCGACACCTGCTCGACCACTTCGGCACGGACATTCTCGACAAAGGCGGGATCGTCGTCCGGATAGGGGGCGCAGGCGAACATGAAGTCCTGCCACACCAGCAGGCCGAGCCGATCGCACTCCGCATAGAAGATGTCGTGCTCGTAGATGCCGCCGCCCCAGACGCGGATCATGTTCATGTTGGCGCCGACCGCGCGCTCGAGCAGGTCGCGATAACTGGCATCCGGGATCGCGCCGACGAAGGAACTCGCGGGCACCCAGTTGGCGCCCTTGGCGAAGATCGGAACGCCGTTGAGCACGAAGCGGAAGAAGCTGGTGCCCGGCTCGTCGGGATCAGGCGACTGGTCGATCGCGATGGTGCGGATGCCGACGCGGTGGCGGATCGCCTGCCCGTCGATGGTCGCGACCAGCATGTAGAGCGGCTGTGCGCCCAGCTCGGCAGTCCACCAGAGTTGGGGGTCGGGCACCGTCATCGCGACCGGGCCCGAACCGTGCCGGGACGCGCGGGCGACGGAAATGCCAGCGGGGTCGAGCAGTTCGACGGCGATGTCGACAGGCCCGGAGAGATCGAGATCGACCGTGACTTCCGCTGCCCCCGCGATCGAGCGCGTCGTGAAGTTCAGGCTGCGGAGCGTCGCCGCGCGCCGGGGCTCGATCCGCACCGGCTTCCAGATGCCGATGGTCGGCAGGTCGGGGCCCCAGTCCCAGCCCCAGCCGAACTGCGCCTTGCGCATCAGCGTGCGGCGCGAGCGGCTGATCCGATCGGTGAAGACCGGCCAGACGGGCAGCGGCGCGCCGGCGACCTTCGCGGCGGTGGGGTGGAAGCGGATGGCGAGATCGTGCGCGCCGGGCGCGTGCCCGGACAGGTCGAAGCGCCAGCTGCGGAACATGTTGTCGGCGCTGCCGATCGGCACTCCGTCCAGATGGATGTCGGCGAAGGTGTCGAGACCTTCGAACACCAGCGCGTCATCGCCGCCGATCTCGATCCGCGCATGCCACCACCATTCGCGGTCGCGCACCCAGGCCGCGGCCGCCTCGTTCCGCCCGGCATAGGGATCGGCGAGCCGGCCCGCCTCGATCAGCGCGCGATAGGTGTCGCCGGGCGCATCGGCGGGGATCCAGCCCGCGCCCTGCCCGTGCGCGGCGCCGGCGGGCCCGCCTTCGCCGGGCGCAAAATCCCGTATCCGCCAGGCACTGACGAATTCGCTCATGATCCAGCCCTCTTCAGTTTCGGAGGCGCGCCGATCGGGGCGGCGGACGCCTCCATATTCACCTCACAAGAACATCCGCATGCGTCGGCGCCGCCATCCTCGCTCGGCGACAACGGGCGCGAACGGGGAGCCCCATGGGGTCAGCCGGCCGCCGCCGCCCGGGCCTCGGCACGGTCGCGGCAAATGCCTTCGAAGCCGAACGCCAGGAAGCGCGCCATGCGCGCCTTCACCGCGGGAAAATCCTCGGACTTGCACAGCCCCTGGGACAGTTGGTCGATGCGGCCGGTGCGGGCCAGGGTCATCACCAGCGCGCCGGTGACGAAATGATAGCCCCAGAAGATATCCTCTTCCGGGCATTCCGGCAGCGCCTGCTTGAGCAGCCCGATCAGCTTGAGCACGACCGGATCGAAATGCTCGTCGAACAGCTTGGCGCCCCAGACCGGCGCCATCGCCACCTGGGCGCCCAGGCCGGCGAAGTTGCGCCAGCCCTCGCCGCCCTGGATGTAAAGATCGAGATCGGTGTCGAGGAACGCGCGCAGCGCCCCCTCCACCGTCGGCTTGCCGCGGCATTCGCCGGCATAGCGATCGAGCGCCGCCATGCGCTTGTCCGCCGTCACATGGGCGCGGCGGGCGAAGACGGCGTCGAACATCGCCTTCTTGTCGTCGAAATAATAATGGAGGAGCGAGGTGTGGACGTCCGCCTGCTGCGCCACGTCCTTCAGCGTCACGCCATAGAGCCCGCGCTGCGAGAAGAGATATTCCGCCGCGTCGAGGATCACTTCCAGCGTCTCGGCGCGCTGCTGCGCCTTGGTGCGCCGCTTGGGCTTGGCTTCGGTCATTGTCGCTCCATCGATCGACGCGCCCCTGCCGCCAGCAATTGCCGAAGAAGAAAGGCCCGCCTGATCCATGGCTTTTGTCTATCTTGGTCCCGGATGCAAATGCCGCCCCGCGGACCGGCCAGCGCCGGCCCGCGGGCACGGGATCAGAAGGTGCGGCTGACGCGCAGGCCATATTGGCGCGGCGCGCCGGCGAGGCGGCGATTGCCGTTGATCGCCGCGACATAATGCGCGTTGGTCAGGTTGGTCGAATAGGCGGCGATCGACCAGGGGCCGGTCGCGAGCGTCAATTGCGCGTTGACGATGTCGCGGGCGCCGATCCGGTCGCCGCGGGCGACGTTCTGGAACAGCGTGCCCCACACCGCGCCGATATGCGCATAGTCGACCCGCGGGGTCAGCGTCGCGTCGCCGCCCAGCGCGATGGCATATTGCGCACCGGCGCTCAGCGTGAACTTCGGCGCATAGGCCTGCTCGTTGCCGGTCAGGTCGAGGCAACGCGCCGTGGTCGGGCCGGTCGCCGGGTTGCAGACGGCGGGCGCGGCGCCGAGCCGGGAATCGGCGGCATGGAAGTTGCCGAGCTCCGAATTCGAGACCGAGCCCGACAGGTCGAACGAGAAGGCATCGAAATTGCCCTGGGCCGAGAATTCGACGCCATAGAGCTTGGTCTTGCCGGGCACATTGTAGATCGACGAGATGCTGGGCGTCGTCGGATCGACGATGTTGACCTGGAAGCCCTTGTACTCGTTGTAATAGCCGCCGAGCTGCGTGCGCAGGCGGCCGCCCATGAAGGTGCCCTTCCAGCCGATCTCGTAGTCGGTCACATCCTCGGCAGCGAAGGCGCGGGGCGGCGCGCCGACCAGGTTCGGGCCGTTGAGCCCGCCCGCCTTGCTGCCCGTCGCGACAAAGGCATAGAGGAAGTTGCTGGCATCGACCGTCCAGTTGAGCGCCACCTTGCCGTTCAGCTTCTTGTCGGCAGTGAAGTCGTGCTGGGCGAGCTGGAGCGGCGGATATTGGGGCGTGGTCGACACCGCGTCGTTGCGCGACGTGGTGCGCGACCAGCGCGCGCCGACGGTGAGCTGCAATCCCTTGGTCAGCTCGTAGCCGACCTGGCCGAACGCAGCGAGCGCGGACTTGGGATTGGTGCCTTCGATCGCCACGTCGATCAGCACCGGGAACAGGTTGGGCGTCACGTCGCTGAAATAGCCGCCCTTGGGAATGATGATCTTGTCGCTCTGCCAATAGCCGCCGAGCACCCAGGTGAAGGGGCCGGTGTCGGGCGAGACGATGTTGAATTCCTGCGACCAGATCTCCTCGCTGATCTTGTCGTGGAACGCGGTCTGCGGCGCGGCCAGGCTGGGCGCGTTGGCGGTGCCGTCCGAATCATAGTCGATCTGGGTGGTGCCGCGCTGATAGCCGCTGATCGAGCGCAGGGTCACGCCGCCATCGGTGGTATAGGCCATGTTGAGCACGATGCGGCCGAACTCGTCGCGCCCGTTCAGATAGGTGTTGTTGGCGACGTTGAGCGGATCGCCGGTGGCGGTCGCCGGGCCGGCGGGCAGGCCGCCATATTCGATGTTGTTATAGTCGCCCTTCAGCAGCACGCGGAAGTTCGCGCTGGGCTGCCAGAGCATGCTGGCGCGACCGCTATAGTCGCGACGGTTGCCGGGGTTGCCGGTCCAAGGGCCGCTCACATTGTAGAAGGTGTCGCGCCGTTCCATGTTGCCGGCGAAGCGGAATGCCAGCGTATCGCTCGCCGGCAGGTTGACTGCGCCCTGGAGCTTGATGTCGTTGTAATTGCCGTACTGGGCAAGCGCATAGCCCTTCACCATGTCGGTCGACGGGTTCACTTCGGTGATGAACACCGCGCCGCCAGTGGCATTGCCGCCCGCGAACGTGCCCTGCGGGCCGCGCAGCACCTCGACGCTGGCGATGTCGTAATAGGGCTCGGACTGGAAATAGCCCGGCAGCGTGGCGACGCCGTCGCGATAGGTGACGACGCCGACGCCGATGGCGCTGGTCTGCTCGGTCTTGCCGATGCCGCGAATGTTGAACGCGTTGCCCTGGCCGGTGGTGTTGACGGTGAGCGAGGGCGTGGCAAACTGGAGCTGCTCCACGCCGTTGACGCTCTTCTTCACCAGGTCGTCGCCGGTCAGCACGGTGGCGGCGACGCCGGTGCGCTGCAGGCTGGTCGAGCGGCGCTCGGCGGTGACGACGATCTCGTTCGAATGGTCGACGGGCGCATCCACCTGGGCGGCCGGCGCGGGATCGGTGGTGGTGGTGGCGGCGGTCTGCGCCTGCGCGGCGCCCGCGCTCATCAATGCGACGGCAGAAACCGTCAGCCAGCAAAAGGCCTTCATGCTATCCTCCCAAGAGCGCCCCCCTTTGCGAGGTGGCGTTGCGACTCAACTTACTGACTCACGAATCAAGTTGAACATTCATTGATTCATAAATCAATATCATAATCAGGCAGCCGCGGCGGGATCCGTCCCGAAGCGGCGGCGCAGCGCCTGCTTGTCGATCTTGCCGGTCATTGCGAGGGGCATGCGCTCCACGCGCTCGATCGCATCGGGCATCCACCAGCGCGGGACAGCGCCGTCGAGCGCGGCGCGGATCTCCGCATCGGTCGCGCCCTGCCCCTCCGCTTCGATCACCAGCACCGGGCGCTCGGTCCATTTGGCATGCGCCCGCCCGATCACCGCGACCAGCGATACCCCCGGCAGGCCGCCGACGATCGCTTCGATCTCGCCCGGGTTGATCCATTCGCCGCCCGACTTGATCAGGTCCTTGGCACGGCCGGTGATCGCGAGATTGCCCTCGGCGTCGATCGTCGCGAGATCGCCGGTGTCGAACCAGCCCTGGGCGTCGGTCGCCGGAGTCTCCTGGCCGAAATAGCAATGGACGGTGCCCGATCCGCGGACCTGGAGATGCCCCTCCACGCCGCGCTGGGCCGCAAGCTCGCCGCCCTCGGCATCGACCAGCCGCAGGTCGACGCCCAGCGGCGGGCGGCCGGCGATGCTGGCCCGGCCGGCATTGCCCGGCGGAGTCACGGTGCCGAGCGGTGCGAGCTCGGTCATGCCCCAGCTGGTCTGGACGCGGACGCCGAGGCGCGACTCGATCCGGTCGATCAGCGCCTGGGGCACGCCCGAGCCGCCGAGCAACACGCGCCGGAGCGTGGGCAGCGCGGTGCCGGTCTGCTCGAGATGCTCGATCAGCCCGAGCCACACGGTCGGCACGCCCACCGCCAGCGTGACGCCCTCGCTGCGGATCAGCGCGGCCAGGCTCGCGCCGTCATTGTGACAACCCGAGAACACCAGCCGCGCGCCCGAAGCCGGCGCGGCGAAGGGCAGGCCCCAGCCATTGGCGTGGAACATCGGCACGGCGGCGAGGATCGAATCGCCCGCATTGATTCCCATCACATCGCTCTGCAGCAGCGAGAGCGTGACCAGATAGTTGCAGCGATGGCTGTAGGGCACGCCCTTGGGCGCGCCGGTCGTGCCCGAGGTGAAGCAGAGGCCCGCTTCCTCGCGCTCGGAAAAGCCGCCCCAGTCCAGCGCCTTGCCGTGCTCGGCGAGCAACTCCTGCAGTGTCCGTACCGGCACCGCGCCGCAATCGGGCAGCGGGAAATCGGCACCGGGCTCGTCCAGGATCAGCACCTGCACGATGCCCGGGCACAGCCGCACCAGTTCCTCGACCACCGCGCCCTGGTCGGGGCTGGCGGCGAGCAGCCGGTCGCCCGCCTGGCGCACCATGTCGGCAAGCTGGGCGACGCCCAGGCGCGGGTTGAGCGTGTGGCAGCTCACCCCCATGCCGAACGCCGCATACCAGCATTCCATATGGCCCTGGCTGTTCCAGGCGAGCGTGGCGATGCGGTCGCCCCGCGCGATGCCGAGCGCGGCGAAGGCGCCCGAGAGCAAGGTGCTGCGCTCCCGCAACGCCGCATAGTCGATCCGCGCAACCGGGCCGCCAACCCCGCCGCCGGTGACCACCTGCCCCTGCGGATGCCATTTGGCGGCGTGCGCGAGGAACTTGTCGAGCGTCAGCTCATAGGGCTGCAACTGCTCCAGTTCCCGCGCACCCCCCGCCCGGAGCTGCCCCTCATGCATGCCAACGCTCTCCAAAACCTGTGTCTTTTTCTCTCCCCTTGGATGGCACCGGCTCCGATCCCCTGTCAATCTTCATTTATTTTCTAGTGAATTTGTTTGCACACTGATATGCAGCCCTGCGAGCGCCGGAAACACGGCGCCGATGGGAGAGTGCCGATGAAGGCTGGACGACCGCGCCTCGCCGCGCGCCGAAGCGCCATGCCCTGGCTGCTGATGCTCGCACTCGCCGGCTGCGACCGGAGCGAGCCGAAGGAGGGCGCAGTGATCGTGCCGGCGCCAAGCGTGGCGGCCACGCCCTCGCCCGCCGCCACGCCAATCGCCGGGCTGCGCACCGCAGATCACATCGAGCGGCTGCCGAACGCGGCGCCGACCGCGCCGGCACAGGCGCCGCCCGCGAAGATGCAGGTGCGCAAGGACTTCACCGATCCCCCGCTTCCCGCCGAGCTCGAGGACGATGGCGGCCTGAAGCCGCTACCGCCACCGCCCCCGCGCTGAGCCGGGCGACGGAAGGAAGAACAGAACCAACAGGAGAGGAGAAACTGCAATGAAGGCACGTCTTTCGCGTTTCCGGCTGTCTTGGGCCGCGCTGCTTCTGGCATTCGCCACCGCATGCTTCGCCAGTCCCGCGGCAGCGACGCCCTGCACGGGCATCTGCTTCACGCCCGGGGACTATTCGATCACGACGCTGCACAAGGGGCTGCTGCGCAACTACCTGGTGCATGTTCCCGCCAGCTATACCGGCCGGACGGCGGTGCCGCTGCTGCTCGACTTCCACGGCTTCAGCAAGGACGCGAGCAACGAGCGGCAATGGTCCGGCCAGCTCGCCGAATCCGACAGGCGCGGCTTCATCGCCGTGTGGCCGAACGGCGTGAGCCTGTCGTGGAACGCCTATGGCTGCTGTTTCCTGGGCGACGCGCTCAACATCGACGACGTCAGCTTCAACCGCGCGATCATCGCCGCGATGAAGGCCTATGCCAATATCGACGGCGACCGCGTGTTCGTGACCGGCATCTCGAACGGCGGCGGGATGGCGCAGCGCATGGCCTGCGAAGCGGCGGACCTGATCCGCGCCGCGGTCTCGGTCTCCTATCCGCTCAACCGCGAGACGTGCAGCCCGGCCCGGCCGATCGGCATGTGGGAAATCGCCGGCACCGCCGACACGACGATCAGCTATGACGGCAACACCGCGCCGCTGGGGCTGCCCAACGACCTGGCCGGCATTCCGCTGGGCGTGCAGGGCGCGCGCGCCAGCCTCGCCGCCTGGAAGCGGATCCTGGGCTGCAGCGACGACCTGTATCGCGAGCAGCTTCCCGACGGATCGCATTACGCCGGTTCGCGGTTCGAGGAATATCGCAACTGCAACGGCGGCGTGCGCACCGGGCTGGTGTCGATCGCGAATGGCGGGCACGTCCTCTACAACGGCTATACCGAGCTGGGCAGCAATCCCGACAAGGCGCCGATCGACGTCGCCCCCTATATCTGGGACCATTTCTTCAACCTCTGACCGACGCGCTGCCGGGCGGCGCGCGTCGCCCGGCAGCCGATCGCCGACCAAAGGAACGATCGTGCTCCAACCGACCGACGCGGCCGATGCGGCCGAAGCCTCACCTTCCGCGCCGCCCTCGGCCGCGATCCGCCCGACCAAATGGGGCGTCATCTGGCTGCTGACGCTCACGCTGTTCTCCGCGCTGACCGTGGGCGGGCTGCTCAGCCCCTTGCAGGAAGCGGTGAAGGCCGAGTTGCACCTCACCGATCTCGACATCGGCCTGCTCGCGGGCGGGGCGACCGCGATCCCGATCGCGCTGCTGTCGTTGCCGATCGCCTGGCTGGTGGATCACAGCACGCGCACGCGCCTGCTGATCATTCTCGCCTCCTTCTGGGCGATCGGCACGATCGGCACCGCCTTCGCCCCGAACTTCGCCGGGCTGTTCGCCGCGCGGCTGATCGCCGGGATCGGCGCGGGCACGGCGTTCCCGGTGCTGATCTCCCTCCTCGCCGATGTCTGCATGCCCGATCGGCGCGGACGCTCGATGCTGCTGGTGTCGATCGGCGCCTGGGCCGGCGCGGCCGCGGCGTTTGCGATCGGCGGCTCGCTGTTCGGCTATCTGACCAGCCATCCGGGTGCCGGCCTGCTCGGCATGACGCCGTGGCGCGAAGTCCATCTGCTGGTGGGCGTCGGCGCGGCGCTCGCGGTGCTGCCGCTCTTCCTCATCAAGGAGCCGCCGCGCTACGAAGTGGAGCAGACCAGCGTTTCGCTGCGCCTGGCGATGGACGCCTTCTGGCGGCGTCGCAAGTTCCTGGGCCCGCTGCTCGCCGGGCAGTTGACCGGCGGCATGGCCGAGGGCGCAGCGGCGATCTGGATGGGATCGCTGCTCATCCGCCAATATGGCCAGGCGCCCGGTTCGTTCGGCGGCTGGGTGGGTGCCGTGATCCTGGGATCGGGCATCATCGGATCGATCATCGGCGGCTTCGCCGCGGACGCGGCGGGCAAGCTCAAGATGCGTGGCGCCATCCTGCTGCCCGCTGCGATCGCAACGGCGCTGACCATTCCGGCAGGCGCCTTTTCGATCATGCCGACCGTCACCGGCTTTGCCTGGACGCTGTTCGCGCTGCTGGTGGGCGGGACGATCGTCAACCTGGTCTCCTCGGCGGCGATCGCGGTGCTGATCCCGAACGAGGACCGCGCCGTGACGCTGGCAGGCATGAAGATTGCCGGCACGATGGTAGGCGCGGGCGTCGCCCCGCCGCTCGTCGTCTGGCTCTCGACCTTCAGCACGGGCAAATGGGGCCTGGGCGAAGCGGTGGCGATCATGGGCGTGGTGACCGGTGCGATGTCGCTGGCCGGCTTCTGGATCGCGATGCGCAACGCACCCCAGCAAGTCGCGCGCGATCCGAACGCGAAGATGATCCCGGCGGAGGCCTGATGCCCGGCCAGGCCCCGCCTACCCCTGTTCGCCGTCCCCGCGAGGGCGGGGACGGCGAACAGGGGAACAGGTTGGGCTCGAGCCTAGCCGCCCTTCAAATGCCGCTTCAGCCAGTCATCGGCATCGCGGTTGGAGCGGACCGACACGCCCGCCGTCTTGTGGACGTTGAAGCCGTGGAAGCCGCCCGGATAGACGTGCAGCTCGGTGGGCACGCCCGCCCGGATCAGGCGCGCGGCATAGGCCAGGTCCTCGTCGATGAAGAGATCGAGCGTGCCCGAGGAGAGAAAGGCCGGCGGCAGGCCGGCAAGGTCCTCCGCACGCGCCGCGGCGGCATAGGGCGGGATGCCCTCCCCGCCCGGCTCGGTCCCCAGATAGCTGCGCCAGCCGAAGCGATTGCTGCCCGAATTCCAGATGAACTCGCCGGCATGGGGATTGGGCTCGGCCGTGCAGGTCCGGTCGTCGAGCATCGGATAGATGAGCTGCTGGAAGGCAATGGTGAAATCGCCGCGATCGCGGACGAGCAGCGCCAGTGCGGCGGCCAGCCCGCCGCCGGCGCTCTCGCCACGAATGCCGATCCGCGCCGGATCGATCTCGAGCTCGGCCGCATGCGCATGGAGCCAGGCGAGGCCGGCATAGCAATCCTCGAGCGGCCCCGGGAACGGCGTCTCGGGCGCAAGCCGGTAATCGACGCTGACCAGCGCACAGCCCAGTATTTCGACCATGTGCCGGTGGACCGGTTCGAGCGTGACGGCCGCGCCGCCGACATAGCCGCCGCCATGGATGTGATAGATGCACGGCAGCACCGTGCCCGCGCTCCCCGCGGGCCGATAGAGCAGCATCGGCACGTCGGGAGCGCCGTCGCGACCGGGCGCGGTCAGCGCGCGCTTGTCGACACGCTCGGGATTCTCGACTTCGCCCAGCGGTATCCGCCCCGGCGCGCGCACCAGCGGCAACAGGCTCTCGTCCAGCGTAACCGCCGGCCAGAGCTCGAGAAGGTCGAGCAGCTCCGGATCGACGAGGTGGCGCGTTCCGGTCATGCCCTTGCTCCCATCAGTTTCCCAGCCCGCCGGCGACGAGCAGGGTCTGCCCACTGACATAGTCGCTTTCGGGCGCACAGAAGAAATAGACGCCGCCCGCCGCTTCCTCGGGCGTGCCGGGGCGGCCGAGCGGGATCTGCGCGGTCACGGTGTCGCGGAAGCCGGCGGGCACGCCGAACCGGAGCTGCCGGCCCTCGATCTCCGCCCCGGCATCGGGGTGATCGATGGGCAAGTTCAGCCGCGTCTCGATGAAGCCGAAGGCGACGCAGTTCACGCAGACCTTCAGGCGGCCCCATTCCTTGGCGAGCGTCCTGGTCATGCCGATCACGGCGGACTTGGCCGAGGCATAGTTGACCTGGCCGGCATTGCCGTTGACGCCCGAGATCGACGAGATGTTGACCACCTTGCGGATCACTTCGCGCCCCTCCGCCGCTTCCGCCTTGGCCATGGCCCGCCACGGCTCGGCGGCGGCGCGCAGGATGCGGAACGGCGCGGTGACGTGCACGTCGAGCATCGCCTGGAACTGCTCGTCGCTCTGCTTGTGGATCACGCCGTCGCGCGTGTAGCCGGCATTGTTGACGATGATGTCGAGCCCGCCAAGCCCGTCGAGCGCGGCCTGGACGATGCGCTCCCCGAAATCGGGCGCGGTGACGCTGCCGTTGCAGGCGATCGCCCGCCCGCCGGCGGCGCGGATCTCCTCGATCACCGCCAGCGCGGGCGCCGCGTCGAGATCGTTGGCCACCACCGCCGCGCCCTGCGACGCCAGCTTCAGCGCGACTGCCCGCCCGATCCCCCGCCCCGATCCCGTGACGATCGCGACCTTGCCTTCGAGCGCGCGCATCACGCGCGGCCGTAGAGCGTCACCACGCAGGCGCCGCCCAGGCCGAGATTGTGCTGCAGCCCGAAGCGCATGCCTTCGACCTGGCGCCGGTCCGCCGTGCCGCGCAGCTGCTGGACCAGCTCATGGCATTGGGCGAGGCCGGTGGCGCCGAGCGGATGGCCCTTCGACAGCAACCCGCCCGAGGGGTTGGTCACGTGGCGCCCGCCATAGCTGTTGCCGCCGTCGCGAATATAGGCCTCCGCCCCGCCTTCCGCGCACAGGCCGAGCGCCTCGTAGCTGATCAGTTCGTTGGCGGTGAAGCAGTCGTGCAGCTCGATCGCCTGGATGTCGTCGGGCCCGATGCCGGCCTGGTCATAGGTCATGCGCGCCGCCTCGCGCGTCATCTCATAGCCGACGACGCTCATCATCGATCCGGTCGCGAAGGTCTCGGCATAGTCGGTGGTCATCGCCTGGGCAACGATCTCCACGCCCGCGTCCAGCCCGTGCCTCGCCGCAAAGGCCGGCGATACGAGCACCGCCGCCGCCGCGCCGCACGTAGGCGGGCAGGCCTGGAAGCGAGTGAGCGGCCCATGGAGATGCGCGGAGGCCATCACTTCGTCGAGCGTCAGCGGATCGCGGAACAGCGCCAGCGGGTTGTGCGCCGCATGCGCGCGGGCCTTCACCGCGATCATGCCGAACACCTCGTCGGGCGCGCCGTACCGGCTCTGATAATCGAGGCCCGCGCCGCCGAACTGCTGCGCGACCAGCGGCGCGCCCTCGTCCCGGCCGAGCAGCGCTTCCTGGCGGCTCAGATGATGGTCGAGCGAGCGCTTGCGATCCGTGAACACCGCCCCGAGCGCGCCCGGCAGCATCTGTTCGAAGCCGAAGGCCAGCACGCACTCGGCGACGCCGCTCTCGATCGCCTGGCGCGCCAGGAACAGCGCCGTCGATCCGGTGGAGCAGTTGTTGTTGACGTTGACGACCGGGATGCCGGTGCAGCCCACTCGGTAGAGCGCCGACTGGCCGGCGGTGGAATCGGCATAGACATAGCCGGCATAGGCCTGCTGGACCTGCCGATATTCGATCCCCGCATCGGCGAGCGCCAGGCGGATCGCCTGCTCGGCCATCACGTCCCAATCCTCGCTGCGGCCGGGCTTGGCGAAGGGGATCATGCCGACGCCGGCGATGCACGCGCGCGGCATCATGCGGCGCCCCCGGCGGCATCGACGCCGTCGATGAAGTCGAGGAAAGCGCTGGTCGACGCTTCGTTGTTCGCGACGAGATAATTGTGCCCGGCGCCCTTGAACTCGACATATCTGCTGTCGGGCAGCATCGCGTGCAGCGCGCGCCCCTTCTCCACCGGCACGGCCTTGTCCTCGTCGCCGTGCAGCACGAGCACCGGCATGGTCAGCCGCGCCTGCGCCCGTTCGCGCGTGGTGGCATAGGCCGCGATCGCCTGGGCCTGGGCGCGCACGCCGGCCATGGTGAAGCGGTCCCTGGAGAGCACGCCGATATCGTGCAGCGCCGCGTCGCGCGGGGCGGCGCTGCCATAGGCCTCCGGCTTGGCCCGCTTGAACATCGCGCGGACCAGCCAGCGCGGCAGGCGGTAGATCAGCTTCTGGGCGCCCTTGATCTCGGTCTGCTCGGTCTTGAGCATGGTGCAGCCGAGCGTCACCGAGCGGGTGCGCTCGGGATATGCCATCGCGAACTCGGCCGCGATGCCGCCGCCCATCGAGACGCCATAGACATGCGCGCCCGTCTCGCCGGCCGCCTCCAGCACCGCCAGCGCATCGGCGGCGAACTGCGCGATGGTGACGCCGGGCGTGGTGTCGCTCTCGCCGGTGCCGCGATTGTCGAACCAGATCGCGCGGTGGTTCCGCGTCAGCGCCGGCAGCATCGGATACCACATCCGCGAACTGTAGAGATGGCCCATGATCAGCAGCACCGGCGTGCCGCTGCCCTCCGCTTCCCAATGGATGCTTGCGCCGTTGCTCCGAACGAATGGCACGCCTTCTCTCCCACGCGGTCTCCGCGCCGCATGCGAAGACACAGCATGACCAAGGCCGGCCTGTCAATATTCATTCATGAATCAATTAGTTTATACAAAGGAGGCGACCCGCGAGGGCCGCCTCAGGATCAAAGAGACGCTGCACGAAGTTGCAATCGGCCATCGCCTCGGGGCTCGTTCGACTGGATCAGAAGTCCACCTTCGCCCCGACGCGGAAATAGCGGCCCATGATGTTGGGACCGGCCCAGGCCGGGTTGTAGCCGAAGATGCTGTAGGCGGCGTTCGGATCGAAGGGCGGCTTGGTGTCGAGCAGGTTGAGCACGTTCAGCGACAGCGCGAAATTGTCGTTGATCCGGTGCTGGATCGTCAGGTCGACGTTCCAGATGTCCTTCGAGCGGCACTGCACCGGCGTGCCGTCGCCATAAGTCGCCGCGCCATGCTCCACGGCACTCGCGCAGTCGAACGGCGTCGCGCCCATATCGACCTGCGAGACGTGATAGCCGGCCGTGTAGTAGGCCGTCGCCGTCACGCTGGTGTCGCCGAGCTTGAGCGTGTTCTGCCAGCTGGCCCGCCAGCGCGGCGAACCCGAGCACGACGTGTTGTTGCAGGGGCTGAGCGTGCCCTCGTAGCGCTGCGGCGGCTGCGCCTCGCCGGTGATCGGATCGACCAGCGTGAGATGGTTCTTGTCGAGATACGATGCCTCGAACGCGCTGATCCAGCGCACGCCCTCGGCCAGCTTCAGGTTCGCGTTGAAGCCGGCATCGATACCCTGAACGACCTGGTTGTTGGCATTGGTATAGGACGCCTGGATGGTCCCGATATGCGGCAGCGCGTTCGGATTGGCCGGATCCACCGGACCGGGGCGGACAGTGAAGCCCGGAATGTTCACCACGCCGTTGTTGCGATAATAGGCGTCGAGCACCGGCGCCGTGTTGTTCACGCCGACGATCTGGTCCTTGACCTTGATCCGCCAGAAATCGAGCGTGAAGCTGAGGCCGCGGATCGGCTCGAAGATCAGGCCGGCGGTGATGCTCTCCGACTTCTCCGGACGCAGCGCGGGATTGCCCACATTGGTCAGGCCCAGGGAGAATTGCTGGGTCACATAGGCGTTGTTGCCATGCGCGGCGCAGAACGCCGCATAGGTCTGGCAGAAGGTGCCGCCGCCGCGCGTGACGAAGCCGGTGGTCGGCAGGCCGAAGGCCTCGTTGAAGCTCGGAATGCGGAAGCCCTTCGACCAGGTGCCGCGCACCGCAAGGGCACGGATCGGCGTGAACTTGGCGCCGACCTTGGGCGAGAAGTTCTTCTGCCCGGTCGAATAGGAGTCGTAGCGGCCCGAGAGGTTCAGCTCGATCTTGTCCAGCGCGCTCGCCTGGACTTCGCCAAAGGCCGAGAAGACCTTGCGGCTGCCCGAGGTGCCGACTGCGTTGATGTCGTAATAGCGCTCCCAGGGATGGGCATCGTTGCCCGGATTGGCGCTGGGCGCGATGATCGATTCATAGCGATAGGAAAGGCCGCCCGCCGCATCCACGCCGCCGCCCGGCAGGTCGATGACGTGCCGCGACAGGTTCGCCGTGGCCTGCCACAGGTCCGAGTTCGAGACCGTGCTCCTTTCCGGCGCGATATAGTCCCAGACGCTCTGCGGGTTCGCGGACGGATTGGTGAAGTTGAACGTGCCGCGGGCCAGCACGTCCATGATCCGCTGGGGGATCAGATAGTTGATCTGGGTGCGGGTGAGCTTCGAATTGGCGGCGACGAAGCTCGCCGAATAGTCGAAGCCGGCAATCTGGCCGGACAGCCCGATCGTGCCGCGCAGCGTACGGGAGATCGTGTCGTCGGCGCGCGGACGATCCGAGCGGAACAGGACCTGCGCGGTCTGGCCGGCGGCGGCATAGGGGTTCTGCGGGTTGAGCGTGCCGTTGGCGGCGGTGCAGCCGGTGTTCAGCCCGTTGGGCGTGCCGACGCCGCTCGCGCAGACATAGACCGGCATGATCACATAATAATTCCCCACGGTGGTGGGGTCCGGCATGAAATAGTTGAACTGCTTCGGTGTGGACGTCGCGTGGGTGGATGTCTTGTAATAGTTCGCCTGTGCGTAGAACTGGTGCGAGTCACCGATATTGGCGGTGAAGCGGCTCGACACGCCGAAGCGCTCCACGTCCGGCAGCAGCATCGCATAGTCCGTCGGATTGCCTTCGCAGACGATGCCGTTCGCGGGGGCCGTGGCCAGCTTCGCGATCTGGGCGGCGGTCAACTGGCGGCGCGTGGCCCGCCCGCAATCGACCGAATTGTTGAGATAGGCAAAACGCCCCGCACCGATCGCCGCGCCGGGAGTCGTCACCGGGCGAACCAGCGCGACATTGGGCGTGGCGATCATGCCGTTCACCGAACCGTCGACATTGATGCCGTTCCAGTTATTGTTCTTCATGCAGGCGCCGCCGGCATTGCAGATGCGGCTCCAGTCCGTCGTGTTGAACGGATAGCCGCGGTCTCGCGCCCAGAGCGGATTTTGCTTCAAATACTCGCCGCCGATGTAGAAGTTGAAGCCCTGGTCGTTGAGGTCGCCATAGCCCCAGGTCAGGTCGGCGCGTTGCTCGCCCGCGTCGCCGCGCTGCGAGATGCCGGCCGAGACATTGGCGTGCAGGCCCTTGATCTCCTTCTTCGTGATCACGTTGATCACGCCCGCGACGGCATCCGCGCCATAGGTGGAGGAAGCGCCGTCCTTCAGCACGTCGATGCGCTCGATGATCGCGTTGGGGATGGTATTCATGTCGACGAAGTTGCGCTGGCCGTCGTCCGCGAGCGGATAGGGCGCCATGCGCAGGCCGTCGAACAGCGTCAGCGTCGCCTGCACGGTGAGGCCGCGCAGCGAGATCGCGCTGGCACCCGCCGCGAAATTGGCGCTCGCGTTCCAGCCCTGGGTGATCGTGCCGGCATTGCCGGCCGACAGGCGCTGCACCGCCTCGGTGACGGTGTTGAGGCCGCGCTGCTCGAGCGTCTCGGCCGAGAGCACGGTGACCGGCGACGGCGTTTCCGTGTCGGTGCGCCGGATCAGCGAGCCGGTGACGACGATCTGGTCCCCGCTCTCCACCGTTGGCGCTTCGCCGGGATTGGCCTGGGTGCCGGGCCGGCCGGCGTCGGTTCGATCCTGCGCCAGGGCGACCGGCGCCTGGACGGTGGCGAGCACAAGCACCGAAAGCGCGGCCGTGGCGCGCAATGTGTTCCTGAAGTGCACGAAGTTACCCCTTTTTCAAGTCCGCGGCCCTTTGGGCCTGCCGATGGGCAACTATGGCGCACGATCCGTCCGCTGTGCGTAAGCACTTCGAAAGCAAAGCGTAAATTTTCTGAAAAGACATCGGTCGACGATGGCTTCGCATGGGCGCGCAGCATCGCCCGTCACCTCGCCCTCATGCCGGCGAGATGGCGCGACGGGTTCCGGGAACGCGCTCTATCCGGCGCCGCCGTCAGCCGGGTGAACCGCGGCCGGCACCGGCCTTCCGGGGCAAGGCTTCGAGGCGCCGTTGCAGCAGCTTCTCGACCAGTCCGCGATAATAGCCAGCGAGTTCCGGCTCGTCGCCGATGATCTCGAGGGCGCGGACGATCGGCACCCATCCGTTCGCGCCGTTGACGAAGATCGCCGCACCGGTGCGCCGATCGGGCGAGAAATAGACGAGATCGGTTTCGCCCTCGTCATTGCCCGTATGCTGGAGCACGGTGTGGCGGCCATAGCGCTGCACCTGCCACCCAAAGGCATAGCCATAGCGATCCGGGCAGCGCCGGGTGAAACGGGGTTCGCAACCATAGCGCGCGTCGCCGGCGAGCGGGGTCACGATCTTCTCGCGGATATCGCGCGTCCCCGATTCCGGCCACGATCCCGGCCGCGATGCGGCGATCAGGCGCTCGAGGAACGCGCCATAGGCGCCGGTCGTCGCGATCAGGTCATAGGCGGCCCCAAGCCCCGTCCCTTCCCGAAGCCCCGGATACAGCGATGCGAGATCGAGGAACCGGCCGTCCGCGCCCATGGGCAGCGCCAGGCGTCCCGCGGTCCAGTCCGGCAGCTCGCCCACCGCCATATGCGCGATGCCCCAGGGGCGCAGCACGGTTTCCGCGGCGAGCGCCCGCAAGGTCATGCCGGTCCTCGCCTGGGCGTAGCGGGCGGCGAGCTCGATCCCGGCGCCCGAATAGCGATAGCGCGTGCCGGGTTCCCAGTCGAAGGCGAGCCTGCCGTCGGGATAGTCGTCCGCCCAGTTGCGCAGGCCCGAGCGATGCGAGAGCAGTATGCGGGTGGTGAGCAGCTTGTAGCGCGGATCGCCGTCGAGGCCGGGCGAGCGAACATAGCCGGCGATCGGCTCGTCCAGATCGATCCGGCGCGCCGCCGCCAGCGCGAGCAGCGTCTCCGCCGTCACCGTCTTGGCGATCGACGCGGTGTTGAACGCCGTGCCCGCGCTGGTCGGCACGCCCGGCGCCTGCTCGCCATAATGGCCCGACCAGATCAGGCGGCCGTCGCGGATCACTGCGATGCCGATGCCCCCGATCTTCTCCGCCCGCACGATATCCGGCATCCACCGCTCCATCGCGGCATCGAGCTTGGCCGCGGCCGGAGTCACGTCCCTTGCCGCCACGGGCTGGGCGGCAAGACCGGCAATCGCAAGCGCGGGGATCATGCGCCTGGCCATCCAATGCTTCATATGCTGCGCCTCATCTTCCGGAATAGGGGCCGGACCGTGTGGCCGGCGGCGGCGCCTGCATCGCGGCCATCGTCGTCAGGCACAAGTCGAACATCCGCTCGCCGGCCTCTTCCGTGGCGATGTTGCTCATCGCCACCACGGCCCGGCCGGTTCCCGGCTCGACCATCATCCCGGTGGTGAACCCCACATCCTGCCCCATGTGAAAGGCGATGGCACGGCCCTCGACCGTCAGCAGGAACCAGCCCAGGCCGATCGCCGGCCGCCACTGCGCCCGGTCGGCCCGGTCGATGGCGGCGCTGGGCCGCAACATCGCCGCGATGCCGGCATCCGAGAGCAGCCGCGGCCCTCCCCTTCCCGGGGCCGCCGCCCAATGGCGCGCCCAGCGCAGCATGTCGGGCGCATCCGCATAGAGCGTCGAGCTGCCCGCATGCACACGGTTATAGGGGAAGACCGCGCTCACCCGCACCTGCCCGCCTTCCGGCATGTGCGGCGCCGCGAGGTGGCGGCGATCGACTTCGGAGAGCAGCAGCGTGCTGTGCCGCATGCCGAGCGGCGCCAGCACGTGCCGGCGCACATAACGCTCGAACGGCATGCCGCTTGCCTTGGCGACGACATCGCCGAGCACGTCATAGGCAAGGTTGCTGTACTGCACCGCCGCCCCGGGATCGTTCACCAGCTTCAGCCCGGCCAGGCCGCGCACCCAGCGCTCGAGCGCCGCGTCGGAGGTCTGCGGGTGCTCCCATTCATAATCCTCGACATCGGGCAGCCCCGACGTGTGATTGAGCATCTGCCGGATCGTAACCCGCGCGAAGCGGGGATCGGCCAGACGGAAATAGGGCAGATAGCGGGTCGGCGACGCATCCAGATCGAGGCGCCCCCGCTCGGCGAGCTGCAGGATCGCCGCGGCGACCAGCGGCTTGGTCACCGAGGCCATGTGGAAGATCGTGCGCCGGTCGACCGGCGCGCCGGTAGCAAGGCTGGCGGTGCCTGCCGCGGCGACGCGCGGATGGCCATCGCCCTCGCTCCAGCCGATCACCACGCCCGGCGCACCGGTAGCGCGGAGATAGGCCGCAGCGGCGTCGCGGTGCTGCGCCAGGGAGGTGGTCGCGGTGCAGCCGGCCGTCAGCAGCAGCAATCCGGACAGCAGCATGCGAAGCATCAGGCCAGCCGCTGCACCACGAAGAATGCGTCGCGTTCCAGCAGCAGGTCGACGCTGTCGCACCATTCCGCGCCGACGAGCAGGCTCCGCTCGCGCCGGCCGGTCTCGCGGAATCCGAGCCGGTCCAGCAAGCGCAGGCACGCGGCGTTGCGCGGATCGACATCGGCCGTCACGGCCGGCAGTCCGTGGACCTCGAATCCGTGCGCCAGCACCGCGCCGAGCGCCTCGGTCGCGAAACCGCGGCCCCAGCTTCGCGGGTGCAGGATCAGCCCGATCTCGGGGAAACGATAGAAGCCGGCCTTGCCGATCACCGCGCCTTCATGCTCGACGATGAAGTCCTCGCCCTCGCCGGGCTGGATGGCGAGCATCGCCGCCAGCCATTCCTCCGACTCGCCGATGCCGGAATGGGGCGGATGCGACCAATAGGCCGTCGCCACGGGATCGCTCAGTATCGCATGCAGCGCGGCCAGGTCTTCGGCGCGCGCCGGCCGCAGCGTCAGCCGGGCGGTATGGAGCGAACCGGCCTGGCTCGATCGTGCATCTTGAACCGTCACTTGCCCTCCGCGTAGCGCGCCACCCATTCGGGCGGCTCCTGCTCCTTGCTGCCATCGACCTTCACCTGGCGCTCCTTCGCCCAGCGATACCCCCACATCGGGCCATATTTCGTCGCGATCCGCGGCGCTTCCCGATAGGCGGGGTCCGACTGCGCCTCGTCCAGCGAGACGAAGCGATAGTTCTGCTGGCGGATCAGGCGCAACAGCCGGTCCATGGTCGCCGCGTTCAGCCGGTTCAGGTGCAGCAGCAGGATCGCGGGCGGTTCATATCCCAGCGCGGCGCGATCGAGCGCGGCATAATAGGCGATCTGCGTCCGGCTGTGCGCGAGATAGGCTTCCTCGATCCGCCGGCGCATCCAGTCGTCCGCGCCCTTGAGCGCGCGCTCATAGGCCTGGTCGAACACATAGTCGGACGTGTCGATCGTCGCCGCCGCCAGCCGGTAGCCATGGCGTGCCAGCAGCGCTTCCGCGGCCTGCCGCTTCTCCGCCGTGTCGCCGACATGATTATAGGGGAATCGGAAGAACCGGAGCTTGCGGCCCGCCGCCTCGACCATCGGCCGGATCGTCGCCTCGCCGCCAATCACTTCGCGGCCGATGCCGTCGATGTCCAGGCCGTTGCTGTCGGCATGGCTGGCACCGTGGTTGCCGAGTTCCAGCAGGCCCTGGTTCCACTCGCGGAGCAATGCGGGGCCCACGTCGCCCAGCGCACGCACATGCTGCTCCGTGACGAAGCCGGTCGCGGGCACGCGCTGCCGCTTCAGCGCCGCCACGATGGCGCGATTGGCGTCGGCCGCCGCGCGATTCCCGCCGGCTTCCCCCTGCGCCGATGCATGGACATAGGGCAGGTCATCGAAGGTGATCGCCACTCGGCGCTCGGCGGCCGGCACGGCGGCTTCCGCCTGCGCCTGGGCCAGCGCCGGATGCGCCCCGACCAGCAGCAGTATCGCCGCCACTGCGCCGCCTCCCCGGCGCGGCAGGTACCACAGGCCCGTCTTCATCGATGCACCCCCTTCATCGTCATCCATTCCCGCGCGCGCCGGCCGGCACCGCCGTCCGGAACCAGGATTGCGTGAACATTGCGCCGGCGTCGTCGCGGTTCAATTCAGGAAGCGAACCGTGGACCGCTCGACCGTCCTGCCCTTCTCCTCGGCCTCGGTGCGCATCACGCCCAGCCCGGGCACGAAGAACTCCACAAGCTCGTACCGCATCGGGATCGCGATGCCGATGACGCGGAAGGACACGTTGAGCGTCGAGCGAATGACGAACGCCTGCTTGCGTCCCTGCGGCGTGTCGACCGCCTCGGACGCACGCACCCGGCGATCCGCGAGGCTGAACCTGACCTTCATGGCCTTGCCCCTGGTCTCTCCGTCCAGATCGAAGTCCACCCGCGATTCGAGCGCGTCGCCCACCCGCATGTCGCCGGGGTAGCGGAGCAGGATGGGGCGGCGCGACGACAGAGCCTCCTTCTGGCTGGGCAGGCTGCCGGTGAGGTCGAGCAGCAGGTCGCCATTTTCGCAGCGCGCCTCGCTGGTGGTGGCGGGCTCCCGGGTGTCGAGGCTGCGGGTGGTGAGCTGGGCCGTGGCCGATCGCGGTGTGACCTGCCCCGCGCGCACGGTCATCAGCTTGCGGTTCTTGACCGATCCTTGCGCATCCAGGGTGACCGTCTCGATCCTGCGGCCATCGGCGAAGTAATAATAGCCGGCGCAATCCACGGGGCCGGCAGCCGCGCTCAGCGCCGCGGCCAGAATCAGGAAGGGCATTGCAGCCTCCGTCTCGTCGGTGTCACGTGCAGGGGTAGCTGCGGCCGTCGCGATCGCGATATGTGTCGCTGCGCTCGTCGTAATTGCCATAGCGTTCGATGCAGTAACGCTGGCGCTCGCGAGCCTTTTTCTTCTTGCTGTCGCTGGCAAGCGCGACGATCAGCCCACCGACCAGCGCGGTTCCGATGACGCCGGTGACCACGCCCTTGGCCCGGGCATCGTCGCGCCGCTTGCGTTCCGCCTCGCGCCGCCAGCGATCCTCGCGCTCGCGTTCCCACCGCCCCTGATCCCGTTCGCACCGGATCCGGTCGCGCCCCTCGCGCCAGTCGCAACGCGGCCGGTCCCAACCGCCATCGCCCTGCCAGTCGCCGCGGCGCTCTTCCTGCGCACCTGCCGGCAGCCCGGCGGCGGGCATGGCAGCCGCCAGATAGGCGGCCGCGCCAAACATCAGGGCCGTTCGGCCAAGTCTCGCCACCATGGCATTCACTCCTCGACACGCACCCTTGCCGGGCGCGGGTCGAGTAAAGCCGATCGACATTGCGTCAGTCTGGCGCGGGCCGGGTCAGCAGCCGAGCTCGGGGTTCAGGTAGCTGTCGATCCGCCAGCCTCGGGAGGTCCGGTTGGCATAGAAGGTATAGAAGCAGCGCTTCTGCTCGGTGGTCGTCGGCGAATATTCGGTTCGCCGCCGTCCCCGCTCGTACGTGGTCGTCTCGGCGCCGCCGCTGGTGGTCGTCTCGACTTCCATCCACTGATAGGCGCGGCGCCCGTCGGGAAGATCGCGCACGTCTACCGGTGGGCCATAGCGCGCCATGACCGCCTCGGGCGGGCGGCCGATATAGCCGCGCATGATGTCCGCCGAGCATCCTTGCAGCGCCATCGCCAATGCCAGCCAGCCGGCCCCATGCGCGGCCTGCCGCGGGGCAGGGACGAAGAAACGAAACGGCATGCGCAATCTCCGGAAGCTCGATCACTCGCCTCCGGGTCTTCCGTCCGAAGCTTGCGTCAACCTTGCGTGCTCTCGACGAATTCGAGCCGCATGATCGTGCCGCCGGCCGGCGCTTCCAGCGCATGGGCCGTGCCGCCATGCAGCGTCATGACCTGGCGGATGAGATTGAGGCCCAGGCCGGAGCCGGTTTCGCGCGCGCGCAGCCTGTGGAAGGGGTCGAACACCCGGTCACGCTCCTCGACGGGAATGCCCGGGCCATCGTCCTCAACTTCAATGGCCTCCCCCTGGACGCGCAGGATCACGTTCCGTCCGCCATGATCGACTGCGTTCTGGATTAGATTCGCCAGCATGCGCTCGATAGCGGCGGGATCCCCCCGCACCGGCCTGCCGCCCAGATCGGCAACCTCCAGATCGCCGCCCCCGGTGATCACCAGCGGCGCGATATCGGCGGCGACGCCGCGCGCGATCTGGCCCAGGTCCACTCCCTCGCGAAGGGGAGCGAAGCGTTCCAGCCGTTGCAGATCGAGCAGTTGTTCGGCCAGCGTCGCCAGGCGGGCGACGTCGCGCTGCAGCCGCGAGACCAGGGGGACATCGGCCGAAGCCTCGATCTTGGCCTGCAATATCGCAATGGGCGTGCGCAGTTCGTGCGCCGCATCGACGATGAAGCGCTGCTGCCGGTCATAGCCTTCGTCGAGCCGGCAGAGCGCGCCGTTCATCGACTCGATCAGCGGCACGACTTCCGCCGGAAGCCCCTCCGGCGACAGCCTGGTGCCCCGCCGATCAATGTCTATCCGCCCCGCTTGCCTGGCGGCGATGGAAAGGCGGCGAAAGGCGCGCCGGATGATCAGCGGCGTGACGACGATCGTGATCACCGCCAACAGGCTGAGCACGGGGATCATCATCAGGTTCGACAGGAAGAGCACGACGAAGGTCATGCTGAACAGCCCACCCTTGCCGAGCACGGTGAACGCGCCGGCGGGCCCGGACGCGCGACGCACCACGGCGATGTCGCGAAACGGCGGAGACGTGTCCCGGATATCGGCGAAGGTGATGCGATCGAGATTGTGCGCGATCGGCCGGTAGAGCGCGGGCATCTTGCCGAACGCGATCAGTTCCCCGCGATCGCTCCGCGCCACGAACCACATGTCCGGCGTGCTCGCCCGCAAGGCCTCGAGGTCCCGTGTCTTCACCAGGCGAAGCTGGCCGTCGGCGTCGCGCCGGATCGCCCGCACCGCCACTTCGGCGAAGTTGGAATCGATCAGCGCGCCGCCGTCGTCGGCGCGGATGAGATAGGCTACGAACGCCGCGCTGAAGACCAGCAGGATCGAGATCTGGAAGGCGAGCAGCCGGACGACGAGCTGACGCTTGAGCGGCACCGGCCGCGACGCGCTCATGGGCAATGGCGCAGCAGATAGCCGACGCCGCGGATGGTATGGATCTGAACCTCCGCATCGGCTTCCGAAAGCCGCCGGCGCAGGCGCGAGATGTGCGAATCGAGCGTGTTCGACTGGATCTCGTCGTCGAAGCCGTAGACGGCATCCTCGAGCGCGGTGCGCAGCACCGTTCGCCCCCGCCGCCGCATCAGCGCGGCGAGCACCCGCAATTCACGACGCGGCAGATCGAGCCGCTCGCCGCGTACCAGCGCCTCGTCATGCGCCATGTCGTAGACCAGTTCGCCCACCTGCACTTCGTTGAGCGGCAACGCGGCCGGCCGCCGCCGGATCGCGCGGATGCGGGCAAGGAGTTCCTCCATCGCGAACGGCTTGGCAAGATAATCGTCGGCGCCGAGATCCAGGCCCGAGACGCGATCCTCGACCTCGGCGCGGGCGGTTATCACGATCACCGGAACGCCGGGAATCCATTGCCTGAGTTCCGCGATCGCCTCGACGCCGTCCCCGTCGGGCAACGCGCGATCGAGCAGGACGACATCGCTGTTGGCGAGCCGCGCCGCTTCGCGCAGGTCGGCGAGGCCAGCGACATGATCGACGACATAGCCTTCGCGTTCCAGGACCGTCCGCATCGCGCTCGCCAACTCGGCTTCGTCCTCGACCAGCAATATACGCACTACGCCTCTTCCTGCCGCTGCCTGGTCCGCCGGCGATGCGCCGGTTTGCCATCGAAGCCCCCAGGCGCCAAGCGCCAGACGGGGTGAGGACGGACGGCCGACAAGACCGCCCGTCCTCGGGTTGAGAACGGACGGTCTCTCCTCCGTCCGCCCTCGGGGCAAGTTAGAAGCCGACCGATAGACCCAGTCGGACATTCGAGGCTGTCAGCCCATCCCGATAATTCGCACGACTATATTCCGCGCGTGCATACATTCCCGGCGAGATCCCGGCCTCGATGCCGGCCCCCCACAGAAAGCCCTTCTCGGTCCCGCTGGTGCGGAGATCCTTGAGATTGGTCGCCCGGAAATCGGTCGTTTCGCGCACGCGCAGCCAGCTATAGCCGGCGCGGCCGTACAGCAGGACATTCGGCGCCGGCAGGATGCCCGCGCGGCCGGAGGCGTCCCAGGTCCAGCCCGGCTTCAACGCATAGTCGCCCGTGGGGCTCGCGGCGGTCAGGGTCTTGCCGCCCCTGCCGATCCCGGCCTCGGCACCGATCACCAGCAGGTCGCCGAGCTGCGCATCATAGCCGACATGGCCGCGATAGCCGATGCCGCCCTTGCTCTGGTCGATGCGCGAAGCGATCCGCGGCAGCGAATAGTCGCCATCATGCCAGCGATAGTCGATCGAAACGCCGACCTTGACGCCGCCAAACGTCGCATCGCCTCCCGATTGCGCGAAGGCGGTCCCGGGGATTGCCGCCAAGACGCCGATCAGTACACAGATACGCTTCATCGAATTTTCCCTCCGGTCTCACAGGAACCGCCTCTTCCGGCGGCTCCGCATCCGGTTGGGCGGGGAACCTTGCATCAGCATTGCGCCGCGGGATCCGGCGGCAGCAACCGCCGCGCTATCCCTCCATCCGCAACCGATATCCGACGCCCCGGACCGTCTCGATGCCGATGTTGCGGCCGGTCGCGCGATCGAGCTTCAATCGCAGGTTGCTCACATGGACGTCGATGCTCCGGTCATAAGGGTGGCGGGAGCGCCCCAGTGCCGCCAGGCACAGCGCATCCCTGGTGGAAACCGTGTCGCCGCCGTGCATCAGCAATTCGAGCAGATTGAATTCGGTCACGGTCAGGGCGACCTGCTGGTCGCCCCACGACGTGGTGCGGCGCGCCTTGTCGAGGCGCAGCCGGCCGGCCGAAATCATGGGCTGGGCCGGCAGGTCGCGGGTGCGGCGCAACACGGCGCGAAGACGGGCGAGGAGTTCGCGCGGGAAGCAGGGCTTCGCCAGATAGTCGTCGGCGCCCAGCTCGAGACCGATGACCCGCTCGACATCGTCATCGCCTCGCGCAGTCAGCATCACGACGGCCACGGTGCTGCGGGCCCGGACGCGGCGGAGCACTTCGATGCCATCGATCCCGGGCAGCATCACGTCGAGGAGCACGAGGGCGAACCTGCCGGACAAGGCGAGATCGACGCCCTCCTCCCCCGTCGCGCTGGCCGTCACCCGAAAGCCCTGGGGAAGCAGATAGTCGCCCATCAGGGCGCCCAGCTGAACATCATCGTCGATGAGCAGTATCTCGATCACGTCGGCACGGCACATATCGGAAGCCCCTCGCAAGGAAGGGTCAGGCAGCCGCGAAGCGCGCGATCGGAACGACGGCGCCGGGCGCCGGGGAGTCAGCAAGACGCAACTTCATACATGGATCACCATCCGCCGGATCGACCGAACGGATTGCCGGGGAAGGTTGCGCCAACCTTGCGGAGCCGGCTGGCGAAAGGCGCCTAGCCCGCATTGCCCCCTGTCAGCGCCGCACGCAGCTGCAGGACCTGATCGTTGAGCGCGACCATCTGGGGCACGCTCAGCCCCGAATTGGCAAGCAATGCATCGGTGAGGCACGAAGCGCGGCTCCGCAGTGCCTTGCCCGGGGCGTTCAGGAACACCCGCACCTGGCGCTCGTCCTTCGGGTTGCGCCTGCGCGCGACGAAACCCGCAGCCTCCAGCCGCTTCATGAGCGGAGTTATCGTGCTCGGATCGAGCGCCAGCCGGTCGGCGATCGCCGAGATGGTCTGGCCGTCGCGTTCCCACAGCGTGCTCAGCACCAGATATTGCGGATAGGTCACGCCCAGCGAATCGAGCATCGGCTTGTAGAGCCGGTTGATCGCGATCGAAGTGGAATAGAGCGAGAAACAGAGCTGCGCATCGAGCGGCAATGGCTCGCCAGGGGTCTTGGCCACAAAATTCCTCGCTTCCGAATCATGAACTTACGACGAAAATACATATCGCGATAAATTTCCTCTGGACAAGAGGACCAAACGGGCGCAGTTAATGATTATCGCGATAAATAATGTCGCGGAAACTTTTGAAAGGAGACCTCAGATGACCAAGTCCAAGATGCTGCTCGCCGCCGCTGCCACCCTCGCCCTCGGCACGGCCCCCGCCTCGGCCCAGGAAAGGGCCGCCGCCCCCGTCAAGTCGGTCGTGCTCGTGCATGGCGGGTTCGTCGACGGCTCCGGCTGGATGGACGTGTACAAGATCCTGAAGAAGGACGGCTATGACGTCACCATCGTCCAGAACCCGACCAACTCGCTTGCCGACGACGTCGCGGTGACCAAGCGCGCGATCGCCGCCGCCAGCGGCCGGGTGATCCTGGTCGGCCACAGCTATGGCGGCGTCGTCGTCTCCGAAGCGGGCACCGATCCCAAGGTCGCCGGCGTGGTCTACATCGCCGCCTTCGCCCCGGACAAGGGCGAGTCGGTCTCGTCGCTGATCGCCAACCCGGCCCCCGGCGCCCCGGTGCCGCCGATCCTGCCGCCCCAGGACGGCTATCTGTTCCTCGACAAGGCGAAGTTCGCCGCCGCATTCGCCGCCGATGTGAAGCCCGAGGTCGCCCGGTTCATGGCGGACTCGCAGGTCCCCTGGGGCGTGGACGCCCTGGGCGGTGCAGTCACCAGCCCGGCCTGGCGCGTGAAGCCGAGCTGGTACCTGGTCGCCAGCGACGACCATATGATCCCGCCGGCGGCGCAGCGCCAGATGGCCGCGCGGGCCGGGGCCCATGTCAGCGAAGTCGCGGGCAGCCATGCGGTCTATGTCTCGAAGCCGGCCGCGGTCGCCGCAGTGATCGAGGAAGCGGCGAAAGGCGCGAAGTAGACCCGCCTCCCCTCCACTCCCCCGGCGCCGGGCTTCTTCGGAAGCCCGGCGTTCGGCGTCTCAGCGGCGCAGCAGCCAGGTGAGCGCGCTCTCGGCCCGTTCGAAGATGCGCAGATAGGGCTGGGTCATCTCGCGGCGCACCTGCATCCGCGCGATCGCGCTTTCGGTGACGACGGCGATGCGGCTCGCCTGGGGAAAGCCGGCGAAGTGGCGGCGAAAGGCGCGCACCGCCTCCTGGGCCTGCACCCCGCTGCGACGCATGTCCATGCGCAGGAGATAGCCGGGCACGAAACCCTCGGCGTCGAACTGGTCGCGCAGCTTGCGGGCATAGTCGCCCACCCGATCGGGCTCGAACATCGCGAGCCACTCGATATCGAGCAGATTCAATTCCTTGCGAAAGGTCACGCGGTACATCCGGCTCCTCTCGCAGCGAGAGGTTAACGGATCCTCGCCGTCAATCCTCGGCCTTGACGAAGAAGCGGTCGATCACTTCGCGCGCCAGCCGCGCGGGGCGAAGCGTCTCGGCATCAAGGCAGCACCAGCTCGACTTGACCTCGGCCAGCACCTCGCCGCCGCGGCGGATCACCGTCTCGTAAAAGGCCCGGGCGCCCTGCACCTTCTCGAGCAGCACGGTCGCGACGACATCGTCCTCGAGGAACGCGGGCTTGCGATAGGTGATCTCGTGCTTGAGCGCGACCCAGAGATGCTCGGCCACCGCCTCGACCGGCGCCAGCGCCTGCCAGTGGCTGATCACCGCCTCCTGGACCCACTTCAGATAGGAAGCGTTGTTCACATGCCCCATGAAGTCGATATCGTCCTGCGCGACGTCGATCGGAAACTCATAGGGAAGCGCGGTGCCTGACATATTCCCGCATCATAGGGCCTATCGGGTTTCGAAGCGACTAAAATCCCCGAAATCCGCGGACTTCGAGGAACCGGCGGATGCCGTAGCGTCACCCCGGCGCGACGAGGCAAACCCGCCCGGCCCGCACGACAGATTGGCCTTACCACTTGACTTGGACACAGCGGGCAAACATCGTCCGGGCATATCGCGGTGACAGCGGTAGCAGAGAGGAGACAAGATGAAACTGAAGCTCGCCGCCGCCCTCCTTGCCGGAGCCGCGCTCGCCGCCAGCCCGAGCGGCATGGCCCGCCCCGTGGCGCCGGCCGCCGCGCCCGCCCTGCCGAGCCGCATGCAGCTGATGGCGTCGATGGAGCGCGTCGCCGACTGGCAGCTGACGCATCTCGACGACCTGAGCTACATGCCTGCCGCCCGCCCCAGCACCAAGCGCGCGCGCGACTGGCAGCAGGCGACCTTCTGGGTGGCGCTCACCCATCTCGCCGACCGTTCGAGCAGCGTGCGCTACAAGGACGCGATCTTCTCCAAGGGCCGCGAGGAGGGCTGGAAGCTCGGCGACCGGCTCTACCATGCCGACGACCACATCATCGGCGCCGCCTGGATCTGGGCCGCGCGCAAGGGCGCCGGCGCCGCCGCACTCGCCCCGATGCGCGCGAGCTTCGATCGGATCCTCGCCGCCCCCAAGACCAACGACCTCCAGTTCGTCGCGCCCGAGCCCGGCGCCGGCGACCCGGGCTGCACCACGCGCTGGTGCTGGTGCGACGCGCTGTTCATGGCGCCGCCGACGCTCTGGGCGCTGAGCAAGGACACCAGGGACGGCCGCTACGCCAGCTTCGCCGACAAGGAATATCGCGCGACCACCGACTATCTGTTCGACAAGGGCGCGCATCTCTATTTCCGCGACAGCCGCTTCTTCGACCAGCGCGGCGCGCACGGCGAGAAGCTGTTCTGGAGCCGCGGCAATGGCTGGGTGTTCTCCGGCCTCGCCCGGATGATCCCCGAAATCCCGGCCAAGGATCCGCGCCGGCCCTATTACATCAAGCTGTTCAAGGAGATGGCGGCGAAGCTGGTGACGCTCCAGCGCGGCAACGGCTATTGGCCGCCCTCGCTGCTCGCCGATCCCGACCGCTCCCAGGACGAATCGAGCGGCACCGGCTTCTACGTCCATGGCATGGCCTGGGGCATCAAGGCCGGCCTGCTCGATCGCAAGACCTATCTCCCGGCCGTGACCAAGGGCTGGGCCGCGCTCGAGCACGCCGTTCAGCCGAACGGCATGCTGGGCTGGGTACAGCAAGTGAGCGACCGGCCCGATGTGGTGAAGGCCGAGGATGCGCAATTCTACGGCACCGGCGCCTATCTGCTCGCCGGCGCCGCGGTCTATGATCTGACGAGGTAAGGAAGAAGCATGAAGCACGCCCTCTGGTTGCTCGCCGCCCCGCTGCTGGTCGCGGCCGGGCAGGACAGCGCCCCGCCCGCGCCGCTGGCGACGCTCAACGTCCGCCAGGCCGATGGCAGCTACAAGCTGGTCGACCGGATCGACGTGCCCGCGGACCACAAGATCCATGACGGGCTGATCGCGATGGAGGGCCCGGGCTGGGAAAGCGACAGGATCGCCTATCGCCTGTACCTCGACGAGCGCAACGTGCCCGACATCTATGGCAAGAAGCTGCCCGGAAACATCCTGCCCACGATCGGCATGGGCAAGGACGACTATCATTCGATGGCGCCCTGGGGGCAGGACATCTTCCAGGTCGACCAGTCGCTGGGCATGGGCGGGATCGGCGTGCTGCGCGGCGGCGCGGCGACCCAGCTCGGCAAGGCGAAGGTCGGCGCGCGGGTGTTCAACACCGATCGCGCGGCGACGGTGCTGGTGACCAATACCGGCTTCCCGGGCGATGGCGGCCCGGCGGATCTCTCGACCACCTATCGGATCTTCGCGGGCTCGCGCCTCACCAATGTCGAGGCACGGGTGGGCGGCAACGTGCCGACGATGGTCGCCGGGCTGACGCTGCATGACGGGGTGACGAAGATCGAGAGCCCGAAGCGCGGCAAGTGGCGCTATTTCGCCACCTGGGGCAGGCAGAGCCTGGCCGGGGACGATCTGGGCATCGCCCTGTTCTACCCCGCCGACGAGGCGGCGGCGACGGGAAGCGACGGCAAGTCGCTCTATGTGCAGTTCTGCGATCCGCGGAACCTTCGCTACGCGTTCGGTGCGGCCTGGGTGGAAGAGCCGGGCGCGCCGAAGACCGAGCGCGAGTTCCGGAAATGGCTGGACGATACCGCGGCCGAGCTCGCCCGCCAGCCCTTCGTGGTGAGCACGGCCCAGAAGACCTGCCCGGCGAAATAGGCGGCGCCGAGGCCGGGCGGTTCCCCGGCAAGGGCCCGGGTCGGGGACTCATATTCGTATCCGCCCTCCCCGCGCAGGCGGGGAGGGCGGAAGGAATCGCAAAGGCCTGCCTGGGTTCTCAGCCTGGAAGAGGACCTCTCTCCCGTCCGAGATTCCGCCTCGATCGAAGATGACGCCCCTCCCCCGCGGCAAGCCCGAGGGAACAGCCGCTCAGCCCGGATTCTTCCCCTCGCCCGCCGCCGGCGCCGCACCGAAATAGCGCTTCAACTCGGTCTCCGGCGCGAGCGGATAGCCATCCCCCCAGGCCCCGCGCGCGCGCCGCATCAGCTCGTCGAGCTCGCCGGCATCGGGGCGCAGCTCGGGCATCGGCCAGGCATCGACCTTGCGATAATAGGGTTTCAGGAAATCGGTGGCGCCCTTCAGGCTCTTGGCGCCATCGGCATAGTTCCACACATCCACGCCCACGCATTTGGCCATGTCGGCGACGTCATAGGCGGCGAACAGCGCATAGATCGAGTAATGGAGGCTGCGCGTGCGGGCGAGCTCCAGCGGCATCTTGCCCTCGGCCGTGATCTGCGGCGAGATGCGCTTCTTGCCAAAGGCCTCGGCCACCGCCTTGGCCATTTCGGGCCGCCGCGCGAACAGGGCGAACTGCGAGGTCTGCGCGTCGAACCACATGCCGTGATTGTTCTTGGCGGCATTCTCCGCCTTGCCGTTCCTGCTCGTCTGCATCCAGTCGAGATAGTCGGAGAACCACTTCTCCAGGCCCTTCTGCTCCTCGGCGGTGAGCCTGGCCGAGGGGCCGATCAGCCCGATGCCGTCGACCACCCGCTCGAGCCGCGAGGTGTCGAGCACGCCCTCGGCACGGCCCTCCTCGCGCCCGGGCACGGCCTGGGCATAGTTCATATTGGGGTTCATCCGCGTTTCCGGGTTGAGGAACCAGGTGCGCACCAGGCTCGCGGCGCGCCCGGCATAGCGCGGATTGTCGGAGAAATAATAAGCGAGGCTCAGCGTCTCGACGTCCGAGCTCATGCCCTCCAGATCGGTGACGTCGAACTTGTCGGTGTTGCGGTCCGGATTGATCTCGCCGTCCTTGCGCATATAGGGCACGCCGCCCGGCTTGCTGGGATCCGGCCACCAATAGGGTGCGAGGCTGATATAGTCGTGCCGATCGCGCGACGGCGGGATCGTGCGCTTGTCGACCACCGTGTAGAGCGGCCGCTTCATCGCCGCCTCGGCCCGCGCGATCAGCGCGTCATAGGCCGCCTTCACCGCCGGATCGGTCTGGATCGCGGCCTTGAGCCGCATCATCGCGTCCGGCGCCAAGAAAAAGGTCCTGCGTCCGCCGAACGACGCGGAATATCCTTCCGCGCCGGCGCAGACCGGCTGCTGGGTATTTAGGCCAGGGGAGGCGATCCCGGCATGGGAGGCAGCCTGCGGCGCGAGCGCCGCAGCCAGGACGAGGAGAAGAGAGGCACTGCGGCGCATCGGAGGTTCCTTTCGCGTGCTCAGTAGCGGATCCGGACGCCGAAATAATATTGCGGCCCGCTCTCGCTCACTTCGGCGATCGAATCGTAGCCGCCCTTGTAGAACACGTCCCTGGTATTGGTGACGTTGAGCGCCTGCAGCTTGAGCTGGACGTTCCTGGTCACGTCATACTGGGCCGAAAGGTTCAGATAGCCCGCATCCTGCACGCCGCGGTTCGTGCCGCCGTTCGGCTTGTAGTAATGCGAACGGTAGCGATACATCGCGCGCAGCGAGAAGCCCTTGCGCTCCCAATAGACCGTGCCGTTGGCGACATATTTGGAAAGGCCGATCAGATTCTCGGGATCGAGATAGGTCGCCAGTGCCGAGGTATCCGGATACTGGAAATTCGCCAGGGCGATGTTGACCGAGCCGTTGATGCCGAAGCCGCTGAGGATGCCGGGCAGCCAGGTGAAGGCATGGCTGCCGGTGAACTCGAAGCCGTAGAGGCGGCGCATCTCGGGATCGTTGGCCGGCGCGATCAGGTTGACGTTGTAGGTCTGCTGGGTCGGCGCGCCGTTATCCACCTGAGTGGTGACCGAGATCGTCGTCGGGATGCCCGCCGAACGCGAGATCACCGATCCGCGCAGCCACTTGTAATAGCCGGCGATCGAGAAGAGCGTGTCGCGGCTCGGATAGAATTCCAGGCTCAGATCCGCGTTCCAGGCGCGCATCGGCTTCAGGTTGGGGTTGCCGCTGGTCGGGTTGAAGGTGACGCTCGACGCGCCGCCCGAGCCCGAAGTCGGGTTGAGGTTGATGCCCGCGCCGAAGCTCTCGATCGGCGAGCGCGACAGGGCGCGATAGCCGGCGGCGCGCAGCTTGATCTTGCTCGACAGGTCGAAGGCCAGGTTCAGGCTGGGCAGCCAATATTCATAGTCGCCCTTGAGCGTGTCGGTCTGGATCGTGCCGCTGGGATCGGCGGCAACGGTGTAATTGTCCGACGCGGTGTCGATCGTCACCTTGAACGGCAGGCGGAAGCCGACCGAGGTGATGCTGGTCTTCACATAGCGCAGGCCGATATTGCCGCTGAACGGCGTGCTGCCCAGGTCGCCGCCGAAGCTGGCCATCGCATAGGCGGCCCGGATCTTCTCGGTGACGTCGATGTCGCTGGGGTCGCGGCTGTCGGCCGGCAGTGCCAGCGAATCCTGGCCGGTGAAGGTCTTGAACAGGCACTGATTGTCGAAGGTCGCCCAGCTCGAGAGGTTGGTGTTGGTCGTCGGGAAATATTCGCTGGTCGGGAAGCTGCGGCGGCAATTGGCGTTGGCGCTGCCGATGATCTGCGCCACGTTGGTGAAGCTGCCATAGGGCACGATCGTGTTCAGGTCGGTGTTGCGGTTGTTGTCCAGCGTGCGCTGGTGCTCCGAATAGCGGCCGCCCGCCTTGATCGACTTGATGAAGCCGTCATTGGCGAACCGGTATTCCGCGTCGAGGCGGCCGGCCCAGATATCGTCCTTGCGATCGGTGACGAAGCGCTGGCGGGCATAGACCGAGGTGGCGGTGTTGGCGGCGAAGCTCGCCGGATTGTTCACGTCGAAATTGAAGAAGGTGACGCGCGGGACGATCGGGCTCTCCGAATAGTCCAGCTCATAGCCGACGCGCGCGGTGGAGCGCATGCGGGTCGCCTTCTGCGTCTCGGTGCGATGCGAGTCGGAGAAGCTGCCATCGGCGGTGATGATGAAGTTGCCCGGCTTCCAGGTAACGGTGGCGCCACCGCCCTTGTAGGTCTCGTCGCGCTCGCGCAGCTCGAGCTGGTTCTCGATGTTCGAATTGCCGCTGTACTTGATCAGCGCGCCCTTGCTGAACCCATTGGTGCCGTCGCCGATAAGGATCGGCTTGATGCCGCGCAGCGCCTCCGCGATCGACAGGATGTTGCGGTTCTCGGTGGATTCGCGCTTCGACCATTGGCCGTCGAGCGAGATGTCGAGATTGGGGGCCGGGCGCCATTGCAGCGCTCCGATCACGGCGTTGCGCAACTCGCGCGTGGTCTGCTGGCGGAAGTTGCGCGACTGGGTGGCGTAATAGGGGGTGCCGATCGTCTCGCCGATGCCGGCGCGCGGCGCGGCGCCGACCTGGCAGTTCACTGCGGCGCCGGCGGCGTTGTTCGCGGCCGAACTGGTCGAGATCAGCGTGCCGTTGCTGGCCGAGGTGTTGCACGGCACGAAGTTCGAATTGCCGTTGTAATAGTCTTCCGGCGCAGCGACGTCCTGGCGCTGATAGCCGATCGCGATGCCGATCTCGCCGATGCCGGTGCGGAACTGCTTCACCAGGCTGGCATTGGCGCGATAGCCCAGGCCGTCGCGGCCGATGATCGCGTCGTCCTTGGGCAGATACGAGCCGCGGATCTCCGCCTGGAAGCGCGACTTGCCATAGTCGAGCGGGCGCATCGAGCGCAGCTCGATCACGCCGCCGATACCGCCTTCGAGGAAGTCGGCCCGCTGGGTCTTGTAGACGATGACGCCGTTGACCAGCTCCGACGGGAATTGCTGGAAGGCGACGGAGCGGTCCTGGCCCGCGGTCGACACTTCGCGGCCGTTGAAGGTGGAGAAGCTGAGCGTCGGGCCAAGGCCGCGCACCGAGAGCTCGTTGGCATTGCCCTTGAAGCGATCGGCCGAGACGCCGGTGATACGCTCCAGCGTGTCGCCCACGCTATTGTCCGGCAGGGCGCCGATCTCGTCATTGACGATGCCGTCGAGTATGACATCGGCATTGCGCTTCACGTCGATCGAGCTGCGCTGCTCGGCGCGCGCGCCGGTGACGATGATGGCCTGCTCCGCATCCTGGGGCGCCGCGCTGTCCGCCGGGGCGGGATCGGGCGCGGTCTCGGCGGTCTGCGCATAGGCGGGCATCGCCGCACAGGCGGATGCCAGCAACGCCAGGCGCAGCGAGTTGCGTCCGAAAGCGGAAAAAACAGTCCCAGGCATGGAATCTCCCCGTCAGTTATTACGCCCGTTTTCGGGTCTGGTGGCGTGGTAAGGCCAATTTGGCACCGGTGTCAACCCAATTGGCCAGCGCGGGCGGCCCGGGATCGTAACGCCTGTCACTTGTAGCTGAGCGACCAGGTCAGCGTGAGCGGCGCGGCGAGGCGCCTGCCCGCCAGCGTGCAGCGGACCAGCGAGGCGAAGGCGCCGGTGGGTGCGCGATATTCCTTGCCCGTGGCCGGGCCGACCGTGCAGCCGTCATAGCCGGTAGCGGAGAAGCCGGTCACCTCGCCCGCCCCGAACCTCACGGCGCCGGGCCCGGCGCTGCGCGGATCGCCCGAGAAGCTGGCGAATTCGAGCGCGACTTCGGAAAGATCGACGGGCGCGGCCGCGCGATAGACGTCGGTGCGCGTGATCCTGCCCGGCGCGAACTCGTAGCGGGTGCTCACGGCGATCCGCTTGTCGGGGGCGGGCGCGTTGCCGCCCATCCGGTCCATCGCGTCCTGCCGCCAGCCGACGATCGTGCGATCGCCCCGGCGCTGCCAGGTCACGTCGCGGAACCAGGCAAGCGGCATCAGCACGCTGCCGTCGGCGAGCGCGAAGCGCGGGGTGAGCTGGGGGAAGCTCGCATCCGCCGATCCCTGGAGCATCCCGCCCGCGAACGGGATCGGGAAATAGGGATTGTGCATGTGCTGGTCCTCGGCGCCGTTGATGATCGGCAGGCCGATGACGTGGCCACGATCGCGCAGCGTGAGCAGCGCGCGATCCTGCGCGCCGCGCGCGAACCAGGTGAAGCGGGCGGCGGGCAGCGTCTCCAGCCAGGCCGCATAGCCGGGCGACGGCGCGGCGCGCTTGTAGCCCAGCGCGTTCCACAGCGCGTTGGTGTAGATATACTGGCGCGCCAGGCTCAGATTCTCGCCCAGGATCCGATGCTTGCCGCGATAGCCGTCGGTACGCCGGCCATCGTCCCACAGGTTCACCGAGCCTGTGGCCGGGTTCAGCCAGAAATCGGCATAGCGCGCGGCGATCCGGCTGGAGAGCGCATAGGCCATGTCGCGCTCGCGCGGCGCGAGCACCCCCAGCTTCGCTGCGGCGGTGAGCACTTCGAGGAACGCCGTCTCGCCATAGGCGCCGATGCTGCGGCCATATTCCCAGCCCTCGCCGGTGAGCGTCGCGCGCGCCAGCATCAGTTCGGCGGACTTGCGCAGCCACGCCTTCACGTCCGGCGTGGGCGCCATGCCGGTCTCGATGAAGCGCTGGGCGATCTCGCCGATCAACAGCACCGAATAGCGATCGAAGCGGCCATGCCCGTCCGTCTCGTCGGCAAAGCCATATCTGCCCGAATAGGTGCGGTAATGCGCGAGCATCCGCTTGAGCAGCGCCCTGGACGCCGTCTCGTCCTCCCAGCCGAGCAGGTAGCGCAGCCGCGCGACGCTGAAGGCGACGCCGTAGTAATTGTTCGGCAGCCCGTGCAGCAGGTCGAGCGACCGCGCATCGACGAAGCTGCGCCAGTCGAGACGCTGGCGGAGGCGCGCCAGCGTTTCGGGGCGCACCGCTTCCTCCAGCAGCCCGGCCTGTTTCAGCGCATGGAGGGCGGAGACATAGTAATAGATGCCCCAGCTGTCGTTGGGATCGGCGACGGTAAGGTCGGCGATCTCGCGATAGCCGGCGAGATATCCGGCAAGGCGCGGGTCGCCGCGGGGGGTATCGAGCAGGAGATAGTGCAGGCCCGAGGCGATCTTGCCGGGCAGGAACTTGTCGCCGCTGTCGAACACCGGCACGCCGTCCAGCCGCATGTCGCGCTTCTCGCGCAGCAGCTGGTGGAGCAGGCTCTCAAGCTGCGGCATCAGCCGCTCCTCGATCGTCGCGTCCATCGGCGGCGCCGCGACATAGACGGGGCCATGCGGCGCGGGCGCGGCTTGCTGCGCGACCGCGGCCGGGCTTGCGAACGCCGCGAGACAGGCGGCACCGAGCAGTGCACGCGAACGATTCTTCAATTGGCCTCTCCTTTTGGTCAGGCCAATTTCCATCTCACGGTAATCGGTGTCAAGCCACTGCGTCACGGAAAGCATTGCCCCGATTTCCGCCATGCCCGCACCGGCGGGGAATCCGGGGCAAGGGAGCAGCCCTCCGCACTCCGAACCCCGCCTGCGCGGGGATGGCGCGAAAGGACGGCGATGACGAGAAGGGGCCGAAGGCGCGAACCTCAGGCCGATCCGATCCTGAGCCGCTGGGCCACGCTGTTCCGGCGCGCGTCAATCTCGCTGCGGGCGCGCTCCATCGCTTCGAGCTCGGTGGCCTCGAGCAGGTCGTCGACTACGCCGCGCAAGTGGCGGCGCATCGCATTGCGCGCGGCATGCGGATCGCGTGCCTTGAGCGAATCGAGGATCGGGCGATGCTCCTCCACGCGCGGCGTGATGCCGCCACGCTTGGCGCGCGCGAACATGTTGGCGGCCAGCGGCGACTTGGTGCGCAGTTCCCACAGATACTCGACCACGCTGCGGATCGCGGCGTTGCCGGTGGCATTGGCGATGGCGAGGTGGAAACGGTGATCGGCATCCATCACGGCGGGCTCGTCCGAATCGTCCGCCCCCATGTCGTGCAATATGGCTTCGAGTTCCTCGATCTGTTCGTCGGTGATCGAGACCGCGGCAAGCGCCACCGCCTCGCCTTCGAACAGGATGCGCGCCTCGGTCAGGTCGAAGGCGCCAACGTCGAAATTGAGCGCATCGGCACGCTCGCCGCTGCCATGGTCGCGGCGCGTGACATAGAGGCCCGAGCCGTGCCGCGCTTCGATCCAGCCCTTCATCTCGAGCGCGATCATCGCTTCGCGGATCGTCGGCCGGCTGACCTTATACTCTTCGGCCAGGTCGCGCTCGCCGGGCAGCCGGCTGCCGGGCGACCATCGGCCGGCCTCGATCGCCTCGGTGATCGAAGCGGCCACCCGCTGGTAGAGCTTGTTGCCGGTAATCTTCATCGCACCCTCATTGTTACACTACCTCGTAGGTTGACACGATAGGTCATACAAGTGGATATTGGCCTGACCACTTCCAGGGGGTTTCGTTTTGCCACGTATCACTGCCGCCCGCGTCATCGTGACGCGCCCCGGCCGCAACTTCGTCACGCTGAAGATCGAGACCGACGAGGGCGTCTACGGCCTTGGCGATGCGACGCTGAACGGGCGCGAACTGGCAGTGGCGAGCTACCTCGCGGACCATGTGATTCCGTGCCTTGTCGGCCGAGATGCCCATAGCATCGAAGACATCTGGCAGTATCTCTACAAGGGCGCCTATTGGCGGCGCGGCCCGGTGACGATGACCGCGATCGCGGCGGTCGACATGGCCTTGTGGGACATCAAGGGCAAGCTGGCGGGCATGCCCGTCTACCAGCTGCTGGGCGGCGCCGCCCGCGAAGGATGCATGGTCTATGGCCATGCCAATGGTAGCGATATCGCGGAGACGATCGAGCGCGCGCAGGAATATCTGGAGCAAGGCTATCGCGCCGTGCGCCTCCAGTCCGGCGTGCCGGGCATGGCGACGACCTATGGCGTGTCGGGCGAGCGCTTCTATTACGAGCCGGCCAAGGGATCGCTGCCCGAGGAATCGCAGTGGAGCACGGCGAAGTACATGCGCTTCGTGCCCGAGCTGTTCCAGAAGGCGCGCGACGCGCTGGGCTGGGACATCCATCTGCTGCACGACGTCCACCACCGCCTCACGCCGATCGAGGCCGGGCGGCTCGGCAAGGACCTGGAGCCCTATCGCCTGTTCTGGCTGGAGGACGCGACGCCCGCCGAGAACCAGGCGGCCTTCCGGCTGATCCGCCAGCACACCACCACGCCGCTGGCGGTGGGCGAGATCTTCAATTCGATCTGGGACGCCAAGCAGCTGATCGAGGAGCAGCTGATCGACTATATCCGCGCGACCGTGGTGCATGCCGGCGGCATCACCCATCTGCGGCGGGTGGCGGCGCTCGCCGATCTCTATCAGGTGCGCACCGGCTGCCATGGCGCGACCGACCTTTCGCCGGTGTGCATGGCGGCGGCGCTGCATTTCGGCCTGTCGATCCCCAATTTCGGCATCCAGGAATATATGCGCCATTCGGAAGAGACGGACGCGGTCTTCCCCCATGCCTACCGCTTCGAGCGGGGCCTGATGCATCCGGGCGACAAGCCGGGCCTTGGCGTGGACATCGACGAGGCCCTCGCCGCGAAATACGAGTATAAGCGCGCCTATCTGCCAGTGAACCGGCTCGAGGACGGGACGATGTTCAACTGGTGAGCCGCTGCAGGCCCGCCGGGATCGCCTCGCGGCGCGGAAGGGTACGAAGTTGACGCTATGGGGGCAGGTTTCGCCCTCCCGTGACGGTGCCCCTGGCTGGCCGGGGCGCGGGAGAAGGCGAGCGGCTGCCGCATCCGGCCTGCCAGGCATGCCCAGGGCACGGCGCCCCATCCCGCTGGACGAGGCGCCGCACCTTGCTCAGGCCCCTTCCGGACGGGACTTCGATCCGATCCTGGCCTGCGCCTCGGCCACGCGCGCAAAGGGTGCCATGTGGCGCTCCGAATGCTCGAGATCCTGCTGCCAGGCGCGGGTGATCGTCAGTGTCGCTTCACCGGCCGCGCGCCTGACGAGATCGCCCGGATCCTCCGCCAGGCCGCGCGTCGCTGCGATCCGGCCGGTCTCGGCGAGCTGGTGCTGCGCCTCCGGCATGTCGGCATAGACTTGCTTGACCAGCTCGCCGAGCACCACGGCGTCGATGAACTCTTCCGGCGGGCAGGTAAGGCAAGGCCAGGGACCCGGCCTGGGGATCGGATCCAGCTCGATCGCGACCAGGCGCAACGCGTCGCGATTGAAATGCCAGACCCAGCACGGGCCGAGCGCGCGGCCGAGCAGAGTCTGCGCGGCAAGGCCGAGCGACACGGAATCGGCGAGCGGATGATATTCCTGCTGCCCGAAATAGCCGAACTGCTGGAGCTTGAGATAGCCGAGCGTCATCGCGTTGCGCCAGGCCGGCGAAGCCAGCCAGATGCCGACATTGACGAAATAGCGCATGACCTTCTCGAACGGCACCTTGTCCGGCGCCGCCTGCATGCCCACCAGGTTGATGTCGAGCCAATGGTGCCAGGTCGAATCGACGACGACACGGCCGAGGTCGATCTGCTGCCCGTCATAGACGGAAACGAGCGGAATCGTGCGGAAGTCCTGCTTGCCCTTGGCCGGCTTGAGCGGCGGGCTGGCCAGCGTGTTGCCGCGCGCGATCACCTTGGGCAGCGGGCGCTTGCCGTTGACGGTAGGATAATGTTTCCCCGAATAGCCGCCGAACGCATATTCGGCATTGGCCTGGTTCTCGAGCCAGCTCTGCTCGGTCGGCTCGTAGCACGAGCCTTCGTGCGGATGGTCGGGGAAGACGTCGATCGGGCCATGGCTGGGGTGGCAGAAGATCGGGTGCGGCGCCTGGCGCTTGAACAGCCATCCCCCCGAACTGTACTCGGGCACCCAATGCACCGGCTGGGGCGTGGCGTCGCTCTGGTTGTCGAAGAGGATCGTCGCCTGACCGGAAGCTTCCTGCGGCGTGGCGGGCTGGTTCGTATCAAAGCGGGTCGGGAGTTCCACCGTGGTGGTGCCCTGCGCGACCGTCCACCGCCGCATCGTGTTCACGCGCGGGATGCGCGAGCACATCGAGGCGCCGAGCGTGTGATGATCGCCCGTGGCAAACAGCCCGCCCTGCCGCTCGTTCATCCAGCGCGTCAGCGCCGCGAGCTCGGCATCGCTGGCGGGGTTGTACTTCGCCATCGCGAAGACCGAATCGATCGACGGGTTGAGGCTGTTGGGGTCGTTGTCCGGCCCGTTGCCGGGCTGCAGACCGAAGCACCAGACCTGGTCATAGTGGTTCAGCACCGGGTCGCCGGGGCCGCCCTGATCGAAGCGGAAGCCGGTATATTTGAACTCGGCGGGTCCGGGCGAATCGCTGGTCGCGGCCACGCCGTTGCGCGTCGCGAGCGTGACCGAGAAGGACGCGAAGCCGGCCGAGAAGCTGCGCAGATGCGCGATCGCCATACTGAGACCGAACAGGTTGGCGTCGTCCAGATCGGTCGGATCGGCAGCGGGCGTGATCCGGATGCCGCCATCGACGACGATCAGGATTCGCGTCCTCCGGAACCACAGCTTGATGTGGCTCTCGAGGAACGCCGCATCGACAATGCGGTTTTCGAGAAGCTTATCTATTTCGAACATGGCGCATCTTTCTCTGAAAGAGTGGATGCGACGCCGTTTTCTTTTGCGAAGAATTGGCGCGAATAACCATATCTACTTCAGACGAGCCTATCCGCGCGCCCATGGCATTATCATGCCATGGAACACCCTCTCAACGCGATCTATGTCTGAATCGGATAGATCAGCCTTCTTCGACCGGCGCGCCCGGGCCGTTCTTCAGGATCGATTCGATCGCGTTCTTCGCGTTCGCCTTGCTGGAATAGCCTTCGGTCCAGAAGATAATTTCGCTGTTATACTTGAACTTCGCGACATACTCGCCGGCCTTGTTCTGCTCGATCACGAACTTGTGTGCCATTGGCTTTCTCCCGAACTAGAACGGCTAACCCAGGTTAGCTGCCGAAACGTGCAGGCGAATAGGGGTCCGGGTCAATAGCCGCGACCGCGGGATCGGGTGCGCCGCCGAGCAGCAGCGCCGAAGCGAGCCTGGCGGCGGCCGGCGCGGTCTGGATGCCGAAGCCGCCCTGGCCGGCGCACCAGAAGAATCCCGGCACATCCATGTCGAAGCCATAGACCGGCAGGCGATCGGGCGCGAAGGTCCTGAGGCCGGCCCATTTGTGCTCGAGCCTGTCCACCCGCCAGTCGACGACATGCTCGAACCGGTCGATCGCCGTGGCCACGTCGATATCCTCCGGCTGCGCATCGCAGGGCGGCGTCGCGATCTCGTCGTGCGGGCTCAGCCAGATCCGCCCGCCCGCCTCCGGCTTCCAGTAGAAGCTGCCGCCGATATGCGCGACCATCGGGCTGCCGGGTGCAGGCGCCGGATCGGTCTTCAGCTGCATGATCGTGCGGCGATAGGGCCGAATGCCGAGCGGTCGCGCACCGGCCATCTCCGCCACCGGATCGGCCCAGGCGCCGGCGGCATTGACGAGAACGGCAGCCTCGAAGGCGCCGGCCCGGGTCTCAAGCTTCCATGCGCCGCCCTCGCGCCGCGCGGAAAGGAGCCCGGCATGCGTCCGCAATTCCGCCCCCGCCCGCTTCGCCGCGGCGAGCATGTCGCCGTGCAGGCCGCCGACATCGATATATTCGCAGCTCGGCTCGAGCACGCCGAGCGTCCATTCGGGGCGCAGGCCCGGGATCATCGCCCGCGGATCGACCGGGCGCAGCGCCACCCCCGTGCCCTCGAACTCGGCGAGGAACGCCGCGATCGCCCCGGCCTCGTCCGCCCTGCCGATATGGACGGAGCCCATCGGCTCCAGATACTTTCCGAGCATCGGGCCCGATGCAGTGGTGAGCGGCTGGACGGCGGGCCCGCCATAGCTTTCGGACCAGAAGGCGGCCGAACGGCCCGTGGCATGATAGCCGGCGCGCTCCTCGGCCTCGAGCAGCAGCACGCGCACATGGGGCGCGAGTTCGGCCGCGAGGCTGGCACCGGCGATGCCGGCACCCACGATCGCTATGTCATGGGCCATCAGCGCCGCTGGGCGCGGGCGGCGAGGAAGAGGTCGATCTCGCCGATCGCGCGGTTGCGGACCCGGTCTTCCTCGCGCAGGATCTCGTGCGCGCTTTCCTTGCCGAAGCTGACGATGCGGGCGTCGGGGAGCTTCGGCACGATCCGGAGCGCCGCCTTCGCATCGACGAGCCCATCCGCCTTGGCGACCAGGGCGAGCACCGGCACCGGCATCTTCCGAAGCTTCGGATTGCCCGCCAGCTCGCGCATCGACTTGAATGCCTGGATCAGCCAGCGCCAGCTCGGCGGGCCGGTCACGATCGCGGGATCGTGCTGCTGCCACCAGATCTCGTCGGCATAGCGATCGGGATCATGGGTGAGCAGGTTGGCGCGGGTCTCGGTGGTGTAGGGCTTCTCGTTGCTCTTCCAGGCCGGCCGGGTGCTGTCCCCCACGCCGCCCAGGATGCGCGCGGCCCGCTCGGCAAAGGGGCCCAGCGCGCTCTTCACGCCCAGCATCGGCGCGACGATCACCGCGGCATCGGGGCGGATCGCCCCTTCGACCAGCCCGCGCAGCACCAGGTGGCCGCCCATCGAATGGCCCATCACCACATGCGGGCCGGGCGTCGCCGCCTCCCAGTCCGCATAGAAGGCGCGCAGGTCGGCGATGAAGCTGTCGAAGCTGTCGATATCGCCGCAATTGGCCGCGGCGGTGAGCCGGCCCGAGCCGCCCTGGCCCCGCCAGTCGAACGACGTGATCGTCCAGCCCTGGTCGTGCCAATGGTGGAAGGCCTCGAGATACTTCTCGAAGATGTCGCCCCGGCCGCCCTGGAACAGGATCGATCCGCGCGGCGTGGCGGCCTCGGCGGGCCAGGCGAAGGCGCGCAGCTGCCAGCCGTCGGGAGCCGTCCAATGATGGACCTTGGCCCCGGCGGGGATGGTGCGGCGGATATCCGGGTTTTCACGCATGGGGCTTGGTTACGTTTTGATAAGCCGTCCCGTCTAGGACTTTGGCGACATGGGGGATGTGTACGTCACTTTGCTGCTCGTAGCACTTGCGCTGCTGCTCGTCTCGGCGGGCATCCAGGATGCGCGCACACGCGAGATCGCCAACTGGAAGAATGCCGCCATCGCATTGCTGGCGCCGCTCTGGTGGTGGGCGAACGGACTGGCGCTGTGGCCGGACGTGGCGATGCAGGCCGGCGTTGCCGCGCTCGTCTTCGCCTTCTTCCTCGGCGCGTTCGCGCTGGGGCAGATGGGCGGCGGCGACGTGAAGATGATCGGAGCGCTTGCGCTGTGGCTGCCGGTGCAGCCGCTGGTGTGGATGCTCGTGCTCATGTCGCTGATCGGCGGCGGGCTCACGCTCCTCATGGTGATCGAGAAGCGGTTGCGCCGCGACGCGGGGGGGCCGCTGGAGATCCCCTATGGCGTCGCCATCGCGATCGCCGCGCTGCTGGTTCTTCGCGAACCGATTTTTAACCAGTTCGGGTGAATAATTAACGCTGGCGCAACCACATACGCCGGCGCTTTTGAGAAGGCTTGGGAATAGCGAAATGGATGCACGCAAGCTGATCCTGCTCGTCGGCGCGCTCGTCGTGGCGGCCATCACCGCGTTCATGGCGCGCAACCTGATGAGCGGCGCGCCCGCGCCCCAGGCCGGCGCCGTGCCCGCGGCCGTCCAGCCGCAGAACACCACCGAAGTGCTCGTCGCCAAGCGCGAGCTGCCGGTGGGCACCATCCTGGATGCCCAGTCGCTCGAATTCCGCCCCTGGCCCAAGGAACTGGTCGAGGGCGCCTATTATGTGCGCAGCGAATCGGACCCGGCCAAGCTGGTCGGCACCGTGGTGCGCTTCCCGATTCCCGCCGGCCAGCCGGTGACCCAGGGCGCGCTGGTGAAGCCCGGCGACCGCGGCTTCCTGGCGGCCGCGCTCGGCGCCGGCATGCGCGCGGTGACCGTGCCCGTCTCGACCCAGAGCGCGGTTGCGGGCTTCGTCTTCCCGGGCGATCGCATCGACCTGATCCTCACCCAGTCGGTGAGCGGCGGCGGCGACGGTCCGGCGCTCAAGGCGTCCGAGACGGTGCTGCGCAACCTGCGCGTGCTCGCCACCGACCAGAAGACCGACAAGCAGACCGACGACAAGGGCAACACGATCGTCAACACCTATTCGACCGTCACGGTCGAGGCGACGCCCAAGATCGCCGAGAAGATCGCGGTGGCGCAGACCATCGGCACGCTCTCGCTCTCGCTGCGCTCGATCGCCGACAATCAGGGCGAGCTCGAGGACGCGATCGCGAACGGCGACGTCGAGGTGCCGAGCGACCCGAAGAAGGAAAAGGAAATGATCGCCAAGGTGGCGCGCACACCGCAGGACGGCGCGACCACCTTCGCCACCGGCGCCGACGTGTCGCGCTTCCAGCGCAGCACCGTGCCGACCAAGCCGCACGACATGGGCACGGCCGGTGCCCCCGGCGCTACGCCCGCGCCCGGCCAAAGCTTTCCCGGCGCCGCGACTCCGCGCGGCCCGGTCGTGACCGTCGTTCGCGGCAATGCCGAGACCGCCGTTGCTCTGGGGGGCAAGAACTGAAATGACTCGCAAGCTTCTCCTGAAGCGCTCGCTCGCCGCGATCGTGTCGACCGCGCTGGTCGGCACGCCGGCGACCGGCTTCGCCCAGACCGCCAAGTCAAAGCGGCCCCACCCGGCACGCACCAATGCGCCGGCCCGCACCAATGCGCCGGCCCGCACCAATGTGGGCGTCGCCAACCTGCCGCCGGGCACGCAGCGGCCGAGCGGCGAGATCCTGCTCTCGACCGGCCAGGGCGAGTTGATCACCCTTCCCGCCACCGTCGCCAACGTCTGGACTTCCAATCCGTCCGTCGCCGACATCTATGTGAACAATCCGCGCCAGATCCATCTGTTCGGCAAGGAGTTCGGCGAGGCGACGGTGTTCGCGACCAGCGCCTCGGGCGCGGTGGTCTTCTCCACCAATGTCCGCGTGGCGCAGAACATCACTTCGATCGACCGCATGGTGAAGGTGGCGATGCCCGATGCGGACGTCCAGGTGACCACGGTCGGCCAGATCGCGGTGCTCAACGGCACGGTGAAATCGCCGCAGGACAGCGAACAGGCGCAGCGCCTGGTAACCGGGCTGCTCAACCCTGGCGTCAACGTCAACGACCCCAATGCGCAGGTCAAGATCGCGGTGATCAACCGTCTGCGGACCGCCACGCCGCTGCAGGTGCAGCTGCAGGTGAAGTTCGCCGAAGTGAGCCGCAGCTTCGTCAAGAACATTGGCGTTAATTTCAGCACTAAGGACTCGACCGGGGGCTTCCAGTTCGGCCTGGCCCAGGGCCGCAGCCCGGGCTCGTTCTCGGCGGCGGACCTCGCCAAATATCCGACCGCGACGATGACGCAGAACGGCGTCACCATCACCGGCGCCTATGATCCCTCCACGGGCAGGTTCGTCAATCCGCGCGCCAGCGGCCTGGCCGACATCACCCGCGGCTCCGACAACGCCACCATGGGCCTGGCGGGCAAGCTGTTCGGCCTCGACGTGCTTTCGGCCATCGATCTCGGCGAGACGATCGGCCAGGTGACCACGCTCGCCAATCCGAACCTCACCGCGCTTTCGGGCGAGACGGCGAACTTCCTCGCCGGCGGCGAGATCCCGATCCCGGTCGCGCAGGGCCTGGGCACCACCACGGTGGAATACAAGCAGTACGGCATCAGCCTGGCCTTCACGCCGACGGTGCTGGCCGATGGCCGCATCTCGCTGCGCGTACGCCCCGAAGTGTCGCAGCTGACTTCGGCCGGCGCGGTGCAGCTGAACGGCGTCACCATCCCCGCGCTCAGCACGCGCCGCAGCGAGACCACGGTCGAGCTCGGCTCGGGCGAAAGCATGGTGGTGGGCGGACTGCTGCAGAATTCGCAGAACAATTCGATCACCAAGACGCCGGGCCTGGGCGACGTGCCGATCCTGGGCGCGCTGTTCCGCTCCAACGCCTTCCAGCGCCAGGAGACCGAGCTGGTGATCGTGATCACCCCCTATCTGGTGAAGCCGGTCAACGCCAATCAGATCGTCCTGCCGACCGACGGCTACAAGGCGCCGAACGATTTCGACCGCGTCTTCATGGGCGCGCTCTCCAGCCGCGACAAGAATGGCGAGCGCCCCAAGCCGAGCATGGCGCCGGCGGACGGCCAGCCTTCGGTGGGCGCCTATTCGCCTGCCCCGGCCGGCCAGGCGACCGCGCCCGCTCAGATGGCGCCCGCCCCGCAACCCAACCGCAAGCAGAAGAAGGGCGGCTCCGCGGCCCCCGGCTTCGGCTTCTGACCCGATGCGACTGACGAGGAGATCGCCCGTGCTTCCGCGCTTCACTCCCCTGCTCGTCCCGGCGCTGCTGCTCGCCGGCTGCGGCACCTATAATGGCGGCGTGGAATCGGTCCATCAGCCGATCGTCCAGCGCAGCGACTATGTGCTCGACCTGCAGACGACCGGCTATTCGCTGGCGCCGGGCGAAAGCCAGCGCCTGGCCGGCTGGATGTCGGCGATGAGCCTGCGCTATGGCGATCGCGTCGCGATCGACGACGGCGCCGCCGGCACCACCGGCCGCCCGGAAATCGCCGCCGAGGCCGGCCGCTACGGCCTGATCCTCGCCGATCGCGCGCCCGTTACCACCGGCCAGATCGCGCCGGGCACCATCCGGGTGGTCGTTACCCGGATGACCGCCAATGTGCCGGGCTGCCCCGACAATTCGCGCCCCGCGGAATATACGTTCGAGGCGAGCACCAGCTCCAACTATGGCTGTGCGACCAACAGCAATCTCGCCGCGATGATCGCGGATCCGGCCGATCTCGTCCGCGGCGCCGCGGGGTCGCCCACGGCCGATCCGATCACCGCATCCAAGGCCATCGGCGCGCTGCGCGCGGCGGTGCCTTCGGGCAGCGGCGGCAAGGTCGACGCCGGTTCGGGGAGCCCCAAGTGAACGCGCCTTTCAATCCCGCCCGCACCGGGCATCGCGATCCGTTCGTTGCGTTCGTCTGCGACGAGACGACGGCGGAGATTCTGCGCCCGATCGCCGTCGAGCTCGGCTGGTCGCCGGAGAAGGTCAACAAGGGCGGCCTGCGCAACGCGGTCCAGACCCTGTCGGTCTCGGCGAGCCCGAACATCCTGTTCGTCGACCTCTCCGAGAGCGGCGATCCGCTCAACGACATCAACGCACTCGCCGAAGTCTGCGAGCCTGGCACGATCGTGATCGCGTCGGGCCAGGTGAACGACGTGCGCCTGTATCGCGACCTCGTCGCGAGCGGCATCCACGACTATCTGCTCAAGCCGCTGAATCCAGATGCGCTGCGCGACGCCTTCGCCCAGGCGCAGACCGCGCTCAACGCACCCAAGCTGGCCGAGACCGGCACTGATCGGCCGCATTGCGCAGTCGCGGTGATCGGCACGCGCGGCGGCGCCGGCGCTTCCACGCTCGCCACCTCGCTTGCCTGGCTGATGGGCGAGCGCCTGGGCCGCAGCACGGCGCTGCTCGACCTGGACGTGCATTTCGGCACCGGCGCGCTCGCGCTCGACCTCGAGCCCGGCCGCGGCCTGACCGACGCGATCGAGAATCCAAGCCGCATCGACGGGCTGTTCATCGAGCGCGCGATGGTCCGCGCTTCGGACCGCCTTGCGGTGCTCAGCGCCGAAGCGCCGATCCACTCGCCGATCATGACCGACGGCGCGGCCTTCTATCAGCTGCAGGAAGAGATCCGCACCGCATTCGAGTGCACGATCGTCGACCTGCCGCGCTCGATGCTGGTCAACCATCCGCACCTGATCACCGATGTGCAGGTGGCCGTGCTGGCGACCGAGCTGACCCTGGCTTCCGCGCGCGATGCGATCCGCATCCTGAGCTGGTTCAAGTCGAACGCGCCGCAGACCCAGGTGATCGTGGTCGCCAACAAGATCCAGCAGGCGGCAGTGCTCGAGATCAGCCGCAAGGACTTCGAGGGCTCGATCGAGCGCAAGATCGATTTCATGCTGCCCTTCGATGCCAAGCTCGCCTCGCAATCGGCCAAGCTGGGCAAGCCGCTCGCCGAAGTGGGCAAGGGCAACAAGGGCATCGCCCCGCTCGCCGACCTCGCCCAGCGCATCGCCGGCATCGCCGATTCGGGCGCGGACGAAGCTGGTCCGAGCAAGGCGAAGGGCAAGGGCGACAAGCCCAAGGGTGGCGGCTCGCTGCTCGACAAGTTCAAGGCGAAGATGCCGGCAAAGGCAAAGAAGTAACCATTGCGCGGCTAGTCTGCGCAAGGGTTACGCAAGCGGAGTTGGTGCGGCGTGGACATGCTGCCGGTATTGATGCTCGCTGGAGGCACCTTCGTGGTGCTCGCGCTGATGGTGCTCGCCTTTTCGGGGCCCTCGGCCGAGCGGGCGGGCGCGCGCCGCGTCAAGTCGATGCGCGAACGCCATGTGGTGAGCGCCGTCGGCGCCAATGCGATGGAAGCGCAGATGCGCCGCGTCGCCGCCGCCCGCGCCACGCGGATGGACGTCACCGCCGCGCGCTTCCTCCCCAATCCGGCGCTGCTCCAGAAGCGGCTCAGCATGACGGGGAAGCCCTGGACGCTCGGCCAGTACATGATGGTCAGCGCCGGGCTCACGCTGGCGCCCGCCGTGTTGATCATGCTCCAGGGCCTGCCGATCCTGCTGGGGCTGGGCGTCGGCCTGGTCCTGGGCGTCGGCCTGCCGCATTTCGTGGTCGGCTTCTTCATCAAGCGCCGCGTCGCCCGGTTCACCGCCAAGTTCCCCGATGCGATCGAACTGCTGGTGCGCGGCCTGCGCTCGGGCCTGCCGATCACCGAGACGATCGGCGTGGTCGGCCAGGAAGTCGACGGCCCGGTCGGCGAGGAATTCCGCGCGGTGAGCGACAAGATGAAGATCGGCAAGTCGCTCGACACCGCGCTGCAGGAAACCGCGGACCGGCTCGGCACGCCCGAATTCCAGTTCTTCACCATCACCATCCAGATCCAGCGCGAGACCGGCGGCAACCTGGCCGAGACGCTGGCCAACCTGGCCGACGTGCTGCGCAAGCGCGCGCAGATGAAGCTGAAGATCAAGGCGATGTCGTCGGAATCCAAGGCATCGGCGCTGATCGTCGGCGCGCTGCCCTTCATCGTCTTCGCGCTCGTCTGGTTCATCAACAACAACTACATGGCCAATTTCTTCGCGGACCAGCGCCTGATGATCGCCGGCGGCGGCGGCCTGCTCTGGATGGGCATCGGCGCCTTCATCATGGCCAAGATGGTCAATTTCGAGATCTAGCGGCATGAACCCTCCTCCCTCCGGACCCACGCTGCTCGGCGTCGACGTCATCTGGGTGGCGACGATCCTGTCGGCCGTCGCCGCCTTCGCGGTGCTGCTGGCGATCTATGCCGCCACCACGGTGCGCGATCCGATGGCGAAGCGCGTGAAGTCGCTCAACGAGCGCCGCGAGCAGCTGAAGGCGGGCATCACCGCCTCCACGTCGAAGCGCCGCGCCAAGCTGGTCCAGAAGAACGAGACCACCGACCGCATCCGCTCGCTGCTCTCCTCGATGAAGGTGCTGCAGGACAGCCAGGTCAAGCAGGCGCAGACCAAGCTGCTCCAGGCGGGCATCCGCCGCAAGGAATTCGCGGTGGCGGTGATCTTCGGCCGGCTGGTGCTGCCGATCGTGATCGGCGGGCCGGTGCTCTACCTCGTCTACGGCACGAGCATGTTCGCCGACTGGAGCCCGATCAAGGCCTATGGCCTGGTCGCCGGCAGCTTCATCCTCGCCTACAAGTTCCCGGATCTCTATCTCAAGAACAAGATCCAGAAGCGCAGCGCGGCGATCCGCAAGGGCCTGCCCGACGCGCTCGATCTGCTGGTGATCTGTGCCGAAGCGGGACTCACCGTCGACGCCGCCTTCCACCGCGTCGCCAAGGAGCTGGGCAAGGCCTATCCCGAGCTGGGCGAGGAATTCCAGCTCACCGCGATCGAGCTGGGCTTCCTCACCGATCGCCGCCAGGCCTTCGAGAATCTGGCGGAGCGCATCGACCTCGATTCGATCCGCGGCGTGGTCACCACCATGATCCAGACCGAGAAATACGGCACGCCGCTCGCCTCGGCGCTGCGCGTGCTCTCGGCCGAATTCCGCAACGAACGCATGATGCGCGCCGAGGAAAAGGCCGCGCGCCTGCCCGCGATCATGACCGTGCCGCTGATCCTGTTCATCCTGCCGGTGCTGTTCGTCGTGATCCTGGGGCCCGCGGCCTGCTCGATCAACGATGCGCTGATCTCGAAGGGCCCCTAACCTTTCCGGTGGCGCGGCCTTCCCGGGCGGGATAGCTTCCCGCCAGACTAAGGGGAGGTCGACTCGATGCATGATTTGCCGTTCCAGACGATCACGCAGGTCGCGGGCTTGGGCCTTACGCTGATCGCCGGCTGGTTCCTGGGGCTCGCCAGCCATGGCGGCGGCCGCAAATGGCGCGAACGACTCGAGGAAGCGGAGACCGAGAATGCCGGCTATCGCGACCGGGCCGAGAGCGACCTGCGCGATGCCGCCCGCCGCATCCGCGATCTCGAGGCCGAGAATGCCCGGCTGAAGGCCGCCCCGCCCGCTCCCGTTCCCGCTCCGGCCCCCGCCGCCGAGCCCGAGGGCCATTCGACCGCCACCATGGCCGCGGCGGCAGCCATTGGCGCGGTCGCCGGAGCCGCCGTCACCCATGCGGCGGAGGCACATGCCGAACCCGCGCCGGAGCCTGTGCATGCCGAGGCCGCTCCCGTGGAAGCGGCGCATGTCGAAGCGGCGCCCGCCGAGCCGGCGCCGGTGGCCCCCGCGCCCGCCGAGCCGGTGCATGACGTGCCGGCGGCAGAGGCCGAGCCCTCGCATCCCGAGCACGCGCACTAGGATCGCGGACGATGGCGCTTCCGTTCGAGACCGCGACTCAGTTCGCCGCGCTGGGGCTGACTCTGGTCGGCGGCTGGTTCATCGGCCTTGCCAGCCGCTCCGGCGGCGCGAAGTGGCGCGAGCGCTACCAGGACGAGGAACTCGAACATGCCCGCTATCGCGACGAGGCAGAGGAGCGCATCCGCGCGCTCCAGGCCGAGTTGGCGACGATACGCAGGCAGGCGCCGGTGCCCGCTCCCGTGGTGGAGGATGCGCCCGGTGCCGGCTGGCGCGGCTGGTTCGGCTGGGGCCGGGACAATCTCGCGCGGATCAAGGGCATCGACGAAGCGCGCGAGAAGCGGCTCAACGAGCTGGGCATCAAGACCTATCGCGAGATCGAGAAGATGGCGCCCGATGACGAGGCCGCACTGGAACAGCGGCTGGAGGTGGCGCCCGGCACGATCGCCGGGCAGGGCTGGCGCGAGCAGGCCGCCCTGTTGCGCGCCGGCAACGAGCGCGAGCATGCGGAGAAGTTCGGCTAGGCCGTGGTCTCATATTCGTTTCCGTAATTCCCGCCTGCGCGGGGATGACGGGCCCGGGGCGTCAGGGCTTGCGCACCGGCAGCCCGATCAGCTCCGGCGTGTAGTTCTCCACCACTTCGGCGAGCGGCCGGCCGTCGCCGCCGATCACCAGCGCGCGCTGGCGCAGGACATAGGGCGCGACCATGGCGTCCTCGCCTTGCGTCGCGATGCCGAGCGTGCGCCGGCTGGGGGCGAGCGGGCGGATTACGGCCCCGAACGGAGTATCGCCGGCCAGCGCCGCGTTCATCTCGGGCGTGAGCCGCGCGGGCACATACCAGTTCTCGGCGATGGACAGCGACAGGCCGCCGCATTTGAGCACGACGCTGCGATAGGTCACCGGCTCGGCCGGACCGACCGCAAGATGCGCGCGCTGCTCGGGCGTGGGCGGCTTCCGCCCGGCCCGATCCACCACGGCGCGGATCGGCTCGCCACAGCGGCGCTGGAGCACCGCGGTCGCGCTGCGTGCCGAGCGCAGTTCCTGCCGGAGCGATTCCGCCGGATCCGCCTGGACCAGCAGCAGCGCGAGCGGGATCACCCCTTGCGCAGCGCCGCCTGCGCCGCCGCCAGCCGGGCGATCGGCACGCGATAGGGCGAAGCCGAGACGTAATCGAGCCGGGTCTCCTCGCAGAACGCGATGCTGGCCGGATCGCCGCCATGCTCGCCGCAGATGCCCAGCTTGATGTCCGGGCGAGTCGCGCGGCCGCGCTCGGCGGCGATCGCGATCAGCTCGCCCACGCCCTCGACATCGAGGCTCACGAACGGATCCTTGGCGTAGATGCCCTTCTCCACATAAGTGGTGAGGAACTTGGCCGCATCGTCGCGCGAGACGCCGAGCGTGGTCTGGGTCAGGTCGTTGGTGCCGAAGGAGAAGAAGGCGCCGACTTCCGCGATCTCGCCCGCACGCAGCGCCGCGCGCGGCAGCTCGATCATCGTGCCGACCAGATAGTCGATCGTGCGGTCCTGCTCGGCGAACACGTCGCGCGCGGCCTTGTCGACCACATTCTTCATCAGCTCCAGCTCGCGCCTTGTGGCGACCAGCGGGATCATCACCTCCGGAATCGGCGCCTCGCCGCTATTCTCGGCGACGATGCACGCCGCCTCGAAGATCGCGCGCGCCTGCATCTCGTAGATCTCGGGATAGGTCACGCCCAGGCGGCAGCCGCGATGGCCAAGCATCGGGTTGAACTCGTGCAGCTCGGCCGCGCGGCGCTTGAGCGTCTCGACATCGAGGCCGGCCGCCGCCGCCACTTCGGCGAACTCGGCTTCCTCGTGCGGCAGGAACTCGTGGAGCGGCGGATCGAGCAGGCGGATCGTGCAGGGCAGCCCCGCCATCACTTCGAAGATCTCGACGAAATCGCTGCGCTGCTCGGGCAGCAGCTTGTCGAGCGCGGCGCGGCGCCCCGCCTCGTCGGCGGCGAGGATCATCTCGCGCACCGCAGTGATGCGCGACTGTTCGAAGAACATGTGCTCGGTACGGCACAGGCCGATGCCCTCGGCGCCGAAATCGCGCGCGGTGCGGCAATCGAGCGGCGTCTCGGCATTGGTGCGCACCTTCAGCCGGCGCTTGGCATCGGCCCAGACCATCAGCGTGCCGAAATCGCCGGCCAGCTCGGGCTGTACGGTGGGCACGGCGCCCAGCATCACTTCGCCGGTCGCGCCGTCGATGGTGACGAGATCGCCCTCGCGCACCTCGCGGGTGCCGACCCGGAACAGCTTCTCGCGCGCGTTGATCGCCAGCGTGCCAGCGCCGGAGACGCAGGGACGGCCCATGCCGCGCGCCACCACCGCCGCGTGGCTGGTCATGCCGCCCCGCGCCGTGAGGATGCCGCGTGCCGCGTGCATGCCGTGAATATCCTCGGGGCTGGTCTCGACGCGGACGAGGATCACCGCCTCGTTCGCTGCCGCCCATTTCTCGGCGGTATCGGCGTCGAACACGACCTTGCCCGAAGCCGCGCCCGGCGAGGCGGGCAGGCCCTTGGTGAGCACGTCGCGCGGCGCCGCCGGATCGAGCGTCGGGTGGAGCAGCTGGTCGAGCGCCGCCGGATCGACGCGCAGGATCGCCTCTTCCTGCGTGATCAGCCCCTCGCTCGCCATGTCGACCGCGATCTTGAGCGCCGCCTTGGCGGTGCGCTTGCCCGAGCGGGTCTGGAGCATCCACAGCTTGCCGCGCTCGACGGTGAACTCGATGTCCTGCATGTCGCGATAATGCTTCTCGAGCGTCTCGAAGACGGCCGCGAGCTGGGCATAGACTTCGGGCATCGCCTCTTCCATCGAGGCGGGCCTGGCGCCGGCCTTTTCGCGGGCGGCCCGGGTCAGATATTGCGGGGTGCGGATGCCGGCGACGACGTCCTCGCCCTGGGCATTGATCAGGAACTCGCCATAATAGGCGTTCTCGCCGGTCGACGGATCGCGGGTGAAGGCCACGCCCGTCGCCGAGGTGTCGCCCATGTTGCCGAACACCATCGCCTGGACGTTGACTGCCGTGCCCCAGTCGCCGGGAATGTCGTTCAGCCGGCGATAGACCTTGGCGCGCTCGGACTGCCACGAGCCGAACACCGCGCCGATCGCGCCCCAGAGCTGGTCGTGCACGTCCTGCGGGAAGGGCTTGCCCCACAGCTCCTGCACCAGCGCCTTGTACGCGGCGACCAGCGCCTGCCAGTCCGCGGCCGAAAGCTCGGTGTCGAGATTATAGCCGCGATCCTCCTTGGCGATCTCCAGCGCTTCCTCGAAGCGGCCATGATCGAGCCCGAGCACCACGTCGGAATACATCTGGATGAAGCGGCGATAGCTGTCCCAGGCGAAACGCGCATCGCCGCTGGTGGCCGCCAGGCCCTCGACCGTGGCATCGTTGAGGCCGAGGTTCAGCACCGTGTCCATCATGCCCGGCATCGACACGCGCGCGCCGGAACGGACCGAGACGAGCAGCGGATCGGATGCGTCGCCGAACTTCTTGCCGGTGACGCCCTCGATATGGGCGATGCCGTTCGCGACTTCGGCCTTCACGCTTTCAGGAAAGGCCTCGCCCTGATCGTAATAGACCGCGCACATCGGCGTGCTGATCGTGAAGCCGGGAGGCACCGGCAGGCCGATCGAGGCCATGCCGTCGAGATTGGCGCCCTTGCCGCCGAGCAGGTTCTTGTCACCCTTGCCCCCGTCCGACACATTCCCGCCGAAGCGGTACACATATTGCGTCATGCAAAGCCCTTCGTTCGTTGGGGCCGCCTACCGCAGGTGCGAACAGGGGGAAACCCGCTGACTACGTTGTCATATCGCAAGATTTGCTTGGGTTGGGGACAAGTTTCGAAGACACCGGTTACCCAGCATGAATCCCTGGGGCCATCAGCCTCTTGTCGATCCCGTCTTGTCCTGCTGGCGCTCCAGGAGCGCGCGGCCGAGCGCGCCGACGAACAACAGGTCCGGCACTTCGCCCGCGAGCTTCACCCGAACCCGCTCGCCCACCAGCCTGCGCTCGCGCTCGACCGAGTGCATTTGTGCCCAGGGCACGTAGATCGTCGGGTGAAAGGGACGGAAGAGCAGGAAGGGGCGCAGCCAGAAGCCCGATTCCGAAGTCCAGCCCTCGACCGCGGAGCCATAGTTGGGCGAGCGCAGCGATCCGCCGATGTTGAGCGACACGAAGCGCCAGCGCCGCGCGGAATAGGGCGGATCGGAAGTGGCGGGATAGGCGCGGGCAACCTTGCGCCACCCCAGGTTCGCGATCAGGGCAATGATCGCGAGCCAGAAGAAGGGGAAGACCAGCAGGAACAGCGCGGCGAAGAGCCCCGGCGAAACCGGAAGCCCCTGCCCCGCCGCGCTCATCCCTCGATCCTGGAGAAATCGGCGACGTTGTTCACCGCATCGCGGATGCGGGCGAGCAGGGCCAGGCGCGCATTGCGCTTCTGCGCGTCGGGATCGTTGACGGTGACGTCGTCGAAGAAGCGGTCGATCGGCGCGCGGAGCGAGGCGAGGGCCGCCATCGCGCCTTCGAAATCCTCCGCCGCGATCGCCGCTTCGGCCTTGGGCTCGGCAGCGTCGAGCGCCGCGATCAGCGCGGACTCGGCGGGCTCGGCTTCATAGATGCCGGTATCCGCGACTTCGCCGGGGACCCAATTCTCCTTCTTGAGGATATTGGCGGCGCGCTTGTAGCCGGCGAGCAGGTTCCGGCCCTCTTCCGACAGGACGAACGCCTGGAGCGCCTTCACCCGGGCGAGCAGCCGGACGAGATCGTCCTCGCCGCCCAGGGCGAATACCGCGTCGATCAGGTCGTGCCGGACGCCGGCTTCCTTCTGCTGGACCTTGAGGCGGTCGGCGAAGAAATCGAGCACATCCTGGTTGACCGACTTGGCGAGCGGGAAGCGCAGGCCGTTGTCCAGGATCAACGCGATCACGCCCAGCGCCGAGCGGCGGAGCGCGAAGGGATCCTTGGAGCCGCTGGGCTTCAAATCGACGCCGAAGAATGCCGTGATGCTGTCGAGCTTGTCCGCCAGCGACACCGCCACCGTCACCGGCGCAGTCGGCACGTCATCCCCCTGCCCGACCGGCTTGTAGTGATCGCGGATCGCCTCGGCGACTGCCGCCGGCTCGCCCTGGGCGGCGGCGTAATAGCCGCCCATCAGGCCCTGGAGCTCGGGGAACTCGCCGACCATGCCGGTGACGAGATCGGCCTTGGCGAGCCGCGCGGCGCGCTCGGCCTGGTCCGGATCGGCCTTGACCACCCCCTCTTCCGCCAGCCAGCGCGCCAGCCTGGCGACGCGGTCGACCTTGTCCGCCACCGTGCCCAGCTTCTCGTGGAAGACGATCTTGCCGAGCTTGGGCGTCAGCGCCTCGAGCCGGGTCTTGAGATCGGTCTCATAGAAGAAGCGCGCATCGGAGAGGCGCGCCGCGAGCACCTTCTGGTTGCCCTCGACGATCTTCGCGCCGCCGTCCGCCGCGTCGATGTTCGCCACGCAGACGAAGGCGTTGGCGAGCTTGCCCGCGCCGTCGCGGCAGACGAAATATTTCTGGTTCACCCGCGCGGTGAGCTGGATCACTTCGGGCGGCACGTCGAGGAACGCCGGATCGAAGCGGCCGAGCAGCGGCATCGGCCATTCGGTGAGGCCGGCATTCTCGTAGAGCAGCCCTTCGTCCTCGATCAGCGTCAGGCCCGCCTTCTGCGCCGCCATCTTGGCGCCCAGCGCGATGATGTTGCGGCGCTCGGCGCCGTCGACGATCACATGGCAGGCGCGCAGCTTCTCGATATAGTCGGCGGCCGAGCCGATGGTGATCCCGCCCGGATGGTGGAAGCGATGGCCGACGGTGACCGAGGCGCTCTTCACTCCGGCGATCTCCACCGGCACCAGCCTGTCGCCGAGCAGCGCGATGATGCCCTGGAGCGGGCGCACCCAGCGCAGGCTCTCGGTCGATTCCGACGCGGCGCCCCAGCGCATCGACTTGGGCCAGGGGAAGGCGGTGAGCACATGGGTGATCGCGCTGGCGAGCACCGAACCGGCGGCGATGCCGGGCCGGTCGATCACGGCGAACAGCAGCTTGCCGCCCTTGCCGTCGTCGCGCTCGACGAGCTGGTCGCGGCTGAGGCCGGTCGAGCGCAGGAAACCCTCGATCGCCTGGGCCGGCGCATCCGCGCGGGGCCCCTTGCGCTCCTCGCTGGCCGCCGCGGTCATCTCGGCGACGCCGCGGACGATCAGCGCCAGGCGGCGCGGCGTCGCGTAGCTCTCGATTGCGGAGAACGGCAGGTTGAGCGCCTTCAGCCGCGCCTCGAACAGCGCGGCCAGATCGGCGCGCGCCTTTTCCTGCATGCGCGCCGGAATCTCTTCCGAGCGGAGTTCGAGCAGAAAGTCTTCCACGGCACCCGTGTTCGGCGTGCCGGCAACAGGGGCGCTCATACCGTCCACTCCGGATACTTGGCATTCCAGGCGGGCGTCATGTGCTGGATCCAGGCTTCGCAACTGCCCTTGGCCAGGTCGCGCACGCGGCCGATATAGGCCTGGCGCTCGGCGACGGAGATCACGCCGCGGGCCTGGAGCAGGTTGAACAGGTGGCTGGCCTCGATCGCCTGCTCATAGGCGGCGATGGGCACGTTGTTGGCCAGGCAATTCTCGCACTCGGCCACCGCCTTGCGGAAGCCGTCGAACAGCATCTCGGTGTCGGCGACTTCGAAATTATACTTGGACATCTGCTTCTCGTTCTCGAGAAACACGTCGCCATAGGTCACGCCCGCCTCGTTGAAGGCGAGGTCGTAGACGCTGTCCTTGTTCTGGATGTACATCGCCAGCCGCTCGAGCCCATAGGTGAGCTCGCCGGCGACGGGCTTGCAGTCGAAGCCGCCCATCTGCTGGAAATAGGTGAACTGGGTGACTTCCATGCCGTCGCACCAGACCTCCCAGCCCAGGCCCCAGGCGCCGAGCGTGGGCGATTCCCAATCGTCCTCGACGAAGCGGATGTCGTGGCGGGTGAAGTCGATGCCGATCGCCGCCAGCGAGCCGAGATACAGGTTCTGCAGGTCGGGCGGGCTCGGCTTCAGGATCACCTGATACTGGTAGTAGTGCTGGAGCCGGTTCGGATTCTCGCCATAGCGGCCGTCGGTCGGGCGGCGGCAGGGCTGGACGAAGGCGGCGTTCCACGGCTCGGGGCCGAGGGCGCGCAGCGTCGTCGCCGGATGGAAGGTGCCCGCGCCCATGCGCATGTCATAGGGCTGGAGGATCACGCAGCCCTTCTCCGCCCAATAGTCGTGGAGCGTGAGGATCATGCGCTGGAAGCTGAGAGGCTCTGCCATAGCCTCGCGCTTTGGCGCCTCCCCTCCTGCCGGTCAATGCCGCACCGCGGCGGCGCTGGATCGGCACGCGGTTCGGGGCTACCGGTTGGCGATGACCGGAAGCCGCACGATCCGCCGCCTGCTCCCCGCATTGCTGGCACTGGCCGTCTGGGGCTGCGGGCAGCAGCCGCCCGCCCCGGCCGAGCAGGCCCGGCCCGCGCTCTGGGTGGTCAAGGACGACGATACCACCATCTATCTGTTCGGCACCGTCCATGTGCTCAAGCCCGGCATCGCCTGGTTCCAGGGCGGGGTGAAGCAGGCGTTCGACAAGTCCGACACGCTGGTGCTCGAGCTGGTGATGCCGCCCGATGCCGAGATGCAGAAGATCGTCGCCGAGCTCGGCACCGCGCAGGGCGGCCCGCCCCTGCCCGAGCAGCTCCCCCCGGCAGAGGCGGCGCGGATGCGCGCGGCCCTGCCCGAATATGGCATGGCCCCCGATTCGCTCGACCGCGCCGAGCCCTGGCTGGCCGCGACCCTGCTCTCGGTGATGCCGCTCCGCCAGCTCGGCTATGACGACAAGCAGGGCGCCGAACGGGTGCTCACCGATGCCGCCAGGGCCGGGGGCAAGAAGATCGAGGGACTGGAGACCGCGCGCCAGCAGCTCGGCTATTTCGATGCCCTGCCCCTGCCCGCCCAGCGCAAGCTGCTGATCGAGACGATCGACGACCTGCCCCAGGCCGGCAGCAGGATCGACCGGGCGGTCGCCGCCTGGCGCCAGGGCGATGCCGACGGGCTGGCGAAGCTGGTCAACGAGGACATGGCCAGCGCCCCCGAAGTGACCGAGGCGCTGCTCGTCCGCCGCAACCGCAACTGGGCCGACTGGATCCAGCGGCGGATGGCGCGGCCCGGCACCGTGTTCGTCGCCGTGGGCGCCGGGCATCTGGCGGGCGAGGCCAGCGTGCAGGCCGAGCTGGCCAGGCGCGGCCTCAAGGTGGAGCGCGTCCGCCCCTGACGGACACCAAAGGCGACCGGGTCGCCGCCGGATTGACATCGCCCGGAGCTTAATATAACTGATTGGTTAGATAACTGATGAGTTAGATATGGACAGACTGAGCAACACCTTTGCCGCCCTGGCCGACCCCACCCGCCGCGCGATCCTGGCGCGGCTGGCGCTGGGCGAGGCTTCGGTGGGCGAGCTCGCCCAGCCCTTTGCGATGAGCGGCCCGGCGGTGACCAAGCACCTGAAGGTGCTCGAGCATGCGGGCCTGATCTCGCGCAGCCGGGTCGCCCAGCAGCGCCCGGCCCGGCTCGAGCCCGCCGCGCTCAAGGCGGCGAGCGACTGGCTCGCCGAATATCGCCGCTTCTGGGACGCCAAGTTCGACGACCTCGACGCGTATCTCGCTGAACTGCAACGCAATGGAGAGAGCAAATGACCACGACCGAAATCGGTGTCGGCTATGAAGTGACGATCGACCGCATCTTCGCGGCCCCGCGCGAACTGGTGTTCGACTGCATGACCAAGGCCGAGCATCTCGCCCGCTGGTGGGGGCCGCATCATTTCGACGTGCCCTTCGCCGAGAGCGACGCGCGGCCGGGCGGCAGCATCCGCCTCGATATGCGCGGGCCCGAGCCGTACGGCACCAACGAAGTGCACGGCGAATATGAAGTGGTGGACCGTCCGGATCGCCTGGTCATGGTCCTGCGCGCCTTCCAGGGCGCGGACGGCAGCTGGGGCATCGAGCACCGCACCACCATGGCCTTCACCGACGCGCCCGAAGGCGGCACGCGCATGCACATGACCACGGTGGTGCTGCAGGCGAGCGAGGAACTGCTGCCGGCGCTGGCGGGCATGAAGGAAGGCTGGAGCCAGAGCTTCGAGAAGCTCGAAGCGGTGCTGCCGGAACTGGCGTGAGCGATTCTCCCTCTCTCCGCCTGTGGGGAGAGGGGGTATCCCCGCCTTGCTTTTCTTCCCTTGCCCCGCTATGCGCGCGCCTTCCGTGCCAGGGTCATCCCTGGAGGCCTGGCCGGTTGCATTGATACAACACTAGCGAATTGGAACGACACATGAGCGATACGCTTACGCTGTCGGCCGAGGCGCGCGAGCAGGTTGGCAAGGGAGCCTCCCGTTCGCTTCGTCGTGAAGGCCGCGTCCCCGCCGTTATCTACGGCAACAAGCAGGATCCCAAGAGCATCCACGTCTCCGAGCGTGAACTGACGAAGCTGCTCATGACCGGGCACTTCTTCAACTCGGTCGTGATGATCGGCGGCGAGCGCACCCTGCCCAAGGACGTGGCGTTCGACCCCGTCTCCGATCGTCCGGTCCATGCCGACTTCCTGCGCATCAGCGAGCACGCGACCGTGCACGTGAACGTGCCGATCGTCTTCACCGACGAGGAAGCGGCCCCCGGCATCAAGCGCGGCGGCGTGCTGAACGTCGTCCGCCACGAGCTGGAGCTGGTGGTCGACGCGGCCGAGATCCCCGACGAGATCAAGATCTCGCTCAAGGGCCTCGAGGTCGGCGACTCGCTGCACATCTCGGCGGTGACCCTGCCCAAGGGCGCGACCCCGGCGATCACCGACCGCGACTTCACCATCGCGACCGTGGTTGCCCCGTCGGCGCTCAAGTCGAGCGAAGGCGACACGACCCAGACCGAGGCTGCGGCCGAGGGCGAAGGCGAGTAATCCCGCCTCCGAACTTGCGGGTTCAAAAAATCGCCTCCGCATCCTAGGTGCGGGGGCGATTTTCGTTTTCAGGAACATGCGATGCAGCTCTGGGTCGGCCTGGGCAATCCGGGCCCGCAATATGCGATGCACCGGCACAATGTGGGCTTCATGGCGGTGGACGCCATCGCCGAGACCTATGGCTTCTCGGCGGAGAAGAAGCAGTTCCAGGGCTGGGTGCGCGAAGGCCGGGTGGGCAACCAGAAGGTGCTGCTGCTCAAGCCTGGCACGTTCATGAACGAGAGCGGACGCGCGGTGCGCGCGGCGATGGACTTCTACAAGCTCGCCCCCGCCGACGTGACCCTCTTCCACGACGAGCTCGACCTGGTGCCGATGAAGGTGAAGGTGAAGATCGGCGGCGGCACCGCGGGGCATAACGGCCTGCGCTCGACCGACAAGCATATCGGCCCCGATTTCCGCCGCGTGCGGATCGGCATCGGCCATCCCGGGCACAAGGACCGGGTGCACGGCTATGTGCTGGGCAATTATGCCAAGAGCGAGATCGAGCCGCTGGCCGACATGCTCGGTGCGATCGCCGCGGAGGCGCCCTGGCTGGCGGCGGGCGACGATGCCCGGTTCATGAGCGACGTGGCGCTGCGGCTGCAGGACTGAGGTCGAGAATCCGAACAAGCCCCTGAAACCCCGCCTTCGCCGCGGATGACGGTCGGGAATGGCGGGAACAATGGAAAGCCCGGGCGGCGACATCATGAACCGGGCCGGCCCCCCGCGCGTCGCAGCCAGAGCTCCGCCACGACAAGGTTCGGAACCCAGGCCAGGAACGAGATGGCCCGGTACCAGGGCAGGAACGGCAGATCCAGGACCATGACCAGCGGCAGATAGAGCCGCAGCGTGACCGCCGCGAGGGTGAGCGCCCAGGAGCGGATCATCCAGCGGCGATGCACGGCGAAGCGGCCCTGCAGAACCGCACGCCAACCAAGGAGAGTCACGGCGATCCAGGCGATGGCGAGGCTGCCGAAGCCCGTCGAGGCGATCGGGCCCGCCGAGGATCCGGACGCCAGGATCAGCCCCGCCGCACCCCCGACCAGGCATCCCATGACATAGAGCCGGCCGATCCATCGGTGCGGCGGAATCGCGCCCCGGCGCAGGGCAGGCAGAAATTGGAACGAACCCAGCACGAGCGCGACAACCGCGCCGGCGACATGCACGAAGAGCCATGGAACCCCTTGCGGGTTGTGCAGCGCCTCGGCCGGCCTGCGTGGGGGATGCAGCAGATAGTGCGCGGAATAGACGGCGATCCCCAGGCAGAGAATGGCCAGGATCATCCAGGCGATGCGGACGGACCAGGGCGCGGGCCCGGATGGCAAGGTTGCGGCGGTGGTGGTCAAGCAGGGGTCTCCATTGGCGGTCTCGCCGAACCTCGTTGCCGGTAGGGCGGCGGCTCGCTAGGCCCTGCTTCGCGAATGGTGCGAGGATTGCGCGAACGGAGCCGCATGGACGGTTGGGCGATGGGGCGGGAAGAGCGAGCGGCGCGGCGATGGGCGATCGACATCGCCATGCTGGTGGCGTTCGGCCTGTTGATGGGGTTCCTGGGCCCGTTCGCCTCGGAGCGCCTGCCCGTTGTGGGGCGCTATGTCTATTGGATGATCTGCATGGTCGGCGGCGGGCTGATCGGCGTGGTGGCGGACGATCTGCTGCGCCGGCGCATGGCGCGGGACTGGCGAAGGATAGCGGTGGTCTCGGTGCTGATGACGCCGCTCGTGTCGCTGCTGGTGCTGACTACCGAGCACGGCCTCATCGGCGGGCCCTTCGATTGGCGAAGCTACCAGCGGCTGCTCTGGCAGGTATGGCCCATCCTGCTGGCCGTCCTGGTGGTCCGCACCCTGGTCTGGCGGCGCTTGCCCGGGCGGATCGAGACGCGGACCATCGTCGCCCCGCCGCTGCCCGAGGCCGAGGCCGGCTTCAGGCGGCGGCTCTCGGCGAAACGGCGTGGGGCCCGGCTGATCGCGATCGAGGCGCATGATCACTATCTGAAAGTCCATACCGACGCCGGCGAGGAACTGATCACCCTGCGTTTCGCCGATGCGCTGAACGAGCTGGCGCGGGCCCATGGCTGGCGCGTCCATCGCTCCTGGTGGGTGGCCGCCGATGCCGTGGAGGATGTGCGCTGGCGGCGCGGCGCGGGCGAAATCCGCCTTGTCGGCGGCCTCGTGACGCCCGTCAGCCGCACCTATGCGCCGACGCTGAAGGAAGCGGGCTGGTTCTAGGCTGTCTCGACATTCGGGCTGAACGCCCGGTCCTTCCCAGCCTAGAGCGCCGGCCGATAGGGCTGAACCAACCCCAGCCGGATGAGCAGCGCGAGCAGCGCATCCACCTCGTCCGCCGGATGATGGGCAAAGCGGGCCCGCACCTCCTGCGCGCTCACCGCCGGACGATCGAGCACATATTCCGCCGCATCGGCGACGGGGCCGAGCGGCTGCTCGCCGCCGCCGGCTCGCAGCACCGCGCCCGTCTCGAGCCAGGCGACCGTGCCGGCACGATCGGTGCGCGCATAGAAGTCGAGCAGCGGCCGCTCGGGCAGTGCCAGCGCCCGGCCCGGCGCGGCGAGCCGCCGCTGGCGGACCGCCACTTCCTCGTGCAGCGCCCGGCTGCGCGCCAGTTCGGCCAGGCGTTCGCCCAGTGCCGCGAGCTGATCGGCAAGCGCCGCGCCTCCCCCCTCGCGCGCGTCGGCGAGATAGGCGCGGAAGGCCGGCTCGCGGAGCGCCATCTCCTCCAGCAGCTCGAACAGCAGCTTGCCCGAATGCGGGGTGATGCCGATGGTCAGGTGGAGCGATTCGGCGGAGCTCGCCAGCGCGTCGTGAAAATAGCCGCGCGGGATATAGAGCACGTCGCCGGGCCGCAACGTGACGTCCATCAGCACGGGGCCCTTGGCGGCGTCGATCCGTGCCTGGGCATCGTCGCCCTGCAGCGGCGCAATCGGATTCTCGGCGCGGTTCGCGTAGATGCGCCAGCGCTTCTCGCCGACGCAGTGGATCGCGAACACTTCGTGCAGGTCGCAATGCGAGGCGAAGGCCTGGATGCCCTGGAACGAGCAATAGAGGTTCGCCTCCGCGCGTGCCGCGAACTGCCGCGCCAGCGCGTCGGTGAGGCGGCGGATCTCGGGTGCCACTTCCTCCACCGCATCGGCGACCAGGCTGGCGCCCATGGCGAGGAACATCTCGACCTTGGCAGGATTGGCGAGCCGGCGGACGCCGCCGCGACCGGGCACCGGGTCCATGTAGAAATCGGGCGAGACCGGCGCGCTGTTGAGCAGCAGCTTGATGTGCTCGGCGCCCCAATGGGTCCGCACGCCGAGCAGCGCGTTGAGCCGCGCCCAGCCGATCACCGCCTGGCGGTTCGTCCCCGCGGGCGCGGGAATATGGACCGGCTTGCGGCCCCAATATTCGCCAAGGAATTGCTCGGGCGCCAGCGGCGCGATCAGCTCGGAGAGATCCACCCGGTCAAGCTAGGGTCCGTGCTCGATACTGGCAACGGCCGTGATCGGGCAGGGCCCCTGGCGGCAGGGGGCGATGCGCGTCGATCCCGCAAGCAGACGGCGCCGCCTCCCCCGGGGGAAGCGGCGCCGCGAAAGCATCGATCCTGAGCAAAGCGCCTATTTCTTGCCGATGACCACGCCGATCAGGCGCTGCTGGGCGCCACCGAGCGTGCCCGAGGCCGAGAAGACCACGCCGATCTGCTCGCCCTGCGAACCGAAGAAGCCACCGGCCAGCGTGCCCGAGAGCGGGCTCGCATTGGTGAAGCTGCCGGTCCACTGGTTCTGGCCGACCGGGATGGCACCCTGCGCGGTGAAGTTGGCATAGGCCACCTGCGCGCCGCCGCCCGCCGGGATCGTGCTGAGCGTGAAGGCCATGTCCACCACGCCGGTGGCGAAGTTCACGTTCACCGTCACCGTGCCGGTGACCTGGTTGATCGTGGTGGTGGTGCCGCTTGTGCTGACCAGGCGGCCGGTGATCCGGTTGGTATAGGTGACCGTGCCGGTGGTCGGCATGTCGGACAGCGCCGTCGAATAGCCCCAGGCGGTATAGGCCAGGCGCTTCTGGCCCGCGGTCGAATCGCCGCGCCACCAATTGGCATAGCTCACCCGGGTGAGGGCCAGCCCGGCATCGCTGGTGATCGTCGTCGGGATCACGTTGTTCAGATACTCGACCTGGGCGAACTTGCCCGCGGTGGTCGCATCGTTGGTGCGGAAGACGAACTCGGGATTGGCCGCCGCCGAGGGCGTGACCAGGGTCGAGGTGCAGGTCTGACCGGTCGGCACGCAGAAGCGCGATTCCTCGGTGTTCTCGCGCATCACATAGGTGCCGGTATTGATCGCCGAATCGGTGGCGAGGCGCACGCGGGTCGACAGCGTCTCGGTGCTGGCGGCGCCGAGCGTCACTGCGCTGGTCGCCGGATCGCCGGTATAGCTGATCGCGGCGCTATAGGTGTTGAATTCGGCCGCCGCGGCGAGCGGGAAGGCGGCATAGGTCGGCGACGGCGTCGGCGTCGGCGTGGGGCTCGCAGTCGGAGTCGGCGTGGCGCCGCCCTTGCCGCCACCGCAGCCCGACAGCGCAACCGTCGCGGCGAGCGCGCTCATGAACATGTGACGGCGAATCATTCCCTGCTCCTCAAAAACACGCGGGCACCGAAAGGGCTCACCCCTGTACCCCAGATGAACGGCCCCCAGTCAAGCCGGACGGACCGGCTAATCCGGCTCCAATGCGGCGTTTTGAGGGCCTGGAAAGGCGAAACCGCGCATCGCGGCCCCACCTGCCTCCCCCGCGGGGACGGAGCCGCGCATGCCAACCCGCAACCGCTCGTCGCCCAGGCGCCACGCGCGGTCGCGGTGCCGATCAGGCCTCCTTGTCCTTCAGCGACTTGCGGAGCGCCTCGATCTTGAACATGCGCGCCACCTTGTCCTTCCCCGCCAGCGGGCCCTTGCCCATCTCGGCGGCGAACTGAACGCACTGGCCGACCATGTTGAACCCGCGGCCGCTGCGCTCCAGGTCGGAGACCTTGCCGTCGCCATTGGCATCCTTGCCCGCGCGGAACTTGGCCTCGACCGTCTTCGGATAGGCCCAGTCGGCATATTGCTGGATCGTCGCGCGCGAGAGCGCCGGGGCGCCGTCCTCGCCCGCGGGCAAGGTCTGGTCGCCGAGCGAGGCTTCGAGCTTCTCGCGATAGAAATCCTCATACAGCTTGGCGTCGCCGGCGACGGCGGCGATCGCGGCCTTCTGCCAGCGCAGCGCGGCGAGGCAGTCGAAATTATGCTCGACGCTGTCCTTGAGCTTCTGCGCCTTCTCGGCATCGGCGGCACGCGCGGCCGCTTCCTCGTTCGCCTTCTTGTTGGCGGCACTGTCGTCGCAGGCGGAAAGGCCTAGTGCGAGCGCGAGGCCGGCCATGGCGAGATTCCCGATACGGATCATTGCTTCTCTCCCCTCTTTTATCGCGGCACTCTGCCATGCGGCCTCCCCAAGTCAACGCGATGGCCCAAGTCGACGCGCCGGCCCCGGTCAACGCGCTGGCAAAAGCGGCGCATTGCCTCTATCGGGGCGCCTTTCCCAATACATTGGAACAGGCTTCACATGGGTTTCCGCTGCGGCATCGTCGGGCTTCCGAACGTCGGCAAGTCCACGCTCTTCAACGCGCTGACCGAGACGGCGGCGGCGCAGGCGGCGAACTATCCGTTCTGCACGATCGAGCCGAACGTCGGCAACGTCGCCGTGCCCGACCCGCGGCTGGACAAGCTCGCCGGGATCGCGGGCTCGGCCAAGATCATCGAGACGCAGCTCGGCTTCGTCGACATCGCCGGGCTGGTGCGCGGCGCCAGCAAGGGCGAGGGCCTGGGCAACCAGTTCCTGGGCAATATCCGCGAAGTGGATGCGATCGTGCATGTGCTGCGCTGCTTCGAGAATGACGACATCCAGCATGTCGACAACAAGGTCGACCCGATCGCCGACGCGGAGACGGTGGAGACCGAGCTGATGCTCTCGGACCTTGAGAGCCTCGAGAAGCGCGTGCCCAATTTCCAGAAGAAGGCGGCGCAGGGCGACAAGGAGGCCAAGGCGGCGGCCAGCGTGCTCGGCCAGGCGCTCGACCTGCTGCGCGACGGCAAGCCCGCGCGGCTGACCCAGCCCAAGGACGTGGACGAGGAGCGCATCTTCCGCCAGGCGCAGCTGCTCACGTCCAAGCCCGTCCTCTATGTGTGCAACGTCAACGAGGAGGATGCGGCGAACGGCAACGCCTTCTCGGCGCGCGTGTTCGAGAAGGCCGGGGCCGAAGGCGCCGAGGCGGTGGTCGTCTCGGCGGCGATCGAGGCCGAGATCGCGACCATGCCGGCGGAGGATCGCGGCGAGTTCCTGGCCGAGCTGGGGCTGGAGGAGACCGGCCTCGCCCGCGTGATCCGCGCCGGCTACAAGCTGCTCCACCTGCTGACCTTCTTCACCGTCGGCCCCAAGGAGGCGCGCGCCTGGACCGTGCATGCCGGCGCCAGCGCGCCCGAGGCGGCGGGCGTGATCCACAGCGACTTCGAGAAGGGCTTCATCCGCGCCGAGACGATCGCGTACGAGGATTATGTCGCGCTGGGCGGCGAGGCGCGGGCGCGCGAGGCGGGCAAGCTGCGCGCCGAGGGCAAGGCCTATGTCGTCAAGGACGGCGACGTGATGCACTTCCTGCACAGCTGAGGCCGCCCGGCCTCACGGCTTCGGCGCTCCCGGCAGCGTGGCAAGGCGCGCCTTGGGGATCTTGAGCACCATCCCCGCGGCGCGGCCCGGCACCGCGCTCACTCGATATTCGGCGGCGGTGCCGAAGATCTGCGCGATGTCGGCCGGGGCAAGGCCATAGTCCGCGGCGAGCCAGGCGAACATGCTCGAAGAGGCGCTGCGGAACGACGCGTCGAGCGAGCCGTCCAGGCCGATCGCGACGATATGGGTCGGCGTCTCGATACGCACCTGGCCGGCGCGCTTGCCGCGGACCAGATCGACTTCGACTTCGACGTCCATCGAAGTCTCCAGCGCGTCGCCGGTGGTCTCCCCATCGCCCTGCAGCGCATGGCCGTCGCCGAAATAGAGCAGCGCACCCGGCACGGCGACGGGGAAATAGACGGTCGTCCCCTCGCCCATCTCGTTGAAGTCCATGTTGCCGCCGAACCGGCCGACATCGCCCGATCCCGGCGCAGCCAAACTGGGATCGGCCGCCACGCCGATGCCACCGAGCATCGGCTTGACCGGCACCCAATAGCCCTTCAGCGCATCGCCCGGCGCCTCGGGCATGGCGATGCCCTTGTCGCGGTCGAGCCGCCAGGTGACCGGCTTGCCCAGCCCGGCCATGCGCACCGCGGTGCGCGCATCCTGCCCGCGCTCGGTCATGCCGTTGGTGCTGATCGCCGTGTCGCGGTTGAGCCGGAGCCGGCGGATGCGCACGACCAGCGTGTCGCCGGGCATGGCGCCGTCGATATAGAAGGGCCCGGTCTGCGGATTGCCGGGCGCGGCGCGGCGCACGCCCTTGGCGTCGATGCCGGCGGCGTCGATCGTCGCGGTGTGGATCGTGTCGCCCGGATTGACGTGCAGCACCGGCGGGTTGAACGCCGAGAACTCGCGATAGAAGCGCTCGGGGACGAATTCATGCCGGCGCGGCGGCCCGCCGCTCGGCTGCGGCGCGCGCTTGGCGGTGAAGCTGAGGCGATGCGGCATGCGCGCCTGCTCCGCGCCGTCGATCAGGATCATCTCGCCGGCGATCCGCCCGTTCGCGAGCCGGGCAGTCACATCCTCCGATCCGCCCACCTTGTCCTTGGCGAGGAAGCGGATCTCGTTGCCCTTCACCGTGCCGGTGAGCACGTCGCCGGTCAGGTCGCCGCTGATCCGGTTGCCGTCCTGCGCGAGGTCGAGCGTCCAGATCGTCGGCGTGCCGAAATAGTCGACGGTGACGATCCAGCGCCCGGCGAGCTGCGCTGTCTGCGCCTGTGCCGTCATCGGCGCCGCGCATGCCAGCGCCGCCGCCATGCCCCAGATTCCGCCCCGCATATCGCCTTCCCCCCGCAACTTCGTTTCGCCCCGGAAACGGAGCGGTGACTGAACCCCGAATGAACCGGCCGCCGGTTCGCGGCTGAACGCCGCGCGAATCGGACCAAGCACTGCGCCTGTGCCGGTTCAGCCGCCGGTCGACGGCAGCGCGAAGCGAACCGGCGCCGCCTCGACCCGGCTGGGCAACCTCGCCATCTCCCCTTCGCGCAGGAAGCGCAGCACCGCGGCGGCGAGATCGGGATGGTCGCGCAGCAGCGGCAGCGGGCCGTTGTGCTGCCCGCGATGGACGATCAGCGCGCGGGCATTGGGGAACCAGGGCAGCAGATCGAGCAGATTCTCCATCGGCGTGTTCGCGTCCCAATCGCCCTGGACGAACAGGATCGGCGTCTCGTCGCGCACCGGCAGGCGGAAGCCGTCGCCCAGGTCCGCGGTGGGCCACAGCCCGGCCGAGGCCGTGTAGGTCGCGAAGTTCCAGCGGCCGAGCATGTCGAGCGCGGGATCGCTTTCGAGCTGCGCCAGCCGCGCCGCGGTGACGCCGGTGGCGGTGTCGATCAGTGGGCCGATCAGCGACTGGGTGCCGGCCTTGCGCCCATCGGCCACTTCGCGCGCCCAGGCCTGGTAGCGGCCCAGATGGAGATCGATGACGAAGGCCGGCCACCGCGCGGCGTTGATCACCTTGGCGAACAACGCCTGCTGATAGTCGCCGAGCCCGATCACGACCTTGCCCTCGGGCAGGTCGACGGTGATCGGCCCCCTGGCGAAGCGATCGCGCACCGCACGCGCCGCCGCGATCAGCCCGCCCTGGGGGAGGAAGGGCCGCAGCGCCGGATCCTGCTCCGCTTCGAACGCGACGCGCTGGAGGACGGCGAAGACATGGCCGGGCATGTCATAGCCGTTGTTCAGCGGCTCGGCCGAGGCGATCAGCGCGCGCGCCACCGTGCCGGGATGGCGCTTCAGCACCGCGAAGCTCCATTGCGAGCCGAAGCTGGCGCCCATCAGCCCGATCTTCGGATAGCCGAGCGCCCGGCGGACCGCGTCGACATCGTCCGCGCATTCGGCGATCGTATAGCCGGCCAGGTCGTGCCCCGGATTGGCGGCGGCGGCCTCGCGGGCCAGCCGGCGCATCACCGCGACATCGTCCTCGACCGTCGAGGGGCGGTCGAGCGGCATCGCCGGATAGCGCAGCTCCAGCATGTCGCCGCGCAGCGTGTAGCCGCGCTGCTCGACGATCACGAGGTCGTTGGTCGCGCTATAGTCGAGCCAGGTCCCCAGGCGGCGCCTGGCGGCCGGGCTCTGATCGCCGATCGTATCGAGCATGGTGACGCCGGGGCCGCCGACGAGCAGGAAGATCGGCGGCTGGCCGTTCGGCTTCGCCGCCTTGATCCGCAGCACGCCCACCGTGATGCGCCGGCTGTCGGACTTCGCCCGGTTCTCGGGAACGTCGATCGCGCCGATCTCGTAGCGGACCGGGCGGCCATCTCCCGCGGTCTCGGTGCCCGGCGTGAGGGCAAGCGCCTCCTTCGCCGATGCGGGCACGGCCCCCGCCAGCCCCAACGCCATGATCAGCCCGAACAGAATCCGCATCCGCCCCTCCCCGATTCGCGGCATCGTGGCGCGCGCGAAATGAACGGCGGGTTTATCCCTCGAACGCCGTGAGGATGGGGCATGGCCCGGCGCCGCCCCCGCCGCATTCGCGCGCCAGCCTGGCAAGCGCATCGCGGGCGGCGGCAAGCTCGGCGATCCTGCGGTCGAGCACCAGGATCTGCTCGCGGGCCAGGGCGCGGGCGCGGGGACGGTCGTCGCGCGCGTCGAGCGCGAGCAGCTCGCCGATTTGCTCGAGCGTGAAGCCCGCCGCCTGGGCCGAGCGGATGAAGCGCAGCCGGCGCACGTCCTGCGCGCCATAGCGCCGCACCCCGCCATGATAGCCGCGCTCGGGCTCCGCCAGCAGCCCGCGGCGCTGGTAATAGCGGATCGTCTCGACGCCGACGCCGCCCGCCTCCGCCAATTTTCCGATCGTCAGCATATCGCCTTGACTCCGTACCATGGTACGGACCCTATATGGCGCGCATGACTGGAAACGCAAAGCGCGCGACGCTCTATCGCATGGTGATGCCCGATCATGTCTGCCCCTATGGCATCAAGTCCAAATGGCAGCTCGAGCGGCACGGCTACACGGTGGACGATCATTGGCTGACGACGCGGGAGGCAACCGACGCGTTCAAGTGGGAGCACAGCGTGCAGACCACGCCGCAGACCTTCATCGACGGCAAGCGGATCGGCGGCAATGACGACCTGACCCGCTTCTTCGGCGGCAGGGTCGCCGCGCCGGGTGCGACCAGCTATCGCCCGGTGATCGCGCTGTTCGCCATGACGGCGGCGATGGCGATGGCGGCGAGCTTCGCGGCGACCGGTTCGCCCTTCACCGTGCGCGCGGCCGAATGGTTCGTGAGCTTCAGCATGTGCGTGCTCGCGATGCTCAAGCTGCAGGACGTCGAGAAATTCTCGTCGATGTTCCTCAACTATGATCTGCTCGCGCGGCGCTGGGTGCCCTATGCCTATGCCTATCCGTTCCTGGAGGGGCTGGCGGGCGTGCTGATGGCCGCGGGCGCCCTCCCCTGGTTCGCCGCGCCGCTGGGCCTGACCATCGGCACGATCGGCGCGGTCTCGGTGTTCAAGGCAGTCTATGTCGATCGGCGCACGCTCAAATGCGCCTGTGTTGGCGGCAGCAGCAACGTGCCGCTGGGCTTCGTCTCGCTGACCGAGAATCTGTTCATGATCGGCATGGCGCTGTGGATGATCGCCGGGCCCGGCGGCATGGCGATGTAGGCACGGGAGACCCGCCACCCCCAGGGCGGGACGGCGCCCGGCCAGGCATGGTTTGCCCGGCCGGGCGCCGGCATGTAACGACTTACCCCCGCAACATTTCGCTGTCAGGGGGCCGCATGCGCTGGTATTCGAAGATCGCCGCCGCGGCACTGGCCGCCATTCTCCAGGCTTGCGCGACCGCGCCGGTCGCCGCGCCGCCGCCCGCCGCGGCGCCCGCACCGGCCGTGGCGGAGCAGCGCCCGCCCGTGACGATCCTGGTCTCGATCGACGGCTTCCGCGCCGATTATCTGACGCGCGGCGTGACGCCCAATCTCTCGCGCCTCGCCGCGGGCGGCGTCACCGCGCCGATGCACCCGAGCTTCCCGTCCAAGACCTTCCCCAATCACTGGACGCTGGTGACCGGCCTCTATCCCGACCATCACGGCATCACGGCCAACAAGATGGAGGACGCGGCCCGGCCGAAGGAAGTCTTCACCATGATGAGCGACGACCCGTTCTGGTGGAACGCGGCGGCGCCGATCTGGGTCGATGCCGAGAAGGCGGGCATCCGCACCGCGACCGAATTCTGGCCCGGCGCGAACGTGGCGATCGGCGGCGCGAAGGCGGACAAATGGCCCTATCAGATCCAGGGGGGCACGCGCCCGAGCGACTGGGCGCAGTTCAACCAGGCGATCCCCGGAAAGCAGCGCGTCGACGCGGTGATCGACTGGCTGCGCCGCCCCGCCGCGACTCGGCCGAAATTCCTGACCGTCTATTTCGACACGATCGACAATGCCGGCCATATGTATGGCCCGGACGATGCGCGCACCACCGATGCGGTGGCGGACATCGACCGGACGATCGGCCGGCTGCTCGACGGACTGGCGGAGCTCGGCCAGCCCGCCAACCTGGTCATCGTCGCCGATCACGGCATGGCGCAGACCAGCGGCAAGCGCGCCATCTCGATCGGCAAGTTCCTCGAGGCCAAGGACTATCATCTGGTCGAATCCGGCCCCTATCTGAGCCTGATCCCCACTCCGGGGCGCGAGGCGGCAGTGGAAAAGGCACTGCTCGGCAAGCACGCGCATTTCGAGTGCTGGCGCAAGGCGGAGATTCCGGCGCGCTTCCACTATGGCACCAATCCGCGGATCCCCCCGATCTTCTGCCTGGCGGAAACCGGCTGGCAGATCGGCGAGAAGGATATCGACCCCGACCGGATCGACGGCACGCACGGCTTCGACAACATGTCCCCGGAAATGACCGCGCTGTTCATCGCCAACGGCCCGGCCTTCCGCCCGGCGACGCTGCCGGCCTTCACCAATGTCGACGTCTATCCGCTGCTGCGCGACCTGATCGGCCTGCCGCCCAAGGCCGGGGTGGACGGCACCGACGCGCCGTTCCGGGACGCGCTGGTCAAGTAATCCGCTCACCCCGTCATCCCCGCCCTCGCGGGGATGACGCGCAGAGAAGACGGGGATGGCGAATAGAGAAGACTTGCCATGGATGAGTTTTCATCCGAAACTGATCCCATGCTCTATCTGGACGACATGCAAGTTGGCACGAAGCGGAGCTTCGGCCGTTACGAGGTCACGCGCGAGGAAGTGCTCGACTTTGCGCGCCGATATGACCCGCAGCCCTTCCACCTCTCCGACGAAGCCGCCGCCGAGACGCATTTCGGCCGGCTCGCGGCCAGCGGCTGGCACACCTGCGCGATGACCATGTCGATGTTCGTCGCCGAGATGGCGGTGCATCCCCAGGCCAGCCTGGGCGCCGCCGGCGTGGACGAGCTGCGCTGGCTCAAGCCCGTCCATCCGGGCGACGTGCTCCGCTGCGAGAGCGAGATCCTCGAAGTGAAGCCCTCGCGCAGCCGGCCCGACATGGGCAGCATGCGGACGCAGACGACCACCTACAACCAGCATGGCGAACCGGTGCTGCGCTTCATCGCGCTGGCGCTGATGCGGCGGCGCCCGGCAGCCGGCTAGGGCCGCCGCTCAGCGCCGCCGGTGGCCGCCGCCAGGCCCGCGGAAATCATGCCAGTTGTTCCGCCAATGCGGGTTGCCGCGCCAGTTGGTGCGGCGATTCTCCCAATAGCCGCGCTGCACGTCGTTCCAGGGGTGGCGGACCCGGGCGCGATCATAGACGTAATAGCCGGTGCCGGGATAATAATAGTCGCCGTACCAGCCCCAATAGGGATCGCCCCAGGCGGCATCATAGCCGACCGCAACGCGGCCGCCATAGCCGTAACCGTCGTCGACGCAGCCGCCAAGCGCGGCCGCCCCGGCGATGCCGGCGGCGAAAACCATGGATTTTAGGACGAAGCGCATGTCCGGTCTCCTGGCGGGAGACGCGGCACGGAGGCGGGATCGCACGTTCGCGCCCCCGTATCGAGCTAAATGACCGGCGGGACGGATGGTTCCGCGCCCGTCATCATCCCTTCAATGCCCGTCGAACGCCACCAGCGCATGCACTCCGATCCCGTCGCCGCGCAGCGCATCCGCGCCGCCCAGCTCGGGCAGGTCGACCACGAACGAGGCCTGGGTGACGTGCGCGCCGGCCTTGCGCAGCAGCCGCACCGCGGCGCGGGCAGTGCCGCCGGTGGCGATCAGGTCGTCGACCAGCAGCACCCGGGCGCCCGGCGCCAGCGCGTCGGCATGGATGGCGATCCGGTCGGTGCCATATTCCAGGGCATAATCCTCGGCGATCGTCGCGCCCGGCAGCTTGCCGTCCTTGCGGACCAGCAGCATGCCCGCGCCGAGCTTCACCGCCAGCGCCGCGCCGAACAGGAAACCGCGCGCCTCGATCCCGGCGACGAGATCGACGGGCCCGTCCACCGCCGCAGCCATCCGCTCGACGGCGAGCCGCAGCCCCTCGGCATCGAGCAGCAGCGTGGTGATGTCGCGGAACATGATGCCCGGCTTGGGGAAGTCGGGAATCGTCCGGATGCGCTGCCGGATGTCGTCATTCTCAGCCATCGAAGCCCTCGAAACAGGAATCCCGCCCTGGCGGTGCCGGGGCGGGATTCGATACGGCCAATACTGCCGCCGAAGCGGATCAGTGCTTAACGCCCGCCCATACCGAGCGATAGGCGCCATAGGTCAGGAACGCCGCGAAGATCAGGAAGCCCAGCACGGCGAGGCCCGCCGCATGGCGCGTCTCGAGCGTGGGTTCCGCCGTCCAGACCAGGAACGCCGCCACGTCTTCCGACATCTGCGGGATCGTCGCACGGGTGCCGTCCGAATAATTGACCTGGCCGTCCTGGGTGAGCGGCGGCGGCATCGCGATGTTGAGGTTCGCGAAATAGGGGTTGAAGTGCATCCCGTCGGGCGTCTTGGCGAATTCCGGGAAGTGCTTCAGCGCCTCCGCCGACGGCTTCTCGTTATAGCCGGTCAGCAGCGAGTGGACATAGGCCGCGCCGTTATGCCGCGCCTTGGTGATCAGGCTCAGGTCCGGCGGCGTGCCGGTGCCGGGATAATAGACCTTGGGGAAGCGATCCGACGGCACATTGTCGCGCTCGCCCCAGGTCCCGCCCTTCTCGTCGAACACCGGCTGCTTGGTGCCCCAGTCCTTGGCGATCTTCTTCACCTCGGCATCGGTATAGCCGAGGTCCTTCAGATTGCGGAACGAGACCAGGTTGAGCGAGTGGCAGGTCGAGCAGACATCCTTGTAGACGAGGAAGCCGCGCTGCAGCTGCCGCCGGTCGAACTTGCCGAGCAGCCCGTCCGAGGCGAGCTTCAGCGGCTCCGGATGCTTGTGCATCATGTGCTCGGCGGTTTCCGCCGGCGGCTCGTAGATCACGCCCTTGACCGAGCCGAAGAGCGCGATCGCCAGCACGAGGATGAAAGCACCGCCGACCAGGAACTTGATCGATTTGATGAACAGCGAAGTCATTGTTCCCAGTCCCCCTTACGCGCCGGTCTTGGCCAGCACGGCCTCGGTGATCGAGCCCGGCAGCGGCTTCGGCGTTTCCAGGTGCGAGATGATCGGCACGACGATCAGGAAGTGCGCGAAATAATAGGCTGCCGCGATCTGGCTGACGATCACATAGAGCGGCTCTGCCGGCGAGCCGCCGCAATAGCCGAGCACCAGCACGTCCGCCACGAGCACCCAGAAGGCGATCCGGTACATCGGGCGATAGCTGCCCGAGCGCACCGGCGACTTGTCGAGCCAGGGCAGGAAGAACAGGAGCAGGATCGACCCGAACATCGCCAGCACGCCCCACAGCTTCGCCGGCAGGATGAAGTCCGCGGTGAAGGCGCGCAGGATCGCGTAGAACGGCCAGAAATACCATTCGGGGACGATGTGCGCCGGGGTGGAGAGCGGGTTGGCCGGGATGTAGTTGTCCGGATGGCCCAGCAGGTCCGGCGCGAAGAAGATCAGCGCCGAGAAGGCGATCAGGAAGACCACCACGCCCAGGCCGTCCTTCGCGGTGTAATAGGGATGGAACGGCACGGTGTCCTGCTCGCCCTTCACCTCGACGCCCGTCGGGTTCGACGAACCCGGGATGTGCAGCGCCCAGATGTGGAGGATCACGGCGCCCGCGATCACGAAGGGCAGCAGATAGTGCAGCGAGAAGAAGCGGTTCAGCGCCGCATCATCCGGCGCATAGCCGCCGAGCAGCCAGATGCGCACCCAGTCGCCGACCACCGGGATCGCCGAGAAGAAGCCGGTGATCACCTGCGCCCCCCAGAAGCTCATCTGTCCCCAGGGGAGCACATAGCCCATGAAGGCGGTGGCCATCAGCAGCAGGAAGATCACCACGCCGAGCAGCCACACCATCTCGCGCGGCGCCTTGTACGACCCGTAATAGAGGCCGCGGAACATGTGGATATAGATCACCACGAAGAACATCGAGGCGCCGTTGGCGTGGGCGAAGCGCAGGAACCAGCCCGCGTTCACGTCGCGCATGATGCCGACATTCACCGAATCGAAGGCGCCCGCGGCCGACGAATGGAAGTGCATCGCCAGCACGATGCCGGTGATCAGCTGGCAGACCAGCGCCACTCCGGCGAGCACGCCGAAATTCCACCAGTAATTGAGGTTGCGCGGCACCGGATAACCGGCGCCGACGGCGTTGTAGACGAAGCGCGGCAGGGGCAGACGCGAGTCCACCCACTGCATCAGCGGATGCTTCGGCTCATAATGCTTGGCCCAGGGAAAGCTCATCGCGCTCTATCCTCACCCAACCACGACGACAGAGTCGGACGTGAAATTATATTTCGGAACCTCGAGGTTCTTCGGCGCCGGCCCCTGGCGGATGCGGCCGGCGGTATCATAGGCCGAGCCGTGGCAGGGGCAGAAATAGCCGCCGAACGGCCCGCGATTCTCGCCCTCGCCCGCGCCCAGCGGCACGCAGCCGAGATGGGTGCAGACGCCCAGCGTGATCAGCCAGTTGGTATGGCCCTTCGCCGTGCGCTGCTCGAGCGTCTGCGGATCGCGCAGGCTGGAGAGCGGCACCGCGTCCGCCTCGGCGATCTCCTTCGGCGTCAGGTTGCGCACGAACAGCGGCTGCTTGCGGAAGCTCGTCTTGATCGCCTGGCCCGGTTCGATCTTCGACACGTCCACCTCGGTGGTGGACTGTGCGAGCACATCGGCCGACGGGTTCATCGAATTGACGAGCGGCAGCACCACGACGCCCGCACCCACAGCCGCCACCGAAACGGCGGCATATTGCAGATAATCGCGGCGGCGGGGATTTTCGAGACCGGCGAGATCGCCTTCAATTGCCATGTTTACCCCTTGCACTTCGAACTTGCCGCGGCGGACGCGCGGGTAGGACGTGACGCAGACACGGGCGCTAAGGCCCCCCTCGCGGCCCACCGGTGTCTCCCGGCTAAGCCAGCTGGCCTGATAGACGGCGCCCAAGCGCTTCGGCAACAGGGATTTTGAACGACTTGCTGCGCCGGGCGCGGGGACGCTAGGAGCGACACCATGCGACTAGCCCTGTTCGAGCCCGATATCGCCGGCAATGTGGGTGCCGTGCTGCGCCTCGGCGCCTGTTTCGGCGCACCCGTGGATCTGATCGAACCGATGGGATTCGCCTGGAACGATGCGGCGCTGCGCCGCGCCGCGATGGACTATGGCGGCCAGGCCGATGTGATCCGCCATGTCGATTTCGATGCCTTCGCCGCCGGGCTGACCGGCCGGCTGGTGCTGTTCACCACCCGCGGCGCCGAGCGGCTGGACATCGCCCGCTTCCAGCCGGGCGACACCTTGCTGTTCGGATCGGAGAGCCGCGGCGCTCCCGATCACGTCCACGCCCGCGCCGATCTTGCCGTGCGCATCCCGATCCGGGCGGGGTTGCGCTCGCTGAACCTCGCCGTATCGGCGGGCATCGCGCTCTCCGAGGCGCTCCGCCAGACCCAGGGCTATCCCGAATGAACCGACTCGACGAACAGCAGCAGCGCGCCCGCACCTGGTTCGAGAGCCTGCGCACATCGATCTGCACCGCATTCGAGGCGATCGAGGCGGAAGCCGGATCGGACGCGCGCTTCGAATATATCCCCTGGGATCGCACCGATCCCTCGGGCGAGCCCGGCGGCGGCGGCGTGCGCGGCGTGATGAAGGGCAAGGTGTTCGAGAAGGTGGGCGTCAACGTCTCCACCGTCGGCGGCACGTTCGAGGGGGAATTCGCCAAGTCGATCCACGGCGCCGGCGACGACCCCAAATTCTTCGCCACCGGCATCAGCCTGGTCGCGCACATGGCCAATCCGCACGTGCCCGCAGTGCATATGAACACGCGCTTCCTCACCACCACCAGGCGCTGGTTCGGCGGCGGGGCGGACCTGAACCCGCCCATCCCCTATGCAGAGGATACCGGCGAATTCCACGCCGCGCTCGCGGCCGCCTGCGATGCGCACGATCCCGAACATTATCCGCGCTTCAAGAAATGGGCGGACGAATATTTCTACATCCCGCACCGCAAGGCGCATCGCGGCGTGGGCGGGATCTTCTACGACCATCTGGAGAAGGACTGGGAGGCGGACTTCGCCTTCACCCAGGATGTCGGCCGGACGTTCCTGGACGTCTATCCCCGCATCGTGCGGCGGCGGATGGGCCTGCCCTTTGGCGAGGCCGAACGCCGGCAGCAGCTCGAATGGCGCGGCCGCTATGCCGAGTTCAACCTGATCTACGACCGGGGCACCCTGTTCGGGCTGAAGACCGGCGGCAATATCGACGCGATCCTGATGAGCCTGCCCCCGATGGCGGCGTGGAGCTGAGCATGGGCCTGATTCCCGTCGCCGACGACCAGGTCGCCACCATCGTCACCGCGCTCGAGATGCTGGCCCGCCCGCGGCCCCGGCCCCTGCCCGATTCGCCGCTGCGGCTGGTGCGCTGGCCCACGCCCGATCCGGCCAAGTATCGCGCGCTGTTCCGGCGCGTCGGCGAGCCCTGGCTCTGGTTCTCGCGGCTCGTGATGGACGCGGAGCGCCTGGCCGCGATCCTCCACGACCCCGGGGTCCATGTCTTCGCGGTGGTCGATCGCGCGGGGATCGAAGTCGGCATGCTCGAGCTCGATTTCCGCACCGAGGCGACTTGCGAGCTGGGCTTTGTCGGGCTGGTGCCCGAGCTGGCGGGCAAGGGGCATGGCGGCTGGCTGATGGCGCAGGCACTGACGCTCGCCTGGACGCCGGACGTGACGCGCGTCTGGGTGCACACCTGCACGCTCGACCATCCGGGCGCGCTCGGCTTCTACCGCAAGCATGGCTTCGTGCCCTACAAGCGCACGGTGGAGACGTTCGCCGATCCGCGGCTGGCGGGCGTGCTGGCGCCCGGCGCCGCGCCTCAGATCCCCTGCCTGGGCGCCCCGGCCAGCCGATAGGCGGCGATGCGGATCAACGCGAGCGCGACCCAGGCGCCGCCGCCGAGCAGCGCGGTGACGAGATAGGAGACGGGCGCAACCGCCTGCGCGCCGCCAATGAGCGCGGCGATGGTCCCCAATATCCCGCCGGTGAGGATCACCAGCCCGAACGCCAGGAACATCGTCATCGATGCCAGGCCCAGCAGCGCGAAGCCCGTGAGGCCGGCGCTGCGCCGCCATCCCTCGCGAAAGGCGCCCAGCACGCCCGCGGCCGGATCGGCGGCCAGGGCGGGCCCCGCCAGCCAGGTCCGCGCCACCACGAACAGGCCGGGGATCACGAACAGCGAAAGGCCGAAGGAAAAGAGCAGCCCGGCGATCAGGTTGAGCACGAAGAAGGCGGCAAAGCGCTTCAGCGTGATCAGCAGCACTTCGCCGAGCGTGCGCCCGCCGCCCTGGAGATAGAGGTTGAATATCGCGAAGGTGCCGAAATCGATGGCGATGTTGATCGCCAGGATCGCCGGCAGGTTGGCGGTATAGAAGGCCGTCAGCGCCTGGCGCAGCTTCTCGGGATCCTCGGTGGCCGGCAGCGCGAGGCCCGCAAGGAGCAGCGCCGCACCCAGCATCGGCACGACGAAGAACATGCCCGCCAGCGCCACGAGGAGTTCGCGCTCGGCGCGCCACAGGGTGACGGCATCGGCGAGGATGCCGCGGCTGGTAAGGCTCATGCCCGGAACGCGCCTTCGCGCAGCCCGGCATCGGCCGCCAGAGCGAGATAGAGCTTGGCGGTGAAGGCGGGCACCAGCACGGTGAAGCCGGTCTGCACCGCGGCGACCACGATCGAAGTGAGCACGCCGGCCAGCGTGATCCCCTCGGCCGGGCCGCCGGTGACGAGCGCGAAGATGCTGCCGAACACCATGTTGGCGGCGAGCATGGAAACCCAGGAGACGAGCGCGAAGAGCAGGATCACGCCGATGATTCGCCAGGTCATGCCACGGGTGAGCTTCCACGACTGGCGAAGCGCGGAGAACATCCGCTTCTCGCGCACGATCACCGGATTGGTGACGAACAGCCGCGCGCCGACCCACAGGAGCAATGCGACCAGCACCAGCCCGTAGAGCGCGATGCCGCCGGCGATCTGCGGGCCGAGCCCGACATTGGCGCCGCGCGCGATCTCCATCAGGTCGTAGCCGTTCAGCTGCAGCGCCAGCGGGATCGGCAGCACCAGCACGAACATCACCGCGAACAGCAGCACCGAGACCGCGAGCGCCGGCAGCAGCCGGTCCCGCCCGATCACGCCGGCGCCGCGCACGCTCGCCATGTCGAGCGCCATCGCCGAGATGGTGAGCGAGCCCCAGAGCGAGAGGATGCCGAAGGCGAGCTGGACAAGGTAGAGCGACAGCACCAGCCCGGGGCTCCCCCCGGTCTTGGCCGCCTGGAAGCTGCCCTCGATCGAGGCCGGCACGAAGAAGGCGAGCAGCGCCACGGGCAGGATCGCGCCCAGATTGTCGCTCAGAAACTCCGCCGTCCGATCCCAGACGGTGCCCATCTTCGCCATGCGCCCGATGTCCTCCCTCCAACCGGTGTTAGCGGGCGCGCATTATGTTGCCAATGCTTGCGCAATCGCTTTCGGATGCGCAATTCGCATGCCGATGGACCAGGATATCGAATGGCGGGTCGCGCCGGAGCCGATCGAATATGGCGCCGCGCTGGCCGAGATGGAGGCGCATGTCGCGGCGCTGACCGCCGGCACCGCGCCCGAACGCATCTGGCTGCTCGAGCATCCGAGCGTCTACACCGCCGGCACCAGCGCCACCGATGCGGGCGAGCTGATCGACCCGCGCTTCCCCGTGTTCCGCACCGGGCGCGGCGGCCGCTATACCTATCATGGGCCCGGCCAGCGTATCGGCTATCTGATGCTCGACCTGCGCCGGCGGAAGCGCGACGTGCGCGGCTATGTCCATGCCGTGGAAGGCTGGGTGATCGCCGCGCTGGGCGAGCTGGGGATCGAAGCGTTCCGCGCCGAGGGGCGGATCGGCATCTGGACGCTCGACCAGACCGGCCGGGAAGCCAAGATCGGCGCGATCGGCGTACGCATCCGGCAATGGGTGACCATGCATGGCTTCGCAGTGAATCTCTCGCCGAACCTGAGCGATTTCGGCGGAATCGTCCCGTGCGGCATCGCCGAGTTCCCCGTCACCAGCGCAGCCGCGCTCGGCAAGCCGGTAACATCCCGGCAATTCGATTCGGCGCTCCATGCCACATTTTTGCCATTTTTGGACGCTCTCACCTGAGCGCAGGTCAAATCGAGTCTTGAGGGGTTTGCCCGAACCGTCTAATGTCCACTCCGGTTTGGGTATTAAACGGCGTAACCGTAATCCAAATCCATTATCTAGGGAGCTTTCTACATGCGTGCAGTCATTTCGAAGATCGTTGCGGGCTCGATGATCGCCGGCGCGGCCCTCCTGGCCTCGGCGTGCACCAGCAACGAGTCGACCAACGTGACCAACACCACCGAAGTCGTTCCGACCGAGAACGTGACCACCGACACCATGGTGACCAACATCGACGCCGCCGCCACCGAGAACGGCGCCGTGGTCGAGAACGCCACCACCGTCGAGACCAACACCACCAACGCGCACTGATCGCGCGCCCGGTAGGGTGTTTGAAGAAAGGGCCGTCCGGGCGACCGGGCGGCCCTTTTCGCTTGCCGATTTGCGATGAAATGCCGGCATGGCACGGCCCGGATGGTAAAAAAGGGCTTCAACCCGGACTCGGAACGCCGTAACCCGTGCGCACGGGGTCAACTGGTAGTTTTCGAGGCAGCATGTTCGCATCGCGTATCGCACTTATGCTGGCCGGGGGGATCGGCCTGTTCGGATCCGCGCCGGCTTCGGCGCAATTCTTCCTCAAGCCCGCCAATCTCGAGAGCGGGCGAGTCACCGGCGCCGAGCCGGGCATGACCGGCCCGGCGCTGCCGGGCGCCACCGCCGCCGAGCTGCGCGCCGCGCTCGCCTGGAACCTGCGCGCCGCGCTCAACGTCGCGGCGCTCCAGTGCCAGTTCGAGCCCACGCTGTTGTCGGTCGACAACTACAATTCGCTGATCAAGGATCACGCGATCGAACTGCGTGATTCCTACGCTGTGCTCGAGAAATATTTTGAACGAGCATACAAGAACAAGAAGCAGGGCCAGCTAGAGCTCGACAAGTACGGCACCCGCATCTACTCGGGCTTCTCGACTGTTCAGGGGCAGCTTTCTTTCTGCCAGACGGCGGCCGCAATCGGCCATGATGCCGTCTTCGTGAAGCCGGGCAAGTTCGGCGACCTGGCACAGGACCGGATCAAGGAACTCCGTGCCAGCCTGGGGCCCTGGGGCGAGCAATATCGTCCGTCGGGCTATATCGTCACCGGCATGTACGGCGTGAAGATGCCGCCCTTCGGCAACGACAAGTGCTGGAAGAAGGGCCAGTATCAGGTCAAGAAGTGCGGCCCGCTGCTGATCGATTGAGTTCGGGTGCCTCCCCCTCCTGAAAGGGAGGGGCCAGGGGCGCGTTTGAAAAGGCCGGGCCCGATGCCCGGCCTTTTCCGTTTTCGGCTACCGCCCCGCCTGGCGCGCCGCGTTCGCGCGCCCTCCCAGCTGGGCGAGCGAGGCCGCTCCTAGCGCAGCCCCAGCATCTTGTGCGTCTGGAGCGTCAGCCGCCATTTCGGCCGGTCCATCGCGAAGGCGATCGCGGCCTCGATATTCTCCTGCGCTGCCGCGCTGTCCATCGGCTGGATGAGGAAGTTGGCGAAATCCCAGCCCTCGAGCATCTCGACATCGGTGCCGGGCTGCGGCCAGACCAGCTTGAGCTCGTCGCCGGCGCGCTGGACGACTTCGCTGCCCGCCTTGGGGCTGATGCACACCCAGTCGATTCCCGGATGCACCGGCAGGGTGCCGTTGCTCTCGATCGCGATGCGGAAGCCGCGGCCGTGGAGCGCATCGACCAGCGCATCGTCCACCTGGAGCATCGGCTCGCCGCCGGTGAGCACGGCGAAGCGCGCCTCCGCCCCCTCGCCCCAATGCCCGGCCACCGCGTCGGCCAGCGCAGCGGCATCAGCGAACTTGCCGCCACCCAGCCCGTCGGTGCCGACGAAATCGGTGTCGCAGAACCGGCAGACCGCGCCGGCCCGGTCGGCCTCGCGCCCGGTCCACAGATTGCACCCGGCGAAGCGCACGAACACCGCCCGCGCGCCGGCATTCACGCCTTCGCCCTGAAGGGTGAGGAACATTTCCTTGACGCTATAGGTCATGGCCCCGGCCCCCTATGGATGGGTCGCGTACCGGGTCGGGTCGGGGATGCCGGCTTCCTCGAAGCCCTTCGCCCGCAGCCGGCAGCTGTCGCACAAGCCGCAATGCAGCCCGCCCGGCGCCGGATCGTAGCACGACCAGCTGAGGCCCATGTCGAGCCCGAGCCGCGTGCCTTCGCGCGCGATATCCGCCTTGGTCATGTGCTGGAGCGGCGCGCGGATGCGGAAGGGCGCGCCTTCCACCCCGGCCTTGGTCGCCAGCTCCGCCAGCTTCTCGAAGCCTTCGATGAACTCCGGGCGGCAATCCGGATAGCCCGAATAATCGAGCGCATTGACGCCGATATAGATGTCGCGCGCGCCCGAGGCCTCGGCCCAGCCGAGCGCGAGGCTGAGGAAGATGGTGTTGCGCGCCGGCACATAGGTGACGGGGATATCGTCGCCCACACCGTCCTTGGGCACGTCGATATCGGCGGTGAGCGCCGATCCGCCGAATGCGCGCAGGTCCATCGGCATCACGATATGGCGTTCCGCGCCCAGCGTCGCGGCGATGCGGCGGGCGGCGGCGAGTTCGATCTGGTGGCGCTGGTTATAGTCGAAGGAGAGCGCGTACAGCCGATACCCCGCCTCGCGCGCAAGCGCGGCCGAGATCATCGAATCGAGTCCGCCGGAAACCAGTACAATTGCAACGCTGTCTGTCATCGGCGCGCCCTACTCCGGATTTCGCCGCGAGGCAAAACGCGTCGCCAAGCGCAAAATGGGCCGCCCGTAAGCGGCCCAGTTTCTTGGGATAACCCATGCCAGAGAGGAAAGTGCTCACTAGGAGCGAGGTGCAATATAGCCCGGCAGCAGTGAAATAAGGGTTAAATCCCGTTCAGCCGCAGGCACCGGCCCGGCGCGCCTCATATTCCTGCTCGAACGGCGAGCCGTCGAGCACGCCCTGGGTCTCGATCCGCACCAGCCGCGGCGTCTCCACCGTGATCGTGGTGCGGCCCTGGCCATGCCCGGTGCAGGTATAGCGCACCGTCGCCGCATGCTGGTCCTGGGCGACCACGAACTGCTCGCAGGATGCCGTGCCATGGGCGAGCTGGATGAAGCTGTTCGGCCCGGCGAAGCAGACCTTGCGCTCGCCGCCGCGCCGCTCCTTGAGCAGCCATTGGCCGCGCTCGATCTGCGAAAGCACTGCCTGGGTGGAGGAACGATGGGCCGCAGCCGGCCCATCGCCCACGATAAACAGCGATGCGCCGGCAAATGCCGCACACACCAGACGCTTGAACAACATGCGCAACGTCCTCCCGTCGCGAGCTCGAGAGCCCGCGCCCTTTGCAGCCGATATGGCGCGAGTCCGCCGGATTACAACGGTGGCGGAACGAAATCGGCGAGCTTCACCGGGAATTTTTTCGAGCAAAAGACGCAATCGACGGCGATCACCCCCGCTTCGTCCGCCATCGCCGCCCGCTCCTCTTCCGGGAACTTGGCAAGCACCCCGGTGATGTAGCCGGGGTCGCACCGACAGCCGCGCGCGAGATCCGCACCGCTGAGAACGCGCACCTCTTCCTCTTCGTTGAACAGCCGCCAGACCAGCGATTCGAGCGGGATTGCCGCATCGGCCAGCTCGTCGACGCCCATGGTCGAGCCCAGCGCCTCGACATGCTGCCATTCGGGATGGTCGAGCCGCACATGCAGCCGCTCGCGCCCCGCCTCGCCCTCCGGCAGATGCTGGAGGAACAGGCCGCCGCCGATCCACTTGCCGGTTTCCCTGTCGCGCCGCGCGCCCAGCCGCACCAGGCTGGGGATCTGCTCCGACTGGAGGAAATAGCTCTGCGCCGCCTCGGCCAGCGAGCCGGCGTCGAGCGGCACGATGCCCTGGTAGCGCTCCTTGGTGGTCGCCTGGTCGAAAGTGATCGCCAGATGGCCCTTATGGAACAGCGCGAACAGCGACGGGTTCTTGCCGAGCTGCGACAGGCGCAGGGCATCGAACTGCACATAGCCGCGCAGCTCGCCATTCTTGTAGTCGCACACCAGCAGGCTGACGATGCCGCCCTGCGTCTGCGCCTGGAGCGTCATCTGCCCTTCGGCCTGCTTGAGCGTGGAGCCGAGCAAGGCAGTGAGCGTCAGCGCCTCGGCCAGCAGCCGCTCGATCTGCTCGGGATAGGCATGGGCCGACAGGATCTCGTCGAGCACCGGCCCCAGCCGCGCAACGCGGCCACGGGTGTGGCGGCCAGGAATGGTGAAGCCGATCACGCGATCGAGATCGGTGGTGGGGGCAGTGTTGGTCACGTCGAAATTCCTCGCTGCCCGGCCGAAGCCGGGTTGCCGCTTGTGGCACAGTTTGTCGGAAGTTGCCCGCTATGTAGGGCCTTGCGGGCCCGAGACAACTCAGGCCGCGCGAGCGCGCCCGGCGAGCCGCGATGCGAACCAGAGCACCCATCCCGCGGCCAGCGCGGACAAGCCGGCAAGGAAGAGTGCCACGGCGATCCAACGCGCCACCGCGATGGCCGCAAGGGCGCCGGTGAGGCTGCCGTCACTCGGAAGCACAAGCCCGGCCCAGTCTTCGAAGCTTCCGAGCGCGATCGCTATGCCGACCCCGATCATCACGAGCCAGAGCGCCGAACCGGACAACTCTGCACGGCGGATGCGCCCGAGATGGGCAACCATTGCCGAGTTCGCGGCGGCAACGAACAGCGCGGCCAGGCAGGTCAACCGATCGGCATAGTCGGCTTCACGAGGCACGAGCCAGAGCACCCAGAGCAGCACCGCGAGGCCCAAGGCAACCAACGCTGCGATGCGAACCGACGGCAAGGCACGCCTCCTAGATCTGCCCGAAGCACCACCGTAGCACAGCTTTCTGCGCGTGGAGGCGATTTTCCGCCTCCTGCCAGATCAGCGACTGCGGCCCGTCGATCACTTCGTCGACCACTTCCTCGCCGCGATGCGCGGGCAGGCAGTGGAGGAACCTGGCGCCCGGCTTGGCGACGCCCATCAGCGCCTCGGTCACCTGGAAGGGCATCATCGCGGCGAGCTTGGTCTCGGCATGCGCCTGGCCCATCGAGATCCAGGTATCGGTGACGACGATGTCGGCGCCCTCCACCGCTTCCTGCGGCGTGCCGACCACTTTCGCCCGGCCCTTGCCGCGCGCCACGTCCGCGTCGCTCGGCTGATAGCCCTGGGGGCAGGCCGCGACGACATCGAAGCCCATCAGCCCGCCGGCCTCCATGATCGAGGCGAGGACATTGTTGCCGTCGCCCAGCCAGGCGACCTTCAGCCCCGGCAGCGCGAAGCCGGCCTCGAGGATCGTCTCCAGGTCCGCCATGATCTGGCAGGGGTGCGAAGCGTCGGTAAGGCCGTTGATCACCGGCACGCTGGCATATCGCGCCATGTCGACCACCTTCTGGTGATCGTCGGTGCGGATCATGATCGCGTCGACATAGCCCGAGAGGATGCGCGCGGTATCGGCAATGCTCTCGCCGCGGCCGAGCTGCATCGAGCCCGCGTCCATCACGATCGACGTGCCGCCGAGCTGGCGGATCGCCATGTCGAACGAAACCCGCGTGCGCGTGGAGTTCTTCTCGAACACCATCGCCAGCACGCGACCGGCGAGCGGAGCATCGGCGTCCACCTTCCCCTTCGGCCAGCCGGCACGGGCTTGCTTGCGGGCAATGGCATCGTCGAGCATCGCCTGGATGCCGGCGGCGCCGGCGTCGGACAGATCAAGGAAGTGGCGCATCTTAAATCCTCCCCGACACGGGGAGGGGGACCGCCGCGAAGCGGTGGTGGAGGGGGCCCTCCACCAGCGAATCGCTTGGGGCGCTCCCCCTCCGCCATGCCTTCGGCATGGTCCCCCTCCCCGTCCCGGGGAGGATCTTGGTTTCAGCCACCGCTCGGCGGCGCGAAGCTGCGGGCGCCCTCGCTGAGGCGCTCGATGCATTCGGCGATGTGATCCTCGTCGATCACCAGCGGCGGCAGCACGCGGAACACGTTCTCGCCCGCCGCGACAGTCAGCAGCCCGTGATTGTCGCGCAGGTGCGCCACGAAGTCGCGGCTCACCGCCGGCTCCTTCATCTTGATGCCCAGCATCAGCCCCTTGCCGCGGATCTCCTCGAACAAATGATCATGGTTGGGGATCATCTGCTCGAAGGCCTGGCGGAGGCGCTCGCCCATCTTGGTAACGTGATCGAGGAAGCCCGGCTCGAGCATCACGTCGAGCACCGCCTGCCCCGCCGCCATGGCCAGCGGATTGCCGCCATAGGTGGAGCCGTGCGTGCCGATCACCATGCCCTTGGCCGCTTCCTCGGTCGCCAGGCAGGCGCCGAGCGGGAAGCCGCCACCGATGCCCTTGGCGGCGGTCATGATGTCCGGAGTGATGCCGTAATGCTCATAGGCCCACATCTTGCCGGTGCGGCCATAGCCGCACTGGATCTCGTCGAGGATGAGCAGCAGGCCATGCTCGTCGCACGCCTTGCGCAGGCCCTGGATGAACTCGGGCGTGCCCGCGGTCATGCCGCCCTCGCCCTGCACCGTCTCGACCAGGAAGCCCGCCGTCTCGTCGTCGATCTTCGCCAGCGCGCCTTCGAGGTCGTTGAACTTCACATAGTCGAAGCCCGGCAGCAGCGGCTCGAAGCCGTCGCGCATCTTGGGCTGGTCGGTCGCCGAGATCGCGCCGATCGAACGGCCGTGAAAGGCGTTCTTGAAGGTGATCAGCTTGTGGCGCTGGGGGTTGCCGCTGACATAGTGATAGCGGCGGGCGGTCTTGATCGCGCACTCGATCGCCTCGACGCCCGAATTGGTGAAGAACACCGTGTCGGCGAAGCTGTTGTCGACGATCCGCTGGGCCAGCGCCTCGCCCTGGGGGCTGCCATAGAGGTTCGACACGTGCATCAGCGTGGCGACCTGGTCCTGCAGCACCTTGGTCAGGTGGGGATGGCCATGGCCGAGCGCGTTGACCGCGATGCCCGCGGCGAAGTCCAGATACTGCTCGCCGCGCTCGCCATAGAGATACACGCCCTCGCCTCGCACCGGCCGCACAGCGCACCGCGGATAGACGGGCATGAGCGGGGTGATGGTCATGGGAACATACTCCTTCGTGAAAAGCTCGAAACGAGACTCCAGAAACGCAAAAGGGCGGCCTGTCGGGACCGCCCGAGGCGGGTGTTTACGAGCCTCCAGCCGGAGAGGCAATAATCGTTTCGGCGAGGCGCATGCGCCCACGCTATCGACCTGGAATCGGCCTAGTTCTTGATCTTCCATCCACGCCGCAGCAGCGTGTAGCAGACGAAGCCCAGCAGCACGTCGAGCCCCAGGATCACCAGGCTGCCGACCAGGATCGGCGAATCGGCGACTCCGAGGAAGCCGTAGCGGAAGCCCGAGATGATGTAGAAGAACGGGTTGGCGTGGCTGATCGCCTGGAAGGTCGGGGCCAGCCGCTCGACCGAATAGAAGGTGCCCGAGAGCAGGGCGAGCGGCGCGACGACGAAATTGGTCACCGCCGCGGCATGATCGAACTTCTCCGCCCAGATCGACGTCAGCACGCCCATCAGCGCGAGGAAGAGCGAGCCGAGGAAACCGAACCACAGCACCGCCCAGAGATGCTGCGGCCACAGGTTCACGCCCCAGATCGCCATCGCCAGCCACACCGTGCCGCCCACGCAGAAGGCGCGCGTCACCGCACCGCCGCACAAGGCCGCGAGCACCTCGGTGGTCGAGAGCGGGGGCATGAGATAGTCGACGATCGTGCCCTGGATCTTGCCGACCAGCAGCGAGAAGCTGGCATTGGCGAAGGCGTTCTGCAGCATGCCCATCACGATCAGGCCGGGCGCAATGAATTCGGCGAAGTGAATCTCGCGGTGCTGGAGCGTCACCATCCGCCCGCCGCCGCCCAGCGCGACGGTGAAGATCACCAGAAACAGCAGCGTCGTGACCGCCGGTGCCCATACCGTCTGGAGCTGCACCTTGAAGAAACGGCGCACCTCCTTGATATAGAGGGTGCGCAAACCTCCCCAGTTGACGTTGCGGATCACCGGAACGCCGGGCTCGGGGAGCTGTTGACCGAATTCAGGCTGGCTGCTCATCGCGCGTTCGCGTAACCGCTGCGCGGGCCGCCTGCAAGGTGAAGGAAGAGAAGTTTTGAGCTGGACCGAAGAGCGGATCGATACGCTGAAGAAGATGTGGGACAGCGGGCTGACCGCGACCCAGATCGCCGAGGAGCTGGGCGGGGTGAGCCGCAATGCCGTGATCGGCAAGGCGCACCGCCTGGGCCTGCCCGCGCGTCCGTCCCCCGTGAAGCCCAACGAGCCCAAGGCCGCGGCCGAGCCCAAGCCGGCGCCCGCGCCGCGCCCGACGCCGGCCGCCACCGCCACTCCCGCCGAGTCGCCGGCTCCGCGCGCCGCCGCGCCGGCCGCCACGCCCTCCGCTCCGGCCGAGCCCAAGCCCGCTTCCGACGGACCGGTGCTCCGTTCGGTCGGCCCGGGTGGCTTCGTCCGCCAGAACCCCGGCGAGCAGACCCCGCCGATCTCGCCGGCCCCGCCGCGCCGGCTTGTCCCCGCCAAGCCGTCCGAGGCGATCGCGGGCAAGACGAGCCTGCTCGATCTCAACGACAAGATCTGCAAATGGCCGATCGGCCATCCGGGCGAGCCGGACTTCCATTTCTGCGGCGACAAGGTGAACCCGGGCTTCCCCTATTGCGTCGAGCATTGCGGCCATGCCTATCAGGCGCAGCTGCCCCGCCGCGATCGCCGTCCGCCGCCGCCCCTGCCCTTTGGCGGCCCGCGCGTCCGCTAATCATCGATGCCGATCGCGGCACGCCTGGCACCTGGCGAGACGCTGGGTGACCGCGTGCTGCGCGTCGACCATGCCGGCGAGCACGGCGCGGTATGCGTCTATCGGGCGCAGCGACGGCTCGCCCGCTGGACCGCGCCGGGCCTGCTGGCCGAGATCGAGGCGTTCATCGCGCACGAGATGCGCCACCGCGCGCTGTTCGCCGCCGAACTCGCCCGCCGCGGACAAGCGCGCTGCCCCAGCTATGCCCTGTGCGCGGCGCTGGGCACCCTGCTCGGCACCATTACGGGCCTGCTCGGCTGCCACGCGATCGCCGCCACCACGGTTGCGATCGAACGAGTCGTGCTGCGCCACATGGCCGCGCAGATCGCGGCGCTCGGATCCAGCGATCCCGCCGCGGTCGCCATCCTCCTGGACATCGTCGAGGAGGAGCAGGAGCATCACGATCGATCGGCGGCGCATCTGCGGGGCGGCCTCCTCCAGCGCGTCCTCGACGTCGGCGTCGGCATCGCGACCGAGGCGGTGATCTGGATCGGCATGCATCGCCGGTCCGGGCCAAGGGCCATCGGAGACGCGCGACGAATATCGTAATCTGCGCAAATACTGTGGTTTACGTGTTTCTAACCTAATCCCCGCTAGACGCGCGGAATGAACCGTTTCGGATCAATCCTCGCCCGTCACGCCCTGCCCGCGCAGCTCGTGCTCGCCGGGCTGGCAGTGGCCTGCGCAGCCTTCTGGCCTCCCAGCCAGGGGCGGATGCTGCTCGTGCCCATGCTGCCGGGTGCGGCGGACCACATGCTCGCCCAGGCAATCGACAGCGGCGCGCAACTGCTCGGCGACGGGCCGCTGCCGGGCAGCTTCGTCGTCACGGGCACGCATCCCGCCATCGCCTCGGCGCTCCGGGGCCGGGCAATCCTGATCCTCGCGGCGCCGCCGGCCCTGTGCGGAGGCGCGGCCGCATGAACGAGATCGATCGCCTTCGGCGCCGCGGCGTCCGGACGCTGGTCGTGGCGAGCTGGGCGACTGTCGGCGTGGTCTTCCTGCTCGGCCTGCTGCTCGGCAGCCAGCGCGAGTGGATGACCCTTTTGCTGGGTGCCGCGGCGAACATCGTCCCGACGATCGTCGCGCTGCGCCGCCGCTACGATGCCGCCGCGCGGCTGATCGTCGGCACGCTCGCCGCGATCCAGCCCGCGCTCGCCGTCTATGCGCTGACCGGCCATCCCTGGCAGATGGACTCGCACATGTATTTCTTCGTCGCGCTCTCGGGCCTGACGCTGCTCTACGACTGGCGGCCGATCGCGCTCGCCTGCGCGATGATCGCGGTCCATCACATCGTCTTCCAGCTCGCGGTGCCTGCCTGGGTGTTCGAGGGCGGCGGCAACTTCGGACGCGTCGTCTTCCATGCCGTGGCGGTGCTGCTCGAATTCGCGGTGCTCGCCTATCTCACCACCCAGCTCGTCCGCCTGATCGAGGCGCAGGCCGATGCCCGCGCCCAGAGCGACCGCTTCGCCGCGGATGCCACCGCGCGGCGCGACGATGCCGAGGCGGCGCTCACCGCGATGCGCGCCGCCGAATCGCGCGAGCGCGCCGAGCGCGCGCGCCGCGAAGCGAGCGAGCGCGACGCGACCGCCGAGCGCCGCCGCGAGATGCTGGCGCTCGCCACCGCCTTTCAGGACTCGGTCGCCGAGACCGTGCGCGACGTCACCCGGGCCGCGAGCGACCTCGATCGCTCGGCCCATGCGCTCAATTCGCTGGCCCATACGGCGAGCGTGGAGCTCGCCGCGACCGCGCATATCGCCAGCCAGGCTTCGGACACCGCGGGCGGGCTCGCCAGCGGCGTGCGCCAGCTCACCGCCTCGATCGTGGCGATCGCCACCAGCGTCGACCAGCAGGCGAATCTGAGCGGCGCGGCGCGCGGCGTCTCGCGTTCGGGCGAGAATGCGGTGCGCGCACTGGCCGAGCGCGCGAACACCATCACCCGCTTCGCCGAATCGATCCAGGAGATCGCCGCCCGGACCAACCTGCTGGCGCTGAACGCCACGATCGAAGCGGCGCGTGCCGGAGATATCGGCCGCGGCTTCGCGGTGGTTGCGCACGAAGTGAAGGCACTCGCCAACCAGACCGGCTCCGCCACCGAGGAGATTCGCACCCTCGCCGGCACCGTCCAGGGCGGCGCCACCCTGGCGCACGGCGCGCTCGACGAGATCGCCGCCACCGTCGCCGAGGTTGCCGCGGCCGCGGAGGCGATCCGCAGCGAAGTCGACGGGCAGCGCCAGGCCGCGGGCATGATCGAAGCGACTGCCCACGACACGGCCATGGGCGCCACCCGCATGGCCGAGCGGATCGGCGCCGTCGCCACCGTGGCAAGCGACACCGAGGCGCTGTCCGACCGGGTCTCCAGCGCCGCGACCGGGCTTTCCGAGGCGGCAGTGGCGCTGGAAGCGGCGACCGACAAGTTCATCGCCCAGCTCAAGGCGGCGTGATTCCCAAATTCCTCCCCGGCAAGCCGGAGGAGGAATTGGACGGCTCCATCCCTTGCGCCCCTCACCCCGCACCCCCTATACGTTCTCCATGGCCGCTGAAGACCTGTTTGCCGCGCCGGGCGTGCCCTCCGGCACCTATGACGCCTCCTCGATCGAAGTCCTCGAAGGGCTGGAGCCGGTACGGCGCCGCCCGGGCATGTATATCGGCGGCACCGACGAACGCGCGCTGCACCATCTCGCCGCCGAGATCCTCGACAATGCGATGGACGAGGCGGTGGCCGGCCATGCCAACCGCATCGAAGTCACGCTCGAGGCCGGCAACCGCATCACCATCGTCGACAATGGCCGCGGCATGCCGATCGATCCGCATCCGAAATTCCCCGACAAGTCGGCGCTCGAGGTGATTCTCTCGATGCTCCACTCGGGCGGCAAATTCTCCGGCAAGGCCTATGCCACCAGCGGCGGCCTGCACGGCGTCGGCATCTCGGTGGTCAACGCGCTGTCGATCGACACCACCGTGGAGGTCGCGCGCGACAAGCAGCTCTATCGCCAGCGCTTCAGCCAGGGGAAGACGCTGGGGCCGCTCGAGCATGTCGGCGGCACGCCCAACCGGCGCGGCACTTCCGTCAGCTTCGTACCTGATACCGAGATCTTCGGCGAGATGCTGTTCAAGCCGGGCCGGCTCTACAAGCTGGTCCGTTCCAAGGCCTATCTGTTCGCCGGCGTCGAGATCCGCTGGAAGTGCGACGCCGAGCTGATCGGCGACGAGACGCCGCCCGAAGCCGTGTTCCAGTTCCCCGGCGGCCTGGCCGACCATTTGAAGGAGCAGCTCGGCGCCCGCGAATGCGCCACCGCCGATTTCTTCGCCGGGCGCCAGGATTTCCCGGGCGAGCATAACGGCCGCGTCGAATGGGCAGTCGCCTGGCCGCTATGGTCCGACGGGTCGTACAGCTGGTACTGCAACACCATCCCGACGCCCGATGGCGGCACCCATGAGGCGGGCCTGCGCGCCGCGTTGACCAAGGGCATCCGTGCCTTTGGCGAACTGATCGGCAACAAGAAGGCCAAGGACATCACCGCGGACGACGTGATGACCGGTTCCGAGCTGATGTTGTCGGTCTTCATCCGCGATCCGCAATTCCAGTCGCAGACCAAGGACCGGCTGACCTCGCCCGAGGCCGCCGGCCTGGTCGAAAAGGCGGTGCGCGACCATTTCGACCATTTCCTCGCCGACAATATGGACCGCGGCAAGGCGCTGCTCGGCTATGTGCTCGAGCGGATGGACGACCGCCTGCGCCGCAAGCAGGAACGCGAGGTCAAGCGCAAGACCGCGACCAGCGCGCGCAAGCTCCGCCTGCCCGGCAAGCTCACCGATTGCTCGGCCGACGATCCGGCGGGCACCGAGCTGTTCATCGTCGAAGGCGATTCGGCCGGCGGTTCCGCCAAGCAGGCGCGCGACCGCAAGACCCAGGCGATCCTGCCGATCCGCGGCAAGATCCTGAACGTCGCCTCCGCCACCTCGGCGAAGATCCTGGCCAACCAGGAGATCGCCGACCTGATCCTCGCCATGGGCTGCGGCACCCGCAAGGATTGCGACCCCAGCAACCTGCGCTACGAGCGCATCATCATCATGACCGACGCGGACGTGGACGGCGCCCATATCGCCACGCTGCTGATGACCTTCTTCTTCCAGGAGATGCCCGACCTGGTCCGCCAGGGGCATCTCTATCTCGCCCAGCCGCCGCTCTATCGCCTGACGGTGGGCTCCAAGTCGCTCTATGCGCGCGACGACGCGCACCGGCTCGAGATCGAGGCGACGGCGTTCAAGGGCAAGAAGGTGGAGGTCAGCCGCTTCAAGGGCCTGGGGGAAATGAACCCGAACCAGCTCAAGGAAACCACGATGGACCCGGCGACCCGGGGCCTGCTGCGCATCACCCTGCCCCAGGAATATGAGGAGCGTGCCGGGGTGAAGGATCTGGTGGATCGCCTCATGGGCAACAATCCCGCCCATCGTTTCGCCTTTATCCAGGAGAACGCGGCACGGCTCGACGAGGAAGTGATCGACGCCTGAAAGGGTTCGCGCTCCCCTCCCGCGTCATCCCGCCTTCGCGGGGATGACCGAGCGGGAAATGTGCAGCAATAATCTTGATATCATGATTTACCTCGCGTAGAAGCAGCGCGTCCACAGCCGCCGAGGCAATGATGCGCCTGCTCCCGCTTCTCGCCGCTTTCCTGCTCGCCGCACCCGCTTCCGCGCAGACTGCGCCGCCGCAGCCGGTTCGGGCCGACCCCGCCTTCACCCTGCGGCTCGGGGAGCTTATCGCGATCCTGAACGGAGGCGGGGACTATGCCGGCTATTTCACGCCCGCCTTCCAGGAGAAAGTGCCGCAGGCGATGCTCCAGAGCGTCACCGCGCAGCTGATCGCCGCCAATGGCAAGCCGCTCGCGATCCTCGGCGTGACGCAGGAGACGCCGTGGCGGGCCAATATCCGCGTCCAGTATGAGAAAGCGGTGGCGAACGTCCTCCTCGTGGCCGACCCGGCGCCGCCGCACCGGGTGGGCGGGCTGCTCGTCCGCGGATTCGAGAGTGCCGAGAAGACGCTGCCGCAAGTCGAAAGCGCCCTTGCCACCCTGCCCGGCGATGTCGGCTATGCGATCGCGAAACTGGGCAGCGGTGCGCCGCAGCCGCTCGCCGGCCGCAATGCCGACAAGCCCTATGCGATCGGATCGGCGTTCAAGCTGGTGATCCTCGCCGAGCTGGTCCGCGCCACCAATGCCGGCGAGCGCAAATGGGACGATCTCGTCACGCTCGACGGCGGCATGCTGCCCGGTGGCGGCTACACCATGAAGCCCAAGGGCACGCAGGTGACCCTGCGCGAGCTCGCCACCCAGATGATCTCGATCAGCGACAACAGCGCGACCGACATCCTGCTCCAGCATCTCGGCCGCGCGAAGGTCGAGGCGATGATGCCGGTGCTCGGCATCGCCGATCCGGCGCGCAATCGGCCCTTTCTGGGTACGCTCGACGTCTTCCGGCTGAAGGGCGTCGCCGGACTGGGCGACCGCTATCTGGCGCTGGACGAGGCCGGGCGCCGCAAGCTGCTTGAAGGGGAAGTAGCCGGCATCCCGCCGATCCTGATCGACGCGACCAGCTTCACCCGGAAGATCCCCAACCGCATCGACACGCTCGAATGGTTCGAGACCCCGAACGATCTGGTCCGGGTGATGGACTGGCTGCGGCGGAACACCGAGGGCATGGCCGGCACCGACGCACGCAGGATCCTGTCCACCAATCCGGGCGTCAGCCCCGATGTGCGCGGCAAGTGGCAATGGATCGGCTACAAGGGCGGATCGGAACCCGGCGTGATGAACATGACCCTGCTGCTCCAGGCGCGGAACGGCGACTGGTACGTCGTCACGGGCAGCTGGAACGATATGCAGAAGGCCGTCGACGAGAGCCGCTTCGCCTCGCTGATCGGCAAGGCGGCGGAGCTGACCGCGCCTTAGCTAATGGCACGTCAAGCGACGAATTTGCGGAAGCTGACCCCCGGCGAAGGCCGGGGCCCAGTTGCCACGTCGTTCGAGAGGTTCGACCGCCCAAACAGCCGCCCCGATACTGGGGCCCGCCCTTCGCCGGGGAGCTGCTGCAGCTAGATGCCGGTTGCCCCGGACCCTAAATCTCTCCGCGCATCCGCCGCTTGTGATATTTGGTGCGCATGCCGATCCCCATCAGCATCAACGCGAAGCCCGTGACGATGGCCGCCAGCGTGACGAGGTTCGGAATCGGCGTCCAATAGGCGTTGATCAGGATCAGCGCCGACCCGATCACCGCCAGCGCCACGCCCAGGCGGCGCGGCCCCTTGGCCACCTGCATCAGCTCGCGACGATAGGCGCTGCGCTGCTCGGGATCGCGCAGATCGGGGATCGGCCGGCTCAACGATTGCCTCCGATCAGGTCGCCAAGCCCGCCCAGCACCGAGCCTTCGCCGCGATTCTGCCCGCCATGGCTGCTCGCCGCCGCCATCATCCGCCCGGCTAGGCGGGAAAAGGGCAGCGACTGGATCCAGACCTTGCCCGGGCCGCGCAACCGCGCGAAGAACAAGCCCTCGCCGCCGAAGATCGCGCTGCGCACCCCGCCGGCGCCGACCAGGTCGAACTCCACCGAAGGGGTGAAGGCGGCGACGCAGCCAGTGTCGACGTGGAGCTCCTCGTCCGCCGCCAGCTCGCGCTCGACGACCATGCCGCCGAACTGGACGAACACCCAGCCATCGCCGTCGAGCTTCTGCATGATGAAACCCTCGCCGCCGAACAGGCCGGTCATGATCCGCCGCTGAAACGCGATGCCCATCGACACGCCCTTGGCCGCACAGAGGAACGCGTCCTTCTGGCAGATCAGCGTGCCGCCGACCGAATCGAGCTTCAGCGGCACGATCGCGCCCGGCACCGGCGCCGCGAAGGCGACGCGCGCCTTGCCCGAACCGTTATGGGTGAAGACGGTGGTGAACAGGCTCTCGCCGGTGACCAGCCGCTTGCCGGCGCCGAGCAGCGCGCCCATGAAGCCGCCGCCCTGCCCGCCGCTGCCGTCGCCGAACACGGTGGTCATCCCCACCGCGGCGTCCTTCCACACCAGCGCGCCCGCCTCCGCCACCGCGCTCTCGCCCGGATCGAGCTCGATCTCGACGAACTGAAGCTCCTGTCCCTTGATCTCGAAATCGATGTCGTCGGCAATGCCGGCGCTGCGGCTATGGCTCCAAGGGCTTTGCGGCATGGGTGTTCGCTCCTGCGGTTTTGCGCCTCCTTATCCGGCTTCGCCGCACCGATGAAGGCCGATGCGCATCGGCCCGCGATCGGAGCGCGCTCACGCCGCCAGCGCGTCGACCAGCGTCTTCACCTTCTTCTGCCGCCACTGGGGCAAGGGCGCGACCAGCCAATAGCCGAGCTTCGAACTCTTAGGCTCGCCGACGACGACGACCCGGCCCGATTCGATGTCGCTACGGGCCAGCAGCTCGGGCACGGTGGCACGGCCCAGCCCCTCGGCCGCCGCGTCGAGCGCAAGCCCGGCATCGGCGACCCGCACCAGCGAGCCGGCATCCTCGGCCATGCAACCGGGCCACGAGATGCGCACGTCGATGCTGCCGCCCGGCCGCTCGACCGTGACCATCCCGTCGCTCTCCAGCGCCTCGCCCTCATGCTCGCCGGGCCCTTCGCCCCAGCGGATCGCGAGATCGAGATTGGCTTCGGTGAAGTCGATCGCCTCGTCCGCGGGGACGAGCATGAAGCGCAGGTCGCTGTCCTCGCGCGCGATCTCGGCCAGGCGCGGCATCAGCCATTTCGCGGTCAGGTCGCGCGGCGCGGCGATGGTCAGCGACTTGGACGATTGCCCCGCCTGCATCGCGCGCACGCTTTCCTCGAACTGGAGGAAGCCCGCCCGCAGCGCCGCCAGCCCCGCCTCGGCCTCCGGCGTCAGCTCCAGCCCCTTAGTGGTACGGCGGAACAGGACGACGCCCAGCGTGTCCTCGAGCGCGCGAATCTGCTGGCCGACCGCCGCCGGCGTCACCGCCAGCTCGTCCGCCGCGCGGGTGAAGCTCAAATGCCGCGCCGCCGCGTCGAGCACGCGCAGGCCGTTGAGGGGAAGATGCGTCCGCTTCATTCCGCCACCGCCGGCGCCGTGAGTGCGAATTTGGGGATGGCGACGTCGAACGCCGAGCCGTCCTCTCCGATCATGTGATAGCTGCCCTGCATGTTCCCCATCGGCGTGCTCAGCGGGCAGCCCGAGACATAGTCGAAGCTCGCCCCCGGCGCGATCATCGGCTGCTCGCCGACCACGCCTTCGCCTTCCACCGTGTGGCGCGCGCCCCGGCCGTCGGTGATGATCCAGTGCCGCGTCAGCAGCTGCACCGTCATCGGCCCGCTATTCTCGATGCGGATGTGATAGGCCCAGAACCAGCGGCCGCGATCGGGCTCGCTCTGCTCGGGCAGATAGCTCACCGACACGCGCACGGTGATCCCGCGCGTTTCCGCCGCATCGGTGAACAATGCGTCCATCACAAGCCGGCGGCCCTCAGCGCCTGGTCCAGATCGGCGATCACGTCCTCGGAATCCTCCAGCCCGACATTGAGCCGCAGCATGCCCTCGGTCACGCCCATCTCCAAGCGCTTCTCCTCGGCCACGCTCGAATGGGTGGTGGAGGCCGGATGCGTCATCAGCGAGCGCGAATCACCGATATTGTTCGAGATGTCGACCAGCTCGAGCGCATCGAGCAGCGCGTGCGCCTGTGCACGGCCGCCATCGACCTCGAACGAGAAGATCGGGCCGGCCGCGTCCATCTGGCGGTTGAACAGATTGTGCTGCGGGTGGCTCGGCAGCGCCGGGAAGTTGATCCGGGGCACCCGCTGCTCGAGGAAGCTGCCCACCTTCAGCGCATTCTCGCTCTGCCGGCGGATACGCAGGTCGAGCGTCTCCAGCCCCTTGAGCACCACCCAGGCGTTGAACGGCGACAAGGTCGGCCCGGTGTTGCGGGTGAAGGGCAGCAGCACGTCGTTGATGAAGGCGGCGGAGCCGGCGACCGCGCCGGCGAGCACGCGGCCCTGCCCGTCCATCATCTTGGTCGCCGAATAGGCCACCACGTCCGCGCCGAATTCGAGCGGGCGCTGGAGCGCGGGCGTGGCGAAGGCATTGTCGACCACGCTGGTGATGCCGTGCTTCCGGGCAATGCCGCACACCGCTTCCAGGTCGACCACGTCCATCGTCGGGTTGGCCGGCGTCTCGAAGAAGAAGACCTTGGTGTTCGGGCGCACCGCGTCCGCGAACTGCTGCGGATCGCGCGCGTCGATCACCGTCGTCTCCACGCCGAAGCGCGGGAGCAGGCTGTCGGTCAGCCAGCGGCAGGAACCGAAGGCGGCGCGGCCCTGGACGATATGGTCGCCCGCGCTCACCTGGCACAGGATCGCCGCCGTCATCGCCGCCATGCCCGACGACATGGTGCGGCAGGCCTCGGCGCCTTCGAGCAGGGCGATCCGCTCCTCGAGCATCTCCACCGTCGGGTTCTGCAGGCGCGAATAGGTCATGCCCTGCTGCTCGCCCGCGAAGCGCGCGGCGGCGTCGCCCGCGCAATCATAGGCATAGCCGGACGTGAGGAACATCGCCTCGCTCGTCTCGCCCCATTCGGAACGCGCGGTGCCCCCGCGCACGGCCTGGGTGGCGGGTTTCCAGTTGCGGGTTACGCTGCGGTCTTGGCCGGTACGACGCTTCATAGTGCGAGATGCTTTGCGGCTGAGGGGACGGGGCGTCAACACCGCTCGTCACTTGGGCGCCGACAAGTCCTGCTTCGTCGCTCCGCGGATCCGGAAACCAAGTTCAGCATGACGGCCACCAAACGCTCGGCTAATCAACGCGCCATGCTCGATCGCCTCAAGGCCCTGCAGGACCGCCCCTGGCTCGTCGCCCTGCTCCTCGCCATCGCCGTGCAGGCGCTGTTCCTGGTCCATCTCGACCAGCCGAGCGTGATCATGTTCGACGAGGTCCACTATCTGCCCGCCGCCCAGGCGCTGCTCGACCTGTCGGGCCCGCGCAACGTCGAGCACCCGATGCTCGGCAAGGAGCTGATCGCGGCGGGCATGGCGCTGTTCGGCGACAATCCGTTCGGCTGGCGCATCGCCTCGACTCTGGCAGGCACCGCCACGGTGCTCGGCGTCTTCGCATTCCTCTGGCTGCTCGCCGGCAACATGCGCACCGCGCTGGTCGGCGCGGTGCTCACCACGCTCAACCAGACCGTCTATGTCCAGGCACGCACCGGCATGCTCGACATATTCCTCGGCGCCTTCCTGATCTGGGCGCTGGTGGCGTTCCTCTGGGCGATGAAGGCCCCCGGCAGGGGCGCCAGCTGGCAGCGCTGGATCGCGGGGAGCGTGCTGCTCGGGCTCACCACCGCAGTCAAATGGGCGGGGGTGCCCTATATCGTGCTTGCCGCCCTGGCTTTCCTCGTCATTCGCGCCCGCGACGCGCGCCTGGCGAAGCGGCCGCTGCTCTCCGCGCTCTCGGGCAGGGACCAGCCGCACTGGCCCGGCCTGCCCGCGATCCCGGCGATCCTGGCGATGGGCGTGGTCAGCGTGGCCACCTATTTCGTCACCTTCGCGCCGGCCTTCTTCTACACCACCGATCCGCTGACCTCGCTCTCCGGCCTGTTCGCCCAGCAGCTGCACATGTGGCAGATGCAGACCCAGATCCTGCCGCACCACACCTATCAGTCGAGCTGGTGGAGCTGGCCGCTGATGCTGCGGCCGATCTGGTATTTCTACGAATGGGATCGCGGCGCCCAGCGCGGCGTGCTGCTGATCGGCAACCCGCTGATCATGTGGGGCGGGCTGGTCGCGGTAGCCGCCTGCTATTGGGCGTGGTTCCGGGACAAGGCGATCCGGCCGCTGGCAGTGGCGCTGCTATGGACCGCATCGCTGGCGATCTATGTCGTGATCCCCAAGTCGATCGGCTTCTATTATTACTATCATCCGAGCAGCATCTTCCTGTGCATGGCGCTGCCCATCGCCTTCCAGCATTTCGACCGGGGCCGGAATCGCGGTTGGGAAGAATGGTTCGCCGCGCTCTCGCTGCTGGTGTTCGGCTATTTCTATCCGATCCTCTCGGCCGCCCCGCTGGCGGACAGCCAGGGCTTCACCCATTGGATGTGGATCGGCAGCTGGCGCTGACCCGTCGGTTCAGTACCGTCCCCAGACGAAGCGGGAGGACAGGGCGAAGTTCCACACGGCGGCGACGGCGATGCCGGCCAGCGCCGCGAAGCGCCAGTCGCCATGCTGGACATTGTGCAGGAACGCCGCCACCCCGACATTCGCCGCCGCGCCCACGCTGCACACCAGGCAGAAGGAGAACCAGCCGGCCAGCAGCGGCCCCGCGCCCTGCAGCCGCTGCTCGCGATAGGTGAGCGCGTTGTTGAGGAAGAAGTTGAACGTCATCGCCGCCGCGGTGGCGAGGATGGTGGCCCCGACAAAGGGCCAAGCCAGGCCGCGGAACAGCACGCCGAGCACCAGGAAATGCACGCCTGCGCCCAGCGCGCCGATGCCCGAGAACATCACGAAGCGCACCGGCACCACCCGGCCGAACATCCGATCGTAGAGCGCGATGAGATATTCCATCGCCACCACATAATCGAGCTTGCTCTCCCCCAGCGCCCGCGTGCGGAACACATAGGGCAGCTCG
>NZ_MKWJ01000016.1:0-87146 GCF_001899725.1 Sphingomonas sp. 67-41 | reverse complement strand
TCACCATCCCGGCGGGGGTGATGCGCAGTTCGAACAGCGCGGCGACGTTCAAGCCCTATGACCCGGCCGAAGCGCTGGGCAGCCTCAGCCCGACCACGCCCAAGCCCGCGCAGAAGGGCAACAAGTGCGGCGCGCTGGGCGCGATCCTGATGATTGCGATCGCGGTGGCGGTGACGGCGCTGACGCGGGTGCCGTTCGCGAAGCTGTTTGCGGGGCTGGGCGTGGGAAGCACGGCGGCGCCGGGGGCTGCGCTGCTGGCGGGCACCGGCCAGATGACGATCGGGCTGACCAGCGCGGCCAGCATCGCGGGCGGCGTGGCGGCGGGCGTGGCGGGGAGCGTGGCGAGCCAGGCGTTCGGGGTTGCGGCGGGGATCCAGGACAAGTTCAGCTGGAAGGGGGTAGCGCTGGCGGGGATCAGCGCAGGCGTGGCGGCGGGGCTGGCGGGCAGCTTCGACAAGATCGCCGGCAGCCCCTTCCTGGGCGACGCCGTGCGCGGTGCGCTGGGCAGTGCGATCGGCCAGGGCATCGGGGTGGCGACCGGGCTGCAATCGAAGTTCGACTTTGCCGGCGTGGCGGCGGCTGGGCTGGGGATGGCGGTATCGGGCGCGATCGGGCTGGATGGCTTTGGCGGCAGGCTGGCGCGCAACACCGCCGGCGGCCTCGCCAACGCCGCGGCGCGCAGCCTGCTCGACGGTACCAGCTTCGGCGACAATATCCTCGCCGCTCTGCCCGATATCATCGGGCAGACTGTCGGGGATGCGGTTGCGGGCAAGGTTGCGGCACGCAATACCGAAAGGCGTGAATCCCTGTCGGGAATACGAGCTTCCACTGCGACAGAAGGGGCATCTGACCTGGGGGGAGGGGACCTCTTTCGCTTGATTGTCGAGGCTGCTCGTCAAATGCTTGGCCTCTCCGACGAGGCTTCAATCGTCGTCACCGGCCAACGGGAATCCTGGCGCGACATTGCCTACGGCCCCGTCGAAAACCGCTTTGCCGATTTGCTTCAACAGCAGCGGATTACCTCCACCCTCAGCCTGCGCGATCAGGTCAGGCGTTTCGACGGCTATCGACGCCTCGACGGCTATCAAAGCCCGCCCGCGCGGCCGCCTGGAACGAGCATCAGCAGCGCTCCACGCGGTGCCTTGGGATATGGGAGTAACGTGGTCGGAAGTGTGGGGCATTATGTCCAGGGCCTCACTGCCAGCACCCTGAAGAGTATCGTATCTTCCGGCGGCAACACCGGGCAGATGTTCAGGGACGCCATAGGCAATGGGAGCCATGCGGCCACAGCGATCGTGAGCGAGACCCTCAGGTCGCTATATCCGGACAATGACGACATGTTCTCGGCACAGGCCCGCGCTGCGAACAATGCACGGCATCCGTTCCTGCTTGATCCCAACCATGTTTCCAGCAATGCGGAGAAGCGAGGGATCATCGCCGCTACCGTGGTTTCCCTGGTTGGTGCCAGGGGAATGGGCGTGCGTGGGGGCGCAGGGGCCGCAAAGACGGCACCTATCGATATTGCGGCGAATGAAGCTGCTTGGGCGCGCGCGGCTGCTGAAGCCGAAGGGCCTTATTCTCTGGTTGGCGCAAATCGCGCCGTTATCGACCCGCGCAAACTAACCGACTACGCTCTCAATCCCGCTCATCCTGTTGGCGGGAATAAGGCTCGGGTGTTTGAATCAGCATTCGGCTTCAATTCCGGCAATGCCGACAATCTCATGCTCCAACTTCGGGAAGGTGTTATGAGTACCCCTGCGACGATCGGTAAAATCGACCAGTATGGAACACGCTTCACGGCCGATATTCCAGTGAGAGGACCGACGGGCAGCGGGTCTGTTCGGACAGGCTGGATATATAGGCCCGGGTCAAATACCCCTGAGCTGACAACCCTATTTCCGAAGTGAGGAAGTGATGCAGGCAAAAGTCAACGATACCGTGCGTCTCACAGAGATGCTCCCGAATGATGGCCTTCTTCAGGGGGCTATCGGCGTGGTGGTCGCCGAATTTTCTGAACCGAATGAAGCGTATGAAGTTGAGTTCAGCAACGATGAAGGAGTCACTGTCGCTCAGGTGGCTTTACTGCCCGACCAGTTCGTAGTCATCAAATAAAACTTTTTGGTATAGTGCCAAGCTCAAGAATCTGGATACGTCCAGCCCACTTAGCGAGGCTACCGCTGCGCGAGTTCACGAAAAAAGAAACGGGTTTAAGCAGCAAGACAGAGACATGATAAAGATGACGGGCCTTCAAGGTCCTGTCCGCTTGGTGCCGAATTTAAGAAGCGCTACGGGCGTGTATGTGAAGAATCCTACTACGGGATCGTGGGAAACGATCACCCTGTATCCAGCGAGGTAAAACCAATGACCTATCTAGAGAATCTGCTGGCTACGGTGTTTTCAGCGGATGTGGGCCTCTCCGATAGCGGTATCGCACGCGCTCTCGCCGATATACGCGCTAACCCCGACCGTAGAGAGCTGGACGGGTTGCGTGATGAGTTGCAGGTAATGCTCAATAGCAACGACGCAGATTGGGTAAGCCTGCTGGGCAATGAAAAATCGGAGGTGATAATCGTTGATTCGCAGGAAGAAGGTAGGAAATTCATAGTTGATAATGTTTGGAATCCGCTCTTCACTGAGAAGTAACCGCCGTAGAGAGTGAAGGGATTTAAGCGTTCATGGGGTATCATAAAATAGAGATGAGAGCGCGGTCCGGCTTGCAATGTAGGATATCGTCTGTTGTGCTGTCCCGGCGGGCATCTGCCTGCCGCTCTTTGATCCGGTGAGCCTCGGCGTTGTTCAACCATTCGGTTGAACGCGCCCTGAAATCATGCGGGAACATCAGCACGGTCAATGAATCGTTTAACCGAGCGGCATCGCCACCACCCAGAGCTCGAGCTACGACCTTATCGGCAACAAGCTTACCGAATATTCCACCCGCGCCGGCGTAGTGATCCAGAACGAACGCCTCTGCCATCTATGACGCGCTGAACCGGCTCATCCCCTGATCGGAATCGAGCGGCGATGCGAGCATCACTTCGGCGGCCAATCTCGCCTATGAATATGACGCCAAGCCCAACTTCCCGCGCACGCTCTGCAAGGCAAGCGCAGGGGCATATAGATTGCACTCGCGCGCCCCTTGAAAGCGTTGCCGCTGTTAGCGGCCGGCGCGGCGGGGATCACCGCCCTCGCCCCAACGCCCGAATCCCCCGGAGACCCAGTCTCCGGGGGACGGGCCACCCCAGGATTACAGGCGTAGCGAGACACCGGCGACGATCTGTCGGCCGAGCAGGTCATAGCCCATGATCGTGTTGCCGCGCAGCAGGCCGATGCGCGAACGGCTGTCCGGCACGATCGGCGGGTCGCGGTCGAAGATGTTGTTCGCGGCAAGCCGGAACGTCATCTGCTTGTTGACGTCGAAGCTGAGCGCCAGGTCGAACCAGTCATAGGCCTTGATGCCCGGGAACTGGTCCCGCCGCTGGCTGGGATCCGCCGTCGGGATGCCGGTGCTGGCCGGCGCATAGACGTCGAGCGGCATGGCCGAGCGATGGCGCCAGTTCAGCGAGACGCTGGCGATGCGCTCCGGCAGGATCCAGGTGGTGCGCATCTGGTGCGCCCATTTGGGCATGCTCTCGCCGCACGAATTGCCCCAATAGCCCACGCAATTGCGCGACGTGGCGGTGGGCGATGCCTGCGAGGCGACCCGCGTCATCAGCGTGCCGTTGAAGCTCATCTCGAGGCGGCCGACCGAACCCATGCCGACGTCATACTGGCCCTGGAAGTCCCAGCCATGCGACTGCGAGCGATAGCCGTTCGCCGAACCGCGCGCGACCCAGCCCGTGGCCGGACGCGTCGCCGGCGAGCTGTACAGCGTGCCGTTCGCATTGCGGACGATGGCGCGGCAGAAATAGTCGTTGCCGGTGCTGAGGCAGTCGTTGATCAGGTTCTGCGGCTGGAGGAAGTCGAGCTGATCCTTCAGATCGATCAACCAGCGATCGACCGAGACGGTCAGCCCCGGCACGAAGCGCGGGCGGAGGACCACGCCGAACGTCTTGGTATAGGCGGTTTCCGGCTTGAGGTCGAAGCCGCCTTCGCGGACGGTGCAGCGATCGTCCGGGCAGATCAGCGTGGTGCTGCCATAGAGATTCGCCGGCAGGCCGGTGTTGGCGCATTGCTGCTGCGTGGCGACCGGGGCGATGCGCGGTGCGCTGGGGTTGGCCGGATCGATCCGGGGGGCGCAGGGATCCGCGTAGAAGCCCTGGTTCCAGAAGATGTTGGACGCGCTGGCGGCGGTGCCGACGCCCGGGGCCGCCTGTGCCTTGTTGAGCGACGCACGGAAGCTGATGTCCGCGACCGGCGACCAGATGCCCTCGATCTTCCAGGTGCCGAACTTGCTGTCCAGGCGGTTATATTTGGACAGGCGGTAGCCGGCGTTCAGCTGAAGCAGCTTGGTCCAGGGCCGGTTCTCGACCAGCGGTGCCTGGATTTCGCCAAAGGCCTCCAGGATGTTCTGGGTGACGCGCTGGTTCGTGCCGCCATTGTTCTGCTGGTAGATCGCGTTGACGACGGTGCGTTCCATCTCCTCGCGATATTCGCCGCCCAGCGCGATCGCGATGCCCTGTTCGGCGAGGGGCGAGGCAATGCCGTATTTGCCGAGATCGCCGCTGATGGTGCCGACGAACTGCAACAGGCGCGGAATGCGCGTGCTGATGCCGCCAGAGGCGTTGCCATAGAGATAGTTGTTGAGCGCGGCATCGTTGTTGAACGGCGCGAAGGCGTTGAACGGCACGCAGTTCCTGTCGGTGCCGTTGACCACCGAGCGGCAGGTCGGGCGGCCGTTGACGTTCACCACGTCGAGCGAGCGGTTGACGCTGTCGAACTTCGCGAACGGCACGTCGATGGTGTCGAGCTGCGCGCGCGAGAGCATGCCCGCGACGTCATAGGACCAGACATCGTCGAGCACCCGGCCGCGCAGGCCCGCGACGACGCGATAGCCGGTGTTGGTGAATTGCTGGCGGACCAGCGGCATCCCGTCGAAGCGATAGCGCACGTCGAGCGGCGCATACTGGCCCGCCACGCCCGCGTTCGCACCGCACAGCGTCTGCGCCTGCGACGCCGAGAGGAACGGGTTGTCGCAATTCACCTGATAGGGCGTGCTGCCATAGACGCTGTACGAATAGGTGCGGTTCAGCTGGGTGTTGTACGACTTGTCCCGATACCACAGCACGTTGCTGTACAGCTCGACATGGTCGTTGATCTGCGCGGTCAGGAAGCCGCCGGCGTTGACGCGGTTGAACGGCCGCTGGAACGCCCAGTCGTCATAGGGATTGGCCGAGGCGCCTGCGGGGCCGCTGTTGATCGGGATGAAGGTGCCGTTGCCGTTCGGGTTGTTGACGAGCACCGTCCCGGCGCTGGCGCCGGCGCGCGGGATGATCGTGCCGGCCGGCGTGTAGCTCGCCCGCGAGCAGGAGAGCGGCGAGGTGTTGCTCGTCGTCACCACTTCGCAGACGGCGTTCGCGCGGTCGCGCAGGCGAACGAGGCTCGACTGGCGATAGTTGACGAAGGCCGAGACATTGACGCGGTCGTTGAACAGGTTGGTGCCGGCGGCGAGGCTGACATCGGCGCGGGCGCCGTCATTGCTCATGCCGCTGGCCGAATCGAACCCGGCCCGCCGCGCGGCGTCGGTCACCGCGCTGGAACGGTTGTTGTGGTTGAAGAAGCTGTAGTTGCCGTCGACGCGGATGCCGCTGAAGTTCTTCTTCAGGATGAAGTTGACGACGCCCGCGACCGCGTCCGAGCCATAGACTGCGGAAGCGCCGCCGGTCAGCACGTCGACTCGCTCGACCAGCGCGTTCGGGATGATGCCCACATCGACCGTGTTGGGCAGGCCGATGCGCATCCCGTCGACCAGCATCAACGTGCGCTCATAGCCCAGGCTGCGCAGCTTGATCCGCTGGCGGCCTTCGGAGTCGCTGAAATTCTGTTCGGAGTTGACCTGCACCTGCGGCAGGCGGTTGAGCACCTCTTCGATCGTCGTCGCGCCCTGTGCGGCGATCTCGGCGGAGGTGGTGGTGGTGATCGGCGCGGCCGAGCGGTTGTTCGGGCGCACGATGCGAGTGCCGGTAACGACGAGGGAGCCCTCGTCCCCGGCGCTGGCGGTGGAGTCCCTGCCAGTTTCCGGCACGGCGTCCTGCGCCATCGCGGGCGCGGCGAGCAACACCGCGAAACACGTCGAACTTAGCAACAATGCATTGAATTTCTTCATTACTTCCCCCCTTTTGGAAATCGATTCGGTTACTTGGTCGTTGCGAGATTCTTTAAATTCCCGGCGGTCTGGATCCGGGTTCGCCCCGCAGGGTCGGTCGCCGCGAAGGTGAAACCGGGTTGGAGCGCAAAGGCCCCGATCCGGCCGCGATGGTCGATCGCGAGGAAAGCCACCTGTGCGTCGCGCACGGCGTCGCCGCGCAGCCTGGCGATGTGGAGCACGGCCTCGCGGCAGGCGGCCTGAGGCGTCATGCCGGCGCGCATCGACGCGACCACGCGTGCCGATCCGGCGATCCGGGTGACTTCCTCGCCTACGCCGGTGGCGGTGGCGGCGCCGACACCGGCCTCGACGAACAGGCCCGATCCGGCCTGGGGCGAATCACCGACGCGGCCGCGCAGCTTGAATGCCATGCCGGACGTGGTGCAGGCGCCGGCGAGCTGCCCGCCGGGCGCGCAGAACAACATGCCGATCGTGTCATGGTCGAGCGCCGAGCCGCGCAGGTTCTCGCTATTGGCGACCGGCTTGTACCGGGCGGTCTTCAGCCAGTCGCGCCATGCCCTTTCGGCTTCGGGCGTCGGCATCGCGACCTTGTCGAAGCCCTCGGCCTCGGCGAACTGGTGGGCGCCTTCGCCCACCAGGAACGTGTGCGGCGTCTTCTCCATCACCCGGCGCGCGACCGAGATCGGATGCGCGAAATCCTCGAGCGCGGCAACCGCGCCGACATTGCCGCGATCGTCCATGATGATCGCATCGAGCGTCACATGCCCGTCGCGATCGGGATAGCCGGCATGGCCGACCGAATGATTCTCGGGATCCGCCTCGGGGATGCGGGCGCCGGCTTCGACGGCGTCGAGCAGGCTGCCGCTCTTCTTCCACTGGGCATAGGCCGCGGCGTTGGCGGCGGCGCCGAAATCCCAGGTCGACAGGATTAGCGTGCGCTCCGCAGGGCGGGCGAGCGCGGGCGCGGCGAGGTCGAGGGCGGCGCTTCCCATTCCCAATGCCATGGCGCCGCGGCGAGAGGTTTCCATCGACGAACAACACCCTGAATTACCCGGCCGCCCGAACGCGACCTTCATTTGCCGGGGGCGCCGATCTCACGCCACCGATCGCAATGAAGTTGTCATAGGTGAAAATTCATTTCAATTCCCAAAAAGACCGCCGATGCCATATGTCGCGAACATCCCGCGTGGCAGTTGCAAAATTACGCCACTCGCGCCGGGGCGGAGCGTGGAGCGGCATCCTTGCCGATTCGTGCCGGGAGCATGTTCGCGGGGGGCGGGCAGTGCTTTGCCAGGGCCCCTCCGTCAAGCCATGGCTCGATCGGCACGCGCGCGATCCGCGCGCGGACGGGGATCGGGGAGAGTGCCGGACAATCGATGCAATCGCGCGGGTTTGCCGGAAATGGCAAGCGAGCCTGGCGGCCATCGTTCCCGGTTCCGGATCCCCGCCTGCGCGGGAATGGTGCTGGGAAACCGGATGGGGCGCGGCGGAAGGATGGAGGCCCCCGGCCGCCGGTATATGAGACTTTACAACATAACACCTTTATTGCATCGCGGCATCCGTGAATGGCAGTCGCCCGAGTCGCTTGCGCGAAACGAGGCCGCGGCGTGGCGGAGATCGGGCCGCGACGCGGTGGGCGCTCCTCTGCGCCCTGCTCTTCGCGTTCGTCTGGCAAGGTGCCGTCGTCCAGACGCACAATCACTTCGATCGCGGCTTTGCCCTGGAAACGGCAAGGCCGGGTGCGAGCGGCACCGGCAAGGCGACGGATCGCCAGGCGCCCGCGGATTCCCCGGCCAGCTGCCCGATATGCCGGGAAGTTGCGAATATCGGCGCGGTGCTGCTTCCGGCGCCCGTCGCGCTTGCCGCGCCGGCGCCGGTCGCATTCCGTGCGGCGCCGGTGCGACTGCCCAGCCTCTCCTTCTTCGAACCTCCGCGAACCGCGCGCAGCCGGGCGCCTCCACCGCCGCTCCAGGCCTAGGGGATCGGGACCGCCCCGGTACGGCGCAGGTGCGCGCCGTGCCCTCGCGTCCTCGTCCCTCCCGCGAAAAACCAAGGTTCTCGGAGTCTAATTTCCATGCGTCATCTGTTCCTGCTGCGCGCGGCTACGCTCGCGCTCGCCATCCCCGCTGCCGCGCACGCCGCCGGCCCCGACAGCAACAACCCGCCGGCGCCCCCGGCCAAGCCCGCCCCCGCGGACGATAGCGGCCCGGACGGGCAGAGCACGACCGGCAACAAGGGCAACGAGATCGTCGTCACCGGTATCCTGCCGACCAGCGAGCGGGATGTGCTCGCCGGCACTTCGGTCGTCTCGGGCGAAGTGCTCACCCGCGATCTGCGCCCCAGCATCGGCGAGACGCTGTCCAAGCAGCCGGGCGTCTCGGCCACGTCCTTCGGTCCCAGTGCCTCGCGCCCGATCCTGCGCGGCTTCCAGGGCGAGCGCGTCCGCGTGCTCACCGACGGGATCGGCTCGATCGACGTCTCGAACACCTCGGCCGATCATGCGGTGATCATCGATCCGCTGCTGGCCGAGCGCATCGAGGTGCTGCGCGGTCCGTCGGTGCTGCTCTATGGCTCTTCGGCGATCGGCGGCGTGGTCAACGTGATCGACAAGCGCATCCCGCGCACCCTGCCCGAGAATGGCTATGACGTGGATGCGATCGCCACCTACGGCTCGGCCGCGAAGGAGCGCTCGATCGCGGGCTCGGGCGATGTGGCGCTGGGCGGGCATTTCGTCTTCCACGCCGACGGTTCCTATTCGAAGAGCGACGACCTGAAGATCGGCGGCTATGTGCTGAGCCCCTCGGCCCGGGCGCAGGCGCTCGCCGCCGCGGCAGGGCCGACCACGCCCGACGACCCCGATTTCGCCGAGACCGCGGCGCTGAGGGGCAAGCTGCCCAACACCCAGGCCGAAACCTGGACCGCGGGCGCCGGCCTGGCCTATGTCAGCGATACCGCCAATATCGGCGTGTCCTATTCGCATTATGACAGCCTCTACGGCGTGCCCATCCGCTATGCGCTGGCCACGGGCGAAGAGCAGGAGGCGCCGCGCCTCTCCGTGCTCCAGAACCGTTTCGATTTCCGTGCCGACGTGGATACCGGGGGCGGCTTCATCGACAAGGTTCGCGCGCGCGCCGGCTATGCGAACTATCGCCATTTCGAGCTCGAGGAGGACGGCTCGATCGGCACCGCCTTCTACAACAAGGGCTTCGAGGGGCGGCTGGAGCTGGTCCAGGCCAATCGCGGCGGCTGGCAGGGCGCCTCGGGCGTCCAATATTACCATCGCAACTTCAACGTGGTCGGCGACGAGGCCTTCCTGCCGCAGAACAATACCAGCCAGGTCGGCCTGTTCACGCTGCAGCAGTTCGACTTCGGCAAGCTGCGCGCCGAGGGCGGCATCCGCTACGAGCATAGCAGCCTCCAGTCGAACCCGGCGGCGGGCGATCTGCGCTTTCCCAATACGAAGCGCAATTTCGACGCCCTTTCGGGATCGGCGGGGCTCTCCTATGCCCTGTCCGACGATGTCCGCATCGGGATCAACGCCTCGCGGACCGAACGCGCGCCTTCGGGCGAGGAGCTGTTCGCCAATGGCGGCCATGCGGGCACCCAGGCCTGGGAGCTCGGCAATCCGAACTTCGGTCTGGAGAAGTCCTGGGGCCTCGAGACGACGCTGCATGTCCACAAGGACGGATTCAGCTTCGACGCCTCGGCCTATTATGACTGGTTCGACGGCTATATCTCCGAGAACCAGGTCGCGCAGAGCGTCTGCGAAGCGGCGGCGGCGCCGAGCGGCCGCACCGTCGATCTGCCCTGTTTCCAGTTCCAGCAGGTCAAGGCCCGCTATTACGGGCTCGAGGGCGACCTGTCCGCGCGGCTCGCCCGGATCGGCGACTATGCGATCAACTTCGACCTGCTTGGCGACTATGTCCATGCCAGCCAGGGCAACAATGGCGATCCGGTGCCCCGCATCCCGCCGCTGCGCGTGCTCGGCGGCCTCGAGGCGCAGTCGAGCCTGCTGACCGCCCGCGTCGAAGTCGAGCATGTCTGGGCCCAGGATCGCATCGCCGCGTTCGAGACGCCGACCGACGGCTATACGCTCACCAATGCCTCGCTGAGCTTCAGGCCGTTCGCCCAGAACCGGAAGATCTCGTTGACGCTGAGCGCCAACAACATCTTCGATGTCGATGCGCGGCGCCATTCGAGCTTCCTGAAGGACTTCGCGCCGCTGGCCGGCCGGGACCTGCGGGCGACGCTGCGGCTCGGCTTCTGATGACCGGCCGGGCGGCGTGCCGCCCGGCCTCCCTTCGGTTTGGAGATATCGCATGCGTTGCGATCCGCACGCACGCCGTACCCGCGCGATCGACCTGATCGAGCACGCGGCGGTCGGCGCATCTCTGCTTTGCCTGGTGCATTGTGCCGGCCTGCCGCTGCTGCTCGCGGCCCTGCCGGCGCTTTCCCAGGTGCTGGCGATCCCCGAACAGCTTCATGTCTGGCTGCTCGCCTTCGCCATCCCCAGCTCGGCGCTGGCGCTGACTGCCGGCTATCGCCGGCACGACCAGCCGGAGATGCTGGCGCTCGGCGGTGCCGGGCTGGCGCTGATGGCGGCCGCGGTGTTCGCCTTTGCCGAAAGCGCGGCGGAAGCGCCGGTGACGATCGCCGGCAGCCTTTGCCTTGCCGCGGCGCATATCGGCAACTGGCGGCTGCGGCATTGCGGCCACCGCCATGGCTAGGCGGCGCGCGGGGGCGCTGGCCGAGCGGATCGTCGCGCTGCTCGCACAGGCCCCCGGTCCGCTCGGCGGCCTGGAACTGGTCGAGCGGCTCCGGGACGGCGGCGATCCGGCCGCGCCCAGCCTCGTGTTCCGGGCGCTGCGCCAGCTCGTCGATGCCGGCAAGGTGCAGAAGCTGCTGTTGGCGCGCGGCTATCTGCTGCGGGACGGCGACCAGCCGCTCTATCTGCACTGCAGGCATTGCGGCGCGATCCTGGTGGCGCCGGGCGAAGCGGTGCGGGCAGCGGTGGAAGCGGCGGCCGGGCGCGCCGGCTTCCGGACGTACCGAATCTTCGCGGAGCTTCCGGGGTGCTGCGCCGACTGCGCCCGCAAGCGCGACCGGCGCGGGCCCGTGCCCTGATGGCGCGGATCAGGGCAGGACCTTGTGCAGCCGCAGCCAGGTGAGGAACAGGTCCGGCCATTGCGACACGGGAGTGCCCGGCTTGCCGGCGCCCCAGCTGTGCCCGCCCTTCTCGAAGACGTGGAGCTCCACCGGCCGCCCGGCCGCGCGCATCGCCGCGAACATGCGCAGCGAATGCTCGACATTGGCGATCGGATCGTCGGTGGCGTGCGCCAGGAAGACGGGCGGCGTATCCGGCCCCACCTGCGCCTCGACCGAATAGGCGTCGCGATAATCGGGCAGGACCGAGAGCTTCTTGCGCGTTTGCGTCGTGTCGATCGGCGGGCGCATCGAGACGACCGGATAGATCATCCCGGCAAATGCCGGGACGGCGCTCAGCCGGTCGGCCTCGTCGGCGGGCGGATAGAAGTCATGGCCGCCGCGCGTCGCCATCATCCCGGCGAGGTGCCCGCCGGCCGACATGCCGACCACGCCGATCCGCGCGGGATCCAGGCCCCAGCGCGCGGCGCCCGCCTTGAGCAGCCGGAGCGTGCGCTGGGCGTCCTGGAAGGGCGCGTCCGCGTTCCAGCCGTCGCCGGGCAGCCGGTAATAGAGGATCACCGGCGTGATGCCGGCCGCGGCGAGCCTGGCGGCCACGTCCTTGGCCGAGCCGATCTGGATGCGGAAATAGCCGCCGCCGCCCAGCAGCAGCGCCGCCGCGCCATTGGGATGCTTCGGCCGATAGACTTCGTAGCGCGGCTCCGAGATGTTCGACCAGGAGCCGGTCTGCCCGCCCTCGTTGCCGATCTTCTCCGGGCCCGTCGGCTTGCCGAAGCCGGGCGCCTTGCCCGGCCACACCGCATGGACCTCGGGCGTGCCCAGCCCGTCCTGGGCGAGGGCGGGGCTGGCCGCGGCGAGAACCGCGGCCAGGAGGGAGAGGAAGAAGGACAGGCGCAGCATCAGAACCTCTTGCCGATCGTCATGTAGAGATAGCGGCCATAGGGGCTGTAGAGCGAGCCCAGATAGCCGTCGGCGGTGATCGGCGGCTGCTTGTCGAAGAGGTTGCGCGCGCCAATGCGGATGCGCGTGTCGTCGAGCACGCCGCCCTTGAAGCGATACTGGGTGTAGAGGTTGAACGTCACCTGGCCGTCCAGCTTGTAGGGGCGGCCGTTCGCGTCGAGGAAGTTACTGTCATAGACGGTGTCGATATAGTTGGCGAAGGCACCGACCTGCCAGCCGCTCTTCGACCAGGTGAGCGAGCCGGTGACGCGCCACTTGGGCTTGCCGCGGTCCGCGATCAGGTCGCGCGCATCGGTTAGCGGGGTGGCGGCGTTGATCTGCCCGGCCGTGCGCGCGTCGAACAATGCCTGCACCGCCGGCGGGGTATCGCGCGAGAACTTGGTCAGCCGCGCGCCGTTCAGCGCCAGGTCGAACTTGCCGATGCGGGTGCGGACATTGTAGAGCAGCGCCAGGTCGACGCCCTGCACCGTCTGCGGCAGCAGGTTGACGAACTGGTCGTTGATCCGGGTGACGACGCCCGCCGGGGCGAGGCCGGTGCCGGTGAAGACCGGGGTGTCGTCCGCCGTCGGCGCGGCGCGGATCACGTTCGGGTTGCTCGATCCCTGCAGGCGCAGCAGATAGTCGAGCACCAGCGCGTTCTGCGCGCCGAACTGGCCGACGATACCGGTCTGCTTAATCGACCAGAAATCGGCGGTGAGCGTCAGCCGCCCGGCGCTTTCCGGGATGAACTTGGGCTGGAGCACCGTGCCCAGCGTCCAGCTGGTGCTGCTCTCCGGCTTCAGGTTCGGATTGCCGCTGACGAAGATCGAATAGCTGATGCCGCGCGAGCAGGCGCCGTAATTGGCGATGCGCCCGGCGCGCAGATCGGCCTCGCAGCGATAATAGTCGGTGTTCGAGTTGAGGCGCGAATAGGCGACGGTGTTGGTCTGTTCGAGGTTCGGTGCGCGGAAGCCCTGCGACCAGGAGCCGCGGATGCGCAGGCCGTCGACCAGGTCCCAGGCCGCGGCGACCTTGGGCTTCGCCACCGAGCCGAAGTCGCTGTAATGCTCGTAGCGCCCGGCGAGCTGGACATCGAGGCGATGGACCAGCGGCACGTGCATCTCGGGCGAGACCACCGGCACGGCGAGCTCGGCAAAGGCAGAGAAGACTTCGCGGTGCCCCTTGGTGCTCGGCGTCGGGCTCACGGCGGCCACGTTCGACAGGTTCGTCTCGCCGGTCACCATGTCGACGAAGCCGATCGTGCCGTTGAGATTGGGATCGCGGTCGTCGCGCTGGGTCTCGCGGCGGCCCTCGATGCCGAAGGCGATGCCGAGATTGCCGCCGGGCAGGGCAAGCAGCCGCGCGTTCGACATCTTGAAGTCGGCCAGCGCGAGCGTCGTCCTGGAGCGGCGCTTGAGCTTGAACTGGAAGGAATCGATCGTGGCGGCAGAGGCGGGCGAGCAGTCGCCCACGCTCGGCGTCGCCGCGCAGCCGCCGCTGAACGGATTATACGCATCCGGCGTCGACAGCGCGAGATTCTGCTGCAGCTTGGTCATGTTGATGGCGTTCGAGACGTCGGTCGCCTGCGCCGCCGAATAGAGGATCGCGCTGTCGAAATCGAAGCTGCCGATCTGCCCCTTCAGGCCGCCCAGGAAGCGGGACTGCCAGTTGGTGACGTTCACTTCCTGCTTGCCGGCATCGACGAAGCGATAGGTGGAGAGGCGCACCGGCAGGCCGGTGGCGGGCACGTTGGTCAGGTTCGGGATCCGGTTCGGATTGGGCTGGCCGTTGAGCGTGGTCGGTCCGAACGGGTTCCAATAGTTGGACGCCGGGATGACGATGGCGTTGAGGTTGATCGTCGGCGGCTGGATGCGGCGCGTCTCGGCATAATAGAAGCCCGCTTCGCCATAGGCGGTCAGGCTGTCCGAGATGTCGTAATGCGCGCTGGCGAAGCTGTTGTAGCGGTTGATGCGCGGTGAAACCGTCGTCCCCGGCCGCGTGTCGAACCGTTCGTTGCGCAGCGTCGAAGCGGTCGCGCGCGTGCCGCTGCCCAGGCAGGTGTCGGCGCTGAGCGCCACCAGGCAGCCCGGATTGGCGCTCGACTGGGTGTGGAACGCGCCCGCCGAGGAGGTCAGCGCCTGATTGCCCGGGCTGCGGCGGATCGTGCCGGGGCCATTGACGACGGCAAGGTTCGCCCAGGGCGACTGGGTGGCGCGGCCGTCGGCGGTCAGGTTGCCGGCATAGGCGGGGTCATTGGCGAAATAGGACATGAGGTTGTCCGTCGCCGTATAGGGCTGGTCCTCGGCCAGCTGGGCTGTGCGGTGGGTATAGTCGAGATACAGCGAGACGTTGCCGCGGCCGCCGGCGAAGTTGCTGCCGGCCGTGCCGGTCACCTGGAATTCGCGGCGATGCGTGCCTTCGGCCCCGCCATAGCGGAAGTCGAGCGAGCCGCCATGGATGTTGGTCCTGGTGACGGTGTTGACCACGCCTGCCACCGCGTCCGAGCCATAGATGGCCGCCGCGCCGTCGCGCAGGATCTCCAGCCGCTGGATGCCGGCCACCGGCAGCGAATTGGCATTGTAGCCGAGCACGGGGACATTGCCGTCACCTGCCTGGCTGGTGGGGTGGTTGACGAGGCGGCGGCCGTTGAGCAGCACCAGCGTGTTGCCCACGCCCAGATTGCGCAGGTTGATCGAGTTGACGTCGCCGCGCGCCGCGTTGCTGGTCTGGGGATTGTTCGCTTCGTTGAAGGTCACGTCGCCGGCCTGCGGGATCGAGCGGAACAGCTCGTCGCCCGAAAGCGCGCCGGTGGCGTCGATCTGGTTGGCGTCGATCACCGAGACGGGGAGGGCGGCGGTGGTGCTGGCGCCCTTGATCTGGGTGCCGACCACGACGATCTCGTCGGTCGCGGCAGCCCCTTCCTGTGCCGCCTGCGCTTCCTGCGCCTGCGCCGCTTGCGCAAGCATCAGCACGCCGAGCGCGCTGCCCGCCGTCAAGGCGATGTGCCGATATCCCTTCCTCATGCATTCTCTCCCTGTTCTATTTTTTCTTGTTCGTTTCTGGTCTTCTGTCTTGCTCTAGGCCGCCTGGCTCCGCTCCAGGCTCTCTGGCTGTGCATGGGGGCGACCCGAGAGCGCAGCATCCAGCGCGGCGCGATCGAGCTTGTTCTCCCAGCGGGCGACGACGATCGCCGCCACTGCGTTGCCGACGAAGTTGGTGAGGCTGCGGCATTCGCTCATGAAGCGATCGACGCCAAGGATCAGCGTCATGCCGGCCACCGGCACGCTCGGCACGATCGAGAGCGTTGCCGCCAGGGTGATGAACCCGGCGCCGGTGACGCCGGCCGCGCCCTTGGAGCTCAGCATCGAGACGAGCACGAGCAGGATCTGCTCCTCCCAGCTCAGGTGCACGCCCGTCGCCTGCGCGATGAACAGCGCGGCGAGCGTCATGTAGATGTTGGTGCCGTCCAGGTTGAACGAATAGCCGGTCGGCACGACCAGGCCGACCACGCCCTTCTCGCAGCCTGCGCTCTCCAGCTTGGCGATCAGGCTGGGCAGGGCGGCTTCGGACGACGAGGTGCCCAGCACCAGCAGCAGCTCGGCCTTGAGATAGCGCAGCAGCTTGAAGATCGAGAAGCCGTTGAACCAGCCGACCGCGCCCAGCACGACCAGCACGAAGAACAGCGAAGTGGCGTAGAAGGTGCCGACCAGCCAGGCGAGGTTGCCGAGCGATTCGACGCCGTATTTGCCGATGGTGAAGGCCATCGCGCCGAACGCGCCCAGGGGCGCGACGCGCATCAATATGCCGACGACGCGGAAGACGATCAGCGCGACGCGCTCGACCAGGTCGAGCACCGGCTCGGCCGGCTTGCCGACCAGCACCATGGCGATGCCGAACAGCACCGCGACGAACAGGGTCTGCAGGATCGAGCCCTCGGTTAGGGCGGAGGGGAGCGTCGTCGGGATGATCGACATCAGGAAGCCGATGACGGTCGTCTCGTGCGCCTTGTGCGCATAGTCGGCGACGGCGCTGCCATCGAGCGTGTGCGGATCGACGTTCATCCCCGCGCCCGGCTGGACGACATTGGCGACGACCAGGCCGATGATCAGCGCGAGCGTGGAGAAGAACAGGAAATAGCCGAATGCCTTGGCGGCGACGCGGCCGACCGAGCCGAGCTCGCGCATGCCGGCGATGCCGCTCACCACGGTGAGGAAGATCACCGGCGCGATCACCATCTTCACCAGCTTGATGAAGCCGTCGCCGAGCGGCTTGAACGACTCGCCGACGGAGGGCCAGAAATGGCCGATGGTCACGCCCAGCGCGATTGCCACGAGCACCTGGAAATACAGGTGCCGATAGAAGGGCTTGCGGGCAGCGATCGGCTGCCCGTCGGGGATCGACTGGATGATCATATTCTCCTCTCGTCGCGCCGGCATGGCGCGCGCACCCTCTTGTGTCGGGGCCTTGGCCGTGCACCATATCCCTCTCGCTACGGCCCTCCAGAGGTTCGGATTTTTCGGGATAAGTATTTGATTTTCATATATTCATGCGGAGTGCGCCATGGCGGCGTCGCGGAAAAGCGTGTGAGAATCCGCGCGGATACTCTCGAAATGTGCGATAAACCGCACAAATGAGACTCCGAGCGCCGCTCCGATATCGGCATCTGCTGCTCGCATGCGCGATGATTGCCGCGATTCTGCTGCTCGCCTGGGCGGGCAGCCGCTGGGCCACGGGCCAGGCGCGCGCCTCTGCCGACGCAGTGGCACGGCAGACCGCGCGCGCGCATGTCGGGCTGCTGACGAGCGAGCTCCAGAAGTTCCGGCTGTTGCCGCTGGTCCTCAGCGAGAATCCGGAGATTGCGCCGGCGCTGCGCGGCGGCGATCCGGTGGCGCAGCGCCGGCTGAACGCCACGCTCGAGCTGCTGGCCGCGCGCACCGATGCCGCGGTGATCTACGTCATCGATCGCCATGGCAGGACGGTCGCGGCGAGCAACTGGCAGCTGCCGACCAGCTTCGTCGGCCAGGTCTATGGCTTTCGGCCCTATTTCCGCGACGCGATGGAGCGCGGCGCTTCGGAGCTGTTCGCGCTGGGCACGATCAGCGGCCGGCCGGGCCTGTATCTCGCGCGCCGGGTCGATCGCGGCGGGCAGGCGCTCGGCGTGGTCGTGGTCAAGGTGGAGTTCGACGATGTCGAGGCGGCCTGGGCGCGGGGCCCCGGCATCACCATCGTCACCGATGCGCATGGCGTGATCCTGGTCACCTCGATCAGAAGCTGGCGCTTCCAGACGACGCGGGCGCTCGATGCAGCGACGCTCGCCGATGCGCGCCGTACGCTCCAGTTCGGAGCGCAGCCGCCCAGGCGCGCACCGCTCACCATCGACGGGGCCGTGGCGAGCGTGGCGGCGGGGGGCAAGGCGCAGCGTTATCGGGCCGCCGCCGAGCCGGCGCCGCTGGCGGGCGCGCATCTGATCCATCTCGCGCCGCTCGAGCCGCCGCTCGCGGCCGCGCGCACCCAGGCGCTGCTGATCGCATTGGCGATCCTGCTGACCGCCGGCATGCTGCTCGGCTTCGCCCTGCGTGCCGCCGAGAAGCGTCGCCTGCAGCGCCATCACCAGGCGCGGCTCGAAGCGGAGGTGGAACGGCGCACCGCCGAGCTGCGCGACGCCAATGCCCGGCTGATCGTCGAATCCGACGAACGCATCGAAGCCGACCGCCGCTATCGCGCGGCGCGCGAGGAGCTGGCGCAGGCCAGCCGGCTCGGCTCGCTCGGCCAGATCACCGCCGGCGTGGCCCATGAGATCAATCAGCCGGTCGCGGCCATCCGCACCTTCGCCGAGAACGCCACGACCTTCCTCGATCGTGCGGCGACCGACAATGCGCGCGCCAACCTGAAGCAGATCGTCTCGCTGACCGAGCGGATCGGCACGATCACGGCGGAGCTCCGCGCCTTCGCCCGGCGCAAGACGCCGGCAGAGGGGAATGCCGAGCTGGGCTCGATCCTGGACGGCACCCTGCTGCTGCTCGGCGAGCGCGCGCGCGGCGTGGTGACGCTCAGGATGCCCAGGGGATTGCGCCAGGTCGTGGTCCGGGGCGACCGGATCCGGCTCGAACAGATACTGATCAACCTGCTCCAGAATGCGCTCGACGCGATCCAGGGCGCGAAGGAAGCGCGCGTGCTCGTGCAGGGCGCAAGGGAGGGGGAGGCGGTGCGGCTCTCGGTGATCGACAATGGACCGGGCGTCGACCCGGAGATCGCGGACACGCTCTTCTCGCCCTTCACTTCGGCCAAGCCGGGCGGCCTCGGCCTGGGCCTCGCCATCGCCCGCGACATCGCGCGCGAGTTCGGGGGCGATATCGTGCATGCGCCCAATCCGGGCGGCGGCACGGCGTTCCATCTCCTGCTGAAGGCTGCATGATGCTCGCACCCGACAACGCCACCGTGATGTTCGTCGAGGATGACGAGCAGCTGCGGCTCGCCACGGTCCAGACGCTGGAGCTGGCCGGGCTCCGGGTCCTGCCCTTCGATCGCGCGGCGGCGGCGCTGGCGCGGCTGACGCCGGACTTCCCCGGCGTGGTCGTCTCCGACATCCGCATGCCGGGCATGGACGGGCTGGAACTGCTCGCACGCATCCGCGCGGTCGACGGCGACATCCCGGTGCTGCTGGTTACCGGGCATGGCGACGTGCCGATGGCGGTTGCGGCGCTGCACGACGGCGCGTTCGACTTCATCCCCAAGCCCTTTGCCGCCGAGCGGCTGCTCGCCGCGGTTCGCCGTGCGCTCGATCGCCGCGCGCTGGTCATCGAGAATCGCCGACTGCGCGCCGCGGCCGCCACTGCCGCGCAGGAGGAGAGCCCGCTGATCGGCGAAAGCCCGGCGATGGTCAGGCTGCGGGCGATGATCGGCCAGCTCGCCGAGACCGATGTCGACATCCTGCTCGAAGGGGAGACCGGCACGGGCAAGGAGCTGGTCGCCCGGATGCTGCATCGGAGCAGCCGGCGGCGGGGCAAGCCCTTCGTCGCGGTCAATTGCGCGGCGCTGCCCGAGGGGATCGCCGAGATCGAGCTGTTCGGCCACGCCGCCGACAGCGTGCCGCACACCAGGCTGTCGCGCACCGGGCGCATCGCATCGTCGAGCGGCGGCACGCTGCTGCTCGACGAGATCGACTCGATGCCGCTGGCGATGCAGGCACGCCTGTTGCGGGTGCTCGAGGAGCGCGAGGTCCAGCCGATCGGGGCGGAACGCCCGGAGCCGGTGGACCTGCGCGTGATCGCGACCGCCAAGGAGGATGTCGCGGGGGCGGTTGCCGCCGGCCGGTTCCGCGCCGACCTCTATTATCGCCTGGCGACGATGCGGCTGCGCGTGCCGTCGCTGCGCGAATGCACCGGCGACGTGTTCCTGCTGTTCGCCGCGTTCATCGAGGAGGCCAAGCAGCAGCTGGGCGTGGGCGACGTGGCGCTGGATGCGGCGGTGCACGCGCATCTTGCGGGTCATGGCTGGCCGGGCAATGTCCGCGAGCTCAGGAACTTCGCGTTCGAAGTCGCGGCGGGCCGGAGCCTTGCCGGTGCCGAGGGGCCGGACGGCCGGGCGGATCTTCCGGCGCGGGTGGCGAAGTTCGAAGAGAATCTGATCCGCGATGCGCTGCTGCGGCACGGCGGCCGGGTGTCGCTGGCGCTCGCCGAGCTCGGCGTCCCGCGCAAGACGCTGTACGACAAGATCGCGCGCTTCGGCATCGATCTGGCCGAGATCAAGCGATCGGGCCGGGCCTAGGCTGGGGACCCGGCATCGCGGCCGGCGGCAAGGACGGCCCGCGCAGGTGGGGCTGCGCGGGCCGGGGACACGGGAAGGAGGGGTGTGTCCCTATCGGGCCTTGGCCGATATGTTCTGCGCGTCGCACTTGGCGCGTACGGGCAGGGCGGTCTTGCCCGCCTGGTGATGGCTCTGGGCCGGCTGGCACGCCGGCTTGTCGCGCATGCGCCAATGCGCGACCGGTGTCTTGCCCGAGGGCGCCCAGACGAGCTGGTGGGTCTCGTGCAGCGATTGGGCCTGCACGGCCGGGGCGAGGAGCAGGAAGGGTGCCGCCGCGGCGGCAAGGGCGAGTTTCATGCGATCTCCTATGTCCGATGCCCGGAGATAGCGACGGCGCCTGAGCGGTGCTTTGCCCGCCTGTAAGGAAGATTTTCCCTCCGATTGCCAAGCGATGCTGGTTCGTGACAAAGCATTGCTGTAATCCCTGGGCGGCCTTGAGGGTGCCCCGGGAGACGCCTAAGTGCCGGCAATGAGTTTTTGCGAGACCATGGCATGAGCGCCCCTGTCATCGTGCTGGTGGAAGACGATCCCGCCCTGCGCACCCTCACGGCGCGCGCGCTTCAGGAAAACGGCTATTCGGTCCGCCAGGCGGCCACGGCGCCGGAAATGTGGCTGGCGTTCGAGAACGGGCCGGTGGACCTGGTGCTGCTCGACATCATGCTGCCCGGTACCAGCGGCATCGACTTGTGCCGCGAAGTGCGGCGCAAGAGCGATGTGCCGATCATCTTCGTCAGCGCCAAGGGCAGCGAGCAGGATCGCGTGCTCGGGCTCGAACTGGGCGCCGACGATTATCTCGGCAAGCCTTTCAGCACGCGCGAGCTGATCGCGCGGATCCGCGCGGTGCTTCGCCGTGGCGGGCTCGAGCGGATGGCGGGCGGGGACCGCGAGACCCAGGCGCATTTCGACGGCTGGACCGTCAACTTCCCGCGCCGCGAAGTGAAATCGCCCAGCGGCGCGGTGGTCGAGCTGACCGGAGCGGAGTTCGATCTGCTCGCGGCATTCCTCGGCCAGCCGCAGCGCGTGATCGCGCGCGAACGCCTGGTCGAGCTGTCGCGCGTCCGCCTCGGCGACAGCTCGGATCGCAGCGTCGACGTGCTGGTCAGCCGGTTGCGCCGCAAGATCTCCGCAGCCGGCCACCAGCCGCCGATCGGCACGGTGCGCGGCATCGGCTACATCTTCCGCGCAGAGGTAACCCGCTCCTGAGCCTGGTGCCGCGCCATCCGCTGGGACTGCTCGGCAGGATCCTGCTCATCCTGCTGCTCACCGTCGCGATCGAGTTCGGGGCGAGCACTTTCCTGTACGAGCGCGCCTCGCGCTATTCGATCGAGGAAAGCGACGCGCACCGGCTCGCGGAGCATCTGGTGATCGCCGAGAAGCTGCTGAGCGAGCGCCCGGTGGCCGAACGATCGGATGCCGCGCGCGAGCTCACCACCGATCGCTACATCGTCCGCTGGTCCCCCACCATTCCCGAGCGTCCGGCCTTCCCGCCGCGCCAGAAGCGGATGGAGGCACAGGTGACCAATTGGGAGAAGGGCCTCGCCGCATCGCATCTGCAGCTGCGCCTCGCGCCGAGCACCCATGGCTCGGTCGTCGCCGGCGAGATGCGCCTGGCCGATGGCAGCTGGATCGTGTTCAAGACGCGCGAGGCCGTCCAGGTCTGGCAGTTCGCGATCGAGCGCACGCTGGTGGCGCTGGTGCCGGCGCTGCTCCTGCTCACGCTTGGCGCGCTGCTGATCCGCAGCACGCTGCTGCCGCTGCGCAAGCTGGTCCGTGCGATCGGCAGGGTCGGCTCGGGCGACGGCGTGACGGTGGTGGAGGAAGAGGGCACCGCCGAGATCCGCGGGCTGATCCACGCCTTCAACGGCATGCAGCGCCGTATCCATGAACTGATCGAGAACCGTACCCAGGCGCTGGCCGCGGTGGGGCACGACCTGCGCACGCCGCTCGCCCGGCTCCAGCTGCGGCTCGAGGACGTGCGCGACGAGGACAGCCGCCGCGCGATGCAGGACGACGTCAGCGAGATGGACGACATGATCGCCTCGCTGCTCACCTTCCTGAAGGGAGAGGACGATCCCGAGCCGGCCGTCGCGGTCGACGTCGCGGTGATGGCGGCGACGCTGGTGGAGGACGCCACCGATCGCGGACGCGACGCGCGCTATTCGGGGCCGCAGCATCTGGAATGGGTGGCGCGCCCGTCGATGCTTCGCCGCGCGCTGAGCAATCTGATCGAGAATGCGCTGCACTACGGCAAGTCCGTTTGCGTGACGGTGGCGCGCGAGGAGGCGGAACTGGTCTTCCGCATCGAAGATGACGGGCCGGGCATTCCGCCGGCGCAGATCGAGGAGGCGATGCGCCCCTTCGTCCGCCTCGACGTGGAGCGTGGACGCAATACCAAGGGGTTGGGCCTCGGGCTTGCCATCGTCCAGCAGGCGGTCGCGCTCGAGAAGGGACGGCTGACGCTCGCCAATGCCGAGCGCGGGGGGCTCATCGCGGAAATCCGCCTGCCCGGCTGACGGCAACACTTTCTCACAGTTCCGCTGCGCTGCGGCAAAACTGGCTCCTTAGGTTGCACTCCGCTGTAAAAGGAGTTGTAACCGTGAACGAGTTGATTGGTCGGGTCTTCAGCTTCGAGAAGACCGTCTTCCCGAACCAGAGCGACCTCTATGGCAAGCTCGCAACCCAGGGGCAGAGCCCCAAGGCGCTGATGATCTCCTGCGCCGACTCGCGCGTCGTGCCCGAGCACATCATGCAGGCCGAACCCGGCGATCTGTTCGTCTGCCGCAATGCCGGCAACATCGTCCCGCCCTTCGCGCAGAAGATCGGCGGCGTCTCGGCGACCGTCGAATATGCCGTGATGGCGCTCGGCGTGCGCGACATCATCGTCTGCGGCCATTCGGACTGCGGCGCGATGAAGGCCGTCGCCCATCCCGAGATGGTGGCGAGCATGCCCAATGTCGCGGTGTGGCTGAACCATAGCGACGCGGCGCAGAAGGTCGTCGCCGATGCCTATCCGGGCCTGGGCGAGACCGATCGCGTCCGCGCGATCAGCCTGGAGAACGTCGTGGCGCAGATCGCGCACCTGCGCACCCATCCCTCGGTCGCCTCCGGGATCGCGCGCGGCGAAATCGCGCTGCACGGCTGGTTCGTCGATATCCATGCCGGCCAGATCCTGGCGCTCGACGGCGAGACCGATCGCTTCGTCGTCGTGCGTGACGATACCCCGTTGCCCGTCGCGGTGAAGCCGGCTCGCCGCCGCGCGGCCGATTTCGACCTGGTGGAAGCCGCCGAATGACCTCCGCCACCCTCCCCAAGGGCTGGGTCGTCCGTGATTTCACGGCTTCGATCGTGGTCTTCCTCGTCGCGATGCCCCTTTGTATGGGCATCGCCGTCGCTTCGGGCATGCCGCCCGAAAAGGGCCTGTTGACCGGCATCATCGGTGGTGTCGTGGTCGGCCTGATCGCGGGCTCGCCGCTCCAGGTGAGCGGTCCCGCGGCGGGCCTCGCCGTCATCGTGTTCGAGCTGGTGCGCGAACATGGCCTCGCCGCGCTCGGCGCGATCCTCGTCCTTGCCGGTGCCCTGCAGGTGCTGGCCGGCGTCGTGAAGGTCGGCGGCTGGTTCCGCGCGATCTCGCCCGCGGTGGTGCACGGCATGCTTGCCGGCATCGGCGCGCTGATCGTGGTCGGCCAGTTCCACACGCTGTTCGACGCCAAGCCGCTCTCCAGCGGCCTCGAGAATCTCGCGGCGCTGCCGGGCCGGCTGTTCGGCCTCGACCCGACCAACATCGCCGGCACCGAGCTGGCGCTGGGCCTGGGCGTGCTGACGATCGTGCTGATGCTCGGCTGGGACAAGCTCAAGCCCCAGGCGCTCCGCCTGATCCCGGGCGCGCTGGTCGGCGTGGTCGGTGCGACTTTGGTCGCCTTCGGCTTCGGCCTCGACGTCGTCCGCGTCGCGGTTCCCGATTCGCTTGCCTCGGCGGTGACGCTGCCGGGGGGTGGTTTCCTGAGCTCGTTCCTGAGCCCGACGATCATCATCGCCGCGATTGCGGTCGCGTTCATCGCCAGCGCCGAGACGCTGCTGTCGGCCGCCGCGGTCGACCGCATGCACGACGGCGTGCGCACCGACTATAACAAGGAACTGCGCGCGCAGGGTGTCGGCAACCTGCTCTGCGGCCTCGCGGGCGCGCTGCCGATGACCGGCGTGATCGTCCGCAGCTCGGCCAACGTCCAGGCGGGCGCCATCACCCGCCTGTCGGCGGTGCTCCACGGCGCCTGGCTGCTCGGCTTCGCCGCGCTGCTGCCGTGGCTGCTGCGCGAGATCCCGATGGCCGCGCTGGGCGGCGTGCTCGTCGTCACCGGCTGGAAGCTGGTGAGCGTCAGCCATGTCCGCCACCTGTTCCACCATTATGGCATGCTGCCCGCCGCGATCTGGGCGGTCACCTTCGTGCTGGTGGTGGCGACCGACCTGCTGACCGGCGTGCTGGTCGGCCTGGGCCTCTCGGTGCTGGAACTGCTGCCGCACTTCCGCCGCCTGCGCCTGAAGGTGGACGCGGAACAGGGCGAGGACGCGCACCGGATCAATCTGGACGGTGCCGCGACCTTCGTCACGCTGCCCAAGCTCAACAGCGCGCTCGACGCGGTGCCGGGCGACAAGCCGGTCCATCTCGCCTTCGAGAAGGTGCCGGCGATCGACCATACCAGCGCCGAAACGCTGCGCGACTGGGTGCAGCGGCGCCGGGCGCGCGGGCTCAAGGTGGAACTGAGCGGCCATCCCGATCAGCTCCGCAAGCTCCAGCCGGCCTGAGGCGCAGCAACATTTTCTCACAAAGGAGAAACCCGCCGGCCTGACTGGGCCGGCACTTTGAAAGTCGGAAAGCAGCGGCTCCCTTCCCACTACCCATCCCGGGATGAGAGGGTCGCGCTTTCCGACGCAGGCGGGAACATTCTCAAGCTAAGGGGAATGCCCGCATGAAACACTATCTGATCGCGGCCGTGCTTTGCTGCACGGCCGCACCGGCTTTCGCGCAGGAAGAAGCGCCGCCCAAGCCGATCACCGTCTCCGGCAATGTCGCGCTCGTCTCCGACTATCGCTTCCGCGGGGTGTCGCAGAGCGACAAGGGCATGGCCATCCAGGGCGGAATCACCGTCTCCCATGAAAGCGGCCTCTATGTCGGCACCTGGGGTTCCAACCTTGCGGGCTGGGGCACCTTCGGCGGCGCGAACATGGAGCTCGACCTGGTCGCCGGCTACAAGCGGCAGCTGGCCGACGGGCTGGCGGTCGATGTCGGCGTTACCTGGTACATGTACCCCTCGGGCGCCGACAAGACCGACTTCGCGGAGCCCTATGTCAAGCTCAGCAGCTCGATCGGGCCGGTCTCGATGCTGGCCGGCGTGGCCTATGCGCCGAGCCAGGAGGCCCTGGGCGACTGGAGCAACACGCCCCGCAGCCGCCCCGGCGCCAAGCATGACAATCTCTATCTGTGGGCCGACGCCAGCAGCGGCATTCCCGGCACGCCGATCACGCTCAAGGCGCATCTCGGCGGCTCGCGCGGCAATCCGGGCCTGGGACCGAACGGCACCAGCGTGGCGCCCACCGGCAAATATCTGGACTGGTCGCTCGGTGCCGACGCGGCGGTGGGCCCGCTCACGCTCGGCATCGCCTATGTCGACACCAATATCAGCAAGGCCGATGCGGCCTATATCCAGCCCAATTTCTCACGGGTGAAGGATGGCAGCTCGATCGCGGACGGCGCGGTGATCTTCTCGGTCAGCGCGGCCTTCTGATGCAGGAATAGATCCACGGGAGAGGATGATTTCACCGGAGCGGCTGCGCCCGCTCCGGTGATCCGCCCGGAATGCGGGCGGACCTGGCAAGGAAATGCATTTCAAGGACCGCCGCGGCGCGCTAATCCCGGGCTTCACAAGCATGAGAAGCCCCCCATGACCGCATCCAGCAACATAACTTCCCCAATGGCCCGGGAGCCGCGGCGCGTGCGCTCGGTCGTCGTCCTGGGCGGCGGAACCGCGGGGTGGATGACCGCCGCCGCATTGTCGCGCCAGTTCGGGCGGACGATGCGGATCACGCTGCTGGAATCCGAGGAGATCGGCACCGTCGGCGTGGGCGAGGCGACGATCCCCACGATCCACTGGTTCAACGAGCTGATCGGGCTCGACGAGGCAGCCTTCCTCCGCGAGACCAAGGCGAGCTTCAAGCTGGGCATCGAGTTCGTCGACTGGGTGCGTCCCGGCCACCGCTATTTCCACCCGTTCGGAGAATATGGCGTGCGCTTCCCCGGCGTCGCCTTCCATCATCGCTGGATGAAGGCGCGGGCCGAGGGTGTGGACCTGCCGCTCTCCGCCTTCTCGCTGGCGACCGAACTGGCCGGGCAGGGGCGCTTCGCCATGCCGACGGGCGATGCGCGCTCGATCCTGTCGACGCTCGGCTATGCCTATCATTTCGATGCCAGCCTCTATGCGAAGCATTTGCGCGGCCTCGCCGAGGCGGCGGGGGTCATCCGCGTCGAAGGCAGGTTGCAGGATGTCGAGCGTGCCGCCGAAAGCGGCCTGGTCACTGCGCTCACCACGCAGCGCGGCGAGCGGATCGAAGGCGAGCTGTTCATCGACTGCTCCGGCTTCCGCGCATTGCTGATCGACGGGGCCATGGGCGGCGCGTTCGAGGACTGGTCGCACTGGCTGCCTTGCGACCGCGCCGTGGCCGTGCCCTGCGCGCGGACGGAGCATACCACGCCCTTCACCCGTTCCACGGCACGCCCGGCGGGCTGGCAGTGGCGCATCCCGCTCCAGCACCGGATCGGCAACGGCCATGTCTTCTCCAGCCGCTTCATGGGGGAGGACGAGGCGACCGCGATGCTGCTCGCCAATCTCGACGGAGAAGCGCTGGCCGAGCCGCGCACGCTGCGCTTCACCGCCGGCACCCGGCGCCGGGCGTGGATCGGCAATGTGGTGGCGATCGGGCTCTCCTCCGGCTTTCTGGAGCCGCTGGAATCGACCAGCATCCATCTGATCCAGAGCGGCATCGCCAAGCTGCTGACGCTGTTCCCGGATCGCGACATGGATCCGATGCTGGCCGAGCGTTACAATGCGCTGCTGGGCGCCGACATGGACAATATCAAGGATTTCCTGATCCTGCACTATCACGCCAATCCCGGGCGGAGCGACCCGTTCTGGGTCGAGCGGCGCGAGATGGCGCTGCCCGAGACCCTGGTGGCGCGCGAGGAACAGTATCGCCGCTCCGGCCGGCTGATGCTGGGCCCCGAGGAGCTGTTCCGCGACGCCAGCTGGCTGGCGGTGCTCAACGGGCAGGAGATCGTGGCGGAGGACTATAATCCGCTGGCCGACGTGTTCGACAGCGCCGCCAACAGCACGCAGGTCCGCCAGGTCGCCGAGGTGATCAAGCGCGCCGCGCCGACGCTGCCGCTGCACGATGCCGCGCTGGCGGCGGCGATGGGCGGGTGACGAAGCCGGATATCGTCGCCCGGCGGATCGGCAGCGAGGGCCAGCCGATCGCGATCGTCGACGGCTTCCATCCCGATCCGGATGCGCTGCGAGCCGCTGCCATGGCTGCCGCGTTCGAGCCTGGACGGCACCATTATCCCGGGATCCGCGCGGCGCTGCCGGCGAATTATTTCGCGCTGGTGCGGCCGGCGCTGGTGCCGGTGCTGCGCGAGGTGCTGGGGGCGGGAAGCGGCGTCCAGCTACTCGATGCCAGCTTCTCGATGGTGACGATGCGGCCGGGCGATCTGGGCGTTGAGCAGCGCCTGCCGCATGTCGATGCGGTGGAGCCCGGGCGGATCGCCTTGGTCCATTATCTGTCGGAGGGCGAGGGGACGGCGTTCTTCCGCCACCGCGCCACCGGCTTCGAGACGATCGATCCAGCGCGCTCGGCAGGCTATCTGGCGACGCTCAATGCCGAACTGCGTACCGACCCGCCGGCGGCGGCCTATCCGTTCGGCGACACGGCGCTGTTCGAGCGGATCGCCCATGTCGAGGCGCGGACGAACCGCGCGGTGATCTATCGCAGTGCGCTGCTCCACAGCGGCGCGATCTCGCCCGGCGCCGTGCTGGACGCGGATCCGGCGACCGGGCGGCTGACGGTGACGGCGTTTCTGGCGGCTGCCTAGCTCCCCTCGGGACGAAGGCGGGCGGCACCCAAAAAATCGCCCGCCACCCCGGGGAGGGATGACGGGCCGAGGTGGGGTGTTGGATAGGCTCAGCGCTTCTTCCGCGCGGGGGCCTTGGGCGGCTGCACCGCGAGATAGACGGTGCTCCAGAGCTGCGCGGCATTGGACTCGTCGACGTCCGCCTTGCCGGCGCCGAAGGCGACGACCTTGTAGCGGCCATTCTCGAAGGCCCAGGACCAGAGCTCCGAGCTTTGCGTCGCGCGCGTCGCCTGGATCGCGCGCCACAGCTTCGCCTGCGCATCCTTCAGCACCACGCGCGTGGCGGGGGGCAGGTCGGTGCGGGCGAGCTGGCGTTCCAGTCCGGCGGCGAACAGCGCCTGCTGCCACGACCACACCACCGCGCCGTGATAGGCGGCCGGGGTGAAGCGGTCCTGCACTTCGGTGCTGGCCAGCGCCGGATTGGCGACGAGCAGGCCGATATCGGTCATCAGGCCGGCGGGGAAGGGCCGTGCCAGCGCGCCGACATAGGCCTGGAGATCGGCCGCATCGGGATGCCCGAAGAGCAACACGAAGCCTTCGTCCGAGTTGATGATCGGCACGGGCTGGCCATGATCGTCGAGCGCGATCGCGTGGTAGCGCAGCGCCTGGCCCTTGAGTGCGGCGAGCGCGGGCGCGGCGGGCACGCCGACGCGCGCGGCATAGTCGCGGATCTGCGCGGTGGCCTGCGCGCCTGGCGTCTCCACCGCGAACAGGCCCGGAGCCTTGCCGCGCCAGGTGGCGGCCATGGCATGGGCACGGGCGAGCGCCGTGCGATCCGCCTGGGTCAGATAGCGGTCGAGCAAGCCGGCGCGCAGCAGCTTGTCGGCGGCTTCCAGCGCGGCGGGGACGAGGATGGCGTTGACGTCATAGGGATAGCGGCCGCGGCCGAGCCCTTCCTCGCTGTCGCGCCACTCGCCGGTGAGGCGCCCGGCCTTGACCGCGACCAGCTTGTCCCAGCGCGGATCGTCCGCGAAGGGCGCGGCATGCTCGAGCACGAAGCGCAGGTTGCGCACCAGCAGCGCGCCGGCAGGCTGGGCGGTGCCGGGATGCGCGACGCTCGGCACCGCGCCCGCCAGGAAGCGCTGCGCGGCGGCGCGATTGGCTGGGGCGAGCAGATACTCCGCGGCGACCGGCGCGAGCATATAGTCGTCGTCGATCATCGCATAATCGAGCGTCGGCGTGTCGCCGCCGCCCTGGCCATGCTGCTGGTGATCGACCAGCGCGAACTCGGAGAGGCCCTCTTCATGCGCGACGTCGCCCTTGTCGTCGAGGCGGGCGAGCACGGCGCCGAGCCCGGCCTCGACCGCCGCGCCCTTGAGCGCCGGCATCAGCAGCCGGACCGACATCAGCGTGTCGCGGCCGAAATAGGTATCGAAGCGCCACGAGCCGGCGAGGAACTTCTCGCGGTAGCTGAGAAAGGCGAGGGCGTTGCGCGCGGCGGGATCGGCGGCGGCCCTGGCGTTCAGCAGCTCGGCCTTGCTCAGGCCGGTGAGCGGCGTGTCGCCCGTCGCCGCGACGATGCGCAGGCGGATGCGGCCATCGGCACCGGCGACGATCTCGCCCTTGTCGATCCGGCCGCCCAGCACCTGGATTTCCAGGCTGTAGCCCGGCGCGCCGTCGACGCGGTCACGGGCATAGAGAATGCGATTGCCCTCGACGCGCATCGGCGCGGCCACTTCGGCGGGGAAGCGGCTGACCGACTGATAGTCGCGCAGGAAGCGGACATTGGAGAGCACCGCCTGCTTGGGGGCGAGGCGGGCGGCATCGATCGTCGCGATGCTCTCGATGCCGTGGAGCGGGCGGCCCCTGGCATCGGCGAAGGTGACCGGGCGCGGCGCCTGGTCGAGCCGCCAGGTGGCGGGGCGAACGAGCGGCTGGAACCACAGGCCGACGCCGCTGTTACCGGCCGGGAAGGCGACCAGGATGCGCGGGTCGCTGCCGTTGCGCAGCAGCAGGTGCGCGGCGACCTTGCCGTCGCGGACAAAGGCATTGAGATTCTGCCCCTCGGTCAGGCTGTAGGCCAGCTCGGGCGCCTTGCCGCCGCGCTGCTGCGCCATGGCCGTCGTGCCCATGCCCGTGCCGATGCCCGCGAGCAGCAGCCCGCCCACCAGCATCAACCGCATCGAACCTCGCATCCGCTTCCTCCTCTCGTTTCCAGATATGGAAAGGCGCGGCGAACCTCTCAGTTGCCGCGCCCCCCTTTTGCGACCCTCGCGGGTTATCAGAACTTGAACGTGATCGTGCCGCCATAGGTGGCGCCGACGATGCCGCGGGCGTAGAAATAGCCGTTGGTGATCGCCTGCGTCTGGCCCTGGCGCGGATTGCCCTCGGTGAGGCCGATGACGTTGAAGATATTGTCGGCGTTCACACTCACCTGCAGCTGCTTGCTGAGGTTGAACGAGGCGCCCACGCTGGTCACGCCGTAGCTCGGCAGGGCCACGCCGTTGCCGGCATCGGCATAGATCTTGCCGATATACTTGTAGCGGCCATAGATCTCACCGAGACCGTTCGGCAGCTTGTAGCTCGGCGTGATCGTGAACAGCCGGGCCGGGGTGCGCTCGGGGCGATTGCCCTCGAAGCCGGCCTGGTTGGCGCCGTTGATCGCCAGGTTCACGAGCTTCGGATCCTGGAACACGCCCTGGAAGTCGATCGAGAACGCATCGATCGGACGGACGTTCAGGTTGAGCTCGACGCCGTTGGTGCGCAGGTCGGCGTTGATGTTGCTCTGCTGCGACGGGTTCACCGGATCGGCGAAGTTGTAGTTCTGGTTGCGGAAGTTGGTGCGGAACACCGTTGCCGAAGCCGAGATCAGGCGGCCCATCTGGTAGCGCAGGCCGGCTTCGTACAACTCGATCCCGGTGATGGGGTCGACATTGTTCATCTGGAAGCCGTTGGCGTAGCGGGCATAGATCGAGAAGTTCGGCGTGATCAGGTAGTTCGCGCCGACGGTATAGGCCACCGCCTTCTTGTTCGCCTTGCGCACCGAATAGGTGCCGTCCCAGGTCGAGCCGACCGTGGTCAGCACGCCCGCGGTGCCGGCCGGAACCGGCTGGTTCACTGCCGCCTGGTTGCCGTCCCACGCCGTGGCGCTGTCATGCTCCCAGCGCACGCCGGCATCGACGTGCAGGTCGCCGATCGAGAACTCGTCGTTCACATAGAGCGACAGGCTCGAATCCTTGCGGCTGCGGATGCCCGCACCCCAGTCGCCATAGGAGACCAGGCCGTTGTCCGACAGCGTGCCGATGACCTGGTTGTTCGCGTTGAGCGCGACGACGTCGTAGATGTCGCTGTTGGTGCGCACGTCGTTGACCACGCTGGCGGTCGCCGACTGATCCTGATTGCGCTTGGTGTTGTAGTACATCACGCCCGCGGTCAGCGAGTTCTTGAAGCTGCCGCTCTCGAAGCTCCAGCGGCCGCCGACATTCATGCCGAAGTCATAGGCGTTGATCGCGTCGTGGTTGAGCGTGGTGCGCTGCAGGAAGCCGTTGCCGTTCAGCGCGTTGAGCAGCGCCGTCTGGTTCGAGCCGATCACCTGGCCGGTGCGCAGGTTCTTGATGCCGTAGCGCACGGTGGTCGGGAAGGCGGCCTGGCCGAGCGTGAGCAGGTCGTTGATCGGCGAGCTGTTGCCCGGGGTCAGATAGTTGACCGCGCTGGTCAGCCCCGCATTGCCGGTGCCCGAGCCCGGGAACAGGCCGTTGAAGTCGTACGAATAGTCCAGATAGCGGCCATGGCCGAACAGCGTGAGCGAGTCGCTGACCGGCTTCTCGAAGTCGAGGCGCGCCTGCCAGGTCTTGGCGACCACGCCGTCGCGATACTTGAAGTCGCGATAGCCGCTCGAATGCGCGAAGGTCGAGACCGGGACGGCGATGTTCGCGAAGGCGTCGCCGCCGACATTGCCGAACTGGGTGTCGAGGCTGGGGATGCCGGCCGGCTTGCCGTTCTGGAAGCGATAGGGCTGGTCGGCGTAGTACGCGTTCTCGACGTTGCCGCCCTTGCCCGACAGGCGGATATAGCCGCCGTCATCGAACTTGTACTCGAGCGCGCCCTTCAGGCGCCAGCCCTGATAGTCGAACGGGTTCTTGCGGACGCCCGGGCTCGACTGGAAATAGCCGCCGATATTGAAAGCCAGCTTGTCGGTGATCGGCTGCGAATAATAGAAATCGCCGCGCTTCAGGCCGTAATTATAGCCGGTGAAGCGGGCCATGCCCTCCGCCTTCTCGTGGTTCGGGTTCTTCGAGACGAAGTTGATCGTCGCGCCCGCGCCATTGACGGTGAGCACGCCCGACGAACCGCCCTTGACCGCTTCGAGGCGATCGATGGTCAGGTCCTGGTCGAAGAAGAAGTCGGCGCCGCCGCCGCCATAGAGGATCGGCATGCCGTCCTCCTGGAGCTGGACGAAGCGCTGGCCGCCGCCCTGCAGGCCGCGGACCGAATAGTTGTTCGAGATCTGGCCGGCGGTCGCCTCGACGAAGATGCCCGGAACCATCTCGAGCAGGTCCGCGGTCGAGCGCGGGGCCTTCTGGTCGATCAGCTCGCGATTGGCGAGCGTGATATCGGCCGAAGCGGTGATCAGCGGACGATTGGGCGTGGTCTGGCCGGTGACGATGATCTGGCCCTCGTCGGCGGCGTCGTCCTGCGCGGCGGGCGCGGCCGCGTCGGTGGCCGCGGTCTGGGCCTGGGCGGCGAGCGGCAGCATGGCTGCGCTGGCCAACAGCGCAGCGCGAACGCCGGCGCGAACGGAAAACAACATATATCCTCCCCAACCGAGTTTATCGCCGGACCGTCCGGCGGTTGATCCCGCCCGACTAGTCCCGGCAACGAGATAATGAAATCGTTTTCTGCAACTGTCACGCGGAATTTGCCAACCAGTGGTGCACTGGGGCAACACGTCCTGATTCCAACGATTTCGGTCGCCTTGGCGGCGAGTGGGGAGAGTGAATCTTGACGCAGAAAAGGGCGGCGCGCGGCGCCGGAACGCGAATCGGCCGCCGCGCCCTGCTTGCCGGATCGGCCCAGGCGGCGCTGCTCGGCATGCTCCCCGTCGCGGCGCGGGCCGCGTCCGCGCGGATCGACGACCTGATCGCGCGAATGACGATCGCGGAGAAGGCCGGCCAGCTCAGCTGCTTCAACGACGAGATCCGGCCGGTGGGGGCAGTGTTCAACCCCGTGGTGGATCCGCGCGGCGCCGACGCGATGCTCGCCGATATCCAGGCCGGCCGGGTGGGCATGCTCTTCAACGGCTATGGCGTCGCCGGTGCGCGCCGGGCGCAGCAGGCGGCGCTGCGGAGCCGGCTCGGCATTCCGCTGGTCTTCGCCGCCGACGTGATCCATGGTTGCCGCACGATCTTCCCGATCCCCTTGGCCGAGGCCGCGGCATTCGATCCCGACCTCTCCGAGCGCGCCGCCCGGGCCGTGGCCGAAGAAGCGAGCGCGGGCGGGCTGCATTGGACGTTCGCGCCGGTGGTCGATGTGGCGCGGGACCAGCGCTGGGGCCGCGTGGCGGAGGGGGCGGGCGAGGATGTGCTGCTCAACCGCCAGCTTGCCGCGGCGCGGGTGCGCGGGCTCCAGGGCCCCGATCTGCGCCGGCCGGACGGCCTGCTCGCCACGCCCAAGCATTTCGCCGGTTATTCGGCGGTGCGCGGCGGCATGGAGTATGCCGCGGTCGACATGAGCGTGGCCGAGCTGCGCGAGACCTATCTGCCGCCCTTCGCGGCCGGCTTCGGCGCGGGCGCGCTGGCGACGATCGCTTCGTTCACGGACTTTGGCGGCATTCCCGCCACCGCAAATCGCTGGCTGCTCACCGACATGTTGCGCGGCGAGCTGGGCTTTGGCGGCGTCTGCGTCTCCGACTATGATGCCGATCGCGAGCTGATCGCGCACGGCGTGGCCGCGGACGAGGCCGATGCGGCGCGGCTGGCGATCCTGGCGGGCGTGGACGTGTCGATGCAGAGCGGGCTCTACAATCGGCACTTGCCCGGGCTGGTCGCCAGCGGCCGGGTGCCGATGGCACGGGTGGACGAAGCGGTGCGGCGCGTGCTGGCGCTGAAGGACGCGCTGGGGCTGTTCGACGATCCCTTCCGTTCGCTTGATGCCGCGACCGAGAAGAAGCGGACGGCGACCCCGGCGATCAGGACGCTGGCCCGCGAGGTGGCGACCCGGTCGATCGTGCTGCTGCGGAACCGGGAAGGCCTGCTGCCGCTGCCGCGCAAGGGCAGGCGGATCGCGCTGATCGGCCCGTTCGGGGCGGACCGGGCGAACCTCAACGGGCCCTGGTCCTTTGCCGGCGATGCGAAGGACGGCATCGACCTTGCCAGCGGGATCCGCGCATTGCTCGCCGATCCCGCCGCGTTCGTGGTGGAAGCCGGAAGCGGAATCCACGAACCGCTTCCCGGCGGCATCGCGCGGGCCGTGGCGGCGGCGAAGGCAGCCGATGTCGTGCTGCTCGCGATCGGCGAGGCGGGCGACATGTCGGGCGAGGGCAATAGCCGCGTCGAGATCACCATGCCGGCGGCGCAGCAGGCGCTGGCCGAGGCGGTGGCCATGACGGGCAGGCCGGTGGTGGTGCTGCTCCGTCACGGCCGCGCGCTGGCGCTGGAGGGCGCGGTGCGCGATGCGCCGGCGCTGCTGTGCACCTGGTTTCTCGGCGAGCAGACCGGCGCTGCCGTGGCCGACATACTCTTCGGCGTGCGCGAGCCGACCGGCCGCCTGCCGGTGAGTTTCCCGCTGGCGACCGGGCAGCAGCCCTGGTCGTACGATCGGCGCGGCACTGGCCGGCCGGCGCCCGATGCCGATCCGGTGGCGCCCGGCCGCAGCCATTGGCGCGACGCGCCAGACCGCGCGCTGTTCCCGTTCGGCAGCGGGCAGGGCTATACCCGCTTCACGCTCGCCGACCTGCAAGTGCCGCCCCGCCTGGCCAGCGACGAGGTGCTGCAGGTGCGCGTCGCGGTCACCAATGCCGGCGCGCGGCGGGGCGAGGCGTTCGTCCGCGCCGACATCCATGATCGGGTCGCCAGCCGGACCCGGCCGGTGCGGCAGATGAAGGCGCACGTCCGCGTCACGCTCGATCCCGGCGAGCGGCGCATCGTGACGCTCGCCATTCCCCATGCCGAGCTCGCCCTGGTCGCCGCGGACGGGCAGTGGCGGGTCGAGCCGGGTGCGTTCGATCTGTGGGTCGGTGCCGGGGGCGAGGAACTCCACAGCCAATTCGACGCGGTTTGACGCAGGCGTTGAAATGCATTGCATGATCTGCTTCGCTGCCAGGCGACAGAGAAACGGGAGAGGTCACGGATGAAGCGCGCAGCCTGGGCGGTACCCGCCCTGATCACCAGCTACGCCCTGCTCGGGCTGCTGATGAACAGCGTCGGCACGGTGATCCTCCAGTCGATCGCGCATTATGGCGTCACCAAGCCGCAGGCGGCGACGCTCGAGGCGTGCAAGGACCTGTCGGTGGTCGTTGCCTCCTTCCTCTTCGCCACCGCGCTGCCGCGCTTCGGCTTCCGGCGCGCGCAGATCGGCGTGATGCTTGCGGTCGCCGCCGGGGCGCTCGCCATTTCGTTCGCGAACAGTTTCTGGGCGATGCAGCTGTTCTTCGTGCTCGTCGGCCTGTGCTTCGGCATCGCCAAGGTGGCGACCTACAGCTCGATCGGCCTGGTCCGCCCCGATCCGGCGCGCCACGCCAGCCTGACCTCGCTGATCGAGGGCGTGTTCATGGTCGGCATCCTCGCCGGCATCTGGCTGTTCGGCTGGTTCATCGGCCAGGACACGACCGGCCAGGGCTGGCTGGGCGTCTACCGGGTGGTGGCGGTGCTCGCGCTGGCGACGGCGGTGCTCTGGTGGTTCGCCGATCTCGACGAGGGGGCGGCGAAGGCCGTGGAGGGGCAGCCGGCCACCGGCTATCGCGACGCGCTGGCGCTGCTTGCCTTGCCCTCCACCATCGCCTTCCTCGCCGCGATCTTCCTCTATGTGCTGATCGAGCAGGGCGTCGGCACCTGGCTGCCGACCTTCAACAACCAGGTGCTGCATCTGCCCGGTGCGATGAGCGTGCAGGCGTCGAGCATCTTCATCGCCGCGCTGGCGGTGGGGCGGCTGAGCGCCAGCGGGCTGGTCGCGCGGCTGGGATGGCTCAGGCTGCTGCTCGGCTGCCTCGCGCTGATCGCAGCCCTGGTGATGCTCACCCTGCCGACCACCCAGGGGCTCCACCCGCGCGCGAACATGGGCTGGTTCGACGCGCCGGTGGCCGCCTACATCTTCCCGCTGATCGGGGTGTTCATGGCGCCGATCTATCCGATCGTATCGTCGGTGGTGCTGAGCGCGCTGCCCCGCGAGCGGCATGCGGCGATGGTGGGCCTGATGGTGATCTTCTCGGCGCTGGGCGGCACGATCGGATCGTTCATCACCGGCTTCACCTTCGATCGCTTCTCGGGCCAGACGGCATTCTACCTGGTGCTGGTGCCGCTGGTGCTGATCGCGCTGGCGCTGGTGCGGCTGGAGCGGCTGACGCGCAAGGCCTGAAAGATGGTTCCCCGGTGCGGCCATTGGGTGCCGGCACCGGGGAACTAGGTCCGTCATCCCAAATGGGGGAAGGATGACGGGAGGGAGCGGTCAGGCCGAATAGGCGGCCAGATCGAAATCGCGGATCGCCGGGATGATCCAGTCGACATCGGGCAGGGCGGCGCGGGTGCCGACGCCGAGCGCCTTCATGCCGGCGGCATGGATCGCCTGGACCCCGGCAGGGGCATCCTCGACCCCCAGCATCGCGGCGGGATCGACGCCCAGCACGGCGGCGGCGGCGAGGAAGATGTCCGGCGCCGGCTTGCCGGCGGCGAGGCTGGCGGGATCGATCACTGCGTCGAACAGGTCCGCCACCTGCATCCGCGCGATCAGCAGCGGCGCATTGCGGCTGGCCGAGGCGAGGGCGATGCCGAGCCCGGCCGCACGGCACTGCTCGAGCGCGGCGCGGGCGCCGGGGAACAGGTCGGCGGGGCCGAAATGTGCGATTTCCTCGAGATACCAGTCGTTCTTCCGGGCGGCGAGGCGCTGGCGCTCGGTCAGGTCATAGGCCGGCCGGTCGCCGAGGATCAGCGCCAGGCTGCCCATCCGGTCGACGCCCTTCAGCGCCTCGTTCCTTTCCTCGTCGAACGGAATGCCGAGGCTGTCGGCAAGCTTCTTCCAGGCGCGGTAATGCGCGCGCGCCGTGTCGGTCAGCACACCGTCCAGGTCGAAGGCGACGCCCTTCAGGGTCATGCGGCCAGCGCTCCGGTCCAGCTCTCGCCGGGGGCGAGGCGAATCTCGCCGTCATGATGCCCGATCGTGATCCCCGGGCCCGAGACGGCGCGATAGGTGATCCGATCGCCCGCCACTTCGACCCGCACCAGCGTGCCGCGCCAGACGAGGCCGAAGCCATAGCCCTGCCAGGCCGCCGGGCGGGTGGGGCGGAAGCGCAGGGCCGGCCCCTGGGGGCGGAAGCCCGCAAAGCCCCAGACCAGCGCCAGCCAGGAACCCGCCAGCGCCGCCATGTGGACGCCGTGCCCGGTATTGCCATGGCGATCGTCGATATCGACCAGGCTGGTCTCCGCGAAGAAGCGCATGGCCTGCGCCTCGTGCCCGACTTCGCTCGCCAGGATCGCGAAGGTGGAAGCGGAGAGCGTCGAATCATGCGTGGTGATCGGCTCGTAATGGTCGAACACGCGGCGCTTGCGCTCCAGCGAGACATCCTCGCCGCCCAGCACCATCGCGAGCACCAGATCGGCCTGTTTCGAGACCTGATGCCGGTAGAGCGTCATGGGGTGATAGTGGAGCAGCAACGGGAATTCGGAGGCGGGCGTTCCGGCCAGGTCCCAGCGCGGCTTGTCGAGGAAGCTCGCATCCTGCGCGTCGAGTTCGCGCGCTGCGTCCCAGGGCAGGTGCATCGCATCGGCGACGCGGCCGAATTCGGCGAGCTCGTCCGCATCCAGCGCCATCTCGGCGGCCAGGCCGGCCCAGGCCCGGGGCGCCAGCGCGGCGACGCGCGCGGCGGCGGAGACGGCGAGGCGCAGATGCTTCTGTGCCATCCGGTTGGTGTACCAGTTATCGTCGACCAGCGCGGTATACTCGTCCGGCCCGGTCACGCCGCGCAAGTGGAAGCGGCCGTCCGCCCAATCGCCCAGCGTCACCCAGATGCGCGCGGTCTCCACCAGCATGCGCGCACCATGCTCGACCAGAAAGCCCTCGTCGCCGGTCGCGTCGACATAGGCGCCGATCGCGAAGGCGATGGCCGAGTTGATGTGATATTGCGCCGATCCGCTCGGATAATGGGCGGAGCATTCGCGGCCCTCGATCGTGCGCCAGGCATAGAGCGCGCCCTTGCGGTGATCGAGCGCGCGGGCGTTGGCGAAGGCGGCATCGAGCGTGCCGGCGCGGTAGACGAGCATCGCCCGGGCGATGTCGGGCGCGAGCACCGAGAGCACCGGCAGCATGAACGCTTCGGTGTCCCAGAAATAATGGCCCTCATAGCCCTCGCCGGTCAGGCCCTTGGCCGCGGCGCTCGAACGGCCGTCGCGCCCGGCCGAGGCGAAGAGGTGGAACAGGTTGGCGCGCAGGGTCGCAGCCAGGCGCGGCTCGCCGGCAATGGCGAGGTCGGCGGCGGCCCAGAAGCGCTCGAGCAGCGCATGCTGCGCGGCCGCGGCGGCTTCGAAGCCGGCGGCGAGCGCAGTGTCGGCGAGCGTGGTGGCCCGTTCGGCCAGCGCGCCCGAGGCATCGCGGCCAGTGGCGAAACCGGTAGCCGCCAGCAGCCAGCCGGCGTCTTCGCGAGTGCGCTGCACGGCGGCGACGGCGATGCCGCTGCCGGGCAGGCGCTCGACGACGATGTCCTGCTCCGCCTGCTCGGTCTCGAAGCCTCGCGAGGCGAGGTTCACGCCGATGCGCGGATCGTCGGACTGGGCGGCGCCGCTGGGGGCGGGGGCGAGGCGGGGATGCAGCGTGACGCTGCCCGCGCCTTCGATCTCGGCCTGGAGCCGGCGGACCAGCAGCGTGCTGCCGTCGAGCGGCACGATCCGCTCGGTGCGGATGCGCAGCAGCCGGCCGTCCGACAAGGACCAGCGCGTCTCGCGGCGGAGCATGCCGGCGCGCAGGTCGAGCGTGCGCCGCGTCGCCGAACGCAGGGTCGTGAAATCGATTGCTTCGCCGTCGACCCGCACGTCGATGCCCAGGGATTCGGCAACGGGTACGCGCGAATCGGAGTTGGCGGCGAAGCCCTTGAGCTTCTCATGATAGTGGATCGGCGCCTGTTCATAGGCATGGGCCAGGAAAGTGGTGGCCTGGGCGCGCTCCTCGATCGCTCCGCGCACGCCGATCGCGCCGTTGGAGAGGGCGAGAATCGTCGCGGCCCAGCCCTCGCGGGCCGAGTCGTCGCCGATCACGTCCAGCGACCAACCGTCCTCCGCGAAGAGCACACCATCTTCCGCGCCGTTCAATGTCCGAGCCAACACCCGCTCCCCAACTCTTATGAAAAGTTGCGTTACAGGCTCTTTGATATCGTTTTCAAGAACAAAGGATCAGGTATCGCGCACGACGATCTCGGTGGGGAGCGTGGTGGAGCGCGCGCGGCCGCCATCGACCTGCTGCATCAGCTTCTCGACGAGCAGCGCGCCGGCCACGTCGGTCTTCTGGTTGATCGTGGTGATCGCCGGGCTGAAATGCGCGGCGGGCGGGATGTTGTTGTAGCCGACCAGCGAATAGTCGCGCGGTGCGGCCAGGCCACGCTCCTTGAACGCGCCGGTCACGGCCATGGCGGCGGTGTCCGAAAAGGCGAATACCGCATCGGGCTGGCGGCCGGCGGCGAGATAGGCAGTGACGGTGTCGGCAGTGGCGTGGAACGCCATCGAGGCGATCGGCAGGAAATCGACGGTCACGTCGACCTGATCCTTGGCGGCCGCGCACAGCCCCGCATAGCGCAGCCGCAGCTCCTCGTGGCGGATGTCGCCGACGAACAGCCAGTGCCTGCGTCCGGCACGCAGGAAATGGCGCCCGGCCAGTTCCCCGCCCAGGAAATTGTCGCTGCCGACCGAGCAATAGCCGGCGTCCGGCGCGACCGCGCCCCAGACCACCAGCGGCACTTCGCTGCGGCCGAGCTCGCGCAGCATCGTGTCGCGCGTGCCCTGGCCGAGCACGATGAACCCGTCGGCGCCGCGGGCCTGGTAGAAATCGCGAAAGGCGCGGACGTCCTCGAGCCCCGGCGGGGAAAGGAGCAGGTCCTGGTTGCGGATGGACAGTGCCTCGGAAACGCCGGCGAGCAGCTCGAAGATGAAGGGATCGCCGATCGCGCCGTGTCGGTGCGAGCCGAAATCGAGCATCACCGCCACGGTGTTGGTGCGCGTGTGCCGCAGCTTGGCGGCGTTGCGGTTGACGGCATAGCCGTGCTGGCGCGCCACTTCCATCACCCGCTCGCGCGTTTCCTCGGTCACCAGCGGGCTGCCGTTGAGCACGCGCGACACGGTGGGCGTGGAAACCTGGGCCAGGCGCGCGATGTCCTGCATCGTGAGTCGGGCGCCCGCCTTGCCGGGCCGCTCCTTGGCGGTCTTCTTCGTCATCGCCCGCTTTATGGGCGCACAATCGCGGTACAGTAAACCGCGAGGTTGCGCGGCGGCGGGGGCAATGTGCGAATGCGGTGGCGGCACCGCCGGCTTGCCGGAATTCGCGCCTAGCTCGTTCGCCGCACCACCAGCCGGGGCGGGAGCAGCCGCATCTCGGAAGAATGGTTGCCGATCTCGCCGATCAGCGTGTCGACCAGCATCTCGCCCGCGGCATTGTAATCCTGCGCGATGGTGGTGAGCGGGGGATGGGTGAGGCTGGCGGCGGGGATATCGTCGAAGCCCACCACCGATATGTCGCCGGGCACCGACTTGCCCGCTTCCTGCAGTGCCCGCAGCGCACCCATCGCGATCAGGTCCGATGCAGCGAAGATCGCGTCGAAGGGCAGCTGGTTGGCGAGCAGCTGGCGCGTAGCCGCGAATCCCGATTCCTCGATCGACAGCGCGCCGGTCTGCAGGCGCGGATCGGGCTCGATCCCGGCTTCGAGCTGGATGTCGCAAAAGCCGTGATAGCGGTCGCGGAATTCGGGATAGTGGCTGGTCGCCTCGCCGATGAACGCCAGCCGGCGGCGGCCCTGGGCGAGGAGGTGCGCGGCGGCGAGCCGGCCGCCCAGCATGTTGTCGCAGCCGATCGTGGTGCCGAGCCCGTCCAGCTCCACCGAACCCCAGCGCACGAAATGCGTGCCCTGGCGGACCAGGTCCTGCAGGCGGGCGCGGTACAGCTCGTAATCGCCATAGCCGAGCAGGATCAGCCCGTCGGCCTTGCGCGCGTCCTCATAATCCTTGTGCCAGTTGGACGAGAGCTGCTGGAACGACGTGAGCAGGTCGTAGCCCCGCTTGGCGCAGGTGCGCAGGATCGAACCGAGCATCGCCAGGAAGAAGGGGTTGATCGCGGTGCCGTCGGGCAGCGGATCCTCGAAGAAGAGCAGGGCGAGCGTGCTGCTCTGGCCGCGGCGCAGCGACGATGCGTTCTTGTCGACCTTGTAGCCGAGCTGCGCCGCGATCGCCTCGATCCGCTTGCGCGTGCCTTCGTTCACGGTGGGATCGCCGCGCAGGGCACGGCTCACCGTCGGCTGCGAGACTCCCGCCAATGCCGCGATGTCGAACGATGTCGGCTTGTCCGGCGAGGCCATGCCGCTCCCTGCTCCCCAGCCGCGCAATTGTTGCGCGCTTGTTGCAACTACCCTGCCCGGGCCGGAATCGGAAGCAGGGCTGAATACGTATGCGCTTGCCTTCACTTGTCGGCCGCATGCGGCGAATTGGGGGAGGCTTAGAAAAACCGTCGCCAGTGAAGGCGGCGAGGATATTTGGGGAGGAAGACGATGGCTCTGTCCAATCACGCCGAGATGCTGCGCGCCCGTTCGGCGCTTTCGCTGGGAACGAGCAGCCGCGCGCTCGCCGCCGCGCTGCTGCTGCTGGGCGCGACCCCGGCCTTTGCCCAAGACACGACGCCCGCACCGGCGCCCGCCGACCAGCCGGAGGAGGGCAATCTGGTCGTCACCGGCATCCGCGCCTCGCTGACTTCGTCGGCAAACATCAAGCGCAACAACGTGACGATCGTCGACTCGGTCTCGTCCGAGGATATCGGCAAGCTGCCCGACGTCTCGATCGCCGACTCGCTGGCGCGCATCCCCGGCGTCACCGCCCAGCGCCTGGAAGGGCGCGACCAGCGCCTGTCGATCCGCGGCCTGGGCCCGGACTTCTCGACCACGCTGCTGAACGGCCGCGAGCAGGTCACCGTCGGCGACAATCGTGGCGTGGAATATGATCAATATCCGTCGGAATTCTTCAAGAACGTCAACGTCTACAAGTCGGCCGACGCCTCGCTGATCGCGGCGGGCATCTCCGGTACGGTCGACCTGCGGATGCTGCGCCCGCTCGACCAGAAGAGAGACACGTTCGTCGTCTCGCTGCGCGGCCAGATGAACGAGAAGGACAAGCTCAATCCCGACGGCACCCGCTATGGCTACAAGGCATCCGCCACCTATGTCGGCAAGTTCGCCGGCGACACGCTCGGCATCGCGCTGGGCGTATCGGCGCAGAACACGCCGACCCAGATCGAGCGCTACGCGGCCTGGGGCTTCCCGACCGAGCCGGCCGCCGGCGGCAACCTCTTCCTCGGTGGCGCCAAGCCCTATGTCCAGTCGAACCTGCTGAAGCGCTATGGCGGCGTCGCCACCATCGAATGGGCACCGAGCGAGAATTTCCACTCGACCTTCGATGCGCTCTATTCGAACTTCAAGGAAACCCAGCACCTGCGCGGCATCGAGTTCGGCGTCGCGCCGGCCTGGGGTTCGGGCGGCGTGATCGCGCCGGGCTATACGGTGCGGGACGGGCTGGTCACCGACGCGACGATCAGCAACCTCGTCGCCGTCCAGCGCAACGACCTCAACGAGCGCAAGGCCGAGAACATCTCGCTGGGGTGGAACAACGACCTGAAGCTCAGCGACACTATCCATCTCAACGTGGATGCCAGCTGGAGCCGCGCCACCCGCACGGACTTCCTGCTCGAGACCTATTCGGGCACCGGCTATAATTCGAGCGGCGCCAAGGACACGATCAGGATCCACCAGAATGGCGATGGCACCTATGACATCGTGCCGACGATCGACTATTCGAATACCAGCGTCATCCGCCTGACCGATCCGCGCGGCTGGGGCTATAACGGCACCACCGCGGTGGTGCAGGCCGGCTTCCTCAACCGGCCCGATTTCGTCGACGACCTCAAGGCGCTGCGCGCCAGCCTGAAGGGCGAGATCGGCGGCAGCGTGCTGAGCGCCTGGGAAGTGGGCGGCAATTTCAGCCGCCGCAAGAAGGAAAGCAACTACACCAGCTACTTCCTCTGCCCCAAGGGCGGCGGCACCAACTGCACCGTCGCCAGCGGCACGCCGACCAGCCTCGCGGTGCCGAACGACGTGCTGCTCGGCAAGACGGTGAGCCTCGACTATCTGGGCGTGCCCAGGATGCTGACCGTCGATCCGATGAAGGTCTATGGCCTGCTCAACTCGGTGTACGACAACCGGCCGGATTCGCTGGTGCGCGACAATGTCGTCAGCGAGGATGTGTGGACCGGCTATGCCAAGCTGACCGTGGACGGCACGGTGGGGGGCAAGCCGCTCAAGGGCTCGCTCGGCGTGCAGGTGATCCACACCAAGCAGCAATCGGCGGGCCAGATCGCGGCGCTGGTGGGCGGCGTGGTGACGATCTCGCAGGTGGCGGGTTCGGAGAGCTACACCAATGTCCTGCCCTCCGCTTCGTTCAGCCTCGAGCTGGAGCCCAGCTTCTACATCAAGCTCGGCGCTGCGCAGACCATGGTGCGCCCGCGCCTCGACCAGGAGCGCATCACCCAGGCCGTGTCGATCGACCTCTCGAAGATCGGCCTGGGCAGCCAGCCGCAGAACAGCCCGTTCAGCTCGAACGGCGGCAATTTCCGCCTGCGTCCCTATCAGTCGACCAACATCGACATCTCGTTCGAGAAGTATCTGGGCAATGGCGGCGGCTATCTGGCGCTGACCGGCTTCTTCAAGCACCTGACCGACTTCGTCGATCCGAACAATTCGGTGCTCTACGACTTCTCGCCGCTGCTCTCGGCGCTCACGCCGGCACAGCGTGCGATCGTGGTGGCGCAGAATGCGCATATCGGCCTGGTCAGCTCGCCCAAGAACACCGGACGCGGCGACATATTGGGCGTGGAGGCCACCGCCTCGCTGCCCTTCACCGTCTTCAGCCAGGCGCTGGACGGCTTCGGTATCTTCGCCACCGGCACCTATGTCGACAGCAAGATCCGCTACGCCAACAACGTCACGCCGATCACGCTGCCGGGCCAGTCGAAATGGGTCGCCACCGGCACCGCCTATTTCGAGAAGAACGGCTTCCAGGCGCGTGCCACCTATCGCTGGCGCGACAGCTTCCTGGCCGAGCTGGCCGGCCTCTCGGCCAATCCCGAATATCGCCTGGGCCGCCCGGAAGGCGTGCTCGACGCGCAGATCGGCTATGAGTTCCGCAGCGGGCCGCTGAGCGGACTCTCGATCCTCGCCCAGGCGAAGAACCTGACCGACCAGCCCTTCGTCACCACCGAGGCGAGCGACCCACGCCTGGTGCGCGAATATCAGCGTTACGGCCGCGACTATTATATCGGCATCACGTACAAGTTCTGACGCGTGGAAATGCGGCCCGGCACCGCGCCGGGCCGCCTGTTTATCGAGGGGCAGACGTGCAGAGTGAGCAGCCGATCCGGATCGTGATCGCCGGCGGCGGCACCGCGGGCTGGATGGCCGCGGCCGCGTTCGCCCGGTTCCTCGGCCCCGGTTTCCGGATCACCCTGGTCGAATCGGAAGAGATCGGCACGATCGGCGTGGGCGAGGCGACGATCCCGCAGATCCGCCTGTTCAATGCCGGCCTGGGCATCGACGAGGACGCGTTCATGGCCGCCACCCAGGCCAGCTTCAAGCTCGGCATCGAGTTCGTCGGCTGGACGAAGGGCGGGCGCTACATGCACGCGTTCGGCGATGTCGGCCGCGCGAACGGGCTGCTCGCCTTCCAGCACAGCTGGCTGCGCGGGCTGGCCGAAGGCGTCGCCCGGCCGCTCGCCGCCTATTCGCTCAACAATGTGGCGGCGCTGGCGAACCGGATGCAGCGCGGGCCGGCGCGTACGGCGAAGCTGTTGCCCGAAATGCCCTATGCCTTCCATTTCGATGCGGGCCTCTATGCCCGCTTCCTGCGTGGCCTGGCCGAGAGCGGCGGCGTCACGCGGGTGGAGGGCCGGATCGTCGCGGTCGCGCGCGACGGGGAGAGCGGCGACGTCAGCGCCCTCGAGCTGGAGGGCGAGCGCGAGGTGGCGGGCGACCTGTTCCTCGACTGCACCGGTTTCCGCGCCCTGCTGATCGGCGAGGCGCTGGGCACGGGGTTCGAGGGGTGGAGCGACCTGCTCCCCTGCGACCGCGCCATTGCCGTGCCCTCCGCGCGCGCGCGGGACTTCACCCCCTATACCCGCGCCACCGCGCACGCTGCCGGCTGGCAATGGCGCATCCCGCTCCAGCACCGTACCGGCAACGGCCTGGTCTATGCGAGCGCGCATCTTTCGGACGACGAGGCCGCGGCGCGGCTGCTCGCCGGCCTGGACGAACCGGCGCTCGCCGATCCCCGGCCGCTGCGCTTCGCCGCGGGCAAGCGGCGCGGCTTCTGGAAGCACAATGTGATCGCGCTCGGCCTGGCGAGCGGCTTCCTCGAGCCGCTCGAATCGACCAGCATCCACATGATCCAGTCGGCGATCGAGCGGATCCTGAGCCTGCTTCCCGGCCGGCAGACCTCCCCGGCGCAGCGCGAGGAATATGATCGCCAGACGCATCTGGAATATGACCGCATCCGCGACTTCCTGGTGCTGCACTATTGGGCGAACGATCGCGACGAGCCCTTCTGGGCGGAGCGGCGCGCGGCGGCGCTGCCGGCCTGCCTTCGCCACAAGGTCGCGCTGTGGCGCGCCTCCGGCCGGATCGTGCGCGGCGAGGCGGACCTGTTCAGCGAAGTCGCCTGGCTGCAGGTGCTGGCCGGGCAGGGGATCGCCGCCGCCGCCCACCATCCGCTCGCCGATGCGCCGCCGCGCGAGCACATCGCGGAGTATCTCGGATTGATCGAATTGCTGAACGCCCGCGAAGCCGGCCAGATGTCGGACCACGCGGCCTATGTGGCGCAGCATTGCGCGGGAGCGGCGGCGGCATGAAGATCCGCTGGCGCAATATTCGGCGAATTTGTTCCCCGGCGAAGGTCGGGCCCCAGTTGCCACGTCGTTCGATAGAGAAGACCGCGTCTCCAGCTGCGCCGAAACTGGGCCCCGGCCTTCGCCGGGGAACTGTTCTCGCGCTTGCGCTCCAGGCTGCGGCCCCCGCCGCCGCGCAGGACTTCCGCGCGCGCCTGCCGCAGGACGAAGTGATCTATTTCGTCCTGCCCGATCGCTTCGCCAACGGAGATCCGGCCAATGATCGCGGCGGCCTGTCCGGCGATCGCGGCACCACCGGCTTCGATCCCGCCGACGCGCGCTATTATCATGGCGGCGACCTGAAGGGGCTGGCGGCGAAGCTGCCCTATCTCCAGGCACTCGGCATCACGGCGATCTGGGTCGCGCCGATCTTCGTGAACAAGCCCGTCCAGGGCGGGCCGGGCCAGCAGAGCGCGGGCTATCACGGTTATTGGATCACCGACTTCACCCATGTCGATCCGCATTTCGGCACCGATGCGGCGTTCAAGGCGCTGGTCGACGCCGCGCATGCCCGCGGCATGAAGGTCTATATGGACATCGTTGCCAACCATACGGCCGATGTGATCCAGTATCGCGAGTGCGTGGGCGCGAGCGCCTGCCCCTATCGCGGCCGGGCGGACTATCCCTATCAGCGCCGCGGCGGCGTGCACGGCGCACCGATCAATCCGGGCTTCGCGGGCGACGCAGTCCAGACGGCGGAGAATTTCGCGAAGCTGACCGATCCGGGCTATGCCTATACGCCCTTCGTTCCCGAAGCGGAGCGGGCGGCCAAGCATCCCGCCTGGCTCAACGACCCCATTCACTATCACAATCGCGGAGACTCGACCTTCGCCGGCGAGAGCTCGACGATGGGCGATTTCGTCGGCCTCGACGATCTGATGACCGAGGATCCGCGCGTGCTCGCCGGCATGATCGACATCTATGGCAGCTGGATCGACCGGTTCGGCGTCGACGGCTTCCGCATCGACACCGCCCGCCACGTGAACCCCGAATTCTGGCAGGGCTTCGTTCCCGCGATGCTGGCGCGGGCCAAGGCCCGGGGAATCCCCAATTTCCACATCTTCGGCGAAGTTGCGGATCCCGCTGCCCAGGCCGCGCACACGATCGCCGCGAAGCTGCCCTCGGTGCTCGACTTCGCCTTCCGTCAGGCGCTGCTCGACGGCGTTGCCGGGACGAAGGGCACCGACGTGTTCGAGAAGCTGTTCGACGACGACGTGCTCTATGCCCGCGGCTTCGATACCGCGATCACGCTGCCCACCTTCAGCGGCAACCACGACAATGGCCGCTTCGCCTGGTTCGTCCGCAAGGCCTTTCCCCAGGCGAGCGAGGCGGAAGTGCTGCGGCGCGTGCTGCTCTCCAACGCGCTGCTGCTCACGCTGCGCGGGGTGCCGACCATCTATGCCGGCGACGAACAGGGCTTTGCCGGCGGCGCGAACGACGTCGATGCGCGCGAGGATCAGTTCGGCAGCAAGGTCGCGCAATATACCGCGCGCAAGCTGGTCGGCAGCGATGCGAGCATCGCCACGCCGCGCTTCGACGAGGCGCATCCGATCTTCCGCGAGATCGCCGCCCTGGCGCGCGTCCGCACCGCCACGCCGGCGCTCACTCGCGGACGGCAATTGCTGCGCGCTCGCGAGGACAAGCCGGGGTTGCTCGCCTTCTCGCGCTTCGATCCCGTCACCGGCGCCGAAGTGCTGCTCGCCTTCAATACCTCCACCGAGCCGCTGACCCGGCAGGTCCAGGTCGAGACGCGATCCCTCCGTTTTCATCCGCTAGCCGGAAGCTGCGCCGCCACGGCCAGCGCTCCCGGCTCCCTTTCCATCACCCTGCCGCCGCTCGGATATGCGGTGTGCGCGGCGGAGACGAACCAGTGAACCAGCTTGCCGCGAAAGCGGAGACCCGGAATGCGCAGCCCTGGTGGCGCGGCGCGGCCATCTACCAGATCTATCCCCGCAGCTTCTTCGATTCGAACGGCGACGGCATCGGCGACCTGCCGGGCATCACCGCGCGGCTCGATCACATTGCCGGCCTGGGCGTCGATGCGGTCTGGCTGTCGCCCTTCTTCAAGTCGCCCATGGCCGATTTCGGCTATGACGTCGCCGATTATCGCGACGTCGATCCGATCTTCGGCACGCTCGCCGACTTCGACGCGCTGATCGCCCGCGCACATGCGCTGGGGCTGCGCGTGCTGATCGACCAGGTCTGGGCGCACACGTCGGATCAGCATGCCTGGTTCATCGAGAGCCGGGCCAGCCGCGCCAATCCCAAGGCCGACTGGTATGTCTGGCACGACGCGAAGCCGGAAGGCTCGCCGCCCACCAACTGGCAGTCGGTCTTTGGCGGCCCGGCCTGGACCTGGGACGCGCGGCGCGGCCAATATTACATGCACAATTTCCTGAAGGAACAGCCGCAGCTCAACTGCCATCATCCCGAAGTGCAGGCGGAGCTGCTGGCGATCACGCGCTTCTGGCTGGATCGCGGTGTGGACGGGTTCCGCATCGATGCGATCAACTTCTCGATGCACGATCCCGAATTCCGCGACAATCCGCCGGCCCCGGACGACGGCACGCCGCGCACGCGCCCGTTCGATTTCCAGCTCCACATCTACAATCAGAGCCATGCCGACATTCCCGGCTTTCTCGAGCGGCTGCGCGGGGTGTTCGACGAATATCCCGATCGATTCACCGTCGCCGAAGTGGGCGGTGCGGATGCGGATCGCGAGATGAAGCTGTTCACCGCGGGCGGCAACCGGCTGAACACCGCCTATGGCTTCGACTTTCTCTATGCCTCCCGCCTCACTGCCGCGGGCGTGCGCGCCGCGCTGCAGAACTGGCCGGCGGGCGGCAGCTGGCCGAGCTGGGCGTTCGAGAATCACGATGCGCCGCGCGCCGTGTCGCGCTGGACCCGGCCCAAGACGGCGGACGCGTTCGCGCGGATGAAGATGCTGCTGCTCGCGGCGCTGCGCGGCAACATCTTCCTCTATTATGGCGAGGAGCTGGGGCTCGATCAGGTCGAGATCCCCTTCGAGGCGCTGCAGGACCCCGAAGCCATCGCCAACTGGCCGCGCACCCTGTCGCGCGACGGCGCGCGCACGCCGATGCCCTGGTCGTCGACGGCGCCCGAGCTTGGCTTCACCAGCGGCAGGCCCTGGCTGCCGGTCGGCCCCAACCATGAAGCGCTGGCGGTGGACGTGCAGGATGCCGACCCTGCCTCGCTGCTCGCCTGGACGCGCCGGGTGCTGGCGCTGCGCGGCGCCTCGCCGGCACTGCGCACCGGCGACATCGCCTTCCACGACGCGCCAGGCGAGCTGCTCGCGTTCGAGCGCGCGGCGGAGGGCGAGCGTCTGCTCTGCCTGTTCAACCTGGGCGATGTCGCGCAGCATTGGACGCCGGCGAACGCATCCCATTGGCGCCCGCTGCTCGCGACCGGCGGCGCCGGCGACTGGACCTTCGCACCCCATTCCGGGCTGATCGCCCGCTACGAAGCCTGAGGAGAAATCATGAAGCTCGCCCCCCTCGCGCTGGCGCTCGCCGCCTTTCCCTTCGCGGCGCCCGCGCTGGCGCAGGACGACCTGTCGCAGAAGCGGGACGGCAATGTCGTCGCCCGCGCCGCCTCGCCCGATGGCGGGATCACCGTGACGGTCAGCATCGATGGCGAGGGCCGGGCGAGCTATGCCGTGCAGCGCGCCGGCAAGCCGCTGCTCGCCGACAGCCGGCTGGGCTTCCTGTTCACCGACGCGCCCAAGCTCGACCGCAACATGGCGCTGGTCGAAGTGAAGCGCGACAAGGCCGACACCAGCTGGACCCAGCCCTTCGGCGAATGGACGACGATCCGCGACAACCACAATGAGATGACGGTGCGGCTGCGCGAGAAGGCCGATCTCGCGCGCGAGATGGACGTGACCTTCCGGATCTTCGACGACGGCGTCGGCTTCCGCTACACGCTGCCGAGCCAGCCCAACCTGAAGCATGCGAACATCGCCGACGAGCTGACCGAGTTCGCCTTTGCCGAGCCGGGCACCGCCTGGTGGAAGCCGGCCTATCTGTGGAACCGCGAGGAATATCTCTACAACAAGACGCCGCTCGACGCGGTGGGCACCGCGCAGACGGTGATGACGGTGAAGCTCGCCGGCGGCACCCATGTCGCGCTGCACGAGGCGGCATTGGTCGACTATTCGGCGATGAACCTCCAGCGGGCCGAGGGCAACACCTTCAAGGCCTCGCTGACTCCGGGGGCCGGCGCGCCCAAGGTGTCGCGCGATGCCGGCTTCTCGACGCCGTGGCGCACCATCGCCATCGCCGATGACGCGGCGGGGCTCTATGCCGCCAGCCGGATGACGCTGAACCTCAACGCGCCGAACAAGCTGGGCGACGTGTCGTGGATCAGGCCGGGCAAGTTCGTCGGCGTCTGGTGGAACATGATCAAGGGCGAATGGACCTGGTCGCGCGGGGCCAAGCACGGCGCCACCACGGCGCATGTGAAGCAATATATCGATTTCGCCGCGGCCAACCATATCCCCGGCGTGCTGGTCGAGGGCTGGAACATCGGCTGGGACGGCAACTGGTTCGGCAATGGCAACGAGATGCAGTTCGATCGGCCGACCGAGGATGTCGACGCCGCCGAGCTGGCGCGCTACGCCAAGGCCAAGGGCGTGTACCTGATCGGCCATAACGAGACCGGCGGCTCGGCCAGTCATTACGACAGCCAGCTCGACCGCGCGTTCAAATATGCCCAGGACCATGGCATCCCGGTGGTGAAGACCGGTTACGTCACCGATGCCGGCCAGATCGAGCGGGTCGATCCCGACGGCGCGCAGCACCGCGAATGGCATGAGAGCCAGTGGATGGTGAACCATCATCTCCGCGTCGTGGAGACTGCCGCGAAATATCATGTCTCGATCGACAGCCACGAGCCGGTGAAGGACACCGGCCTGCGCCGCACCTGGCCCAACTGGGTGGCGCGCGAGGGCGGGCGGGGCATGGAGTACAACGCCTGGGAAGGCGGCAAGAATCCGCCCGAGCATGAGGCGAACATGGTCTTCACCCAGCTGCTCGGCGGCCCGATGGACTTCACGCCGGGCGTGCTCAGCCTGAGCGGCTCCAACGGCTCGGCGATCCAGTCGACCATCGCCAAGCAGCTCGCCTTGTATGTCGTGCTCTATTCGCCGGTGGTGATGGCGGCCGACACGCCGGAGAACTACGCCAAATATCCGCGCGAGATGAAGTTCATCCGCGACGTGCCGACCGACTGGAGCGACACCCGCGTGCTGAACGGCGAAGTGGGCGACTATGCGACGATCGTCCGCAAGGCGAGGGGCGGCGACGACTGGTTCCTCGGCGCGGTGGGCGACGAGCAGGCGCGCAGCTCGGTGGTGACGCTCGACTTCCTCGATGCGGGCAAGACCTATGTCGCCGAGATCTATCGCGACGGCCCCGGCGCCGACTATCGCACCGAGGCCCGCCATGCGATCACGATCGAGAGCAGGCCGGTGAAGAAGGGCGACACGCTGACGATCGCGCTGGCGCCGGGCGGCGGCGAGGCGATCCGCTTCGTCGCGCCGGCCGCCAAGGCGCGCCGCCGGTGACTTCGGCCGGGGGGCGGCCGCGCCAGGGGTTCGTCGGGCTGTGGAACATCAGCTTCGGCTTCCTCGGCATCCAGATCGGCTTCGCGCTGCAGAATGCGAACATGAGCCGTGTCTTCCAGTCGCTGGGCGTCAAGATTGACGATCTGGCGCTGCTGTGGGTCGCCGCCCCGCTGACCGGGCTGCTCGTCCAGCCGGTCATCGGCCATTATTCGGACCGGACCTGGGGCCGCCTTGGCCGCCGGCGACCCTATTTCCTGGCCGGCGCGGTGCTGGCGGCGCTGGCGCTGTTCGCCATGCCCAATGCGCCGGTGCTGCTCGCCGCGGTGCTGCTGCTCTGGGTGCTCGATGCGTCGCTCAACGTCTCGATGGAGCCGTTCCGCGCATTTGTCGGCGACATGCTCGACAGGAGCCAGCACACCGCCGGCTATGCGATCCAGACGGCGTTCATCGGCGCCGGCGCGGTGATCGGATCGGCCACGCCCTGGCTGCTCGACCGGTGCGGTGTGTCCAATGTCGCGATCGGCGGCGCCTTGCCCGATACGGTGCGCTGGAGCTTCTATCTGGGCGGCGCGGCGCTGCTGCTCGCCGTGCTGTGGACCGTGTTCACCACCCGCGAATATTCGCCCGAGGAGATCGCGGCGTTCGACGGAGAGGCGGCGCCCGCCGCGCATCCGGCCCCGCCCGCCACGATCGGCGCGGGCCTGCCCTGGCTGGTCGGCGGCGCGGCGCTGGGGGCGCTGGTCTTCGCGTTGGAGCTGGAGAAGGAGCTCTATCTGCTGGCCGGCCTGCTCGCCGCCTATGGCCTCGCCCGGATGATCACCGCGGTGACCAGGGCGGGCATCCTCGGCGATCTCATGGGCGATTTCTCGGGCATGCCGCCGGTGATGAAGCGGCTCGCGCTCGTCCAGTTCTTCAGCTGGTCGGCGCTGTTCATCATGTGGATCTATACCACCCCGGTGGTGGCCCAATATGTCTTCCACGCGCCGGATACCACCGGGGCCGTGTTCAACGCGGCGGGCAACTGGGTCGGTATCCTGATGGCCGCCCAGAGCGCGGTCGCCACCCTTGCCGCGCTATTCCTGCTCCGCCCGCTCGCCGCCCGCGTCGGCAAGGTGCGCACCCATGCGATCGCGCTGGCGCTCGGCGGGCTCGGCTATGCGAGCTTTCTGGTGATCCGCGACGCCAACCTGCTGCTCGCCGCCGAGATCGGGATCGGCATCGCCTGGGCCTCGATCCTCGCCATGCCCTATGCGATCCTCGCCTCGGCGCTGCCCCAGGCGAAGCTCGGCGTGTACATGGGCCTGTTCAACGTCTTCATCGTCATCCCCCAGCTGCTCGTCGCCGCGGTGATCGGCACGGCGATGCGCCATTTCTTCCCGGGCCAGCCGATCTGGACGATGGCGATCGCGGCGGCGGTGATGGGGCTGGCGGCGCTCGCGACGCTGCGGGTGCGCGAGGCCTAGGCCCGGCGCCCCGCGAGCTGGATCGCCACAGCCACCGCCGCGAACCCGGCGCCGAGCAGTGACACCGCGCTCCAGCCGCCCAGCGCCCAGGCCCAGGTCGCAGCACCCGATCCGGTGGCGCCGCCGACGAACATCGCACCCATGAAGATGGTGTTGAGCCGCGCCCGCGCCTCGGGCCGCAGCGCATAGACGATGTGCTGGTGCGAGACGAGCGCGCCCTGCACGCCGAAATCGAGCAGGAGCACGCCGATCACCATGCCGGGGATCGAGGGCCAGAGGCCGTTGAACGCCCAGCCGGCCAGCACCGCGGCCGCGCCGAGCAGGATCACCGGGCGCGGTCCCTTCCGGTCCGCGATCCGCCCGGCGATCGGGGCAGCGAGCACGCCCACCGCACCGACCACGCCGAACAGGCCGGCCACTTCGGCGCCCAGCCCCAGGTCCGGCTGCTGCAGGCGCAGCGCCAGGATCGTCCAGAAGCCGCTGAACGCCGCGAACAGCAGCCCCTGGGTGATCGCGGCGCGGCGCAGCGCCGGGAATTCGCGCCACAGCCCGCCGAGCGAGCGGAGCAGCTGGTGGTAGCGCAGGTCCGAATCCGGGGCGCTGTGCGGCAGGGTCAGCGCCATCGCCCCGCCCGCGGCGAGCGCCAGCGGGACGCCCAGCCAGAACATCTCGCGCCAGCCCGCATGCGCCGCGACGAAGCCGGCCAGGGTGCGGCTGAGCAGGATGCCGCAAAGCAGCCCGGCCATGACCGTGCCCACCACCGCGCCGCGCCGTTCGGGCGCGGCCAGGTGCGCGGCGAGGGGCACGATCTGCTGCGCCACGGTGGCGGCGAAGCCGACCGCGACCGAGGCAGCGATCACCAGCGCGGCGCTGGGCGCGATCGCGGCGAGCATCAGTGCGCCCGCCAGCACGACGAACTGGATCGCGATCAGCCGCTTGCGCTCGACCAGGTCGCCCAGCGGCACCAGCAGGAACAGGCCCAGCGCATAGCCGATCTGGGTTGCGGTGGGCACCAGCACGGTCAGCTCGCCGGGCAGGTCGCGTTGCATCACCCCCAGCATCGGCTGGCAATAATAGATGTTGGCGACCGCGATCCCGGTGGCGGCGGCCATCGCGAAGATCAGCGGACGGCCAAGCCGGTCCGGTGCCGTGCCGGCGGCCAGGGGCAGGGGGGTGGTCATGGATGCTCCGGGGGAAATCAGACGTAGCGCGGAATGGGCCCCAGCTGGGGTGTCCGGTCGGGCAGTTCAACCACCACCTCGTCGACATAGCACCAGCCCCAGCCTTCGGGCGGATCATAGCCTTCGATGATCGGGTGGCGAGTCGCATGGAAATGCGCGGTGGCATGGCGATGCGGGCTCTGGTCGCAGCAGCCGACATGGCCGCAGGCCCGGCACAGGCGCAGATGCACCCAGGGGCTGCCGATCGCCAGGCACTCCTCGCAGCCGCGGGCGCTGGGAGTGACCTGGTTGACGGTCATCACGTGCCGGCATTCCATTGCTGTGCCCCTTCCGCATTCGGCCGCTCCCTTGTCGCAGGTGCGGAGCCGGGTGCCAACGGCTTGCCAGCCACATCCGATGTCGCTACATGGCAGGATCGTTCCACTGCGAAAAAAGGGAGGGCGTAAATGACAGATGTTACCACACGCCTCCCCGGTGCGTTCCGCACCATCGGGCGCTTCCACCACTAGGTCCTGAAGCCTCCCTGATCCGGGCCTTTCACCCGCATCACCCCTGATCGACATCGCATTGGAGACGGCGCCCCGGCGCCGGTTCACGACATGACCCACGACACCGACCGCCCGGATGCGATCCGCCGCGTCCTGCGTTTCACTTTCCGCCACTGGGCGCGGCAGCGGACGCGCGCCGCCTGTATCGCCTTCTTCATCACTGCCGCGACGGCGACGGAAATCTTCGTCCCGATGTTCGCCGGCCGGCTGATCGACGCGCTGGCCGCCGATCTGCGCAACGACGCGCTGGCGCTGTTCGCGGCGATGGCGGCGCTCGGCCTTGCGATGGTGGTGCTCCGCCACATCGCCTGGGCGGGCATCATCCCGTTCACGCTGCGTATGATGCGCGACGTGACTCAGGACGGTTTCCACCGCGTTCAACGCTTCTCGACCGACTGGCACGCCAACAGCTTCGCCGGCTCCACGGTCCGCAAGATCACGCGCGGCATGTGGGCGTTCGACACGCTGAACGATGTGCTGCTGCTCCAGCTGCTGCCGTCGCTCGCCGTGCTCCTCGGCACGATGCTGCTGCTGGGCTGGCACTGGCCCGTGCTCGGCGTCGTGATGGGCATCGGCGCCGTCGCCTATGTCGCGATGACGATGGTGCTGGCGACGCGCTGGGCCTCGCCCGCCGCGACGCTGTCCAATGCCTGGGACACGAAGCTGGGCGGCCTGCTCTCCGATGCGATCGGTTCGAACGCCGTGGTCAAGGCGTTCGGCGCGGAGGCGCGCGAGGAAGGCCGCGTCGGCACGCTGCTCGCCAAATGGGGAAAGCGCACCCGGCGCACCTGGCTGCGCTACACCTGGTCGGGCAGCGCGCAGATCGCGGTGCTGTGGGCGATCCGTGCCGCGATCACCGGCACCGCGCTGTGGCTATGGTGGCTCGGGGCGGCGACTCCGGGCGACGTCACCTTCGTGCTGGCCAGCTATTTCGTCGTGCACAGCTATCTGTTCGACATCGGCTTCCACATCCATCACCTGCAGCGCTCGGTGAACGAGATGGAGGAACTGGTCGATCTGCACGAGCAGCCGCTGGGGATCGAGGACCGGGTCGACGCCGCGCCGATCCGCATCACCGCGGGCGAGGTGCGCTTCGACGACGTCACCTTCCGCTATGGCGGGCACGAGACGCCGCTCTACGAGCATCTCGACCTCATCATTCGCGGCGGCGAGCGGGTGGGGCTGGTCGGCCATTCGGGATCGGGCAAGACGACTTTCGTCAAGCTGATCCAGCGCCTCTATGACGTGAACCAGGGCCGGGTGACGATCGACGGGCAGGACGTGTCGCATGCGACCCAGCAGTCGCTGCGCGCGCAGATCGCGATCGTGCAGCAGGAGCCGATCCTGTTCCACCGCAGCCTGGCCGACAACATCGCCTATGCCCGTCCCGGGGCGAGCCAGGCGGAGGTCGAGGCGGCGGCGCGGCTGGCCAATGCGCACGACTTCATCGTCAAGCTGCCGCGCGGCTATGCGACGCCGGTGGGCGAGCGCGGCGTCAAGCTGTCGGGTGGCGAGCGCCAGCGCGTGGCGCTGGCCCGCGCCTTCCTGGCCGACGCGCCGATCCTGATCCTCGACGAGGCGACCTCGAGCCTCGATTCCGAGAGCGAGGCGCTGATCCAGCAGGCGATGGACCGGTTGATGAAGGGCCGTACGGCGATCGTCATCGCCCACCGGCTCTCGACGGTGCGCACGCTCGACCGGATCCTGGTGTTCGACCAGGGCCGCATCGTCGAGGATGGCGACCATGCCGCGCTGCTGGCCGATCCGGACGGCCGCTATCGCCGGCTGTTCGACCGGCAATCGGGCAACATCGTCGACGAGGAGCCGGCGCTCGCCGAGGGGTGAGCGCCGGTCTCGGCCCTGGCGGCGGGGCCCGGTATCGACGCTGCATCGCTGTCGCAAATCCGAACATTCTATGCATTATGCTGCCCCGAGGCTGGCGCGCCGAACCCGAGCGATTGGGTTGCCACAATCCCAGCCACCGGCCGAGCCCCCGGCAACGAGCCTCCGGCTCTACCGCCCGAACCCTAGATCCGGTTCGCCCGGGCGATCGCGCCCAGGTGCAGCGCGCTCGGCCGCGGGGTGCGCTTCAGGGTCTCGCGGTCCACCGCGACCAGCCCGAACGGCACGCCATAGCCCGAGGTCCATTCGAAATTGTCGAGCAGCGACCAGTAAAGATAGCTGTGCACCGGAATGCCCTCGTCCAGGCACGCACGCACGCCGTCCAGCGCCTGGTCGATAAAGGCGATGCGGCGGGCATCGTCCTTCGCCGCGATGCCGCTCTCGGTCACGTAGATCGGCTTGCCGATCTCCCGGTGCGCCCAGCGGATCGTGTTGGCCAGCGCCTGGGGATAGAATTCATACCCCGCCATCGTCATCTCCGCGTCCTTCGCCGGCGCGACCATGCCGTTCGCGTCGAACACGAAGCGGGTATAGGTCTGGACGCCGAAGAAATCGGCGGCCTCGCGCGCCACCTGCACCCAATCGCCATAGAGCTTGTCGCGATAATAGGCGGCGCGCTCGGGCGTATCGGCCTGCACGTCCTGCGTGGTCAGGGTGATGCCGACGGGCAGGGCAGGGCGGACCTCCTTGATCGCTGCATAGGCCTGGCGGTGCGCCGCCTGCAGGATCGGCGTCGCCACCGCCGGATCGGCATAGGCGAGGCGCGAGAATTTCGGCGAACCGGTCGCCCGCGCCGCGGCGGCGATGGCGGCCTTCACCACGGGCGCGAAGGCGGCGATCCCCGGCATCATGTCGACCAGCAGGCGGATGTTCGCCTCGTTGAAGGTCGTCGTCATGTGCATCAGCCCGCCCAGCCGCTCGGCGACCTTGCGGCAATAGCGCGCGAACAGCTGCGGCGCGTCCGCCACTTCGAAGCCGCCGCGTTGCGCGAACCAGAGCGGCGTGGTGAAATGGTTGAGCGTCACGATCGGGCGCAGGCCGTGCGCGCGGCACGCCTCGAGCATGCGGGCATAATGGTCGAGCTCGGCATTGGAGAAATGGCCTTCGCTGGGCTCGATCCGCGCCCATTCCACGCCGAGCCGGTAGCTGTTGAAGCCCAGCTTCGCCGCAAGCGCGAAATCCTCGGCATAGCGATGATAGGAGTCGCAGGCGTCGCCCGATCGCTCCTTGAACATGCTCGGCTGCAGATTCTCCATCAGCCACGCGTCGGCGTTCGTGTTGTTGCCCTCGCTCTGATAGGCGGAGATCGCCGTGCCCCACAGGAAGCCGGGCGGCGCGGGCTTGCGGCGGGCCAGGGGCCTGGCCGCTACGGGCGAGGCCCCGGCGCCCAGCGCGGCCGCCACGATCAGCGCGCGGCGGTCGAGGCGCAGGCCTTCGCTCACCGCGCCGTCGCGGCGACCGGCGCGCGCCGCGTGGCGGCGGCCACTTCGCGCTCGGCCTGGGTGAAGCCATAGGCGGGGACGATCTCGTCCGCGCGGTCCGCGACGCTGCTCCATTCGGCGACGACCCGTTCGCCCGCGTCGTCGCTCCGGCCGACCTGGATGCCGTCGGTCAGGGTCACGTGCGCGGCGGCGAAATGGCCCGCGCCGGCGCAGAGGATCGCGCGGGTGGGGGCATCCTCGCCGACCAGGGCGAGCAGGCCGGGGCTCACCAGCTCGGGCGCGAGCATCTCCAGGCTCTCGGCGGAGAGCACGCCTTCGGTCATGCCGGTCGCCGCGGTGGGCGCCAGGCTGTTGACGCGGATGCCGTATTTCTCGCCTTCGATCGCCAGCGTCTGCATCAGGCCGACCAGCGCCATCTTGGCGGCGCCGTAATTCGCCTGGCCGAAATTGCCGTACAGGCCCGAGGAGGAAGTGGTCATCACGATCCGCCCGTAATTCTGCGCGCGCATCGCCTCCCACACTGCCTTGCAGCAGATCGCCGCGCCGATCAGGTGCACGTCCACCACCAGGCGGAAATCGTCCATGCTCATCTTGGCGAAGCTCTTGTCGCGCAGGATGCCGGCATTGTTGACCAATATGTCGATGCGGCCGAAGCGGTGGAGCGTCTCGGCGACCATCGCGGCGACGCGCGCCTCGTCGGTCACCGATGCGGCAAAGGCGATCGCCTCGCCGCCGGCCGCGCGGATCTCGGCGGCGACGGCGTCGGCTGCGGGCTGCGACAGGTCGTTGACGACGATGCGGGCGCCCTTGCTCGCCAGGTACAGCGCGTGCGCGCGCCCCAGTCCCCCGCCCGAACCCGTCACGATTGCTACACGACCCGCCAGCGACATCCCGCTCTCCGTTCCTCGACTCTATCGACGGATCGCTTGGTAGCGCTGCAATGATTCACTAGCAAGATAGCGAATATGTGGCGCTATCTGCCCCGGTTGCAGATCTCGAGGAAGCCGGCGGCCATGAACGAGGCCATCCGCTCCTTCACCGCGGCGAAGTCGTCCGAATGGCACAGGCCGTCGGAGAGCTTGTCGATGCGGCCGGTGCGCGCGAGCGTGAGCATCAGCGCGCCGGTGACGAAGTGATAGCCCCAGAAGATATCCTCTTCGGCGCAGTCGGGCAGGGCGCGCTTGAGCAGGCCGATCAGGCGCAGCACGACGGGGTCGAAATGCGCGTCCATCAGGTCCGCCCCCCAGGCCGGGGTGTTGGCGACCTGGGCGCCCAGCTTGGCATAGTTCTTCCAGCCCTCGCCGCCCTGGATATAGGTGTCGAGATCGGTGTCGAGGAACGCCCGCAGCGCACCTTCCACCGTCGGCTTGCCGCCGCATGCCGCTTCGTACGCGTCGAGCGCCTGCATCCGCCGCTCGCTGGTCACCACTGCCCGCCTTGCGAAGACGGCGTCGAACAGCGCCTTCTTGTCGGCGAAATAATAGTTGAGCAGCGTGTGGTGGACGCCCACCTGCTTGGCGACGTCCTTGAGCGTGACGCCGTAGAGCCCGTGCTGCGAGAACAACGCCTCGGCAGCGTCGTAGATCTGCTCCATCGTCTCGGCGCGCTGCTCAGCCTTGCGGGAGCGGCGAACGGGTTTGGCGGTCTCGGTCACGCCCATGTTCCTTCCCGTCTAAGGGCCTAGCGTCAAGCCTCCGCGCAGATATTCACACGCGTGATAGTGTGTGTTGACAGTATCGCGCGCTTGCCCGCATGATGCGGCGAAGGCGGAAGAACCGTCAGGGAGAGAGGAAGCGTGGAAACCCAGGCAAGCGGCGCCCGCCGCTGGATCGTGCTCGTCACGCTCACTTTCGTCTATGTGCTCAATTTCCTCGACCGGCAGCTCCTCGGGATTCTCGCCAAGCCGATCCAGGATTCACTCCACGTCACCGACGGGCAGCTCGGCCTGATCGGCGGGCTCTATTTCGCGATGTTCTACTGCTTCATCGCGATCCCCGTGGGCTGGCTGGCCGACCGCACCAACCGGGTGACGATCCTGTCGCTCGCCTGCGCGATCTGGAGCGGCGCGACGATCGCCTGCGGCCTGGCGACCAGCTATACCCAGCTCGTCATCGCCCGCATGACCGTGGGCTTCGGCGAGGCGGGCGGCGTGCCGCCCAGCTATGCGATCATTACCGACACTTTCCCACCCGGCCAGCGCGGCACGGCGTTCGGCATCTTCAACCTGGGGCCCCCGATCGGCGCGGCGCTGGGCATCGCGTTCGGCGCGACCATCGCCGCGATGTTCGACTGGCGCGACGCCTTCGTGGCGATCGGCGTGGTCGGCGTGGTCACCGCGATCCTCGTCCGCATCGTCGTGCGCGAGCCGAAGCGCGGTGCGACCGACCCGGCCCCCGCCGCCCGCCCGGCCGCCAAGGCGCCGTTCTGGGGCACTTGCTGGATGTTCCTCACCCATCCCGTGCTGATGCTCGCCGCGCTTGGCAGCGGCGCCACCCAGTTCGTCACTTATGGCCTGGGCAATTTCGCAGTGCTGTTCCTGATCCGCGAAAAGGGGATGACCCTGTCCGAGATCGCGCTGTGGTATGCGATCGTCGTCGGCATCGGGATGAGCGCCGCGATGCTCGTCTCGGGCCGGGTGATCGACCGCCTCCGCCGCCGCGGCCGCCTCGTCTATGCGCTCGGCCCGGCGGTCTCGCTGGCCATCGCCATGCCCTTCTACATCGGCTTCGTCTGGGCGCCGGGCTGGCCGCTCGCGCTGGTGCTGCTGACCATCGTCAACTGCTTCAACTATTTCTACCTCTCCGCCTCGGTCGCGCTGGTGCAGGAGGAGGTCCGCCCGGACCAGCGCGTGCTCTCGGGCGCGCTGCTGCTGCTGGTGATGAACTTCATCGGCCTCGGCCTCGGGCCCACCTATGTCGGCGCCGCCAGCGACTGGTTCCGGAACCATGGCTGGGACCATGGCCTCCAGCTCGCGCTCTACACGCTCTCGCCCTTCTACCTGATCGCGATCGCGCTATTCCTCACGCTCGCCCGCATCCTGCGCGCCGAGCAGAACGCCAAGGGGTTCGCATGAAGCCGTTCCGTCCCGCCGCCATCGCCGCCGCCCTGCTGCTTGCGGGCACCGCATCCGCGCAGGAGCCGGTCGTCGCCGCGCCTTCGGGCAGCGTGCGCGGCACGCGCGAGGGCGATATCCGCGCGTTCAAGGGCATTCCCTATGCGGTGCCTCCCGTCGGCGGCATGCGCTGGCGCCCGCCTGCGCCGATGCAGCCCTGGCAGGGGGTGCGCGACGCCAGGGACTTCGGCCCGGCCTGCGTCCAGTCGCAGAGCAAGACGCCGGTCTCGGTCTATTCCCCCGCCGCGCCGCTGCCGGTGAGCGAGGATTGCCTGACGCTCAACATCTGGGCGCCGGCCGACGCGAAAAAGGCACCGGTCTTCTTCTGGATCCATGGCGGCGCGCTGTCGGGCGGCTCCAGCCGCGAGCCGATGTACGACGGCAGGAAGATGGCCGAACAGGGCGTGATCGTCGTCTCGATCAACTATCGGCTGGGGGTTCTCGGCTGGCTCGCCCATCCGGCGCTCTCGGCCGAATCGCCGCAAAAGGTCTCGGGCAATTACGGGCTGCTCGATCAGATGGCGGCGCTCGCCTGGGTGAAGCACAATATCGCGGCGTTCGGCGGCGATCCCGCCAGGGTGACGATCGCGGGCGAATCCGCCGGCGGGCTCAGCGTGATGTTCCTGATGGAATCCCCGCTCGCCCGCGGCACCTTCGGCAAGGCGATCGCGCAGAGCGCCTATATGGTCGCCATGCCCGAGCTGAAGAAGCAGGCGTACGGCGCGCCTTCGGCCGAGGCCGTGGGCACGATGCTCGCCGCCGGCGTCCAGGCGCCCGATCTCGCCGCGCTGCGCGGCATGGACGCGCAGACGCTGACCGACAGCGCCGCCAAGCTCGGCTTCTTCCCGTTCGGGGTGGTCGACGGGTTGGTGCTGCCGACACAGATGGTCGACGCGTTCGACCAGGGCAGGCAGGCCCCGGTGCCGATCCTCACCGGCTTCAACCAGGGCGAGATCCGCTCGCTGATGGTGCTGGCGCCCAAGGCCCCGGCGACGGCGGAGGAGTATGAGAAGAGCATCCGCGAGAAATATGGCGAGTTCGCCGATGGCTTCCTGAAGCTCTATCCCGCCGCGGACTACAAGGAGAGCATCCTGGCGACGAGCCGCGACGCGCTCTATGGCTGGACGACCGAGCGGCTCGCCCGCAAGCAGGCGGCGATCGGCCAGCCCGCTTATGTCTATCTCTGGGATCATGGCTATCCGGCGATGGCGGCGGCGGGGCTGCATGCCTTCCACGCCAGCGAGCTGCCCTATGTGTTCGGCAATCTCGCGCCGCTGCCGCCGAAATGGCCGGTCATGCCGGAGAGCGATCGCCCGCTTTCGGACGCGATGCTCGGCTATTGGACCAGCTTCGCCAAGACCGGCACCCCGGCCGCGAAGGACGCGGCGGCCTGGCCCGCCTTCGGCAAGGATCGCGACTATCTCCACATCACCGACGCCCCCAGGGCGGAGCGCGGACTGATGCCGGGCATGTACGACCAGTATGAAGCCGTGGTCTGCCGCAGGCGCGCGGCGGGGGTGGCGTGGAACTGGAACGCCGGGCTCGCCGCGCCCAAGCTGCCGCCCAAGGCGCCGGGGTGCGATTGAGTCCTTGGAAGCCCCTCCCCTTCAGGGGAGGGGCTTAGGGTCAAGACTCGTTCAGCAAAGCTTGTCATCCCCGCGCAGGCGGGGATCCAGGGTAATGCGGGATGTCGGCGCCACCACGCGAACGCCGTCCGGAAAGGACGGGGCCTGCCTCACTGGCTCCGCGCTTGGCCCTGGATCCCCGCCTGCGCGGGGATGACGAAAGAAATCAATGTCTTGATCGAGGTTTGACCCTAGGAAGCCGCACTATCTTCAATCGTCACCCCCGCATTCGCGGGGCAGGGCAGTCCCCTACCGCCCCACCTTGCGCCCGGCGATCCGCCCTTCGGCATAGTCCTCGCGCAGCCGCTTCTTGTCGATCTTCCCCGACGCGGCCAGCGGCATCGCGGGTACCTCGGCGACTTCGCCCGGGATCCACCAGTCCGCCACCTTGCCGCGCAGCAGCGCGAGCAGCGCGCGCGGATCGCCTTCGCTGCCCTGGGTCTCGACGATCAGCACCGGCCGCTCGCCCCATTTGTCGTCGGCTCGGCCGATCACCGCGACGTGGCGGACGGCGGGATGCGTGCCCACGATCGCCTCGATCTCGTTCGGGTTGATCCACTCGCCGCCCGACTTGATCAGGTCCTTGGCGCGGCCGCAGATCGTCAGATTGCCGGCCTCGTCGATCATCGCCAGGTCGCCGGTGTCGAAATAGCCCTCGGCGTCCAGGGCGCTCGCCTCGGCGCGGAAATAGCGCTCGATCACGCTGTGCCCCTTCACCTTCAGATGCCCCAGCACGCCGCGCTGGGGCACCAGCGCATTGCCCCCGGCATCGGTGAGCTTCAGGTCGAGCCCCAGGATCGGCCGCCCCGATCCGCGCGCCGCATCGGCGGGCAGGTCGCGCGGCGCCACCGTGCCGATCGGCGAGAGCTCGGTCATGCCCCAGCTCGTCTGCACCGCGGCGCCCAGCTGTTCCTCTAGCCGCCGGATCAGCGCGTCCGGGCAGCTCGACCCCCCGATCAGCACGCGCTCCAGGGTGGGGAAGGTCTCGCCGGTCGCCTCGGCCTGGTCGGCCAGCGTCAACCAGACGGTCTGGACGCCGACGGCAACGGTCACGCCTTCCTCGCGGATCAGCCGGGCGAGGCTGGGCCCGTCGAGCGTTCGCCCCGGCAGCACCAGCTTGGTGCCCGCCGCCGGCGCCGCGAACGGCATGCCCCAGCCATTGGCATGGAACATCGGCACGCCGAGCAGCAACGTGTCGCGCGCGGTGATCGCCACCGCATCGGCCTGCAACGCGCGCAGCGTGTGAATATAGTTGGAGCGGTGCGTGTAGATCACGCCCTTGGGGCTGCCGGTGGTGCCGCTGGTGTAGCAGAGCCCCGCCGGCGCATTCTCGTCGAACTCCCCCCAGGGCACCGGCGTGCCGTGCGCGGCGAGCAGCGCCTCATGCTCCCAGATGCGCGCCCGGTGCGACCCGAGGGCGCCGACATCGGCGTCGGGCCGGTCCAGTATGACGACATGCTCGATCGTCGGGCAGCGGGCGATCACGTCGCGGGCGAGCGGCAGCAGGTCCGCCGCCACCGCCAGCACGCGGTTGCCGGCCTCGTCGATCATCGCGGCCAGATGGGCCGCGGTCAGCCGCGGGTTGAGCGTGTGGCAGACCATCCCCACGCCCATCGCCGCATAATAGATCTCGAAATGGTGGATCGTGTTCCAGGCGAGCGTGCCCACCCGGTCGCCCGCTTCCAGCCCGAGCGCGGCGAGCGCGCCCGACAGGCGGTTGCTGCGCTCGCGCAGCGCCGCATAGTTGGTCCGCCGGATGACCGTCCCCGCGTCCGCCTCGACCACCTCGCAGTCCTGGAACCACTTGGCGGCATGATCGAGGAACTTGTCTACTGTCAGTCCGTAGGGCTGCATGAAACCTTGGGGCGTACGGAGGGAAGGAAAGGCCGCCGGAGAGGGAGCCCCGGCGGCCGGCAGGAAATCAGAAGGTCTTGAGCAGCTTGATGCCGTACTGGCGGGGCGGCCCCGCGAAGTAGAGGCCGGAATTGAGGGCCGCCGGATAATGCTGGTCGGTCAGGTTGGTGCCGTAGAGCGTCACCGTCCAGCTCTTGTGCTGATAGGCCAGCTGCGCGTTCAGGATGTTGCGCGCCTCGAGCAGGTCGCCGCGCGCCGGGTTCTCGAACAGCGTCGCCCATTGATCGCCGACATGGCCGAAATTGACTCGCGGGGTGAGCTTGTCGCCATTGCCGAGCCCGATCTCGTACTGGGCGCCGACATTGAAGGTGAAGTTCGGCGCATAGGTCTGGCGGCGGCCGGTGAGGTTGATGCACTTGGCGCTCCCCGGGCCTGTCGCCGGGTTGCACGGCAGCACCGGATCGGTGGGCGTGCCCGCCGGCGGGTTGCGCGTGTCGACCGCATAGAAGGTGCCCAGCTCGCTGTGCAGCACGCTGATGCCGGCATCGATCCGCAGCCCGCCGAAATGGAGTTCGGTCTCCGCCTCGAAGCCGTAGATCTTGGTCTTGTCGGGCACGTTGAGCTCGATCCCGAAGGTCGGGAAGGTCGGATAGCCGATGATGACCTGGAAGTTCTTGTAGTCGTTGTAGAAGCCGGTGATCGTCGTGCGGACCTTGCCGCCGGCCCAATTGGCCTTCCAGCCCGCTTCGTACGACGTGACTTCCTCGGGCTTGAACGGCGCGGGCAGGCCCAGGCCCACCGGCACGTTCAGCCCGCCGGGGCGGAAGCCGGTGGCGACGAAGCCGTAGAGATACTGGCTCTCGCTCGCCTTCCAGCCCAGCGAGACCTTGTACGACACATTGTCGGACTTCACCGTCTGGTCCTGGCGGATATAGGTGCCATACTGGAGCACGTCGACATGGTTGGTCGATCGGCTGGCGGTGTAGCGGATGCCCGCGTCGATCTTCAGGTTGGGCGTGATCGCGAAGCCGATCTGGCCGAACGCCGCCAGCGAGCGCGTCGGGTTGGTGCCCTGGAGCTTGTACTGCGCCGTCGGCAGGTTGAACGGATCGGCGAGGTCGACGACGAACTGATAGGGCTTGCGGAAATAATAGTCGTTCCACAGGCCGAAGGCGCCGAGCAGCCAGGTGACGCGCTGGTTGTCGGGCGAGATCAGGTTGAGCTCGGTCGTGACCTGCTGCTCGTCGACGCTGTCGAAGAAGGTGCTGATGCCGGTCGCGGTGCCGTCCAGGTCCGCGCGGTACAGGGTGTTGGCCCATTGGTAGCTCGAGACCGAGCGGAGCTTCACTCCGCCCGAGAATTCGTATTCGGCCTTCAGCGTCGAGCGGACGAACTCGTCGCGCGCCGCCTGGGGCGCGTTGAACGACACGTCGAACAGGTCGCGATAATTCGGGTTCGGTGTCGCGGTGCCGGGCAGCGTCTTGAAGTGGTTGGCATAGGGGCTCGCCGGATAGGCGCCCATGTCGAGATGGCCGAGATCGGTCTTCCACAGCACCGACAGGCTGTCGCTCGGCTTCCACAGGAAGCTGATCCGCCCGGCCATGATGCCCACATTGCCCTTGTCATAGGGGTAGGGGCCGCCGTTCGGGCCGGTGATGTTGTAGAAGCTGTCGCGGCGCGAGCCGTAGAGCGCCACGCGCGCCGCGAAGGTGTCGCTCAGCGGCAGGTTCACCGCACCCTGGGCACCGGCCTCGTTGTAGTTGCCGTAGTTCAGGTTGAAATAGCCGTGGATGCCGCCGCCGATGACCGGGTCGTTGGTGTTGACGAACACGGCGCCGCCGGTGGCGTTCTGGCCGACGATCGTTCCCTGCGGTCCCCGCAATACCTGGATGTTCGCGACGTCGTAATAGGGTTCGCCCTGCACATAGCCCGGGAAGGTCGGCACGCCGTCGCGATAAGTGATCACGCCGGTGGTGGTCTGGGTGTTGTGCTCGGCCTTGCCGATGCCGCGGATGTTGAAGTCGTTGCCCTGGCCGAAATTGTTGACGACGATGCTGGGCATCGCGAACTGCAGCGCATCGACATTGGCGACGCCCTTGTTGTCGAGCTGGGTGCCCGACAGCACCGAGGCCGAGACCGCCGTGGTCATCAGATTCTCGTTGCGGCGCTGCGCGGTGACGACGATCTCGCTCTCTTCGGCGTCCGTCGCGGATGCAGCGGCGGGCGCATCCTGTGCCGGTTCGGCGGCGGTCTGCGCCGCGGCCGCGCCGCTCCAGACCAGGGCCAGCGCCGAGGCGCCGAGCAGCAACGGACGATATTCCATCAGGGTCCCTCCCACATCCATCTCCACACGCGCTCTTCGGCACGATCGGGCGAGGATGCCGCAAAGCCCGGAGGCTTGCAACACTAATTCACTACCGAGTGAATATTGCGATGAGGAAGGGGCGATCGATGGTGACCGATCGGCCTCTTGCGTCCGGCAAGGTGGTGCGACCTGCGGCGCCGCTCAGTCTTCTCGGGATGGGTGCCCGATCGGGCTGCCGGGGCCGCGGTCGCGCGACATGTTCGCATCGATCAGCGCGCGCATCGCGGCGCGGGCGGCTTCGGGATCGCGGGCCCTGATCGCCGCGAACACCCTGCCGGGATCCTCGATGGCGGCGGCGCGGCCCGTCGAGCGGCCGGCGACACGGATCGCAGTGCCGACCAGGTCGCGAAACTGGCCGAAAAAGGGATTGCCCGAGGCACGCAGGATCGCGACGTGGAAGGCGATGTCCGCCTCCTGCATGTCGCCCGGCCCCTGTTCGGCGGCGGCGATGCGGGCGAGGCTCTTCTCGATCGCCTCGATGTCCGCGTCGGTGGCGAAGCAGGCGGCGAGCGCGGCGGCTTCGGGCTCGATCGCGACGCGCAACTGGTCGAACTGGACGAGCAGGTCGACCGAGGATTGCCGCTCGGGCAGCCAGCGCAGCACGTCGGTGTCGAACAGATTCCAGGATGACGTCGGCTCCACCATGGTACCCTGGCGCGGACGGGCGCGCAGCAGCCCCTTGGCGGTGAGCATCTTCACGGCCTCGCGAGTCACCGAGCGGCTCACGCCATGTTCCCTGGTCAGCTCGGCCTCGGTGGGGAAGGGCCGGCGCGCATATTGGCCGATGACGATCGCGCGCCCCAGCCGGTCGAGCAGGCCATAGGTGAGGTTGCGCCCGAGCGGGGCGCGCATCGCGTCATACGGCCGGGATGGAGGCGCTGCCACGCGCGGTTCTTTCTCCTGTCGAGGCGATCGCTTGCCCTTTCTCGGTCCAGCCTATCCCAAACCCGATGCCGGACAAGGCAAACAAGAACCGTTCCGCCGGCCGGCTTCGTCGCACCCTGGCGGCATTGGTCGCAGAAACCTTCGTCCAGGGCCGGTCCGCTGCCACGGGGCGCGGGCGCGGCTCTGCGCGTCTCCCTTGTTCCGTTGGTTCGACGCATGGCCGCCTTGTTCAAGGAGAACCATGTGATGAGAAAGATCGTCGCGGCCGCATCCTGTGCGGCCATCCTGTTCGCGATTCCCGCCCAGGCGGGTGTCCAGGACGTTCCCCAGGCGGCACCGGCCGCTTCCGCCGATGCCGGCCAGGCGACGCTCGAGTGCAAGCCGAAGAAAAAGAAGAAGAAGGGTGGTCTCGGGCTTGGCGGCGTGCTGCGCGCCGCGCGCAATTCGGGCCTGATCGGCGGCATTGCCGGGCGTGTCGGCGGCGACGCCTATCTCGCGCACTCCGCGGCGAGCACGGCGATCGACGTTGCGGCGAGCCAGCCGGCATCGCCCAGCCAGGACAGCTCCGGCGAAGGGAGCGGCTGCTGATGACGCACAATGTCGGGTATGTTCGGGCCGCGCGCCGGATCGCGACTCTCTCGCTGTTGCTGCCGTGCCTGCTGGGCGGGTGCGGGCAGGAGGACGCGGCCAGCGCCAATGCCGGTGCCGGATCGACGGCGCAGCCGGCGCTCCAGGGCTTTAGCGGGTCGCTTCGCCCCGGGCTCTACAAGATCGTCCAGACGGGCGATGCGGATGAAGAGACCGAGCGCTGCATCACTGCCGAAACGCTGGCAAAGGGCGGCTATGTCGCCGCCAAGGACGTGCAGCCGGGTTGGACGGTGGTCCGCAACCGGGCCTCGGGCGGTGTGATCGATTTCGAGGCGCATGGCCCGGCCAAGGGCAGGATGTCGTTCAAGGGCAGCTACACCGCCGCCGGCTTCACGCTCGATGCCGTGCTCGGCTTCGAGCACAAGGGCCAGCCGATGACGCTCGAGAACCATCAGGTCGGCACCTTCCTGTCGGCCGATTGCGGCGAAGTCGCCGAATAAGGTGCCGAGCCCCCGGGCATCCGCGCTGGCGCGGCGGCCCGGGGCGCACCGGACACGGGAGAGGGAATGTTACATTGGATAAGGGGGCGGGCGCGCTGCGTCGTCGGAAAGCACGAGCGCAACTTCAAGGAGGTCCGCCCGACCCGCGATGGCCGTCATACGAGCAAGTGCCGCTATTGCGGCGCGCCGATGCTCCGCCGCGCGAAATACGACTGGATCATGCTCTGAGCAGGGGCGGCCGGGTTGCCCGGCCGCCCCTTCATCCGGATCAGTCGATCGTCTTGGCGAGCTCGCGGTTCAGCCACAGCGCCAGCAGCGTGCCGATCGCGCCCGAAAGCAGATAGGCACCCGCGGCGAGCAGGCCGAAGCTGCTGCCGAGCCACAGCGCCACCAGCGGGGCGAAGGCCGCGCCGAACAGCCAGGCCAGGTCCGAGGTGAGCGAAGATCCGGTATAGCGGTGCGGCTTGGAGAACATCGAGGACAGCGCGCCCGACGACTGGCCGAACGAGATGCCGAGCAGCGCGAAGCCGAACAGCATGAACACGATCTCGCCCGCCTCGCCGGCGGCGAGCAGCTGCGGTGCGAAGCCGCTGAACACCGCGATCGCCAGCGCCGAGGCGCCAAGCAGCGTGCGGCGGCCGACGCGGTCGGCAAGCTGGCCCGAGACGACGATGGAGATGGTGCCGACCACGGCGGCGACCGCTTCGATCACCAGGAAGTCGACCGGGCTGTTCTGGGTGTAGAGAAACACCCAGGAAAGCGGAAACACCGTCACCATGTGGAACATGGCGAAGCTGGCGAGCGGGGCGAAGGCGCCCATCACGATGATCCGCCAGTCGGTCCGCACCGTCTCGGCGATCGGGGCGGGCTGCAGCTCGCGGTCCTCGAACAGACGGGCATATTCGGGCGTCACCACGATGCGCAGCCGGGCGAACAGCGCCACGACGTTGATCGCGAAGGCGACGAAGAAGGGATAGCGCCAGCCCCAGCTGAGGAAATCCTCGGCGGGCAGGGCGGCGATGAAGAAGGCGAAGAGCAGGCTCGCCACGAACAGGCCAAGCGGCGCGCCGAGCTGCGGGATCATGGCGTACCAGCCGCGCCTGTCGTTCGGCGCGTTGATGGCGAGCAGCGAGGCGAGGCCGTCCCAGGTGCCGCCCAGCGCCACGCCCTGGCCCATGCGGAACAGCGCGAGCAGCAGCGCCGCGGTGATGCCGACATCGGCATAGCCGGGCAGGAAGGCGATCGAGGCCGTGGAGCCGCCGAGCAGGAACAGCGCGACCGTCAGCTTGGCGCCGCGGCCATAGGCGCGGTCGACTGCGGTGAAGATCAGCGTGCCGATCGGGCGGGTGATGAAGGCGAGCGCGAAGATCGCGAACGACCAGAGCGTTCCCTGCAGGGGATCGAGGAACGGGAAGACCAGCTTCGGGAACACCAGCACCGAGGCGATGGCATAGACGAAGAAGTCGAAGAACTCGGAGGTGCGGCCGATGATCACGCCGATCGCGATTTCGCCGGGATGGATGGCATGGCCGTCGCCGTGCAGCGCGCGGGCATCGCGCTCGGCGGGAAGGGTGGGGACGGTATCGCCGCTCATCGAGTTCGAACTTTCCTGCAACACGCGCCGCGCGAGCGCGTTTCATAACGCCGTGGGGGAGGCTAGAGTGCCCCCGGCGCGGCGCTCTTGCGCCATAGCAGACAACGCAGGGATTGGACAAAATGTCCTATGTGCGGTGCAACATGAGCAGCCTAGGCGCCCGCCATGCCTAGCCCCCGTCCGCTCTCCGCACGCCTCCGTGCGCTGCTGATCCTGCCGGCATTCGCGCTATTGTGCGGATGCGACATGGTCGTGCTCAACCCCGCCGGCGACATCGCCCGTCAGCAAGGCGATCTGGTGATCGTTTCGACTCTGCTGATGCTGCTGATCATCGTGCCGGTGATGGCGCTGGTGGTGCTGTTCGCCTGGCGCTATCGCGAGTCGAACAAGGACGCGACCTATGCGCCGGACTGGGATCACTCGACCAGCCTGGAGCTGGTGATCTGGTCGGCGCCGCTGCTGATCATCATCTGCCTGGGCGCGATCACCTGGGTGAGCACCCACCTGCTCGATCCCTATCGCCCGCTTTCGCGCACCGCACCGGGCAAGCCGGTCGCGGCCGACGTGAAGCCGCTCGAGGTGCAGGTGGTCGCGCTCGACTGGAAATGGCTGTTCATCTATCCCGAACAGGGCATCGCCACGGTGAACGAGATGGCCGCACCGGTCGGCCGCCCGATCCGCTTCCGGATCTCGGCCTCTTCGGTGATGAACTCCTTCTACATCCCCGCGCTCGCCGGCCAGATCTATGCGATGCCGGGCATGGAGACGCCGCTCAACGCCGTGTTCGACAAGACGGGCGCGTTCCAGGGCTTCTCGGCCAATTACAGCGGCCATGGCTTTTCCTCGATGCGCTTCAAGGCGCACAGCACCGACCAGGCCGGTTTCGACGCCTGGGTCGCCGAGGCGAAGAAGGCCGGCGCCACGCTCGACCGGGCCGAATATCTGAAGCTCGAGCGCCCGAGCGAGAAGGAGCCGGTCCGCCGCTTCGCCGGAGTCGAGGCCGGGCTGTTCGACATGGTGACCAACCTGTGCGTCGAGCCGGGCAAGATGTGCATGCACCAGATGATGTCGCTCGACGCCAAGGGCGGCATGGGCAAGGCCGGTCTCTACAATGTCCGCCAGCTCGCCTATGACAAGTTCGGCGGCCGCGGCACCCATGCGCATGGCGGCAAGAGCTTCGTCGGCGAGATCTGCGCCGACAAGCAGGACATTGCCGTCCGCGCCGCGCCGAAGCCCGGCAATCCCAAGCCGCTGACCGGCGCGGGCATGAAGCAGCCCTCGGCCGAGCCGAGCCCGACCGCTCCCAGCGTTGCGTCCGAGACCCGGCCGCGTCCTCTCTCCTGATCGCGAATCGAGATATGATCCCGCAACCCGCACCCGTGAGCCCGATCCTGGGCAAGCTCTCGCTCGACGCGCTGCCGCTGCACGAGCCGATCGTCGTGGCGACCTTCGCGGTCGTCGCGCTGGGCGGCATCGGCCTTGTCGCCGCGCTCACCTATTTCAAGCTCTGGGGCTATCTCTGGAAGGAGTGGTTCACCACCGTCGATCACAAGAAGATCGGGATCATGTACATGATCCTGGGCCTGGTGATGTTCCTGCGCGGCTTTGCCGATGCGCTGATGATGCGCCTCCAGCAGGCGCTCGCGTTCAACGGGTCCGAGGGGTATCTGAACGCCCATCACTATGACCAGGTGTTCACCGCGCACGGCGTGATCATGATCTTCTTCGTGGCGATGCCGTTCGTCACGGGCCTGATGAACTATATCGTGCCGCTGCAGATCGGCGCGCGCGACGTGTCGTTCCCCTTCCTCAACAATTTCAGCTTCTGGATGACCACCGGCGGCGCGGTGCTGGTGATGGCGTCGCTGTTCGTCGGCGAGTTCGCCCAGACCGGCTGGCTGGCCTATCCGCCGCTCTCGGGGCTGGCGTACAGCCCGGGCGTCGGCGTCGACTATTATCTATGGGCGCTGCAGGTGGCGGGCGTGGGCACGACATTGTCGGGCATCAACCTGATCGTCACCATCCTGAAGCTGCGCGCGCCGGGCATGAGCCTGATGAAGATGCCGGTCTTCACCTGGACGTCGCTGTGCACCAACGTGCTGATCGTCGCGTCCTTCCCGGTGCTGACCGCGGTGCTCGCGCTGCTCGGGCTCGACCGGTACGTCGGCACCAATTTCTTCACGAACGACTTTGGCGGCAGCGCCATGATGTACGTGAACCTGATCTGGATCTGGGGCCACCCGGAAGTCTATATCCTGATCCTGCCGCTGTTCGGCGTGTTCTCGGAAGTCACCTCGACCTTCTCGGGCAAGAAGCTGTTCGGCTATTCGTCGATGGTCTATGCCACGATCGTCATCACGATCCTGTCGTACCTTGTCTGGCTGCACCACTTCTTCACCATGGGCTCGGGCGCCAGCGTCAACAGCTTCTTCGGCATCACGACGATGGTCATCTCGATCCCGACGGGCGCCAAGATCTTCAACTGGCTGTTCACCATGTATCGCGGCCGCATCCGCTTCGAGCTGCCGATGATGTGGACGATCGCCTTCATGCTGACCTTCGTGATCGGCGGCATGACCGGCGTGATGCTCGCCGTGCCCCCGGCCGACTTCGTGCTGCACAACTCGCTGTTCCTGATCGCGCACTTCCACAACGTGATCATCGGCGGCGTGGTGTTCGGCGTGTTCGCCGCGATCAACTATTGGTGGCCCAAGGCGTTCGGCTTCAAGCTCAACGAGTTCTGGGGCAAGGTGAGCTTCTGGTGCTGGGTTCCCGGCTTCTGGGTGGCGTTCATGCCGCTCTACATCCTGGGCCTGATGGGCGTGACGCGGCGCATGCGCGTGTTCGACGATCCCGGCATCCAGTTCCTCTTCGTCATCGCCGCGTTCGGCGCGGTGATGATCGCCGCCGGCATCGGCGCGATGCTGGTCCAGTTCGCGGTGAGCATCTGGAAGCGCGAGGCGCTGAAGGACACGACCGGCGATCCGTGGAACGGCCGCACCCTGGAATGGGCGACCAGCTCGCCGCCGCCGGAATACAACTTCGCCTTCACGCCGGTGATCCACGATCTCGACGCCTGGTACGACATGAAGTCGCGCGGCTGCGAGCGTCCGCTTGCCGGCTTCAAGGACATCCACATGCCGAGCAACACCGGCGCGGGCGTGATCCTGGCCGGCATCAGCACCCTGATCGGCTTCGCGCTGATCTGGCACATCTGGTGGCTGGTCGGCCTGGGCTTCGTGGCGCTGATCGCGTCGACGATCGTCCACACCTTCAACTACAAGCGCGACTTCGACATTCCCGCCGCAGTCGTTGCCGAGACCGAGGCGGCGCGCACGCGCCAGCTCGCCGCCGGAGCCTGATCGATGAGCACCACCACGCTTTCCCCCGCGGACGAACCGGTCCGCTTCTACGACTTCGACGAGCATCCGCACCCGGAAGGCTACAGCACCATGCTGGGCTTCTGGATCTACCTGATGAGCGACTGCCTCATCTTCGCGATCCTGTTCGCCTGCTACGCCGTGCTCGGCGGCAATTTCGCGGCCGGCCCCGGCCCGAAGGAGCTGTTCGACCTGCCGCTGGTCGCGCTGAACACGGCGATGCTGCTGTTCTCGTCGATCACCTATGGCTTCGCGATGCTGGGCATGGCGCGGGGCAACAAGAACCAGGTGCTGATCTGGCTGGCGGTCACCCTGGTGTTCGGCGCCTGCTTCCTGGGCATCGAGCTCTACGAATTCAGCGAGCTGATCCATGAGGGCGCCGGCCCGTGGCGCAGCGCGTTCCTGTCGTCCTTCTTCACCCTGGTGGGCACGCACGGCCTGCACGTCACCTTCGGCTCGATCTGGCTGGTCACGCTGATGGTGCAGGTTAGCCGCTTCGGCCTGACCGCCGCGAACCAGCGCCGGCTGGCCTGTCTGAGCCTGTTCTGGCACTTCCTCGACGTCATCTGGATCGGCGTCTTCACCTTTGTCTATCTGATGGGAATGCTGCGATGAGCCACGATCCGCACACGCAGGGCGCGCATGCGCATGGCGATCACGGCCATGGCGATCATGGCCACGGGGTCGAGATCCCGCACGGCTCGATGCGCGACTATGTCATCGGCTTCGTGCTTTCGGTGATCCTTACGGCGATTCCGTTCTGGCTGGTGATGGCGCGTCCGCTCTCGGACGGCGCCACCGCCGCGGCGATCATGGCCCTCGCCATGGTCCAGATCGTCGTCCACATGGTCTATTTCCTCCACCTCAGCCCCAAGGCCGAGGGCGGCTGGTCGGTCACCGCGCTGCTGTTCACCATCATCGTGGTAGCGATCATGCTCTCCGGCTCGCTCTGGGTGATGTACCATCTGAACGCCAACATGATGCCGCTGCACGACCCGAGCCAGCTTCCGTGACGGAAGCCCGCCGGCCCCGCGCACGGTGGGGCGCCGCGCTGGCGGCGCTCTTCTGCGCGGCGGCGCTGGCGGGGCTGGGCATCTGGCAGCTCGAGCGGCGGGCCTGGAAGCACGAGCTCGTCGCGGCGGTGGATGCCCGCATCCATGCCGCGCCGGTGCCTGCCCCGGGGCCGGCGGCGTGGGGCGGGATCACTGCCGGCAAGGACGCCTATCGCCGCGTCGGCTTCTCCGGCCGGTTCGAGAATGACCGCACTACCCTGGTGAAGGCAGTCACCGAGCGCGGCCCGGGCTATTGGGTGATGACGCCGCTTGCCGGGCCGTCCTTCACCGTCCTGGTCAACCGCGGCTTCATCCCCGAGGCCATGCGCCGGCGCCCGCCCTCCGGGCCCGGGCAGGCGAGCGTCACCGGCCTGCTGCGCATTACCGAGCCGGGCGGCGGGTTCCTTCGCGCCAACGATCCCGGGGACGATCGCTGGTATTCGCGCGACGTCGCAGCTATCGCCCAGGCCCATGGGCTTGGACAGGTCGCTCCCTATTTCATCGATGCGGATGCCGCGCCCAATCCCGGCGGCTGGCCGGTGGGCGGGCTGACCGTGGTGCGCTTCGCCGACAATCACCTCGTCTACGCGCTCACCTGGTTCGGGCTTGCCGCGATGGCGCTGTGGGCGGCATGGTTCGTCGGCCGGCGGCGCGGAGCCGTCGCATGATCGCTGCCGGGGGGCTGGAGGACACCGATCCCGGCCGCCGCAACATGTGGCTGCTCGTGCAGCTGCGCTGGATCGCGGTGGGCGGGCAGCTGGGCACGATCGGCTTCGTCCATTTCGTGATGGGCGTGCACTTGCCGCTGGTGCCGCTGTTCATCGCGCCGCTGATGCTCGCGGGCATCAACCTGGCCACCTATCCGCTCCTCGATCGTCGCGCCGCGATCACCAATTGGGAGCTGACCGTGGCGATGCTGGCGGACGTTGCCGCGCTGGCATGGCAGCTGCATTTCACCGGCGGGCTCGCCAATCCCTTCGCCTCGCTCTTCCTGCTCCAGGTGGTCACCGGCGCGATGCTGCTCCAGCCTGGGTCGAGCTGGATGATCGTCGGCGCGGCCAGCCTCGCGCTCTTCGCCGTCGCGATCAGCCCGGTGCCGCTCGACCTGCCGACTGGAGTCAATGATCCGTTCCGCCTCTATCTCGCGGGCAGCCTGATCTGCTTCGCGCTGATCGCGGTGCTGCTCGTCCTCCTGATCACCCGCATCGCCCGCAACCTGCGCGAAGGCGATGCCGAGCGTGCAGCGATCCGCCAGCGCGCGGCGGAGGAGGACCATATCGTCCGCATGGGCCTGCTCGCCACCGGTGCGGCGCACGAGCTGGGCACGCCGCTCTCCTCGCTCTCGGTGATCCTGGGCGACTGGCAGCGCATGCCGCGCATCGCCGGCGACCGGGACCTGGCGCAGGACGTGGCCGACATGCAGGCCGAAGTGGCGCGCTGCAAGACGATCGTCAGCGGCATCCTGCTCTCCGCAGGCGAGGCGCGCGGCATCGCCTCGGAATTCACCACCGTCCGCCGCTTCCTCGATGCGGTGGTCGCCGAATGGCGTGCCAGTCGGCTCACCGGCATGCTCGATTATGCCGATGGCTTCGGGCCCGACATGCCGATCGTCGCCGATCCCGCGCTGCGCCAGGTGCTGAGCAACGTGATCGACAATGCCGCCGAAGTCTCGCCCGACTGGATCGGCATCGCCGCTTCGCGCGATCGGGACGACCTGGTGATCGAGATCTCCGATCGCGGGCCGGGCTTCGCGCCCGAGATGCTCGCGGGCTTCGGCCAGCCCTATCGCTCGAGCAAGGGCAAGCCGGGCGGCGGGCTGGGGCTGTTCCTCCTCGTCAACGTGCTGCGCAAGCTGGGCGGCGCGGCGAGCGCGGAGAACCGTCCGGGCGGCGGCGCGCTGGTGCGCATCCGCCTGCCGCTTGACGCGATCGCCCGGCCCGGGGAGGAACAGGCATGACCGCCATCCGCAAGCTGCTGATCGTCGAGGACGACGAAGCCTTTGCGCGGACGCTGCGCCGTTCGTTCGAGCGGCGCGGATACATGGTGGAGGTCGCGGCGAGCCATGAGGCGCTGACCGCGCTGCTCGAGCGGTTCGACCCCGCCTATGCCGTGGTCGACCTCAAGCTCGGGGGCGCCTCGGGGCTGGTCTGCGTGCAGACGCTGCGCGCGGCCGATGCGGCGATGAAGATCGTCGTGCTGACCGGCTTCGCCAGTATCGCCACCGCCGTGGAGGCGATCAAGCTCGGCGCTTCCTATTATCTCGCCAAGCCCTCCAACACCGACGACATCGAAGCGGCATTCGGGCGCGAGGAGGGTGATCCCGACGCGCCGCTCGCCGGCCGGCCCTCATCGATCAAGACGGTGGAATGGGAGCATATCCACCAGACCCTGGTGGAGACCGACTTCAACATCTCCGAGACCGCGCGACGGCTGGGGATGCACCGCCGTACGCTCGCGCGGAAGCTGGAGAAGCGGCAACTGCGCTAGGTTGGGGACTCCTATTCGTTTCCCTCCTCCCCGCGCAGGCGGGGGCGGCGGGTTTGCCCATGGAGTCCTGCCCCTTGGCGCCATGACCTCGGGACCAGGCGCCTCGACTCCCGGAAGTGGCAAGGCAGCGCCTCTCACGACTTCCCATCCGCCGCCGAAGAGCGCAGCATGATCGGCCGGAGGGATGGCTTGAAGATTCGCGCCGACATCGTTGCGGGCCTCGCGGTATCCGGGCTGATGCTGCCCGAAGCGGTGGCCTATGCCACGATCGCCGGCGTCGGGCCGGGGCATGCGATCCTCGCCGCCATCGTCGGCACGCTCGCCTATGCCCTGGCCGGTCGCAGCCGCTTCGCCATCGTTTCCGCCACCTCCTCCTCGGCCGCGATCCTCGCCGCGTCGCTGGCGACGCTGCCGGGAGGAGCGGGCGTGCGCGCCCTGTTCCTGATCGTCGCGGTGGCGTTTGCCGGGCTGCTGTTCCTGCTCGCCTGGATCTTCCGGCTGGGCGGGCTCACCGGATTCATCTCGCATCCGGTGCTGCGCGGTTTCGCCTTCGGGCTGGCGATCACGATCTGCGTGAAGCAGCTTCCCGTACTCACCGGCATTCCCCCGCCCGGCGGCAGTCTGTTCCATACCGGATTCGAAGTGATGCGTTCCCTGCCGGACTGGCACCTGCCCAGCCTTGCCGTGGGCCTGGTGGCACTCGCCGCGCTGCTGACGCTGCGGCGCTGGCCCGGCATGCCGGGGGCATTGATCGTGCTCGTGTCCGGGGTCGCCGCTTCGGGCCTGCTCGATCTGGGCGCGCACGGCGTCGCTACCGTCGGCCGCATCGCCCTGATGCCGGGGACCTCGCCAATGCCCGCCTTCTCGCTCGCGCTGGTGCTGGAAACGGCGCAACTCGCGGTGCCCCTCGCGCTGATCCTGCTGGCGGAGAGCTGGGGAACGATGCGCGCGCTGGCGCTCCGGCATGGCGACTTGCTCGATCCCGGCCGCGAGTTGCGCGCATTGGGGCTCGCCAATCTCGCGGCGGCGCTGGTGCAGGGCATGCCGGTCGGCGCGGGCCTGTCCGCCAGCGCGGCCAACGAGGCCTCGGGCGCGCAATCGCGCCTGGCGGGAGCGGTCGCGGCGCTGGCGCTCGGCGCGCTCGTGCTGTTCGCCATGCCGCTGGTCGCGCTGCTGCCGCAGCCGGTGCTGGCCGCGGTGGTGATCGCCGCGCTCACCCATGCGCTTGATCCGCGGCCGATCAGCCGGCTCTGGGCGCTCGACCGCGACCAGTATATCGCGCTCGCCGCCGCGCTGGGCGTGCTCCTGCTGGGGGTGCTCGACGGGATGCTGTGCGCGATCCTGCTTTCGCTAGCCGCGCTCGTGCAGCGCTTCGGCAACGCCCGGCTGGCCCGGCTCGGGCGGTTGGGCGCCAGCCATGACTTCGTCGATGCCGATCGCCATCCGGATGCCCAGGTGCCCGCCGGGATCGCGATCTGGCGGCCCGCAGCGCCGCTGTTCTTCGCCAATGCCGAGCGGATGTTCGCCGAGATCGCGCGGCGAACCCTGGCGGGGCCGGGGACCCGCGCCGTGGTGATCAGCCTGGAGGAGAGCAGCGACATCGACAGCACGGCGCTGGACGCGCTGCTCGATTTCGACCGGGCGATGGCAACCAAGGGCTTTGCCCTGCGCTATGCCCGGGTGCATGACCGGGTGCGCGACCTGCTGCACACCGCCGGCGCGGACGCCCTGGTCGCGCGCTGCGACTATAGCGTGGCCGATGCGGTCGCGCGGCTGGAGAACCCCTGATGCGCGAGCCCGAACCGTTTCTGCGCCCCGTCTCGATCGATGCGCTGCGGCCCACCCAGATCACCGTCGGTTTCCGCGAAGTGGCTCGCAAGCGGCATGACTGGCGCGCGCGGGCGGGAACGGACGGCTCCGAGTTCCTCGGCCGCCACATGATCCCCGCAGTGCGGGGCCCCAGGGACCGTTTCTGGATCGTCGATGCCCATCACCTTGCCCGCGCGCTGCACGACGAGGGCGTGGACTTCGTGCTGGTGCGCGAGATCGCCGACCTTTCCGCCTTGCCGGGCCGCGCCTTCCGCACCTTCATGGACAGCCGGGGCTGGCTCCATCCCTATGATCCGCAGGGCCACAGGCTGGATGCGCGGCACCTGCCCAAGCATGTCGGCGGCCTGCTCGACGATCCCTGGCGCTCGCTGGCCGGCGAGCTGCGCCGCAGCGGCGGCTATGCCAAGGATCTCACGCCCTATTCGGAGTTCCTCTGGGCCGATTTCCTGCGGCGGCACGTGTCCGCCAAGCTGCTGGAGGCCGATTTCGACAAGGCGCTCGAACATGCGCTCGCGCTCGCGCGGCGGAAGCGTGCCGCCTATCTGCCCGGCTGGGCCGGCCCCGAGAATTGAAGGGCGCCGCCGCGACAAGTTGCGACACAAGAATCGCCTTGGCGCCGATGATCCGGATGCGGATCGTGCCTATATGCTCCGTCATCTCCCCGAAAGGGGATCGAAAGGACAGTGCCATGAACAGGATCTCGATCAGTCTGCTCGGTGCCGCGCTGCTCGCCGCGGTCGCGACGCCCGCCGCAGCCGCCGCGCGCGACGGCGAGGCGGATCTCGCCAAGGCGATCGCCGGGCGCACCGCCGGCAAGCCCGTCGATTGCATCTTGCTGCGCGACATCCGCTCGTCGCGGATCATCGACGGTACCGCGATCGTCTATGAGATGAACAACGGCGTCTTCTATGTGAACCGGCCGAAGAGCGGCGCGGAATCGCTCAACTGGACCAATGTGCTGGTGACCGACACGCATTCGTCGCAGCTGTGCAGCATCGATACGGTGAAGCTGTACGACACCGGCGTTCGCATGACGACCGGCTGGGTCGGGCTGGGCGACTTCGTCCCCTATACCAAGCCGCGCAGCTAGAGGTTCGGCCCATTGGGCGGATCGAGGCACCTGTCGTTTCCCAGGTGCATCTGATCGTGTCCGCCTTGCGGAACTGCCGCCGCTGCTCCGTCTCGACCTGCAGCCATTTGTCGGGTCGTGAGTATGCCGCGTTCACCAGCTCGGGCCTGGCCCGATCCTTCCCATCTCCGGCGACTGCGCCTGGTAGAGCCGGAGCGCCTGCCCTGGACGGTGCGGCTGGCCGCGGCTGCGCGGGCCTGGGTCGACAGTCCGGCGCGGCTCGCCGCCTTGCTGCTTCTCGTCGCGGTCGCGGCGCGGGCGGCGCAATTCGGCAATCCGGTCGTCCAGGTCGATGACGAATTCTACCTGCTCACCGGCGATCGGATGCTCCACGGCGCGCTGCCCTATGTCGACATCTGGGATCGCAAGCCGATCGGATTGTTCCTGATCTACGCGGGAATCCGGCTGCTCGGCGGCGCCGGCGTGCTGCAATATCAGATCGTCGCCACGCTCTTCGCGGTGGCAACCGCGCTCGTCGTCGCGCGCATCGCCCGCAATCTCTCGGGCCCGCACGGCGCCGCCGCGGCGGGGGTGGTGTACATCCTCTATCTCGGCATCTTCGGGGGGGAGGGCGGCCAGTCGCCGGTCTTCTACAACCTGTTCGTCGCGCTTGCCGCCTGGACGATGATCGGGCTTGTCCGGCGTCCCGGCTTCGGCACCCTCGCGTTCGGCGGCGGCATGGTGGCGATGCTGCTGATCGGCGTGGCGATGCAGGTGAAATACACCGCATTGTTCGAGGGGCTGTTCTTCGGGCTGGCGCTTCTCTGGCTCGGTTTCAAGCGTGGGACGGGGCGGGGCACGCTTGCCGCGATGGCGCTGGCCTGGATCGGCGCGGCCCTGCTCCCCACGCTCGCCGCCTGGGCCTGGTACGCGGCGATCGGCCATGGCGATGCCTTCGTCCAGGCCAATTTCCTGTCGATCCTCGATCGCGGCTCCGACGGGCTCGGCATCGCGCTCAAGCGGCTCGCCGGGATGGTCTTCTGCCTCGTGCCGCTGGCGCTGGCCGCCTGGCTGGGGCGCGGCATGGCGCGCCCGGTGAGCGACGATGTGCGCCGCCTGCTGGATGGCTGGGCGATTGCGGCCATCGCGGGCGTATTGCTCTTCGGTACCTATTTCGATCACTACGCCCTGCCACTCATCGCCCCGCTCTGCGTGCTTGCCGCGGCCTGGTTCGGCGACGGTGCGGCGGGGCTGGTGCTCGTCTCGGGCCGCACGCGCTGGCGCGTTCCCGCGGGTGTGGCGATGATGGTGCTGATCACGTTCGTCTCGCTCCAGACCGTCAACGACAATCGGCGCGCGCGCGGCTGGGGGCCGCAGGTGGAGCGCATGGCCGATTTCATCCGCCCGCAGCTTCGCGACTGCCTCTATGTGTTCGACGGGGAGCCGGCGCTCTATCGCCTGACCGGCAGCTGCCTGCCCACGCGCTGGCCCTTTCCGAGCCACCTGACCCTTACCCGCGAATCGCGCGCGATCGGCGGCGAGCCCATGGCCGAAGTCGCGCGGATCATGGCGAAGCGGCCCGAATTCGTCGTCGCCAGCACGCGGCCCGATCGTGATCTCAGCCCGGAGGTGCTCGCCTATATGACCAGGCTCCTGGAGCGCGACTACGCGCCCGCGCTGGAGGTGCCGGTGGGCAGCCGCAGCCGCATCGTCTATCGGCGCCGGCCCGGTGCCTGAGCCGGTGCGGGGCAGCGCATTCGCACAATCGCGAAGCCAAGGCTTGGCAATTCCCGCACACAGTGCTTTGGGCGCGGACATGGATTCGTCCTCGCAGACCGGCGGGTTGCAACGCGTGTTGGAAAATGAGCGGCCGCGGCTGCTCCGCTTCCTTGCGGCTCGCGGCGCGGGCGACGATGCGGAGGACGTGCTGCAGGACCTGTGGCACAAGATCTCCGGGGTCGAGGCGCGACCGGTCGCCGATCCGGTCTCCTATCTCTTCCGTGCCGCCGAGAATGTGCTGCGCGATCGCCAGCGCGCCTCGCTCAGCCGGGATCGGCGCCAGCATGAATGGCACGACCTCGCCGGGAGCGACGACGCTCCCCAGGGCGAGCGGGTGCTGATCGCGCGCGAGCGGCTGCGCGAGGCCGAGGCGACGCTGCTTGCGCTCGGGCCGCGAGTCGATCAGATTTTCCGTCGCTACCGGCTGGATGGGCTCGGCCAGGCAGCGATCGCTCGGGAATTGGGGATAAGCTTGAGCTCGGTGGAGAAGGATCTGCAAAAGGCATATCGCGCCCTTGCGCAACTCAAGGACAAATTCGATGCGGAATGAGCGCGTCGACTCCGTCCCTGCGCAGAGGTGGGCATGAACGGGCAGGTTTCGGACTATCTTGCGGAGGATGCCCGTAGCTGGGTGATCCGGCTGCAGGACACGGCATTCGCCGATTGGGACGCGTTCGCCGAATGGCTCGAGCGCGATCCCGCACACCTGCCCGCCTATAATTCCGCGCTCGAAACCGATGAGGCGATGGCCGGGCTGTTCCGTCTGGCGCCGGCGGCAGCGGCGCAGACGGCCGTCCGTCCGTCGCGCCGGCTGTTCCTGATCTCGGGTGGAGCCGTCGCCGCCGCGCTGGCGGTGGTGATCGGCTGGACCAGCCTCGTTCCCGGTGCGAAGGGACCGGTCGAATATCGCACCGCCCCTGGCGAGCGCCAGGAGTTCGCGCTGGCGGACGGCTCGAGAATAGTCCTCAACGGCAACACCCGCGTCGCGCTGATCGACAAGCGCCATGCCGAACTGATCGAGGGCGAGGCGCTGTTCGAGGTGCGCCACGATGCCGCGCGTCCCTTCATCGTCAAGACCGGCGGCGTGACGCTCGAGGACGCCGGCACCGTGTTCAACGTGGTGCGCGACGAGACCGGCCTGCGCGTCTCGGTGGCCGAGGGCGCGGTGATCTATCAGCCCCAGGCCGATGCCGTACGCCTTGCTCCCGGCGACGCATTGAGCGTGGCCGGCGCCGGCCGGCCCGAGGTGACGCGCACCATGGCTGCCGATGTCGGCAGCTGGCGCGGCGGGCAGCTCGTCTATCGCAACGCCACGCTGGAGCGCGTCGCGGCGGATGTCTCCCGAAACCTGGGCATTCAGGTTCGGGCGGGGAAGGGAACCGGCGATATCCCGTTCACCGGCACGATCTCCACCCAGGGCGGCCCCGGCGCAGTGATCGAGCGTATCGCCGCGCTCACCGGCACGCGGGCGACCCGCGCAGGCAATGGATGGATGCTGGACGCGATCGACGGTGCGCCGCGCTGATCTGATCCTCCCTCTGGTGCTGCTGGCGGCTCCGCCGGCGCTGGCGCAGGACAGGCGCCACTCCGTCTCGGTGCCCGCCAGCCGCCTGGACGCGGCGGTGTTCACCCTCGGCCGCCAGACCGGCAGCAGCATCGGTCTGCGCGAGCCCGGCCTTTCGGGGATCAAGGTCCGCCCGGTAAAGGGCAGGCATACGGTGGACGGTGCGCTGGCGGAGATGCTGCGCGGTTCCGGCGCCCGCGCGCGCCGCGTCGCCGTCGCCACCTGGCTGATCGAGCGCATGCCGCCCGAACGGCCCCGACCGCGCCCCGTGCCGCCGCCCGAGATGCCCGATGCGCCGCCTGCCGAGATCCTCGTCACCGGCAGCAAGCGCGACGTGCCGCTCAAGGCCTATCCCGGCGGCGTGCAGATCGTCGAGGGCAGCGACATTCCCGTCTCGGAGGGCGGGCAGGGCAGCGACGTGATCGCCAATCGCGTCGCCAGCCTGGCCTCCACCCATCTCGGGCCGGGCCGCAACAAGCTGTTCATCCGCGGCATCGCCGATTCCAGCTTCGTCGGCCCCACCCAGGCGACCGTCGGGCAATATTGGGGCAACAGCCGCATCACCTACAGCGCGCCCGATCCGGACCTGAAGCTCTACGATATCGGCCGGGTCGAGGTGCTCGAGGGGCCGCAGGGCACGCTCTACGGCGCCGGCTCGCTCGGCGGCGTGGTGCGGGTGGTGCCGCGCGCGCCCGATCTCTGGGCACGGGGCGGCCAGGTCTGGGGCGGCGGCTCGGCCACCGAGCACGGCGCGCTGGGTTGGGATATCGGCGGCATCGTCAACCTGCCGGTCAAGGAAGGGGATGTGGCGGTGCGTGCGCTCGCCTTCACTGCCCTGGACGGCGGCTATATCGACGATCGCGAGCGCGGCCTGAAGGACGTCAACAGCGTGCGCACCACCGGTGGGCGGCTGGCGCTGCGCTGGGACATGGACGGCTGGACCATCGACCTCAATGGCGTCGGCCAGAGCATCGTGGGGCGCGACGCGCAATATTCGGACGGGAAGGGCGACGGGCTGTCCCGCCGGAGCTCGATCGCCCAGCCCTTCCAGAACGATTTCTGGCTGGGCGAGCTGGTGGCCCGCAAGCGCTGGGGCGATCTCGAGCTGAGCTCGGCCGTGGCCTATGCCCGCCAATATGTGTCGGAGGTGTTCGCCGGCGCTTCGGTCAGCGACGTCAATCAGGGCTTTCCGCTGCCCGCGGCCGATGCGCCGCTGATCGGCTATCAGCAGATCAACCGCGTGAGCATGCTCACCAGCGAAACCCGGCTCGCGCGCCACGGGCCGCGCGGCACCGGCTGGCTGATCGGCGTCAGCTTCCTGCAGAATCGCGGGCGGGTGAACCGCAATTTCGGCGTGGCCCGCGCGGCGCTCACCGGGGTGCGCAACAGCGTCGACGAAGCCACGCTCTATGGCGAGGGCACGATCGAGCCGGTGCGCGGCGTGACGATTACCGCCGGGGGCCGCCTCACCAATTCCCACCTCACGGGCAATTCGGAGGACGCGGACCTCCATTTCGCCTTTCGCGAGGACCCGCGGGCCAGGGCGGCGCGCACCGAGACGCGGCTGCTGCCCTCCGCCGCGATCGCCTGGCGGCCGGCCGACGGGCTCACCGTGTTCGGGCGTTTCGAGCAGGGTTTCCGGCCCGGCGGCCTGGCGGTGCGCCGCGACGTGATCCAGCGTTTCCAGGGAGATCGCCTCTCCACCGTGGAAGCGGGGGGACGCTATACCGAGAACGGCCTGTCCGTCTCGGCCAATGCATCGGTGACCTGGTGGACGAGCATCCAGGCGGACCTGATCGACGGCTATGGCTTTCCCACCACCGCGAACATCGGCGACGGGCGCGTGCTCTCGCTGGGCGTCGCGGTGCGCTGGCGGCCGCTGCCGGGGCTCGACCTCGACGGTTCGCTCTACCTGAACGACAGCAAGGTTACCAATCCCTCGCAGGCGGTGTTCCCGCTGGCCGAAGGGCCGTCGGACTTCAACCGGCTGCCCAATGTCGCCGATGCGAGCGGCCGGCTCGGCGCGGCCTGGCGCGAGACGCTGGCCGGCGACGCGGAATTCTCCACGACCGGCTATCTGCGCTATGTCGGTCGCTCGACGCTCGGCATCGGCCCGGTGCTCGGCCGGCCGCAGGGTGACTATGTCGATACCGGCCTCGAGCTCCGGCTCGCGCGCGGCCGGCGTGCGATCACGCTTTCGGCCACCAACCTGCTCGATACCCGCGGCAACCGCTTCGCGCTCGGCACGCCGCTGCTGATCCGCGACGAGAAGCAGATCACGCCACTGCGCCCCCGCACCGTGCGGCTCGGAGTCGAAATCGGCTTCTAGGTTTTTTTGAGGATCCGTTGCGGGATCGCCGCGCGGGCTCCGTCTCAACCATGCCCCCGAGGCAAGCCACGATAGTCGTCCCCCGGCTCGATGGTGTTGCCTCGAACCCCCGGGAGGGGCGCGCCATGCGTATCCGTGCCCCGGCGCGCCCCTCCCGGGGCCCAAATACAGGGCCAGAAAAGGGATCGCATGAAGCTCTTTCTCGACGGCGAGATCGCCCGGTTCGTCCGCATCGCCCCCGCCGCGGATCTCGAGCTGGCAGTCGTCATCCCGACGTTCAACGAGCGCGCGAACGTGCCGTTGCTGATCGAGAAGCTGGATGTGGCGCTGAAGGGGCGGAACTGGG